>NZ_JBSGUA010000003.1:0-582917 GCF_053607685.1 Streptomyces sp. NPDC055099 | reverse complement strand
TCTGGTGGGTGGCGGGCTGGTGGTCCCTCCAGGGTTGTTGTGGGGGGTGGGGGGGGGGTGGGGTGTTTGTCGGGGCCCGAAACGCTGGGGGTGGCGCGGTTTTCCCGGGCGCAACCCGCTGCGTGTGTCGCGTGTGTTGTTGCGTTATTGAGTGTGCTCAGCCGAACAATCGGCTCAGTTGCTGTGCGTGCCTCTCTCCAGTGCTCCCGAGAACTCCTCGACCGCCTGCGCTCCCGAAATTCGCGCGCCGTCGTCGAAGAGGAACAGCGGCACGGAGCTCACCTTTTCCTCGCGCACGCGGGAAAGTTGTGCGTCCAGCACCTCGTCGCCCACCTCGGCCGGCAGAACCCCGACCTCGTCCGCGAGGCGTCGCAACGTCTCGGGTTCGGCGATGTTCACCCCGTCGGTGAAATAGGCGCGGAACAACCGCTCCACCATCTGCTCGCCCTTGCCCTGCTCCGCCGCCGCGAGCACCAGGCGGTGTCCGGCGCCCGTGTTGGTGAAGATGGCCCGGTCGAAGTGCACGTCGAGACCGTCCTCCGCGCCGAAGGACCGGTCCTTGGAAATGGCCTTGGCCCTTTCCTCGCCGAAGGCGTCTCGGTGCACCTCGAACAACGGGCGCCCGGTCGCCGGTTCGTCCGACGACAGATGGAACGGACGGAAGACGACCTCGACCTCCCCGCCCTTCTCGCGATACCGCTCGACGGCCGCGGAGAACCGGGCGAACCCGAGATAGGAATGAACACAGACAAGGTCGTAGAAGAATTCGACACGGCGGGGGGTTGTTTCGCTCGGCTTCATGTATCCACCTTCCAACCTGAAGCGCGGTTCAGGTCAAGCTGTACTCGAAATAGTTCTGTACGGGGCTGCATTGGGCTGCGGTCAGCCGACGACGGTCCACGTGTCGTTGCCGGCGAGGAGGGTGGCCAGGTCGCCCTTGCCGTTCTGCTCGATGGCGCTGTCGAGCTGGTCGGACATGAGGGTGTCGTAGACCGGGCGCTCGACGTCGCGGAAGACGCCGATCGGGGTGTGGTGCAGGGTGTCGGGATCGGCGAGGCGGGAGAGCGCGAAGGCCAGCGTCGGGGAGGTCGAGTGCGCGTCGTGGATGAGGATGTGTGACTCGGTCTCAGAGGTGACCGGGACAACTTTGAGGTCGCCGGTCGCGGGGTCACGTACGACGCCTTTGGCACGGTCCGCCCCGAAGCGGATCGGCTGCCCGTGTTCCAGGCGGATGACCGCCTCCTCGGCCTGCTGCTTGTCCTTGAGGACCTCGAAGGCGCCGTCGTTGAAGATGTTGCAGTTCTGGTAGATCTCCACCAGCGCGGTGCCGGGGTGCTCGGCGGCCTCGCGCAGCACCGAGGTGAGGTGCTTGCGGTCGGAGTCCACGGTCCGCGCCACGAAGCTCGCCTCCGCGCCGATCGCGAGTGAGACCGGGTTGAAGGGCGCGTCCAGGGAGCCCATCGGCGTCGACTTGGTGATCTTGCCGACCTCGGAGGTCGGGGAGTACTGACCCTTGGTCAGGCCGTAGATCCGGTTGTTGAACAGCAGGATCTTGAGGTTGACGTTGCGGCGCAGGGCGTGGATGAGGTGGTTGCCGCCGATGGACAGCGCGTCGCCGTCTCCGGTGACCACCCACACGCTCAGGTCCCGCCGGGAGGAGGCGAGTCCGGTGGCGATGGCCGGGGCGCGGCCGTGGATGGAGTGCATCCCGTAGGTGTTCATGTAGTACGGGAAGCGGCTGGAGCAGCCGATGCCCGAGACGAAGACGATGTTCTCCTTGGCCAGGCCGAGCTCGGGCATGAAGCCCTGCACGGCGGCCAGAACGGCGTAGTCACCGCAGCCGGGGCACCAACGCACCTCCTGATCGGACTTGAAGTCCTTGGCGGTCAGGGGCAGGTCGGCCTTGGGGATGAGGGTGAGGGCCTCAGTGGGCATGGCGTGCGGCCTCCTTGAGGGCGGTGGCGAGCTGCTCGGCCTTGAACGGCATCCCGTTGACCTGCGTGAAGGACTGGGCGTCCACGAGGTACTTGGCACGGATGAGCGTGGCGAGCTGGCCCAGGTTCATCTCCGGGATCACCACACGGTCGTAGGCCCGCAGCACCTCGCCCAAGTTGTGCGGGAAGGGGTTGAGGTGGGTCAGATGGGCCTGCGCCACGCTCTCGCCGTCCGCCCGTAGCCGGCGTACCGCCGCGGTGATGGGCCCGTAGGTCGAACCCCAGCCCAGGACGAGCAACTTGGCATCGTCGCCCGGGTCATCGACAGTGACCTCCGGGACCTGAATGCCGTCGACCTTGGCTTGGCGGGTGCGGACCATGAAGTCGTGGTTGGCCGGGTCGTACGAGATGTTGCCGGTGCCGTCCTGCTTCTCGATGCCGCCGATGCGGTGTTCGAGACCGGGCGTGCCGGGGATCGCCCAGGGGCGGGCAAGAGTCTCCGGGTCGCGCTTGTAGGGCCAGAAGACCTCGGTGCCGTCCTCCAGGACATGGTTCGTCCCCGAGGCGAAGGCGACCCGGAGATCCGGCAGCTCGTCCTCCCCGGGCACCCGCCACGGCTCGGAGCCGTTGGCCAGGTAGCCGTCGCTCAGCAGGAACACCGGGGTGCGGTAGGTGACCGCGATCCGTGCCGCTTCGAGGGCGGCGTCGAAGCAGTCCGCCGGGGTCCTGGGCGCCACGATCGGCACCGGAGCCTCGCCGTTGCGCCCGAACATGGCCTGCAGCAGGTCGGCCTGCTCGGTCTTGGTCGGCAGACCCGTCGAGGGACCGCCGCGCTGGATGTCCACGATCAGCAGCGGCAGCTCAAGCGAGACCGCGAGACCGATCGTCTCCGACTTCAGCGCCACACCCGGACCCGAGGTCGTGGTCACCGCGAGCGAGCCGCCGAACGCCGCGCCCAGCGCCGCCCCGATGCCCGCGATCTCGTCCTCGGCCTGGAAGGTGCGCACACCGAAGTTCTTGTGCTTGCTCAGCTCGTGCAGGATGTCCGAGGCCGGCGTGATCGGATACGAGCCCAGGTAGAGCGGCAGATCCGCCTGCCGGCCCGCCGCGATCAGCCCGTACGAGAGGGCGAGATTGCCGGAGATGTTGCGGTAGGACCCAGGGGGGAACGCGCTGGTCGCCGGGGCGACCTCGTACGAGACGGCGAAATCCTCGGTCGTCTCACCGAAGTTCCAGCCCGCTCTGAACGCGGCGATGTTGGCCTCGGCGATCTCCGGCTTCTTGGCGAACTTCGTCCGCAGGAACTTCTCCGTGCCCTCGGTCGGCCGGTGGTACATCCACGACAGCAGACCCAGCGCGAACATGTTCTTGCTGCGCCCCGCGTCCTTGCGGGACAGGCCGTGTGACTTCAGCGCCTCGACCGTCAGCGTAGTCAGCGGCACCGGATGCACCTGGAAGGCGTCCAACGACCCGTCGGCCAGGGGGGATTCGGCGAAACCGACCTTCTGCATCGCGCGCGGCGTGAACTCGTCGGTGTTGACGATGATCTCGGCCCCGCGTGGCACATCGGCGATGTTCGCCTTCAGCGCCGCCGGATTCATCGCGACCAGAACGTTCGGCGCGTCGCCCGGCGTAAGGATGTCGTGGTCGGCGAAATGCAGCTGAAAGGAGGAGACACCCGGCAGTGTCCCGGCAGGAGCACGGATCTCGGCGGGAAAGTTCGGCAGTGTCGAGAGGTCGTTCCCGAAGGACGCCGTCTCCGAAGTGAACCGGTCACCGGTGAGCTGCATGCCGTCACCCGAGTCACCCGCGAAACGGATGATCACCCGGTCCAGGCGGCGGATCTCGTTCTGCTTCAAGGTAGTCGCCCTTTCCGGAGGCGGTAGCAACGTGCGCTGGAACATGCGTGGTTGACGGCGGCAGTGAAGGGCCGGCCACCCGGCCCCGGCCGCTAGGCCGACGAGCCGGCCGCCCGCCGCACCCCGTCCAGGAGCTCCGCCTGCCGCAGGCACACGGGATCAGGCGTGGACCGCGCGCGTACGCCGTCCCTGAAGGCCGCGACCGTGCGGGCGACCTGGTCCGCGGGCGGCAGTTGGATCACTTCCGTACCGGAGCGGCGCTCGACGCGGATCTCCGGCACGAAATCCGCGGGCGGCGTGAAGGCGCGCTCCACCGTGATGCGGCCCTCGCTCCCCCACAGTTCGTAGGAGGACCGGTAGGCGTGGTCGAGACCGAAGACCAGCCGGGCGCCGATGCCGCCGGGCGTGCCCAGGAGGGCCTGCCCCGCGGTGTCCACCTCGCGGCCCTGGCCCCGGCCGAGCAGCGCGCCACGGACGTCGAGGCCGTCGCCCAGGAAGTGCAGGGCGGCCCGGACCGGATAGACGCCCGTGTCCCAGAGGGCGCCGCCGCCCAGGTCGGCGCGGTGCCTGATGTCGTCGTCCGGCAGGCGCGGGATGGCGAACGCGGCCTGGAACGCCCGCAGTTCGCCGATCGTGCCGTCGGCGACGAGCTTGAGCACCGCGTCGTGCAGCGGATGATGGACGAACATCACGTTCTCCATCATGAAGAGCCCCGACTCCCGCGCCAGCGTGACGAGCCGGCGGGAGCTCTCCAGGTCGGTCGTCAACGGTTTCTCGGCCAGTACGTGCTTTCCCGCGCGCAATGCCGCCTCGGTCCACTCCGCGTGCAGGGCGGCGGGCAGCGGGAGGTAGACCGCGTCGATGTCGTCGCGGTCGAGGAGCCGCTGGTAGCCGTGCACGGGCTCGGCGTCGTAGGTCCCGGCGAGTTCCTCGGCCCTGCCCGCGTCCCGGCTGGCGATCGCGGTGATCCGGATGCCGTCCGTGGCCGCCATGGCGGGCAGCACACGCCGTCGGGCGATGTCCGCGCAGCCCAGCAGACCGACCCGTATCCCGCCCTTCTGATCACCCATCACGACCGTCCCGCGAGTGCGTTGAGGCACAGGAGCAGCGTGCGGGCCTGGACGTTGAGGTAATGGCCGTGCCGGGCCAGGGAGTTGAGCTGGTCGCGGGCGATCCAGCGGTAGCCGGGGGGCGCTTCCGCGGGCACCTTCTCCTCGTCCGCCTCGACGATGAGGTAGCGGCTCTCGGCATTGAGGAAGCGGCCGCCCTCCTCCGAGTGCACCGCCTCGTAACGGATCTGCGAGGGGGTCGCGGCCAGGACCACGTCGAGGAAGGGCGGGCGGTATTCGCCCTCCAGATAGGCGTAGTTGTCGGGGGTGTGCATGACGGTGGGCGCGAGTTCCACCGTGTCCAGGAGGCCGCCCTCGACGCGCGCCTCCATCAGGACGTGCGGCACTCCGCCGATGGTGCGCGTCACGAAGGCGGTGACGCCGAGGCCGTGCGGTTCGAACACCGGTTGGGTCCAGCTGGTCACTTCCCGGCTGCCGGCCTCCACGCGCAGGGCCACCACGCTGAAGTAGCGGCCCTCCTCGTGGTCGATGGACATGTCCCCGCGCTTCCAGCCGCTCGCCTCGTCCAGCGGAACGCGTTCCGCGTGGACGTCGTGGCGGGCGCGCTCGGCGGTGAACCAGGACAGGACGTCGGTGTCCGAGTGCAGGGCGCCCTCGTCCTCCTGGGGCAGCGGCGCGCAGGCGAGGACGGTTCTGGTGTCCATGTTGATGACGTTGTCGCGGTGCAGGAGCTCGCCGATCTGGCCGAGGGTCAGCCAGCAGAAGTCCGGGTCGAGCGGAACGTCGTCGACGGCCTCGACGATCATGTTGCGGTTGCTCTTGCGGAAGAACCAGGCGCCGTGCTCGGACTGCAGCGAGTCGGCGATCACCCGGCCGCGGTCCGGCTGCGTGAAGTACTCGATGTACTTCACGTCGGCGCCCTTGTGGACCTTGGTGTAGTTGCTGCGGGTGGCCTGGACGGTCGGCGAGAGCTGGAGCAGGTTGCGGTTGCCGGGTTCCATCTTGGCCTGCATCAGGAAGTGCAGGACCCCGTCGAACTCCTTGACGAGCAGGCCGAGGATGCCCACCTCGGGCTGCTTGATGGTGGGCTGGTACCACTCGCGGTGCGGACCGGTGTCGCGGGTGACGTGCAGGCCCTCGACGGTGAAGAACCGGCCGCTGCGGTGCACGAGGTTCCCGGTGGCGGCCTCGAAGGACCAGCCGTCCAGGCCGCTGAAGGGTATGCGTTCGACCTTGAAGTGGTGCGCGCGGCGCCGCTCGTCCAGCCAGTCGGCGAAGTCGTCGGTGCGCAGCCGCGCGCCCTGTGCCGTCGCGGCCGACCGCGCCATGCGGTGGGCGACGGCCGGGTCGTCGCGCGACGTCAGCGTGGTCGGCCGGGGGGTCGGCCTGCCGGGTGGGGCGTACATGGGGCTCACTCCTTGCGGATCAGGGGCAAAAGGCGCGCGTCAGGAAGCGGTGGGTACGGTGGCGCGGTCGGCGGTGGTGGGTGCGCCGGTCCCGCGGACGGCGCCCGCGGAGTCGAGGAAGGCGTCGAGGACCTGCCGGTAGTACGTCGGCGTGAAGCCGAGCCGGGCCGTCTCGGGCACGAGGCGCCGCAGCTTCTCCGTGCAGATGACGTGGTGTGCCCCGGCGTCGCGGTACTCGCGCTCGACGTCGAGGCCGAGCCGCTCCTGAAGGTGGTCGACGATGTGGTCCACCGGCACCGCCTCCCCCGACGCCACGTTGACGGTCTCGCCGCGTACGCCGCGTTCCAGGAGGCAGTCGATGACGGTGACCACGTCCGCGACGTCGATGAGGTCGCGGGTGGCGCCCCGGTGGACGCGGACCGCGCCCTCCAGGACCTGCCGGAGCAGCGAGGGCATCAGTTGGTGCGGCGGCTGTCCCGGCCCCACCAGGTGACCCAGGCGCAGGATGAGGTAGTCCGCTCCTGAGGCCTTGAGCCGCTGCTCCAGTGCGAACTTGTGAGCCCCGTAGGGGGTGCAGGGGGTGATCGGGCCGTCCTCGCGTCCCGTGCCGCCCCCTTCTCCGTACATCCCCGTGGACGCGGTGGAGAAGAACAGGAGCCGGCGTCCGGTGGTCCGGCACCGCTCGGCGACCTCGTCAAGGAGTGCGGACTCCCGGGCGAAGTCGTCGTCCGAGGTGCCGCCGGCCCAGGAGACACCGGCCGCGAGGACGGCGGTGTCGGGGTGCCGGTCGGCGATGGGCCGGAGGTTCCGGGCGAGAAAACCGTTTCCGACGATTTCCATGGTCATCCACGGGCTCCCACGAATTCCTTGATCGAGGAGACGACGTAGTCGAGCATCTCCTCGGTCAGGCCGGGGTAGACCCCGATCCAGAAGGTCTGCTCCGTGATGATGTCGCTGTTGGTCAGCTCGCCGACGACACGGTGCGGCTGGCCTATGTAGGCCGGGTGGCGGGTGAGGTTGCCGGCGAAGAGACGGCGGGTGCCGATCTTGCGGCCCTCCAGGAAGTCCACCAACTCGGCGCGGCTGAAGGGCGCTTCGGGCGACACGGTGAGGGCGAAGCCGAACCAGCTCGGGTCGCTGCGCGGGGTGGCCCGCGGAAGCAGCAGATGCGGGAGGCCGTCGAGGCCGTCGTACAGCTGCTTGAAGTTCTTGCGGCGCGCGGCGCAGAAGTCGTCGAGCTTGGCCAGCTGGGTCAGGCCGAGCGCGGCCTGCAGGTCGGTGGCCTTCAGGTTGTAGCCGACGTGCGAGAAAATGTACTTGTGGTCGTAGCCGGCGGGCAGCGTGCCCATCTGGTACTTGAACCGCTTGAGGCACTTGTTGCTCTCGCCCGGCTCGCACCAGCAGTCACGGCCCCAGTCGCGCAGCGACTCCACGATCCGGGCGAGCGCCAGGTTCGAGGTGAGGACGCAGCCGCCCTCGCCCATCGTCAGGTGGTGTGCGGGGTAGAAGCTGACGGTCGTCATGTCGCTGAACGTGCCGGTGAGCTGCCCGTCGTAGGTCGAGCCGACCGCGTCGCAGTTGTCCTCGATGAAGAACAGGTCGTGGTCTTCCGCGAGTTGGGCGATCTCGGCGACCTCGAAGGGGTTGCCGAGGGCGTGCGCGATGATGATGGCGCGGGTCTTGGGACCGATGGCCTGGGCCACCCGGTCGGCCGTCGTGTTGTACGTGCCGAGCTCGACGTCGACGAAGACCGGTATCAGACCGTTCTGCAGGATCGGGTTGACGGTCGTGGGGAAGCCCGCGGCGACCGTGATGACCTCGTCGCCGGGGCGCAGCCGCCGGTCCTCCAGGAGGTGCGAGGTGAGGGCCGTGGTGGCGAGCAGGTTGGCCGACGACCCGGAGTTCGTCAGATGGGCCTTGCGCCGCTTGAGCTTGCGCGCGAACTGCGACTCGAACTTGCGGGAGCTTCGCCCCGCCGCGATCCGCATGTCCAGGGCGGCCTCGACCAGGGCGAGCCGGTCCTCCTCGTCCAGGACTGCGCCGGACGGCCAGATCTCGGTGGTTCCGGGGACGAAGCCCCTGTCGTCCTGGATGTCCCGGTGGTACTTGCGGACTTCGTCCATGACGAGTTCCTTGTGCACGCTCATGCTGTTGTGCCCTTCCTGAGGTGATGCTCCGTCATGCCCGGTTCGCCGCGATCGCCTTGGAGTGCTGCCACCAGTCGGTGTTCTCGCGGTACCAGTCGACGGTGTCGGCGAGGCCCTGCTCGAAGGAGACGCGCGGCTCGTAGCCGAGGTGTTCGGCGATCTTGGTCTCGTCGAGCGAGTAGCGCAGGTCGTGCGCCTTGCGGTCGGCGACGCGGCGCACGCTCGTCCAGTCCCTGCCGGTGAGTTCGAGCAGCCGCTCGGTGATGGCGCGGTTGGTGCGTTCGTTGCCGCCGCCGACGTTGTAGACCTCGCCGGCCTGGCCCTTGTTCAGGACGAGGTCGATCGCGCGGCAGTGGTCGTCGACGTGCAGCCACTCGCGTACGTTGGCGCCCTCTCCGTAGAGCGGCACGGTGAGGCCGGCCAGCAGGTTGGTCACGAAGAGCGGGATGAGCTTCTCGGGGTGCTGGTAGGGCCCGTAGTTGTTGGAGCAGCGGGTGATCGACAGGTCGATCCCGTGGGTGCGCCAGTACGAGCGGGCGACCAGGTCGGACGCGGCCTTGGAGGCGGCGTACGGGGAGTTGGGCGCCAGAGGC
Source organism: Streptomyces sp. NPDC055099 (assembly GCF_053607685.1). Taxonomy (NCBI): domain Bacteria; kingdom Bacillati; phylum Actinomycetota; class Actinomycetes; order Kitasatosporales; family Streptomycetaceae; genus Streptomyces; species Streptomyces sp. NPDC055099. Next base: position 573,908 of record NZ_JBSGUA010000003.1, on the reverse strand, counting down.
CAGGTCTCGGTCCAGGAGCCCTCGTCGATGGAGCCGTACACCTCGTCGGTGGAGACGTGCACGACACGCTCGACGCCGCTGGCCAGGACCGCTTCGAGCAGGGACTGGGTGCCGAGCACGTTCGTGCGGACGAACTCCGCGGCCGACTCCAGGGAGCGGTCGACGTGCGACTCGGCCGCGAAGTGCACCACGGCGTCATGGCCGGGCAGCAACTGGCGCAGCAGGTCGCCGTCGAGGATGTCGCCCTGGACGAACGTCAGCCGGGGGTCGTTCGCCGGCAGGCTCTCGCGGTTGCCCGCGTAGGTGAGCTTGTCGACGACGGTGACCTGGGCGCCCTCCCAGCCCGCGTACTCGTCCTGCAGAAGCGTGCGTACATAGTGCGAGCCGATGAATCCGGCGCCACCTGTGACCAGGACCTTCATGCTGCTGCCACCTCTACGCTGGTGTGGTCACCGACAACGAGCCGGTGCTGGGCCGCCTGTCCGACGGTCGCGGACCTTCCGATCACCGAACCGTGCAGACCACGGACCTCGGTGACCGTCGCGCCGTCGAGGGCGATGGATTCGTCCATGTGGGTGCCGCGCAGGACGCAGTCCTTGCCGATGGACGTGTACGGGCCGACGCGGCTGTCCTCCACCAGCGTTCCGGCGCCGATGATCGCCGGGCCCTCGACGGTGGAGCGGACGATGCGGGCACCGGCCTCCACGACGACCTGGCCGGTGATGACGCTCGTGGCGTCGACCTCGCCCACGACGTCGGGCTTCACGTCGTCGAGGAGCTTGCGGTTGCACGCCAGTACGTCGTCGACGCGGCCGGTGTCCTTCCAGTAGCCCTCGTACTGGCTGGCGCGCACGTCGGCGCCGTGGGTGAGGAGCCACTGGATGGCGTCGGTGATCTCCAGTTCGCCGCGTGCGCTGGGCTCGATGGAGGCGACGGCCTTGTGGATGGCCGGCGTGAAGAAGTACACGCCGATCAGGGCGAGATCACTGCGGGGCTGCTTGGGCTTCTCCACCAGGCGGGTCACCCGGCCCTCGGAGTCGAGCTCGGCGACACCGAACGCGGTGGGGTCGGCCACCTTGTAGACGACCACCTGGGCCGCGGGGCGGTCCGCGGCGAACTGTGCCGAGATCTCCCCCACGCCCTCGGGGAGCATGTTGTCGCCGAGGTACATCACGAAGTCGTCGTCCCCGAGGAAGGGCCGGGCGAGCGAGACGCAGGCGGCGAGTCCGGTCGGGTTCTCCTGCGGGATGTACGTGATGCGCACGCCGAGCGCCGATCCGTCACCGACGGCCGCCTCGATCTGCTGGGCGCCGCCGCCGACGATGACGCCGATCTCGGTGACGCCGAGGTCCCGGATGTTCTCCAGGACGTGCTGGAGAACCGGCTTGTTGGCTATCGGAATGAGCTGTTTGGGCATCGAGTAACTGAACGGGCGCAGGCGGGTGCCCGACCCGCCCGACAACACCAGGGCCTTCATGAAGATGTCCTCCTCATTGCGGTGCCCGCTTGGGGCGGTTCTCGCTTGTGGCTGAATTCCGACGGAATTCCGGTTGAATTCCGCCGCCGCGCCTATACGTAGGGTTTGTGGGGTTCATAGGGCATGAGCAGGCCGGCGGCTGCCGCCTGTGCCGCCGTCGGCGCCTTGGCGTCCTTGTCGGAGATGAGCGGCGGCTCCGTGAAGCCCCAGGGCAGGGCGAGTTCGGGGTCGAGCGGATCGATGTCGACCTGGGTGCCCGGGACATGGGCGGTGGAGAGGACGTAGCAGATGCAGGCGTCCTCGGTGAGGGTGAGAAAGCCGTGTCCGACGCCTTCGGGGACGAAGACCGAGGTGCCCGCGTCGGCGTCCAGTTCGTTGCTCACATGGCGCCCGTACGTGGGCGACCCGAGGCGCAGGTCGACCAGGATGTCCCGCAGGACGCCCCGGACGCTGGTGACGAACTTCGCCTGGCCCGGCGGGTTGGTGACGCTGTGGATGCCCCGCAGGGTGTTGCGCCGGGACACGGAGTAGTTGATCTGCCGTGGGGTGAAGGGGCGGCCCGCGGCCTTCTCCAACTCCTCGGTCCGCAGCGCTTCGTGGAACGACCCCCGCTCGTCCCGCAGATGGTTGGGTTCGATGACGAAGGCGCCGGGGATCTCCAGCTCGGTGATGCGCACGTGTGCTCCAGGTCCTCAGAGGTTCGCCAGGTCGTCGACGACCCCGGCCGGCGTGGGCATCAGCAGCATCTCGGCGCGCAGCCGCCCGGCCGCTTCGGTGTACCGGGGGTCGTCCAGGAGGTCGGTCAGGGCGTCCCGCAGCCGCTTGGGCGCGTCCTGCGTCTCGGCCGTGTCCAGCGAGACGGCGGCGCCCAGGTGGGCGAGGCGGTCGCCGTGGCCGAAGTTGTCGGCGATCTGCGGCAGCACGAGCTGCGGCAGTCCGGCGAGGGTGGCCGTCATGGACGTGCCGGAGCCGCCGTGGTGCACCACTGCCCCGCATTGGTCGAGCAGCAGCCCGAGCGGCACGGAGCCGACGCACCGGATGTGGGCGGGCACCTCGCCGACCAGGCCGCGGAAGTCCGCGGGCAGCGTGGCGAGCACCTCGATGTCCGGTATCTCGCCGAGGGCCCGCAGCAGCCGGACGACGAACCCGGCTCCGTTGAGGCGCGGTGTCCCGCCCAGCGACAGGCCGACGCGCCGTCTGCCGTCCTGCCGCGCCTCCCAGGGGAAGTCCTCGGGCAGCCGCCAGTTGGCGCTGTACGGCACGTGCCGGACCGGCAGCCCCGGCTCGGCGCCCGGCTGCTGGAGCGAGGGCGGGCAGGGGTCCAGGATGACGGCCGGGTCGGGCAGGGCGCCGACGCCGAGTTCCTCGCACAGCTCCCGCAGGTTCTCCCGGGCCAGGCCGCGCGCCGCCGCCGCCAGGCTGTCGACGCCCCACCTGTGGTGCACGACGGGCACGTCGAGCGCCCGGCCGATGATGAGGGTGCTGTACTCCAGCGGGTCGCCGACGATCAGATCGGGGCGGTAGGCCCGCGCGAAGTCCAGGTGACCCCGGACCACCCGCGCCGCGTGACCCGACCACGCCTGGGCATAGCCCTCGATCCGCAGCCGCTCACGCGGGCGGACCTGCAGCGGGCGCTGCCACGGTTCGAGTCCCCGCAGCAGCACGGCCTCGCCGTCGAACGCCGCTCCGGTCTGCAGGCCGACGAACCCGGAGGCCCGTACGGCGTCGTCGATGTCGGGCTGTCCCGCCACCACCACGTCGTGTCCGGCGCCGCGCAGCGCCCAGGCGAGGGGCGCGAGCGGAGTGAAATGGCTCGCGGAAGGAGTGCTGATGAATAGGACGCGCATTAACTCTTCTCCAGAGTGCGGGACTTCATTGCGAAGCCGCTGTGACCGCGCCGCCGATGGTTTGAATTCCGGCCTGCGAGGAAAATGCGAGGGCAGCCGATAAGCATGGGCGGCTGATTAAAGACTCTTGGGTGCGCGGCGACCCCGTCAACACACTTCACCTGGAATTGACGCGGACCGGACCGGACGGTGAGGTTCTGTCACGCGTCGCATTCCGCGCGGAAAGCGGGTTCCCGCGAGAGGGCTCAGCGGAACGCGTCCGGTCGCTCCTGGACCCACTGGCGGAAGGTGCGCGCGGGGCGTCCGGTGACGTCCGCGACGACCGTGGAGCCGACCTCGGGCTCCTTCGTCAGCATGGCGAAGTAGTCGAGTGCGCCGTCCGCGTACGAGGGCGGCCAGCCGGTGTCGACCATGGCCCGGCGGGCGTCGTCGTGCTCGATGTCCTGCCAGCCGAGCTCGCGCCCGATGACCTCGCCGATCACACGGACCTGACCCTCCTGGGAGAGCTCCTCGGGCCCGGACACCAGGTACTTCTGGCCCGCGTGGCCGTCCTGGGTCAGCGCGGCGGCGCCGACGGCGGCGAGGTCGCCCTCGTGGACGGAGGTGCGGGTCGCGGCGCCGTAGGGGAAGTGGACGACGCCGCCCTCGCGGATCTGGCCGGCGAAGCCGAGGGCGTTGGCGTGGAAGCCGGTGGTGCGCAGGAACGTCCAGTCCAGGCTCGTCTTCTCGACGATCGACTCCAGGTAGGCGTGGCAGTTGTTGTCGACCGGTTCGAGGCCGATGTGCACGCCGACCGATGAGACGACCGCGATACGGCTCGCGTGCGCCTCGATCTTGCGCAGCACGGCGGGCGCGGTGGTGACGTCGAGTGCGAAGAACGGCCACATCCAGAAGACGCCGTCGACGCCGTCGAGCGCGGCGTCCAGGCTGTCGGGGTCGGCGAGATCCCCGTAGTGGATCTCGGTGCCCTCGGGGAGGCGGCCGATGTTCGGGTCGTCCTCGAGCACCAGGGCGCGGACGGTGGCGCCGGCCTTCTGCAGTTCGGCGACAGCGTGCGGTCCGACGTTGCCGGTGGCGCAGGTGACCAGGATGGTTTCGGGCATGGGTGTGTCCTTCTCGTACGTGGGCGGGGCGGGAAGAGGTGGGGTGTGGGGGCGCGGGCGCCAACTGCCGCTACTGCGGCGGGTTTCCGTGCTTCCGCGACGGCAGGTCGGCGTGCTTGGCCCGGAGCATCGCCAGGGAGCTCGTGAGCACCCTGCGGGTGTCGCGCGGATCGATCACGTCGTCGACGAGGCCGCGCTCGGCGGCGTAGTACGGGTGCATGAGCTGCTCCCGGTACTCCTCGATCTTCGACTGACGCAGCGCTTCGGGGTCGTCGGCGGCGGCGATGTCCCGGCGGAAGATGACGTTCGCGGCGCCCTCGGCGCCCATCACGGCGATCTCGTTGCTGGGCCAGGCGAGGGCCAGGTCCGCGCCGATGGAGCGGGAGTCCATCACGATGTACGCGCCGCCGTAGGCCTTGCGCAGCACCAGGGAGATCCGCGGCACCGTCGCGTTGCAGTAGGCGTAGAGCAGCTTGGCGCCGCGCCGGATGATGCCGTTGTGCTCCTGGTCGACGCCGGGCAGGAAGCCCGGCACGTCCACCAGGGTCACCAGCGGGATGTTGAACGCGTCGCAGAACTGGACGAAGCGCGCGCCCTTCTCCGAGGCCTCGATGTCCAGGACCCCGGCCATGGCCTTGGGGTTGTTGGCGACGACACCGACGACTTGGCCGTCCAGACGGGTCAGCGCGCAGACCAGGTTGGGCGCCCAGGCGGCGTGCACCTCGAAGTACTCGCCGTCGTCGACGATCTCCTCGATGACCTCGCGCACGTCGTACGAGCGTCCCGGCTCGCTCGGCACGATGTCGAGGAGCGCGTCCGTCGCACGGTCGGCCGGGTCGTCGCTGTGCTGCACGGGCGACAGTTCACGGTTGTTGGCGGGCAGCAGGGAGAGCAGATAGCGGACGTCCTCCAGGCAGCTCTCCTCGTCGTCGTACGCGAGGTGCGCGACGCCCGAGGTACCGGCGTGCACGTCGGCGCCGCCCAGGCCGTTCTGGCTGATCTCCTCGCCGGTCACCGCCCGCACCACGTCCGGTCCCGTGATGAACATCTGTGAGGTCTCGCGCACCATGAACACGAAGTCGGTCAGGGCGGGCGAGTAGGCCGCTCCCCCGGCGCACGGGCCGAGCATCACGGAGATCTGCGGGATGACGCCGGAGGCGCGTGTGTTGCGCCGGAAGATGCCTCCGTATCCGGCGAGCGCGGTGACGCCCTCCTGGATGCGGGCCCCCGCGCCGTCGTTGAGCGAGACGAGCGGGGCGCCGGCCGACGCGGCCAGGTCCATCACCTTGTGGATCTTCTCGGCGTGCGCCTCTCCGAGCGCGCCGCCGAAGATGCGGAAGTCATGGGCGTAGACGAAGACCGTGCGGCCCTGGACGTTGCCCCATCCGGTGACGACGCCGTCGGTGTGGGGCTTCTTGTTCTCCAGGCCGAAGCCGGAGGCCCGGTGTCTGCGCAGGGTCTCGATCTCGTTGAACGAACCTTTGTCCAGCAGGAGTTCGATGCGTTCGCGGGCGGTGAGTTTCCCCTTGGCGTGTTGTGCCTCGGTGGCTTTGTCGCTCGGACCCGCGAGTGCCTTCTCTTTCAGGTCGAGCAGTTCTTCGAGCTGTTGCAAGGCAATGCTCCTTCACGATCGGCGAAGAGGTCTCAGTGCGGCGAGCAGCCCCACGGCGCCGGCCCCGGTCACCAGGGCCATCGCCGTGCGGCTGCCGTACGCCGTCAGGAGCGCGGCGGTCGGCGCGATCACCAGGACGGCGCCGCTCTGCACGGCGGTCTGGTAGGTCGCGACGGCCGGGCCGCGTTCGGCGGGTGCGACGCCCGCGACCGCCTGGGTGTTGAGCGCCGCGAAGGCGCACACGAAGCCGGCCCCCACCAGGAGCAGCGTGGGCAGGACTCCGGTGGTGTACGTCGCGTGCGCGGGGTCCCGCAGGTACAGGACGTATCCGATGAGGGGCGCGGTGGCGCCGAGGACGATCAGCCGGGGTGCGCCGAAGCGCTGGACCATGCGGCCCGACGACAGGGCGGTCAGGGCGAGGGGCGCGCTGGCGGGCAGCAGCGCGAGGCCCGTGCGCAGCGGCCCCCATCCCTGCGCCGCCTGCCATTGGTAGGTGACGACGAACAGCAGCCCGAGGAACGAGCCGTTGAGCGCGGCGGCGCCCACGGCCGACCGGAGCAGGGGCCCGTGACGCAGCAGCGAGGCACGTACCAGCGGTTGGCGCGCGCGCCGTTCGGCGAGGCAGAACGCCGCGAGGAGCACGAGGGCCGCCAGTGCGGCACCCCATGTTCGTACGTCGGCCCACCCCCGCTCCGTGAGGGTGACGACGGTGAGGACGAGGGCGAGCAGCCCTCCGGTCAGGGTGAGTGCCCCCGCCACGTCCAACTGCCGCTTTGCCACGTCCTGTTCGTGGTCGGGGCCGTCGTCGGCGGGGATGAGTTTCCTGCCGACGACGAGCAGCACCAGCACGACCGGAGCGGGGAACACCATGGTCCAGCGCCAGTCCACCTCGGTGAGCAGGCCCGAAAGGATGAGCCCGGCCGTGAAGCCGCACCCGCCGAAGAGGGTGTAGACCGACACGGCCCGGTCCCGGTCGGGTCCCGCCCTGAAGGTGGCACCGATGATGGCGAGCCCGGTCGGCGCGGTCAGCGCCGCACAGAATCCCTTGACGAAGCGCGTCGCGAGCAGTGTCGCCGGGTCCCCCGCGAACCCCGCGACGAGCGAGGCGGCGGCGAACCCGAACAGCGCCCACAGGTAGACGCGCCGCCGCCCGAGCAGGCCCACGACCCGTCCCGCGAACAGCATCAGACCGCCGAAGCCGACGGCGAATCCGGTCATCGTCCACTGCGCGGCGGCGGGTGTCAGACGCAGGTCCGCGCCGATCGACGGCACGGCCACCACCATCACCGACACCTCGAGGGCGTCGATGAGCATGTTGCCCGCGAGGACGATCAGCAGCCCCCACAGACGCGGGCCCCAGGCCCCGGGGGCCCGGGGCCCGGCCGTGGCCGCGGCGGTCACGTCAGCCAAGGAGGGTGCCACCGGTGGCGTCCACGAAGGAGCCGGTGATCCAGCGGGCCTCGTCGGAGGCGAGGAAGGCGACGACGTCGGCGATGTCCTCGGGCTCGCCCACCCGGTTGAAGGCGGAAAGGGCCGACATCTGCTCGACGGCCTCGGGTATGTCGAACACGGGGGTGCCGTTGCGGGTGATGCCGGGCGCCACGCTGTTGATCGTGATGTTGCGCGGGCCCAGGTGCTTGGCGAAGTGCAGGGCGAGCTGCTCCACCGCGCCCTTGGTCATCGCGTAGGCGATCTCGGACGGGTTGGCGCACCGGGTCAGGCCGGAGGAGATGTTGATGATGCGGCCACCGCTGGGCAGGTTCTTCAGCGCCCGCTGGATGATGAAGAACGGCGCCCGCGCGTTGACCGCGAAGAGGCGGTCGAACGCCTCCGGGGTGGTCTCCTCAGCGGCGACACCGCCCATGACACCGGCGTTGTTGACCAAAATGTCGAGCGTCGTTGATCCCGTGCGCTCCTTGAGGCCCTCCTCCAGGCCCAGGAACAGCTCGTGCACGTCGCCCGGGACGCCGAGTTCGGCGCGGATCGCGAAGGCCCGGCCGCCCTCCTTCTCGATGGTCGCGACGGTCTCCTCTGCGGCCTCCTTGTTGCTGGTGTAGTGCACGGCGACCAGTGCGCCGTCGCGTGCGAGGCGCAGGGCCGTCGCGCGGCCCATGCCGCGGCTCGATCCCGTGACCAGGGCTGTCTTTCCTTCAAGCCTGCTCATGCTGTTTCTCCTGTGGTCGGCTGATGTCGCGGCTCGCGTCGTCCCGAACCAGCGCTCCAGAGCGGCGCGCAGACCGTCTTCCTCGGTGCCCGTCCAGGCGACATGGCCGTCGGGGCGTACGAGGACCAGGCCGGCGTCGTCGAGGTCCGTGCCGGACGCGCGGGCCGCCGTGACGGTGACGCGGTCGTGCCAGGGTTCGCTCAACTCCCGTACAGCGGTGTGCTGTTCCGGGTCGGCCCGTAGATCGATGAGCAGCCCGCGGCCGGTGCGCAGCAGGGCCGTCGTCGTCACCGGGCCTTCGGGTGTGGTGATTTCGGTGTGCGGGAGGCGGGCCCCCAGGAGCGGGGACGGCCCCGCTCCGACGTCGTAGCGCACGTCCAGGCCGGAGACCATGCCCGCCAGGTGCTCCCGCGCGCGGCGGCTCGCGACGAGTTCGCCGACCACCGCCCGCACCGGCTCCACCTCGGGGCCGCCGAGCAGCAGCATGGCCTGGGCCTTGATGTTGGTCAGGATCCGCTGCCCGACCGTGTGCCGCTCCTCGTGATAGCTGTCGAGGAGGCCGTCCGACGCCTTGCGCGCGACCTGGACGGCCAGCTTCCAGCCGAGGTTGACGGCGTCCTGGAGGCCGAGGTTGAGGGCCTGGCCGCCGATCGGCATCTGCTGGTGCGCCGCGTCACCGGCGAAGAGCACCCGCCCCTCGCGGTACCGGGTGAGCTGACGGCTCGCGTCCCCGAAGGAGTTGATCCACAGCGGGGTTCCGCCGCTGATGTCCTCCCCGGTGACCCGCCGCCACACCGCGCACAGTTCGTCGAACGACGGCTCGCCGGTGCGCGCGCCGACCGGGCGGCCGAACTCGTGCACCATGACGCGCGTGACACCGTCGTCCCTGCGCGCCGCGATGGCGAGCCCGTTCTCCAGGCGCTCGAAGCGCCGGCCCGGTACGTCGATCCCGTCGACGTCCGCCCGTATGAGCTCACGCCCGGCGTCCGTGCCGAGGAAGTCGGCCCCGGTCAGGCGCCGCACGGCGCTGTTCTCGCCGTCGCAGCCGACGACGCACAGGGCACGCAGCCGCACGGCGCCCTCGGGCCCCGCCGCCTCGACCTCGACGTAGTCGTCCTCGACGGTCAGCGCGCGTACGTCATGCCCGCGCCGCAGATCCGCGCCGAGAGACAGGGCCCACTCCTGGAGGACCTCCTCGGTGCGGGTCTGCGGGACCTTCCACTGCCCGGGATAGGGGCTCGGCAGCGTCAGGTCGAGCGGGATGCCACCGAAGTGACCGCGGGGTTCGTTCGGCGGGGTGCCGAACTTCTCCAGGAGGCCGCGGCTGTCGAGGATCTCCATGGTCCTGGCGTGCAGGGTGGAGGCCCGCGACTCCGTTGTCGGGACCTCCCTCCTCTCCAGGACGATGACGTCGGCGCCGCCGAGCCGCAGCTCCCCGGCGAGCATCAGGCCCACGGGACCGGCACCCACGACGATGACCTGACTGTCCAGGCGATGGTCCTGGTGGCTCTCGTGCTGGTGCGACGGCATGGTCAGGCCCTCGACTCCGCGTAGTCCTTGGCATGGCCGAGGGTGGCGCGGCTGTTGGTGCTGAGCGCCGAGTGCACGTACTCCCTGGCGTCGGCGACCGTCGCGTCCGGGCCGAGAATCCGGGCGATGTTGTCCGGGTTCAGGACCACCGTGTGCTGGGACGACGCGGCGACCCCGGTGCCGTTCTCCTCGAACGTCCAGTAGCCGGTGTGCAGCGTCATCAGGGCCGGCAGGGTGACCTGCTTGTAGGCGATCTTGTGGTGCTCGAAGGTCACCCGGTACGACTTCGTGGTGTGGGTGGAGCCGTCCTTCGCCCTGGTGTCCATCTCCAGGGTCTGCAGGCCCGGGGTGTCCTCGTCGAGGCGGACCTTGGCCACGTGCGGCAGACGCTCCGCCCACAGGTCGGCCTCGTTGATGAAGCCGTAGACGTCCTTGGCCGAGCCCTCGATCTGCACGGTGTCCTCGAAGGAGAACGTCAACTCCTCGGCGGCGTGCGCCCGTTCGACGTTCTCCTTCAGGGCGGCCAGTTCGGAGCGCGAGTTGCGGTCGACCGCCTCGTCGATCCACTTCAGGCCCGCGGGGTCGTCGTCGACCGCGCGGTAGTCGTGCAGAAGGCGTATCCGGGACGAGGTCGCCGAGAGCGCCTCGATGATCCAGGTGCCGCCCATCGAGGCGACGGGCGGCGTGGAGACCGTCTGCCGGAAGGTGATCCGCCGGGCCCCGGGATCGAGGGTGCGGCGCGACGACCAGTTCTTGGCCTCGCCGTTGGCGGTCGCCCAGATCCTGATGAGCTCCTCGTTCCCGCTGCTCTCCACCTGGTCGACGTAGATCGTCGGGGGGAAGATGCGCGGCCAGTTCCGTACCTCCGCGATCAGCCGGTACACGGCGTCGGCCGGTGCCTCCACACTGATCTCGTGCTCCACCTCACGCAGGCCGTGCTGCGACATGTTCACGCTCCTTGACTGTTGGTCGGGTCGGTGCCGCTCGCGGCTCAGAAGTTGCCGAGGCCGCCACAGACGTTGAGGGCCTGCGCGGTGATGGATCCGGCGGTGTCCGAGGCGAGGTACCCGACGAGACCCGCGACCTCCTCCGGCGTGGAGTAGCGGCCGAGCGGGATCTTGGACTGGAACTTCGCGAGGATGGCGTCCTCGGAGGTGTCGTAGGCGGCGGCGTACCCCTCGCGCACGCGCTGGGCCATCGGCGTCTCGACATAGCCGGGGCAGACCGCGTTGACGGTGATGCCGGTCGGGGCGAGCTCGTTGCCGAGCGACTTGGTGAACCCGACGACGCCGTGCTTGGACGCCGAGTAGGGCGCGCCCAGCACCACGCCCTGCTTGCCGGCGGTCGAGGCGATGTTGATGATCCGGCCGCGGTCCTTGTGCCGCATGCCGCCGGTGTTGAGCACCTCGCGGGTCATGCGGAAGACACTGTTGAGGTTGGTGTCGATGACGTCGTGCCACAGCTCGTCGGTGATGTCGGCGGTGACACCGCCGCCGCTGCGCCCGGCGTTGTTCACCAGGACGTCGACGGTGCCGAAGCGGTCGACCGCCGCCTGCACGAAGGCCTTGACGGCTGCCTCGTCGCGTACGTCGAGGACGGCGCCGTCGGCGTCGAGTCCCTCGTCCTGCAGTTGTTTGACGGTCGCGGCGACGTTCTCGGCGTCACGTGCGCCGATGAACACCTGGTGTCCCTGTGTGGCGAGGAGCCGGGCGGCGGCGAGGCCGATCCCGCTGGTGGCTCCGGTGATGAGGGCGACGCGCTGATTGTCCTGTGCCATGGTGTTCGGTTCTCCCTTGATGCGAGCCGGTCAGGCGGCGGTGGCCGTGGGGGCGAGCTGCTCGCCGACCGCTTCGATGAACCGGCGGGGGGTGGCGGCGTCGGTGACCATGTCCTCGTCGAGGGTCACGCCGTACTCGCGCTCTATTCGGCTGCTCGTCTCGAGCATCGCCAGCGACTCGTAGCCCAGGTCCTCGAACGGGGTGTCGAGGATGTCGCCGTCGAGGTCGACGCCCTCCGCGGCGCCCGCGCCTTCGAGGAGGATGCGCTTGAGGTCTTCGAGGGTGAAGCGTTGTGCGGACACGTGGTTCCCTTCGTGGTGCGGTCAGGTGGGGTGTTGCTGCGGCAGGCGTGTGGAGGGTGCCGCGCGCCCCGCCGGCCTCGCGGGGGATGTGGAGGCCGGCGGGGCGCTGTCTGTGGGCCGCCTAGTCGGCGGCGCGGACGACCAGGGCGGAGTTGAAGCCGCCCTCGCCGCGGGCCAGGACCAGCGCGGTGCGCACCTCGGCGGGGCGCGGCTGGTTGACGACCAGGTCGAGGCCGTAGGCGGCGTCGGGCGCGACGTTCACCGTGGGCGGGATCAGGCCCTCGTCCATGGCGAGCAGCGCGGCGGCCACGTCCAGCGGGGCCGCGCCCGAGTAGAGCCGTCCCGTCATCGTCTTCGGTGCCGTCACGACGACTCCGCCGCGGCCGAAGACCGCGTTGAGTGCCTCCGCCTCGACGCGGTCGAGTTCGGGTACGGCGGCGGCGTCCGCGAAGACGACGTCGACGTCCTCGGGGGCCACGTCGGCGTCCGCGAGTGCGATCTCGATGGCCTTGCGCAGGCCGGGTTCGCGTCCGCTGCCCGGCTTCGGGTCGAAGGTCGCGCCGTACCCGGCGATGGAGCCGTAGATCTTCGCGCCGCGCCCGCGGGCCGCCTCCTCGTCCTCCACGACGAGGATCGCGCCGCCCTCGCCGGGCACATGCCCGGCGGCGTCGGCGTCGAACGGCAGGTAGGCGCGGTTCGGCTGGTCCTCGGTGCTGAGCCGGCCACCGGACAACTGCGCCACCCAGCCCCAGGGGCAGATGGAGGCGTCGATGGAACCGGAGACGATCAGGCTGGTGCCCTTGCGTATCTGGCGGCGCGCCTGGGCGAGCGCGTCGAGGCCGCCGGCCTGGTCGCTGACGACGACCCCGCTCGGACCCTTCATGCCGTTGCGGATGGAGATCTGGCCGCTGTTGACGGCGTAGAACCATGCGAAGGACTGGTACGCGGAGACGTACTGGCTTCCCTTGCCCCACAGCTTCTCCAGCTCGCCCTGCCCGAACTCGAAGCCGCCGGACGAGCTCGCCGTGATGACGCCCATGTCGTACTCGGACATCTTCTCCGGCTCGACGCCCGCGTCGGCGAGCGCCCAGTCGGTGGCGACGAGCGCGATGCGCGTCATCCGGTCGGTCTGCGGCAGCAGCCTGCTGGGCAGATGCTCCTCGGCGACGAAGCCGGGGACCTCGCCCGCGAGCGTGGCCGGGTAGGGCGTCGGGTCGAAGTGCGTGACGCGCCCGATGCCGCTCTTCCCGCTGCGGGTGGCCGCCCAGTAGTCGTCTGTGCCCAGGCCGTTGGGGGATGCGATGCCCAGGCCCGTGACCACGGCGGAGGCTGTCATGCGCCCTTCCTCTCGGGGTTGGCGAGCACCATGGCGCTCTGGAATCCGCCGAACCCGCTGCCGACGGTCAGGACCGTGTCCGTGCGCTGGTCGCGCGCCGTGACCGGCACGTAGTCGAGGTCGCACTGCGGGTCGGGGGTGTGCAGGTTGGCGGTCGGGGGCACCACGTCGTACTCCATGGCCAGCGCGGACGCGGCGATCTCGATGGAGCCGATCGCGCCCAGCGAGTGGCCCACCATCGACTTGATGGAGCTCACCGGCGTGCGGTACGCGTGGTCGCCGAGTGCCTTCTTGAAGGCCGCGGTCTCGTGCCGGTCGTTCTGCTTGGTGCCGGAGCCGTGCGCGTTGATGTAGTCGATCTGGTCGCCGTTCATCCGGGCTTCGTCGAGCGCCACCCGGATCGCCTCGGCCATCTCCGCGCCGTCGGGCCGCAGACCCGTCATGTGGTACGCGTTGCTGCGCGCCCCGTAGCCCGCGATCTCGGCGTAGATGTGGGCGTGCCTGCGCCGCGCGCTCTCCAGCTCCTCGAGGACGAAGACGGCGGAGCCCTCGCCGAGGACGAACCCGTTGCGGGTGTTGTCGAAGGGCCGTGATGCCTCGCCGGGCGCGTCGTGGCGCGGGGTGGTGGCCTTGATCGCGTCGAAGCAGGCCAGCGTGATCGGTGAGATCGGCGCGTCGGACGACCCGGCGATCATGACGTCGGTGCTGCCCTCGCGGATGAGTTCCACCGCGTGGCCCACCGAGTCGATGCCGGAGGTGCAGCCCGTGGACACCACGGTGGAGGGGCCCTCGGCGCCGACGGCCCAGGCGACCTCGGCGGCGAACGAGCTGGGCACCAGGAAGTTGTAGAGGTGCGGCACGGCGTACGCGTGGTCGACGAGACCGAGCCGGCCGCCGTCACTGACGACGCGGTACTCCTCGTCGAGCCCCGTCGTCGCGCCGACGGCGCTGCCGATGGTCACGCCGACGCGGTGGGGGTCGTAGGCCCCGAGCTCCACGCCGCTGTCGGCGACCGCCTCGCGCGTCGCCACGACGGCGAGCTGCGCGGCCCGGTCCATGCGCCGGATCTCCTGCGGGCTCAGGCCCTGCGCCTCGGCGTCGAAGTCGATCTCGGCGGCGACCCGGGAGCGGAAGGGCTCCGGGTCGAAGAAGGTGATGCCGCGCGTCGCCGTACGGCCCTCGCTGAGCAGGCCCCAGAAGTTCTTGGTCCCGATGCCGCCCGGGGCGACGACACCGATCCCCGTGATGACGACCCGACGACCCGTCACTGGGAGGCCTCCCAGTTGTAGAAGCGCTTGGCCATGGCGTCGGCGGGCGAGCGCCAGGTCGCCGGGTCGTATGCCTCGATGAACGGCTTGAGGTCCTGGCTGATGCCGACGAACCGCGGGTCGGTCTTGGCCTCCTCGATCAGCTCGCCGCCGTTGTCCTGGTCGAAGTCCTGCAGATGGAAGTACAGGCCGCGGTACGAGAACAGCTGGCGGCGGCGTGTGCCCATCCGGTGCGGCATCTCGGTGTCGTCGAACTCGCCGAACAGACGGGCCACGTCGACACCGGAACCGGGGTCCATCCGGGCCACGATCAGAGTGCTGTGCATGTCTTCTCTCTCCTCGACGACCGGATCGGTCCGGTCGTCGTGCGTGTGTGGTGGATCTGGTCTGCCGTGTCCGTCGGCCGCTCTAGCGGGACGGTCCGAACCAGCGCTCCAGGGACATGGGCAGGTCGTCATGGCTGCCGGGCGCGGCCCAGGCGACATAGCCGTCGGGGCGGACCAGGACGGCGGTGGTACCGGCCAGTTGGCTGTTCTCGGCCAGGCCGTGCGGGGCGGCGGTCACCACGTCCACGCGGTCGGCCCAGCCCGCGGCCCTGCGCCGCAGCACGGCGTTGTCCGCCAGGTCGAGCAGGAGGCCGCGCCCGGAGTGCAGCAGTCGCGTGGCCCGGGTCTTGAGGTCGGCGCCCACCAGTTCCAGGTCGGGCATCCGGCGGCCGAGCAGCGGATGCCGCCCGCCCCCGACGTCGTAATGGATCTCCAGGCCGCTGACCATGCCCGCGAGGTGGCGGCTGACGTCCTCGTACTGGATGAGTTCGGACAGGACGTCGCGCAGCGGCTGCACCTCGGAGCCGCTGAGGAACAGCAGGCCCTGGGCGCGGGTGTTCATCAGGAGCCGCTGCCCGACGGGGTGCCGCTCGTCGTGGTAGGTGTCGAGCAGCGCTTCGGGCGCCTTGCCCCGCACCACGGCCGCGAGCTTCCAGCCGAGGTTCACGGCGTCCTGGATGCTGGTGTTCATGCCCTGGCCGCCGGCGGGCAGATGGATGTGCGCGGAGTCGCCCGCGAGCAGAATCCGCCCGCGCCGGTACTCGGTGGCCTGCCGGGTGGCGTCGCCGAAGGAACTCACCCAGATCGGCTTGCCGTGCGAGATGTCCTCGCCCGTCACGCGCTTCCAGCCGACGACGACTTCCTCGTACGAGGGAGCGCTGGTGCGCTTCTGCGGCGGGGTGCCGCGTTCGCAGAGGATGAGGCGCGTGACGCCGCCGGGCAGCGGGCCGACCATGACCATGCCGTTCGCGAACGTCTCGCCGATCATGCGGGGTTCGAGACCGAGCCCCTCCACGTCGGCGAGGAACATCTCCATCGTCGACGCGGTGCCGGGGAAGTCGAACCCGCCGGCCTTGCGCACCATGCTGCGGCCGCCGTCACAGCCGACCAAGTAGGCGGCGCGCAGGGTGTATTCACCGTCGGGGCCGCGCACGCCCACCTCGACGCCGTCGCCGTCGTCCTCGATGGACGTCACTTCGTGTCCGCGTCGCAGGTCCGTGCCCAGTTCGTTCACCCAGGCCTCGAGCGCCGCCTCGGTCTGCGACTGCGGCACGGACTTCGCCGCCTGGTGCGCGCCTTCGAGCACCCCGAAGTCCACCGGCAGGCCGCCGAAGTGGCCCACGTTGCTGGTCTCCACGTCGCCGAAGCGGGTGAGCAGACCGCGCTGGTCGAACACCTCCATGGTGCGGGCGGTGAAACCGAGCCCGCGGGACTCGCCGGTCCGCTCCGGCAGGCGCTCCAGGGCGATGACATCGACGCCCGCGAGCCTGAGCTCACCGGCGAGCACAAGCCCGGCCGGCCCCGCCCCCACGACAATCACTGCAGCGTCCATACGCATCTCCTTGGTAATCGTCGAATTCCTGCCCGACAGCTCGACACAGAGCAGCGGAAGCTATTAATAAGCTTCTTCGCCGGTGCTGTCCTTTTCAAGATTTCCCATGTCATACGTTGGTGAAGTTGAGTCATGAATAGGTGCGGGAATCCGACAGAAACGTGCGGGAGAATTGCCAGAGGAATGTCAAATGCCGGTCAGAACGGCAGCTCAGCCCTGCCTGTACCGCGGCACGGCCATGACATGCGACAAGGCCCGGCCGGCGGCTGCCGATCGGGCCTCGTGGGGGGGGCGGGTGGGGGTGAGAGGGGTGGGAGGGATGGGTCAGAGGGTGCGCGCCGCACGGCGGCTGAAGCTCTCGTGCACGTCCTGCTCGAAGTAGTAGGTACGCCCGACGCGCTGCTCGCGCCGCCACCGCTGCTCGCTGGCGAGCCGGTAGACGGTGCCTTTCGGGGTGCCCCAGAGCCTGCACACGTCCGCCGCCGTCAACCAGCGTGCGGTGGGCTGCTGTTCAGCGGCCGCGGCCTTGGGCACCTGGGCGATCGCCCTGCTGAGCTCCGTCCACTGATGGCGCTCCCACACGTGCTCGGCGTTCCGGTCGCACCGGATCTCGGTGGCCGCGGCCCCGGTGGCCGGGTTGACGGCCGCGGTGAGCTCCCCTCCGCAGCCCTGTGTCGCACAGGGCCCGACGCGGACGGTGCGCCGCCGCTCCCCGTGGGCGATCCGGCGGGCCCTGCGGGCGAGCAGGGCCACTTCCCTGGTGGCCTCACCGACGGCGGGGTGAACGGCCAGCCAGTCGACATGCCGCACGAGGAAGAGAGAAAGGGGTTCTACGGAACGCCGGGGAGCGGAAATTCCCCGCCCCTCCGCGACAAGTCCGCACCATGAACTCAGGGTGGTCAGAATAGAGGTCCGCACATCGGCGGCGGCGCCGTTGAAGGGCATTCCGGGAAGCGATCCGCCACCGGTCGCCCGCTCCCCCGGCAATTGCGCCGTTCCGCCGCCCAATACGCTGCCGCAATCCTCGTGGAGTCCGGGCAGCCGACGAAGCTGTACGACGAATCCTTCCCGGCACAGCGGGCAGAGGCGTTGTCCCCGCACGGCGAGGCGGCTGCCCTCGCCGGTCGCCGCGCGGTACTTGCATCCGTCGCCCTGGCACAGGGTGCTCGTAGTCGGGCGGGCGGCTGTCCGATGCGTCACGGGTGTCTCCGGAGGTCTCTCGGCCGAGTCGGGAAGTGCGGTGCTTCGTGCGGGGCTACGTGCGGGCACTGGTGAACGCTCACACCTGACCGAACCGGAATCCGACACCCCGGACGGTGATGATCCAGCCGCTGCAGCCCAGCTTGTTGCGCAGGCTGCTGACATGGGTGTCGACGGTCCTGCGGGACCACGAGTCACCCCAGACCCGCTGCATGAGCTGCTTGCGCGGGATGACGGTGTCGGGGTGGGAGGCGAGCAGGAAGAGGAGGTCGAACTCCTTGCGCGTCACGTCGATGCGCCTGCCTTCGAGGCTGACCTCGCGGGAGCCCGCGTCGATGCTCAACGGCCCGCGGGAGATGGACTCGGCGGTGGACGACGGCTGTCGCGTGGTCCGGCGCATGACCGCCTCCATACGGGCCATCAACTCCCGGAACCCGTAAGGCTTCACCAGGTAGTCGTCGGCGCCTGCCTGGAGGCCGAGCACACGGTCCAGCTCGCTGCCGCGGCCGGTGACGGCGATGATCGGGATGTTGCTGACCCGCCGGATGTCCCGGCAGACCTCCAGCCCGTCCAGGTCGGGCAGTTCGAGGTCGAGGAGCATCAGGTCGGCGCTCTCGTACGAACGCAGCGCCTCCCGCCCCGTCGTGACGTGCTCGACCTCGTGGCTGTGCCTGCGCAACCCCCTCACCAGGCTGTTGGCGTCGTCGACGTCGCTCTCGGCCACCAGCACGCGCCATACGTCGCTCGTGCCGCGAACTTCCCTCCCCGGGACACCTGTCGGCCTGACCAGCACGGACATTCTCATGTCGCGTGAGGTCGATATATGAGGCTCCAGAAGGTTTGCCGCACTCTGATTCATCGTCTTCCCCCTCGATCGATGCAGCTCAGCTACTACCTCGCGTCAAGACGGGTAGAAATTTACAAACCTCGGTGCCGGTTTGTCAAAGAAGAAAGTTCCTTTGAGACCGACGCCGCAGGGAAGCCAAATACGGACACAACCACACCAACTCTGACGTAGCGGCGCCCTCACCACCCCTTGACGCCGCAACGCTACGGGAAAGATTGGCGCTAACTGTAGAAACAAAACAGACTTGGCGGTTTAAATACAGTTCATGGACCAGCCGCCCCCGCGGGCCCCGCAGTCACCCGGGCCGCCCGCCCCCGCCCAAGAACCGTCAGGAATCTCATGACCAAGCAGGAACGGGCCGTTCGTACACGATCGCAGCTGATCGCCGCGGCCGCCCTCGCGTTCCACCAGCACGGCTTCACCCGCACCAGCCTCACGAACATCAGCCATCAAGTAGGCGTCAGCTCAGGGGCGTTGTACTTCCACTTCGACAGCAAGGAAGCGCTGGCCACCGAGGTGGTGCGGCAGGCGTCCCGTGCGCTCCAGGGTGCGGCGCGGCAGTCCTACCGCGCCGGCACCTCGTCCCTCCAGTGTCTGATCGACACCTCGCACGCGCTCGCCGAGCTCCTGCGTTCCGACACCGTCGTCCGCGCCGGTTTCCGGCTCAACTGCGCGGGCCACGGCGCCAGTCGGACCGACCTGTGCCAGGAGTGGCAGGCCTGCGTGCAGCGGCTCCTCGCCGAGGCGGCCAGAGAGGGCTCGCTGGCGCCGGGCGCCTCACGGCAGAGCATCGTGGCCGCGCTGGTGGCGGCGACGGTCGGTTTCGAGGTGCTGAGCCGCGACGACTTCCAGTGGCTGTCACGGCATGCCCTGAGCGGCTTCTGGAGCCTTCAACTCCCGTGCATCGCCGCCCCGGAGGTCCTTGACCGGCTCAGCCCGGCAGGCTCCGACACAGCCCTGCACGGACCGCGCGTGACCTCGCCGGGCGACGGACGCTGGGCCACCTGAGTCAGCCGCCCCCGGCAAGCGGTCCTGCCGTTTGTCGGGGGCTGCTTCTTTGTCGGGGGCGGCCTCGCTGACGGCACGCACACGAAAAACGCGGGCCGGACCGGTACGCCACAAGGGCGCCCGGTCCGACCCGCGCGGAGTATGCCGCGGACGGCCGCCTCAGACCCCCGCGCCCACGTCCTCCCGTACGTCCGTCCGTGCCATCTCCGCCTCGACCAGCTCGCCGCGCCCAGGGGACATGTCCAGGGTGGCGAGCACGCCCGGCAGCGCGATGCTGGGCATGATGTGCCGGTACAGGGCCGCTGCCCGGTGGCGCAGCTCCGCCTGCTCGCCCGTCGACCGCGCCATCATGTTGATGCCGGCGTACGCGCCGACGATGATCAGGCCGGACTCCAGCGGATCGACGTGCGGCAGCAGCTCGCCGTTGTTCTTGGCCTGCCGCAGCGCCTCCACGTTCAGCTCGGACCAGTTGCGGTACGGACCGCTGCGGTCGAGCCGCGGGCCCGTGTCGTCCAGGGCGAGGCGCACGCTCCCGCGCACCACCGGGTCGTACGTCAGGCGGTGGGCGAACACCATGCCGATGTCCACCACCTCCTGGAGCTTGGACTTGCGGGGGATGACCGGCAGCCCCTCGCTCACCTGCGCGGCCAGGACCGCGAGGGCGAGCGCCTCCTTGGACTCGAAGTGGAAGTACAGCGCGCCCTTGGTCACTTCCGCCCGGGTCAGGATGTCCGTGATTTTGGCGGCCTCGTACCCGCACTCCTCGAAAACGCCGGCGGCCGCCTCGAGGATCACGCGGCGGGTCCTGATCCCGCGGTCCTGCTTCGCCATGGCCACTCCACCCATCTGTGCCCATCCGTGCGGGCCCTGTATACCTCCACGTGCCGATGCACGCTGACGGTCCATTCTAAACCGCCAGGTCTGTATGTAATCAATACGTCAGTCGCATATGCTTTTGAGATCGTTCACGCAAGAGTGCGTCCCGCGCCGCGACCGCCCCTTGGGTCTCGGCGAGCACCACGCGTCACACGATGGTGAGCCCGCCGTCCACCGGCATGGTCATGCCCGTGACGAACGAGGCGCGGTCGCTGAGAAGCCACGCGGCCGCCTCGGCCACTTCCTCGGGCTCCGCGGTGCGCGGCTGCGGGGTCGCCTGGTGCAGCGCCTCCTCGATGCCGGGGTTCGCGGCGAACCACTCCCCCACGACCTCGGTCCGCGTCGTGCCCGGGGCCAGCGCGTTCACCCTGATCCCCTGCGCCGCGTACTCCGCGGCCGCGGCCTTGGTGAGCCCGAGGACCGCGTGCTTCGCGGCCACGTAGGGCGCGGCCACCGGGGTGGCGAGAAGACCGCCCACACTGCTGGTGTTCACGATCGCGCCGCCCCCGGAAGCGAGCATCGAGGTGATCTCGGCACGCAGGCAGTTCCACACCCCGCGTACGTTGACGTCCATGATCTGGTCGTAGAGACCGTCGTCCATGAGGTGCAGCGGGGTACGCCCGGTGCCCCAGCCCGCGTTGTTGAAGGCGGCGTCCAGCTTTCCGAAGCGGTCCACCGCGTGGGCCACCGCCGCCGCCGTGTCCGCGGGACGCGTCACGTCCGTCACCACGTACTCCGCCTCGTGCCCCGCGTCGCGCAGTTGGGCCACGAGCTGCTTGAGCCGGTCCTCCCTGCGTGCCGCGAGGACGACCTTGGCGCCCTCGCGGGCGAAGACGCGGGCCGCGGCCTCTCCGATCCCGCTGCTCGCCCCCGTGATCAGTGCCACCCGGCCGTCGAGCAGTGCCCCGTGCGTGTTCATCGACTTCTCCCCCATGACGTTCCTCTCCCCTGTCACGTACTTTTCCCCTGTCACATCAACTGTTGGCTGCCGCAAGGCGGTTCAGGACCACACGGTCCCGGCCGCGGCCTCGGCGTCGACCGTGCGCAGCAGGTCCTCGTCGATCTCCCCGAGTGACCCGACCACGTGCCGCACGCCGGCCCGGCGCATCAACTCGCCCTGGTGGCCGTGCTCGAAGCCGCTCGGGTGACCGATGAACGGCACACCGAGATCCTTGGCCACCTCGGCGACCCGCGCCACGTCGTCGATGAAGACCACCTGGGCCGGTGCGAGCCCGAAGACGTCGCGGACGATCTCCTGGACGCCGGGCCTGAAGTCGTTGGTGCACACGTAGTGGGGCTCGTCGAAGAGCGGGGCCAGTGTGCCGAGGTGGCGGTCGAAGTGGGTCTTCTCCAGACCGCCGTAGCAGATCGTCCGCAGGCCCAAGGAGCGCAGCCGGCGCAGGAGTTCGGCCGCTCCGTCGTGGACGCGGATCGGGTCCTTGGCGAGGTACTCCTCGCGCTCGGCGAAGTAGAGGTCCCGGACCTCCTCCGCGGTTTCCGTCATCCCCGCCGCCGCCCCGAGGGCCTTGCAGGCGGTCAACTGGGTCTGGGAGAAGATCTCGCGCTCGGTCGCGGCGTCGTAGCTGCCGCCGCGGCTGGTGATGAAGTGGTGGATCACGGGGCTGAAGGTGTCGTTGAGGAGCACGCCGTCGATGTTCACGGCGGCGAGCCGTATCTGTTCCAAGTGCTGCACGAGGTCTCCCCGTTGAGTGGCGTGGCGCGGTGTGGCGCGATGTGGCCCGGCGTTAAAGAGAAGGAAACAAAACCGCGTGGACCGGATGTTCTGCGTCAGGAACATACCGGAAACAGCACGGGCACAGCCCTGTGCGAGCAAGATCCTCATGGATGTACGCAACACCGATCGGCCGGTGCCGAGCCGCCAACACCCATCCCACCTGCGGAAACACAGGATCTTCAGATGCTGGATCAGTCAACGACCCACAGAGCGCCGAAAAGTTGCTCGTGAATCTTGTTGTAAACCAAACCACGAAGTACGTATCTTTTTCCCAGCCAAGCACGCCTCGGTCTGTCGACATCTCTATGGGGGAAGCCATGCTGCAGACGCTGGAGTCAACGGAGTCGGTCCGCACCACGGACACGCACCACTCGGCCGCGAGACGCACGGTGGGGAGCATCGAAGCCACGCTGACCAGGACCGTCCCGCGAGAGTTCGTGCACCGGGCCGCGGTGGCCGAGGTATTCCTCACCGGCATACGCCAGCTGAGCGACGAGCAGTTCACCGTGACCGCCCAGTGGCCCCGCGGCCACAGCTTCTACGGCTCCGTGCACGGCAGGTACGACCCCCTGCTGATCGCCGAGACCATACGCCAGGTCGGTGCGCTCCTGTCCCACACGGTCTTCGACGTGGCGCTCACCCACAAGTTCCTGCTGTGGGACCTGAACTACACCGCGCTTCCCGAAGGCCTGGTCATGGACTCCGCTCCGGCCGACCTCGAACTCTCCGTGACCTGCACCGAGATCCGCCGCCGCGGCAACCGCCTTGCCGGTCTGCGGTACGAGGCCACCATCCGGCACGCCGAGCGCATCATCGCCACGGGCGGGGCCAGCTTCACCACCACCTCACCGGAGGCGTACCGCCGCCTGCGTGCCGCACGCCTGGAGAGCTCGACCGGGCCCGTGATCCCCGGCGCGTCCGTGTTGCCCCAACTGGTCGCCCGTACCTCGCCGTTCGACGTGGTCCTCGCCCCCACCGAGCAGGCCGGGCGCTGGCAGCTTCGGGTCAACGCGACCCATCCGGTGCTCTTCGACCACTACGTGGACCACGTACCCGGCATGGTCCTCCTGGAGGCGGCGCGCCAGGCGGCGCACGCCATCGGGTCGCAGGACCGCCCGGTCCTCCCCGTCACCCTTGACAGCACCTTCCACCGGTACGCGGAGTTCGACACCCCGTGCTGGGTGGACGCCGAGATCGTCGACACCGACGCCACCTCGCCCGACGCCTGCACGGTCCGCGTCACCGGCCGGCAGGACGGCGAGACCGTCTTCACCACCACCGTGGGCCTGACGGCGCTGAACCCGACCCCCATGGTCTAGCTCCACCCGCGCATGGCCCCCGGCGCCGGGAGGCCGTTCGGGTGCGGCAGGCAGCGGCCGCCCCACTCGAACGGCCGTATCGCGCTCAACGCGATCACCCCGGTATCCCGGCAAGTTCGGGTCATGTTCACGCACACCTCATTGACGCTTCTCTCCCACCTCCTTAGCTTCATGGCGCACCTGTCGTCACGTCAGCTTCGGCTTCAGCCAAGGGGAGGGGTCTGGTGTGCGCCCACGCAGCTCGCGTACCTCGCGTATCTCACGTATCTGGGGTGCGGCCGCCGTACTCGCGGTGATCAGCGGCGCCGTCCCCGTGGCGACGGCGCAGGCCGCTCCGCACAGACCCGGGCCGCTCCCTCTGGAGCGGCTCTTCGACAACCGGGCGATCAGCGATGACGCGCGGCCCGGCGACGCGGACTTCGACGGCTCGGGCGGTTCGTTCTCGGCGCGGGATCTCGACGCGGCGGGCTGGACCCCGGGCCGTTCGCTCGCCGTGGACGGGGCTCGGCTCACCCTGCCCCGCACGGCCGCCGGCGAGAAGGACAACGTCCGCGCCGACGGGCAGTCCGTGCGGGTGCGCGGGCGCGGGGACGCACTGGCGTTCCTGGTCGCGGGCACGGGCGGCGAGGCGAGCGGCACGGGGACGGTGCGCTACCGGGACGGTTCGAAGGGGACGTACCGCCTGACGGCGCCGGACTGGCGCTCGGGCCCGCTTGCCACCAAGGCGGTCGCGCTCCCGCACCTGAACACCCCGGGCGGCCAACTCGCCGAGAAGACACGGCTGTACGTGGTGACCGTGCCGGTGGCGCGTGGGCGCGAGGTCACCTCGGTGACTCTGCCCAAGGACCCGGGCGCCCCGGATCTGCACGTCTTCGCGCTCTCCGTGCGGCAGCCGGCCAAGGGGTGGACCGGCAGCTGGTCGACGTCGACGGCCGGTTACACGGCGGTGGGCCCGTGGACCGACCGGACCGTGCGGCTGGTCGTCCACACCAGTGCGGGTGGGCCGCGGGTGCGGATCAGGCTCGACAACACCTTCGCCTCCGCCCCGGTGCGGATCGGGAGCGCGACGGTGGCGGTGCAGGAGTCCGGGGCGGGGGCGCGGGGCGAACCCCAGGCGCTCTCCTTCCGCGGCAAGACGGGCACCGAAGTCCCGGCGGGCGCGCAGGCGTTCAGCGACCCGCTCGACTTCGACGTGCCCGAGGACACGAATCTCCTGGTCAGTTTCCACCTCCCCGAGACGGTGACGACCGCCCCCGTGCACAGCCAGGCCATCCAGCGCTCGTACGTGAGCAGCCCCGGCGACCACGCGGCCGAAGGCTCCCCGGCGGCGTACACGTCGACGATCACCACCTGGCCGCTGCTCACGGGGGTCGACGTGGGCGGCGGTCCCGGGTCGGTGGTGCTGCTCGGCGACTCCATCACGGACGGCGTGAAGTCGACGCAGGACGCGAACCGCCGCTGGCCCAACGTCCTCGCCACGCGGCTGCTCCAGCAGGACGACGTCCCGCGCTTCGGTGTCCTGAACCAGGGGATCTCGGCGAACCGCGTCGTCGCGGACCGCTACCCCGGCGACGGTGTCTCCACCGACACGGGCGGCGTCAGCGCGCTGCACCGCCTGGACCGTGATGTGTTCGCCCAGACGTCGGCCCGTACGGTCGTCGTCTTCCAGGGCATCAATGACGTGCGGTGGGGCGCGTCGGCGGACCAGGTGATCGCCGGTATGCGGGAGATCTCCGAGCGGGCCCACGCGCGGGGGCTGCGCGTGGTGGCAGCGACCATCGCGCCCTGCCAGGGCGAGTCCCTGTGCACGGCGGCGGCGGACGCGGAACGGGTCAAGGTCAACGACTACCTGCGCGGCGGCGACGGCTTCGACGCCGTCCTGGACTTCGACGCGGTGCTGCGGGACCCGGCGAACCCGGCGCGGATGCTGCCCGCGTACGACAGCGGAGACCATCTGCATCCCGGGGACGCGGGGCTCGCCGCGATCGCGGAGTCGGTGGATCTGCGGCTGCTCGAGCCGTAGGGAGCAGGCGGGGGTGCCGACCGGAGGTCTTTCACCCCGGCCGGCGCCCCTGGGTCACACGTCCAGGTCCACCACGACCGGCGCGTGGTCCGAGGCGCCCTTGCCCTTGCGCTCCTCGCGGTCCACGTACGAGTCCGAGACGGCCTTCGCGAACGCCTCGTTCCCGTACACCAGGTCGATGCGCATGCCCTTGTTCTTGGGGAAGCCGAGCTGGCGGTAGTCCCAGTACGTGAACGGGTGGTCGTACTTCAGGGGTCGCGGCACGATGTCCGAGAGGCCCGCTTCCCGCAGCGCCGCGAGTGCCGCGCGCTCGGCGGGGGTCACATGCGTGGCGCCCTCGAACAGGGAGGGGTCCCACACGTCCGCGTCGGTCGGCGCCACATTGAAGTCCCCGAGGACCGCGAAGGGCCGGGCGCCCGCCGCGTCGGCGGCGACCGCGGTCTTCAGCGCCTCGAACCACCGCAGCTTGTACGCGAAGTGCGCGTGGTCCACCTCGCGGCCGTTGGGCACGTACACCGACCAGACGCGGGCGGGGCCGCAGGTGGCGGAGATGGCGCGCGGCTCCTGGACCCCGTCGTAGTCGGGGCCGCCGGGCAGGCCGGTCGTCACGTCCTCGAGGCCCACGCGGGAGACCAGCGCGACGCCGTTCCACCGTCCTGTCGCGTTCACCGCCGACTCGTACCCGAGCTCGCGGAGCTCGGCGGCGGGGAACTGCTCCGCGGTCGTCTTGGTCTCCTGGATGCACAGCACATCCGTACCGCTGCTCTCCAGCCAGGCGAGGAGCCTGGGCAGCCGAGCGGTGATCGAGTTCACGTTCCAGGTGGCAATGCGCATGCTTCCCAACCTACCGAACGCCACTGACAGTGCCGGGCCCGCCGGTCACAGCTCGGCGGACTCCCCCGGGGTGAGCCGCAGGTGCTCGGCGCCGCCGAGGGACCCGATCTGCGAGTCGTAGATCGGCCGGGCCAGGTCCGTGAGCAGGGCGTCGTGGACGTCGTAGGCGCGCTGCGGCTTGACCTCGCGCACGTAGTCGATGACCTCGGAGATCTTGCTCCAGGGTGCCATCACCGGCAGCATCAGCGTGTCCACGGGCTGCGCGGGGACGGTCAGGGCGTCGCCCGGGTGGAACACCGAACCGTCCACCAGATATCCGACGTTGGTGATCCGCGGGATGTCCGGGTGAATCACGGCGTGCAGCTCCCCGTGCACCTGTACGTCGAACCCGGCGGCCTCGAAGGTGTCGCCGTGCCCGACGGTGTGCACCCGCCCCGGGAAGGCCGCCGAGATCTTGTCGGCGACGGAGCGCAGGGTCCAGATCTCGGCCGCGGGGTTGGCCTCGAGACCGGCCCGCAACCGCTCCTCGCTGAAGTGGTCGGGGTGCTCGTGCGTGACCAGGATCGCGTCGGCGCCGAGCGCCGCGTCCTGTTCGCTGAAGCCGCCCGGGTCGATGACCAGACTCCGGCCGTCCCGCTCCAGTCGGACGCAGGCGTGTGTCTTCTTCGTGAGCTTGATGCGCTTCGCGGCAGTCGTCATCCCCCCATCCTGCTACGCCTCACTCCTGGGGCGTGGTTTCCTCGCGGATCACGGCCTGGGCGACCTTGAAGGCGGAGTTCGCCGCGGGGACACCGCAGTAGACGGCCGCCTGCAGAAGGACTTCCTTGATCTCCTGCGGGGTGAGGCCGTTGCGCAGGGCGGCGCGGGTGTGGAAGGCCAACTCGTCCAGATGGCCGCCCGCGACGAGCGCGGTCAGGGTGACGCAGCTGCGGGAGCGCCGGTCCAGGCCGGGGCGGTTCCAGACCTCGCCCCACGCGTAGCGCGTGATGAGCTCCTGGAAGTCCGTGGAGAAGTCGTCGGCCGCGGCGAGCGCGCGGTCGACGTGCGCGTCACCGAGCACCTCGCGGCGGACCTTGATCCCCGCTTCGTAGAGGTCGGGGCGGCCGTCGCCCACGGCCTCAGGCTGCTCCATGGGCCCGATCTCGGCCACGGGGAAGACGGGCGGCGGCGGGGCGAGCACCGGCTTGACCGGCGTCGCGCTGATCGCCGCGTGCGTCCCGGTGGCGTCGGGCGCGAGCTGCCAGGCGGTGGAGAAGTGCCGTACGAGAAGGTCGGTGACGGCGGCGGGCTGCTCGACCGGGGCGAGGTGCGAGGCCCCCGGCACCACGGCGAGACGGGAGTCGGGGATGCCGGCGACGAGGGTACGGGCCTCGCCCTGTCCGGTGACCTGGTCCTCGGACCCGACGAGCACGAGGGTGGGCACCCCTATCCGGCCCAGCTCGGCGCGTACGTCGAAGGCTGCGAGGGCTTCGCACGCGGCGATGTAGCAGCCCGGGTCGGTCGTCCGCACCATCTGTACGGCCCAGTCGGTGATGGCGGGCTGCGCGGCGGCGAAGCCGGGCGTGAACCAGCGGTCGGGGGACGTGCGCGCGATGGGGTCCAGGCCGTTGCTCCGCACGATCACCCCGCGCTGGCGGAACTCGTCGGCGCTGCCGAAGCGGGGCGAGGCGGAGATCAGCGCCAGGGAGGCGACGCGCTGCGGGTGCCGCAGGGCGAGCTCGGCCCCTATCGCGCCGCCGAAGGCGCAGCCCGCGTACCCGAAGCGCTGCACGCCGACCTCGTCGAGCGTGACGAGAAGCCGCTGCACGAGGTCGCCGACGGAGCCGCAGGGGTGCGCGGGCGCACCCCCGTGTCCGGGCATGTCGAAGCGGAACACACGCCACTGCTTGACCAGCTCGGGCACCTGCCGGTCCCACATGTGCCAGGTGGTGCCGAGCGAGGGGCCGAGGATCAGCACGGGGGCGTCTTCGGGGCCGTCGAAGCGGTACTGGAGGGCAGGGGTAGTCGTCTCGCTCACCGCTCTACGCTAACGGGCGGAGCTGACGCGTGAGTAAGAGGGTGCACAAGCTCTCGCAGGGACGGCTGTTCCCGTCAGGGGATTGGGCGCGACAAATGCGAGCAGATACTCCTGAACTGCCCGCCCCCGAAAGGAACCAGCAATGAGTGAGGCCCCGCCCTACATCGACGCCGACGCGATGACCCGGTACGTCCCGATGTCCGCGGCGATCGAGGCCGTGGAAGCAGTGCTCAAGGCGGGCCTGAACCCGGAGGCGGAGCCGCCGCGCGGTGTGGTGGACGTACCCGGCGGCCAGCTGCTTCTGATGCCGTCCGCCACGAGGGCGTACACCGGCGTGAAGATCGCCACCGTCACCCCGGAGAACACGGCCCGCGATCTCCCCCGCGTCCAGGGCCTGTACCTCCTCCTGGACGGCACGGTCCACACCCCCCTGGCGCTTCTCGACGGCATCGCGCTGACCTCCCTGCGGACCCCCGCGGTGTCGGGCGCCGCGATCAAGCACCTGGCGGCCCCGGACGCGCGCCGCCTCCTGGTCTTCGGCACCGGCCCGCAGGCCTGGGGCCATGTGGAGGCGGTCCGCGCGGTACGCCCGACGCTGACCCACGTGGACGTGGTGGCGCGCAACCCCGGGCGCGTGGCGGCCTTCGTCGACCGCTGCCGCGAGGCGGGCCTGTCGGCGGCGCCCGCGACTCCGGCGGACGTCGCGACCGCCGACGTGGTCTGCTGCTGCACGACGTCCCGCGAACCGCTCTTCGACAGCACCCTGCTCCCGCCCCACGCGACGGTCGCCGCTGTCGGCTCCCACGAACCGGACGCCCGCGAGGTCGACGAGAAACTGCTGCGCCGCGGCCTGGTGGTGGCGGAATCACACGAGGTCGCCCTGCGGGAATGCGGCGACATCGTCCTCGCGACGGCCACGGGCGCCTTCGACGTGAAGAACCTGCGAACGCTGGACGAACTGGTACGTGGCGAGGTGCAGATCCCCGGGGAACGCCCGCGGCTGTTCAAGTCCGCGGGGATGGCCTGGGAGGACTTGGCGGTGGCGGCGGCTGTGCATGAGGGCGTCGGGGCCCGCTAGAGGCTCACACCACCCTCACCGCATGCCGCACCACCGCGTCGAACAAGTAGCCCTGCGTGTTGTGTGTCGTCGTTTTCGGCTGGGTGTGGCCCGTGGTGTCCGTGGCGCGGGCCAGGAGTGTGGTCGGGCCCGGGGTTCTGGGGTGCCAGGGGGTGGTCCAGCGGGTCCAAGTGGCGCGGTGAGGGGTGTCCTTGAGGTGGGCCGGGTGCCAGGTG
Organism: Streptomyces sp. NPDC055099; assembly: GCF_053607685.1. Lineage (NCBI taxonomy): Bacteria > Bacillati > Actinomycetota > Actinomycetes > Kitasatosporales > Streptomycetaceae > Streptomyces > Streptomyces sp. NPDC055099. The sequence continues at coordinate 544,461 of NZ_JBSGUA010000003.1, read as the reverse complement.
CGGCCCTCGTCCGTGCTGACGTCCACGCGGGAGATCGCGCCCGTCGCCGACCATGAGCGGCCGGTGAGGTGGTGGGTCGTGGACGCCGGGAGGCTTGCGTTCCAGGGGAGTTCGAAGGCGGACTTCAGGGTTTGGTGGGTGAGGGGGGCGCTGCCTTCCGGGGGGTACGCCTCGCCGAACAGGCGGTAGAACTGGGTGTTCCAGGGCGAGTAGAGGGGGGCGGCCGAGACCTCGATGTCGCCCACCCATTTGATCGACGCGATGCCCACCCACCCGGGGACCAGGACCCTCACCGGGTAGCCGTGGTCCGCGGGGAGCGGGGCGCCGTTCATCTCGTACGCCAGGAGCACGTCGTCCAGCGCCTTGGCGAGCGGCAGCGGGCGGCGCACCCGGCCCAGGTTCGTGCCGTCGTCCGTGACGTACTCCGCGTCCAGGCCGCTGGGCATGACGTCCACCGCGTGGCGGGAGACGCCTGCCCGGCGCAGGACCTCGGAGAGGCGCACGCCGCGCCAGCGCGCGTTGCCGATCGCGCCCAGGGTCCAGGCCGTGCCGGAGGCCGGTTGTCCCTGCTGGGTGGTGAAGAAGCTTCTGCCGTTGCCCGCGCATTCGACGAAGGCGGTGCGTGTCGTCGACGGGAGGCGCTTGAGGTCCGCGAGGGTGAACTCTCTGGTCCTGCCGTCTCGAAGGCCGTCGCCCCAGACGCGCAGGCTCCACGTCTTCGCGTCCAGGCGTGGCGTCGCCGTGTGGTTGCGCACGAAGAAGTGCGACGCGGGGGTGTGGAAGCCTGTCTCCGCCAGCGCCTCGAACTTCGTCTCCGCGTTCGTGCCGCGGATCGTGAAGCGGTCCGCGGGGAGCGGTTTCACGATGCCGGCCGCGGCAGCGGCCCCTGCCGCCTGAGCGCGAGGTGCGTCCAGCGCCACCGGCAGCGTCGCCGCGGCCCCCGCCGCCGCGAGCAGCCGCAGCATGTCCCTGCGTGCCACCCCGTCCGCGCGCGCCTCCCCTGCGAGCCACTGGGCGCGCCGGCGTCTGTCGTACTCCTCTTCGGGTGCCCCTGCGGACGTCTCTCTGGAGATCATGGGCGCCATCGTACGAGCCGCCCGTCGGTCAACTCACCGATGAAACACGCCAGTTACGGGGTTGTCGTAGACACTACATAGACCATCGGGTGTTCCGCGTTGACGCGGTTCACCACCACGTCCAGGGTCGGCACCGGGTCCTTCTGCACATGGGTCAGGCCCAGCCAGGGGCCCGGGTCCGTGAACTCCCAGCCGACCACCTTGCGGTCGCGCTTGCTGATGGTGATGTCGTTCTTCTCCAGCGCCTCGGTGCTCGTGCCGATCTGCTTGAGGAACTTGTCCAGGCCCTCGTTGCTCGTCAGGAACTGGGCGTACAGGCGGCTGGTGCGCCAGTTGTTCGTCTCGTAGTAGGCGACTTCCCTGGAGTAGTACGGGATCGGCACGTCGTACAGACGGCGCTGCACCTTGGAGGGCCAGCCCGCGGTGAGGCCGGTCGCGGAGTACTTGGCCTCCTTGTCGCGGCCGCTGTTGCGGCTCTGGTTCGCGGAGATCACCAGATAGCCGGCCGGCACACCGATCAGGAGCACGATGATCGTGGCCGTCAGCCAGCGGCGGCGGAGCATGTGGCGGCGGCCCTCGCGGGGGCGGCCACCCTCGTCGGCGGTGTCCGGGGAGTCCGCGGAGTCCGGGGACGAGGGCTGGCGGGGGACGGTCATCTGTCTACTGGGTTCCCTGAGAGGTGCGGTCGTTGGTGCGGCGCGCTTCCACGTACCGCTCGTACCGTTCGTGTCGCTCCACCCGGCGGCGGTTGGCGCGGCGGAAGCGGCGGGCCACCAGACGGGCGAGGTCGGCCGCGCCCACCATGCCCGCCTCGGGGCCGAGCTGGGCGCGGGCGATGCGGGCCTCGGGGCGGTAGCCGCGGCCGGTCAGCTGGCGGCGGAAGGCGTCGCGGGCCGGGCCGATCAGGAGGTCGTCGGCGGCCGACACGCCGCCGCCGATCACGAAGCAGGACGGGTCGAGCGCCGCCGCGAGGTTCGCGATGCCGACGCCCAGCCACTGGCCGATGTCCTGGAGGAGTTCGACGCACATCGCGTCACCGTCGCGGGCCAGCTCCGTGATCAGGGGGCCCGTGATGTCGGGGATGTTGCCCTTGACCCGCTCGATGATCCCGTACGCGACCGGGGAGTCGGCGGCTGCGAGCTCGCGGGCCTCCCTGACCAGCGCGTTGCCGGAGCTGTACTGCTCCCAGCAGCCGCGGTTGCCGCACGGGCAGCGGTGGCCGCCGGGGACGACCTGCATATGGCCGAACTCCCCCGCCACGCCGAACTTGCCGCGCTTGACCTGGCCGTCCTCCAGGATCGCGCCGCCGATGCCGGTGCCGAGCGTGATCATGACCAGGTGGTCCTCGCCGCGGGCCGCGCCGAAGCGCCACTCCGCCCAGGCGGCGGTGTTCGCGTCGTTGTCGACGAGCACGGGCACGGCGAGGCGGCCGGAGATGCGGTCACGCAGGGGTTCGTTGCGCCAGGACAGGTGCGGGGCGAACAGGACGCGGTTGCGGTCCGCGTCGACCCAGCCCGCCGCGCCGATGCCCACCGCGTGCACGTCGTGCCGGTCGGAGAGGTCCAGGACCAGCTCGACGATGGTGTCCTCGACGACCTTGGGGCTCTTGGACTTGTCCGGGGTCTCCGTGCGGAGCGTCTCCAGGATGTTGCCGTCGGCGTCGACGACGCCCGCCATCACCTTCGTGCCGCCGATGTCGATGCCGACGGTGGGCACACGGGGCGCCGTCAGATGTGATCGGCGCTCACGCGTGCCCACGGTCCGCAGGACGGTGGCTCGGGCGGAGCCGCGGTGCGCGAGATCGCGGTAGGTGCTCATTGCGGCGATTCTGCCTCACACTCGCGGGGGCGCGCACAACGGGGATACGGGGCTCGGCCCCGTCAGGGGCGCGGGGAACTGCACGCTCAGCCCGCGAAAAAGCCGCAGTCGCGTCTGCCGGGTGACCGAGCAGACGCGACCGCGGCTCTTCTGTGGTTGCTCGCGCAGTTCCCCGCGCCCCTGAAGGGCGCCCTGCTCAGCGCTTCTCCAGTTCGTGGCGGAGGTCGTCCAGTTCGGAGCCGCCCGCCATCTGGCGCGTCAGTTCGTCGAGGGTGACCTCGTCTCGCGCGTAGCTGCCGAACATCGTGCCGCGCTTGAGGAGGACGAAGCGGTTGCCGACCAGGTAGGCGTGGTGCGGGTTGTGGGTGATCAAGACCACTCCGAGGCCCGCGTCCCGCGCGGCGGCGACGTACTTCAGGACGACGCCCGACTGCTTGACGCCGAGCGCGGCGGTGGGCTCGTCCAGGACGAGGACCTTCGCGCCGAAGTACACCGCGCGCGCGATCGCCACGCACTGGCGCTCGCCGCCCGACAGGGTGCCGATGGGCTGGTCGACGTCGCGCAGGTCGATGCCCATGCGAAGCAGCTCCGCGCGGGTCGTCTCGCGCATGAGGTCGACGTCGAGGCGCTTGAAGGGGCCCGCGCCCTTCGTCGGCTCGGAGCCGAGGAAGAAGTTGCGCCAGACCGGCATCAGCGGGACCACGGCGAGGTCCTGGTAGACCGTCGCGATCCCGTGGTTCAGGGCGTCGCGGGGCGTGCCGAGCTTCGCGTCCTCGCCCTCGATCCGGAAGGACCCGGCGTCGTGCTGGTGCAGCCCCGCGATGATCTTGATGAGGGTGGACTTGCCCGCGCCGTTGTCGCCGAGGACGCAGGAGATCTCGCCCGCGTGGACCTCCAGGGAGACGCCTTCGAGGGCACGGATGTTGCCGTAGTACTTACTGACGTCGTCGAGCTCGACGAGCGGGGTGCGGCCGGGCTCCGGCACGGCGTCGGTGACTGCGGTCGATTCGGTGCTCACTTCGTCGCCTCCGCGCGCTTGCGGACCCAGTGGTTGAGCAGGGTCGCCAGGAGCAGCATCACTCCGAGGAAGAACTTGAACCAGTCCGGGTTCCACTCGGCGAACACGATGCCCTTGCTGACCATGCCGAAGATGAGGGCGCCCACGGCCGCGCCGACCGCGGAGCCGTAGCCGCCCGTGATCAGACAGCCGCCGATGACGGCCGCGATGATGTAGATCAGTTCGTTGCCGACGCCCTCGCCGGACTGGACGACGTCGTACGAGAAGAGCAGGTGCTGGCCCGAGATCCAGGCGCCGAAGGCGACGCCCATGTAGAGGCCGATCTTCGTCGCGGCGACCGGGACACCGACCGCGCGGGCCGCGTCCTCGCCGCCGCCGACGGCGAAGATCCAGTTGCCGACGCGGGTGCGGAGCAGGACCCAGGTGGCGACCGCGATCAGGCCGAGCCACCACAGGATCGTGATCTTGAAGTCGACGCCGCCGATGGTGATCGTCGAGGCGAAGACGTCCTTGGCGGAGGTGAAGCCCTCCATGTCGGCGATCGACTTCGTGGAGACCGTGCCGCTGATCAGCTTGGTGAAGCCGAGGTTCATGCCGGTCAGCATCAGGAACGTACCGAGCGTGATGATGAAGCTCGGCGGGTCGGTGCGCGTCAGCATCACGCCGTTGAAGACGCCGATCGCGAGGGTGACGACCAGCGAGACGAGCACGCCGACCCAGACGTTCGCCGTCATCTGGTAGCTGAACATCGACGAGATGAGCGCCGAGGTCGTCACCATGACGCCGGCCGACAGGTCGAACTCGCCGCCGATCATCAGGAGCGCCACCGGCACCGCCATGATGCCGAGGGTCGATGCCGCATACAGCACCGTGGCGAGGCTGGTGGCCTGCAGGAAGCTGTCGGCGGCGACCGCGAAGAAGACGAAGACGGCGATGGCGCCGACGACGGAGCCGAGCTCGGGGCGGCCCATCAGCTTCTTCAGCGGCGAGGCCTTCAGGAGGCGCTCGTCCGTCTTGGTGTCCGGGGAGCCCGGGGATGGCGCGGGCGCCGGGGCAGTGGCTGTCATCGCGTCCCTCGCTTCGCGTATTCCTCCAGCTTGGCGGCCTGGCTCTTGGTGACGATCTGCGGTCCGGTGAGGACCGGCTTGCCGCCGCCGAGCACGTCGTCGTTGTACTTGTAGAGCCAGAGCAGGTCCACGGCCTCGTAGCCCTGGAGGTAGGGCTGCTGGTCGACGGCGAAGCCGAGCGTGCCGTCCTTCAGGCCCGCGGCGACCTTCTCGTTCAGGTCGAAGGTGTCGACCTCGGCCTTGCTGCCCGCGCTGTCGGCGGCCTTCACGGCGGTGTCCGCGAAGGGCGCGCCGAGCGTGACGACCGAGTCGACGGACTTGTCGGACTGGAGCCTGGCCTCGATGGAGGACTGCACGTCGGGCATGTTCGTGCCGGTCACGTACAGGTTCTGCATCTTGCCGTCGAAGGTCTTCTTGGCGCCCTCGCAGCGCTGCTCGTGGCCGACGTTGCCCTGCTCGTGCAGGATGCAGAGCGCCTTCTTCTTGCCGCGCTTGTTGAGCTCCTCGCCGACGGCCTCGCCCGCGATCGTCTCGTCCTGGCCGATGTGGGTGAGCGCGCCGAACTCCTTGGACTCCGCGGAGCCGGAGTTCACGGTGATCACCGGAATGCCGGCCTTCTTCGCGCGGGCCAGGGCGCCCTTCATCGCGGCGGGCTTGGCCAGGCTGACGATGATGCCGTCGACCTTCTTGTCGATGTACGAGTCCACCAGCTGGGCCTGCTGCTGGGCCTCGGCGTTGTGGGAGTAGAGGAACTTGATGTTGTCCTTGCGGGCCGCCTCTTCGGCACCCTCCTGGACGATGTCCCAGAACGTGTCACCGTCACCCGAGTGGGTCACCATGCCGAACGTCCACTCCGGCGTGCTCACCGCGGCCTTGCCGCGTGCCGATGCCGCCTTGCGCGCGTCCTCGGCCCGCTTGCCACCGGTGCTGCTGCACCCCGCGAGGGATACCCCGAGCACCGCGACCAGCACGGCGCCCACCGCACGTACCCCTGTCTGAACCCTTGCCACGACGCCGTGCCCTTCTAGCTCTGCTCCTCGGTGAGGCCGGTCCGGATCCCCGGCCCCAGCCGCCCAAGTATCGACCACGCGGATCACGCATGTGTTCATCGGGTGCCGCGGGCGGTGTACTTCTCCAGCTTCGGTACGTCCTTCTCGGTGACGATCGCCGGTCCGGTGAGGACGGGCTTGCCACCGCCCAGGACGTTCGCGTTGGTCTTGTAGAGCCACAGCTCGTCGATGGCGAGGTAGCCCTGGAGGTAGGGCTGCTGGTCGACGGCGAAGCCGACCTCCTTGGCCTTGAGGCGCTTGACGACCTCGGCGTTCAGGTCGAAGGTGGCGACCTCGGCCTTGCTGCCGGAGTCCTCCTTGGCCTTCACGGAGAGGGCGGCGATCGGCGCGCCGAGCGTGACCACCGCGTCGATGTCCTTGGTCGCCTGGAGTTTCGCACTGATGGAGGACTGGGCGTTGGGCGCGTTGGTGCCCTCGACGTTCAGGTTCTCGACCGACCCCTTGAGGGTCTTCTTCACGCCCGCGCAGCGCTGCTCCAGGGAGACGTTGCCCTGTTCGTGGATGACGCAGAGCACCTTCTTCTTGCCGCGCTTGCTGAGCTCGTCGCCCACGGCCTCGCCCGCCACGGACTCGTCCTGGCCGATGTGGCTCAGGGCGCCGAAGTCGGCGGAGAACTCGCCGCCGGAGTTGATGGTGACGACCGGTATCCCGGCGTCCGCGGCCTTGCCGAGGACCGCCTTCATCGCCTCGGGCTTGGCCAGCGTGACGACGATGCCGTCGACCTTCTTGTCGATCGCCGACTGGACGAGCTCGGCCTGTCCCTTGGCCTCCTTGTCGTTGGAGTAGAGGAACTCGACGTTGTCCTTGCGGGCCGCCTGCTTGGCGCCGCTCTGGACGATGTCCCAGAAGGTGTCGCCCTCGCCTGAGTGCGTGATCATCGCGATCTTGAGGCGGGGCGTGTTCACACCCTTGCCGCCTCCCTCGCCGTCGCCCGACTTGTCCTCGTCTTCCTTGCCGCCGGAGCCGCTGCACCCGGCCGCGAGCGCGATCACCGCCGCGAGAGCTGCTGCCGTGCGTGCTGTACGCCTGGTGGGACTACGCATGGTGGGACCACCTCTTCTCCCGGCCGCCCGAGTGCGGCTGGTGGGAGTTCTAGCGGCGGGCGCGCGGCAGCGTCAATGGATTTGTCAGAACATTCTTACGACCGTTGGCCAGTTGGTATCTGGAGAGCCGGAACCAGCAGAAGGGGCGGCCCCGTCTGACGGGGCCGCCCCAACGGCGGTTGCGTGACCGGTGAGGTCAGTGCTTGCCGATGTCCTTCGTCTTCTCCTTGGCCTGACGGGCGTCGCCCTTCATCTGCTCGGCCCGGCCTTCGGCGGTGAGCCGTTCGTTGCCCACGGCGCGTCCGGCGGCTTTCTTGGCGGCACCGGTGGCCTGCTCGGTCTTCGCCTTGGCCTTCTCGTTGGCGGTCATGGCCGCTCACGCTCCTTGGCATCGACTTCGTGTTCTGCACTCCGGTTGACCGGCGAGCCGCCCGGCAAACATCCGCACGGCGCGGCTTCTTTCGTTCGGAAATGAGTGTGTGTGGGTGGGAGACGGTGGGGTACACGGCCGTCGCCGAAGGAAGTTTCGAACTGAACAAGGAGCGGAACGCATGATCACCGCGGCGCAGGAGCAGACGCAGGAGCCGGTCACCAAGGCCGGGGATGACCTCGTTGAACGCGCGTACACGGACCCCTCCTCCATCGCGCCGAGGGACGCGCGGGAGGTCGGCAAGCGTTTCTTCGACCGCCTCACGCAGCTCGAGGAGGGCACGCACGAGTACCAGTACGTGCGCAACGTCCTGATCGAGATGAACCTCTCCCTCGTGCACTACGCGGCCTCCCGGTTCAAGCACCGCGGGCAGCAGGAGATGGAAGACATCATCCAGGTCGGCACCATCGGCCTGATCAAGGCGATCGACCGCTTCGAGCTGACCCGCGAAGTCGAGTTCACCTCCTTCGCCGTCCCCTACATCACCGGGGAGATCAAGCGGTTCTTCCGCGACACCTCCTGGGCCGTGCACGTGCCGCGCCGCCTTCAGGAGGCCCGCCTCGAACTGTCCAAGGCCACCGAGGAGTTGCGCACCCGCCTGGGCCGCCTGCCCACCACGGTCGAGCTGGCGGAACTGATGCAGCTCAAGCCCTCCGAGGTCGCCGAGGCGCAGAAGGCCTCCAACGGCTACAACGCCGTCTCCCTGAACGCCGCGGTCAGCGGCGCCGACGACGAGTCCGACACGATGCTCGCCGACTTCATCGGCGTCGACGAGCGGTCCTTCGAGCTCGTCGAGAACTTCCATTCGCTGGCTCCGCTGATCGCCGACCTGGACGAGCGGGACCGCACGCTCATCCATCTGCGCTTCGTCGAGGAGCGGACCCAGCAGCAGATCGCCGACGAGCTCGGCTACTCGCAGATGCATGTCTCCCGGCTGATCACCCGCGTCGTGGGCAAGCTGCGCGCCGGGCTGATGGCCAACGACTGATCCCTCGTTCCGGCCGTCCGGGCAGTGGCGGGTGTAGCGGCGTCCGTCCGGGGCACCAGATGGACATAAGCCCGTACAGAACGCAAACCTGTACAGAACGCACGAGACAGGAGGCACTCCGTTGACTTCCGAGGCCACCCCCAAGTACACCGTCCCTGGCATCACGGTGCGGGAGGCCGGCACGGTCATCGAGCTGCTGCAGCAGCGCCTGCACGCGCTCAACGATCTCCACCTCACGTTGAAGCACGTGCACTGGAACGTGGTCGGCCCGCACTTCATCGCCGTGCACCAGATGCTCGACCCGCAGGTCGACCGGGTCCGTGACCTGGCCGACGACGCGGCCGAGCGCCTCGCCGCCCTGGGCGGCGTCGCGCACGGCACTCCCGGCGCCCTGGTCAAGGAGCGCACGTGGGAGGACTACAGCGTGGGCCGCGCCGATGCCATCGCCCACCTCGGCGCCCTGGACCTCGTCTACACCGGCGTCATCCAGGACGTACGCGCGGCCATCAAGAAGGTCGGCGAGATCGACCCCGCCACCGAGGACCTGCTGATCGAGCAGCTGCGTGCCCTCGAGCAGTTCCAGTGGTTCGTCCGGGCCCACCTGGAAACGGCGGGCGGCACCCTCACCACGGCCGGCGCAACCACCGAGACCGAGGCAGCCGAGAAGTCCTCCGGCGCGTGACCTCCCTTGCGGCGGGGCCGCGGTGTTCATGCACCGCGGCCCCGCCGACGCATGTCCGGCCGGTCTGCCCCTACGGGCGTACGAGGAGCTGGAACTCGAAGGAGTAGCGCGAGGCCCGGTAGATGTGCGAGCCGAACTCGACCGCACGGCCGGTGTCGTCGAAGGTCGTGCGCTGCATCGTGAGCAGCGGGGCTCCCGCGGGTTCGCTGAGCTGCTCGCCCTCGTCGGCGGTGGCGGCGCGGGCCCCCACGGACTGGCGCGCGCTGTGCAGGGTGATGCCTGCGGCCCGCATCAGGCGGTAGAGGCCGGTCGCCTCCAGGTGCGCGGTGTCCAGCGCGAGGAGACCGGAGGGGATGTGGTTGCGCAGGCACGCCATGGGCTCGCCGTGCGCCAGACGGAGCCGCTCGACGAGGTGGACGTCGTCGCCCTCCGCGATGCCGAGCCTGGCCGCGACCTCGGCGGACGCGGGCTCGACGGTGTTGCGCAGGACGCGGGTCTCGGGTCGCTGGCCCGCCGCCTCCAGGTCGTCGTAGAGGCTGCTGAGCTCCAGCGGGCGCTTGACCTGGCTGTGCACCACTTGGGTGCCCACGCCCCTGCGGCGCACGAGCAGCCCTTTGTCGACGAGGGACTGGATGGCCTGACGGACGGTCGGCCGGGAGAGCCCGAGGCGTCCGGCCAGCTCTATCTCGTTGCCGAGCAGGGTGCCCGGGGTCAGGGCGCCGCGCTCGATCGCCGCCTCCAGCTGCTGGGAGAGCTGGAAGTACAGCGGGACCGGGCTGCTGCGGTCGACGCCGAGCTGGAGCGAGACGGTCGGGTCCACGGCTGGTTTGTCGGCAGATTTGGGCACGTGGCGAGCGTAGTCGCAGGGAATGATGACGGGAAGTTCTGAAGTTCTGTTGTCCGGACAAAGGATTGACAGGATCGCGGGGCGTCGCGAGGGTTGGTCCATGCGCATCGGACTGATCGGAACGGGCCGTATCGGCACATTTCATTCTGCGGCTCTGCAGCGGCATCCGGAGGTGGGCGCCCTGGTCGTCGCCGACGCCGACGCCGGGCGGGCCGCCGGGCTCGCCGCACGGATCGGCGCGGCCTCCGCGCCGTCGGTGGACGACGTCTTCACGGGCAGCAGCCGGACAGCCGCCGTGGACGCCGTGGTGATCACCGCGGCGACCTCCGCGCACGCCGAGCTGATCGGCAAGGCGGCGCGTGCGGGGCTTCCGGTCTTCTGCGAGAAGCCCATCGCCCTGGATCTGCCCGGTACGCTCGCCGCGCTCCGGGAGGTCGAGGCCGCGGGCACGGTGCTTCAACTGGGCTTCCAGCGGCGGTTCGACGCGGGGTACGCGGCGGCGCGCGAGGCCGTGCGGTCGGGGCGGCTCGGGCGGCTGCACACCGTCCGGGCGATGACCTCCGATCCCGCGCCGCCGCCGGCCTCGTATCTCCCGCTCTCCGGCGGGCTCTACCGCGACTGCCTGGTCCATGACTTCGACATGCTGCGGTGGGTCACGGGCCGCGAGGTGACGCAGGTGTACGCGACCGGGTCGGACGCCGGTCCCTCGATGTTCCGCGACGCGGGCGACGTCGACACGGCCGCGGCGGTCCTCACCCTGGACGACGGCACGCTCGCCACGGCGACGGCCACGCGGTGCAACGGCGCGGGCTATGACGTACGGATGGAACTGGCCGGGGAGGAGGACCAGATCGCGGTCGGCTTCGACGACCGCACTCCCCTGTCGTCCGTGGAGCCCTCCGGCCCGCCGCCCCCAGAGAAGCCGTGGCCCGGCTTCCTCGAACGCTTCACGCCCGCGTACGAGGCGGAACTCGCGGCGTTCGTGGATGTCGTACGGGGCGTGCGGGCCAACCCTTGCGACGGCCGTGAGGCGCTGGAGGCCCTGCGCGTCGCTGAGGCGTGCGAACTGTCGCGCAGGGAGCGGCGGTTGGTTCACATGACGGAGATCGACGGGGGCTGAGCCCGTCGCCGAGCCCCTCCGGCGGGCCCCGGCCTCAGGGTGCTACTCCACCCCGTCCAGCAGCCCCGCGTCATGCGCCAACAGCGCGATCTGCACCCGGTTGTTGAGGTCCAGCTTCGTCAGGATGCGGGAGACGTGGGCCTTGACCGTGGCCACGCTCAGGAAGAGTTCCGCCGCGATGTCCGCGTTCGACGCGCCCCGGCCCACCGCGACCGCCACCTCCCTCTCCCGCTCCCCCAGCAGGTCGAGACGGGCCAACGCCCGCTCCCGGCGGCCCTGTTGGGGGTCCACGCCCGTCACGCGGGTGATCAACTGCTGCGTCACCGTGGGGGACAGCACCGGCTCCCCCGCCGCGACCGCCCGTACCGCCGCGACGATCTCGGCGGGCGGGGTGTCCTTGAGGACGAACCCGGCCGCTCCCGCCCGCAGGGCCCGCAGCACCTGTTCGTCGGCGTGGAAGGTCGTGAGGACGATGACCTCGGGTGCGTCGGGGCGCTTGCGGAGGGCCTCCGTCGCCGCGAGGCCGTCCATCGTCGGCATGCGGATGTCCATCAGGACGACGTCGGGGCGGAGCTCGCCGACCAGCGGAGCCACCTGGGAGCCGTCCGCGGCCTCGCCGACGATCTCGATGTCGTCCGCGCCACCCATCATGAAGGACAGACCGGCACGGACCAGCGGGTCGTCGTCGACGAGAAGGACGCGGATCGGGTTCATGGGGCCACAGTAACGAGATCTCGGGGTCCCGATCACGCCCGCCGTACGGGTGGGGCCGGGCCGCGGTAGGGGGGCCGGAACAGCACCCCCTAGAAGCGCTTGTACGCCTGGAGAAGCACCGGTGCGGGCATCTAGGCTCGCGGCGGAAGCAGGTCGGCTCGGCTGGGCAGCCCGAGGCATGGAGGTATGCGCCATGGTCGACAGCGAACAGCTCTCCGCACGCGTGCGGTCCGCACAGGCCGCGCCGGGCGGCTCCTTCCGTGAGGGCGAGCTCCTGTGCGCACCCCCCGAGAGCGCAGGCGAACGCGCCCCGTGGGACATCGGCCAGGTGCAGCCCGCCGTCGTCGAGTGGGACCGCGAGGGCACCATCCGCGGTGAAGTGCTCGACGCGGGCTGCGGTTTCGGCCAGAACGCCGCGTTCCTCGCCTCGCGGGGGCACAGGGTCACCGGCATCGACTCCTCGCCCGAGGCGATCGGCAGGGCGCGGGACCTCGTGCGGGGGCGCTTTCCGGGCGTCACGTTCACCGTCGCCGACCTCACCGGACTCAGCGGCCACGACGGCCGGTTCGACACCGTCGTCGACAGCGCCCTGTTCCACTGCCTGGACCGGGAGGAGCGGCCCCGCTATCTGCGAGCGCTGCACCGGGCCACCGCGCCCGGCGCTCATCTGCACCTGCTGTGCTTCTCGGACGCGCTGCCGCCCGGGAACCCCGACCTCTTCCGCATCTCCGCCCAGGAGCTGCGCGGCTCCCTGAAGGCGGAAGGCTGGGCGAGCTGCGAGCTGCGCCGGGGCACGCTGCTCGGGTGCGTGCCGTCCGAGGAACTGCGCGAGATCTACCTCAGCCGCTTCAGCCCCGACGGCGGCGCCGACACCTACGGGGTGGCGCACAGCCCCGCGTGGTGGGCGCGGGCCCGGCGGGTGTGAGCGTCAGCCCGGCGCGTGTGTGCGTCAGCCTGCCGCGTGTGAGTGTCAGCCTGCCGCGCCGCAGTTCTTCTCGCGCCCGACGGGCGGTGCCGCGTCGAGGACCCAGCGGTCGTCGCTGCGGACGGCGGCCCACGCGGTGCACACCGTGCCCTTGGCCCCCGCGTCGGCGGTGACGGTGACCACCGGGTCGCCGCCGCCCTTGGCCACGGTGGCGCGGACGCGTCGCGGGTCGGCGTCGCCGAGGCGGGTCACATAGTTCTTGGCGTAGTCCTCGCCCGCGCTGTCGGGGTCGACGAGCCGGCCGAACTCGCCGTCGTCCCGGTCGGTCAGGGCCTGTTGCACGGCGGAGCGCAGGCCGTCCAACGAGGCCTCTCCCTCCGGCTCCTCGTTCACGATCGAGACGATGACCGTTCCCATCCAGACGGCGAGCAGAGTCGCGCCGATCAGCAGGACCAGGGAGGACGGCCGCTTCAGCCAGGGCTGCCGCTGCTCGGTCATGTACGTCCCACTTCCACACTCAAGAGGGGCATTTGCACCGCGACAGTACCATCGGCGGATTCACGCCTGAGCCCATGGAGCGGCGCCTTCCGTCCGGAGGGAGGGAACCGGACGGAAGGCGCCTTCGGCACGCCGGCCGCGGGGGGGGGTACGGCCGGTCAACTGCCCCGCAGTTTCTCGATGATGGGCGCGAACGTCTCGATGTAGGGCTGGTGGACCGTGATGTACGAGAAGCCGTACTTCTCGCGGTTGGTCACCAGCTGTTCGGCGATCTCGTCGACGGTGCCGATGAGCAGGTACGGCGTCTCCAGGGCGTCCTCGACGCTGATGCCCATGCCGAGCTGCGTCAGCAGCTTCTCCGCCGTGGCCCGCCGGTCGTTGGTCACCTCGACGGCGTGCGCCAGCATGTGCCACTCCAGGTCCGGGAGCCGGTCTCCCGCGTGTTCCCTGACGAAGCGCACCCGGTCGGCGGCCTCGGCCGCCGAGCCGAGGCGGCAGGCTCCCGCGGGCTTGCCCGGCATCTGGTGGACACCGGAGATGCTGACGATGTCGGCGTGCTCGGCGGCGATGCGCAGCACCCGGTCGCCGACCCCGCCGATGAGCAGCGGCGGCCCCGTGCGGTGGAATCCGCGCCGCTGCACGGCCCGTGACTCGCCCCGCGCCTCGGGCGGGGCGCCGACCTCCGTGGTGAAGTGCCGTTCCAGCTCGGTGACGGTGGTCTCCAGGCGCTCGGCGCGGACGCCGATCGGATCCCAGGGGATGCCGGCCTCGTCGAACTGCCAGCGCATGTGGCTCGCGCCGAGCCCCACTTCGAGGCGCCCGCCGGTGAGGAGGTCGGTGCTGAGGATCTCGCGGGAGAGCAGCGCCGGATTCCAGAACGAGGTGTTCAGGACCAGCGTGCCGACACGCATCCGTTCGGTGGCGTCCGCGGCGGCGACCAGTGCGGGAAAAGGCGCCAGCATTCCCAGGTGATCGGCCGCCAGAACTACGTCATAGCCGTACTCCTCACTCTCCCGGCACTTCTGGGCGAAGGCTTCTCGGGAATCCGCCTGACAGATGTTGAAGGAAAACCGGAATCCGCGCATGGCGTCGAGGCTGGCAGGGCGGAACCACCCTGGCTACCCCAGTCGACGCCCCTTCCCGATAGGGGCATCCCCCTTGTTCAACATAGGGGTTTCGGCCTGTGAGCGGGGTCTCTAGCGTCACTGATCGTCCTGCCTCAATCGACTTGGAGGCTCAACCGATGACAACCCAGCAATTGATCGACATACCCCTGGACGAATTCGATCTGGATATCCGGGTCGACGTCCCGGAAGCCGGAACGGAGGACACCGACCCGATGGCCTGGTGGTGCACCCACCGCTACAGCTGCCGCTGGACCAAGTGCTGCTCCGGTGAGCTCATGCAGAACATGCCCACCGAGTACTGGAACTAGCAGCAGCGCCGGGGGCGACCGCTTGCTCCCGCCGACATGACTCCGCTTGACGGAGGCCGGCGGCTGGGACGTGCCGCGGTCCATCAGTGGCTCGTCCCAGCCCTGGCACCGACCGTACGTGAGGACGCCCATGCCATCGCCGCCGCGCGCACCCGCCCCTACGGACCAGCAGAGCACCGATGCCACCGGCACGCCGCACGCTTCCCCGTGGCGGCCCGCACTGTCCGGCGCCCTCCAGGACCGGGCCGTGGAATGCGCGCGGGCCGTCGGCCTGCGGCTCGCCGACCCGGAGCGGGTGCTCGCCGTCGCGGCCGAAGCCGCCCGCGGCTCCCACCGGTTCGAGTTCGCGGGGCCCTCCCTGGCCTGCGGTTTCCCGAGCATCGCCCTGGCGCTCCTGCACCTCACGCGCGCGCTGCCGGGCGAGGGCTGGGAGCAGCGCCTGCACACCGCCCTGGGGCTCTCCGCACGCTCGACGGCGCGGAGCCCGCTGCACGGTCCGGGGCTGTACGGCGGCACGGGTGGTCTGGCCCTGGTGCTCGCGGGGGCGGCCGAGACGGAGCCGCGGTACGCGCCGACGGCGCTCAAGGTGCAGACCGCGCTCCTTGGGCAAGTGATGTCCGGCCCCTGGCAGTCGAAGCCGTCCGAGGCGCCCGGGGCGTACACGGGGGATCAGGCGTACACGAAGGACCATCTGTACGACGTGGTCACCGGCGCGTCCGGGGTCCTGGGCGTGCTCCTGGCCACCGGTGTCGACAACGCGGCGGGCGAGGAGGCTGCCGGGCTCCTGGTCCGCTACCTGAGCGGTGTCGCCGACGGGGACGGCGCCGGGCGGCTGCTCTCCCCCGCCGACTCCGTCGACCCGGCGCTCCTGGAGGAGTGCCCGCAGGGCTATTTCGACCTCGGGGCGGCCCACGGCGCCGCGGGGCCGCTGGCCGCTCTCTCGCTCGCCTGCCGGGCGGGCCACCGCACCTCTGGCCTGCGCCAGGCCGTGCGGGCGCTCTCGGACTGGGTCGTGGACCACCGCGTACAGGACCCTTGGGGCGTCAACTGGCCCAACCACGTGGGCCGGCACGATCCGCCGGGGCGGGGTGCGGCCACCGCCCGGCCGCCGTCGCGCGCGGGCTGGTGTTACGGCGCGCCGGGCATCGCGATGGCCTTGTGGCACGCGGGGCACGCCCTGGAGGCGCCGGAGCTGCGGCGGCTCGCGGTCGAGGCCGTGGAGAGCGTGCTGGGCCGGCCGGTGCCCGAGCGGCACATCCCCTCGCCCTCCCTCTGCCACGGCGTGGCGGGCCTGCTGATGGTGTGCCTGCGCATGGCCCAGGGAGACCCCAACTCCCCGCTCCAGGACCACATTGCCGACCTGACCGAGCAGATCCTCGACCTCTTCGACCCGGAGGCGCCCCTGTGCTTCCGCGACGAGGAACAGCCCGGCGTGTTCGTCGACGATCCGGGGTTCCTCACCGGCGCGGCAGGCGTGGCGCTCGCCCTGCTCGCCGCGGCCACCCCGGTCGCGCCGTCCTGGGACCGGGCGCTGCTGATGTCGTGACCGGGCGGGCGGCGCGGTGGACCCACGTAGACCGAAAGGCAGGAATCACGTACCCATGAGCCGGCACGACCAGGGCACACCCCCTCCCCCGTCCGCCTCCGGGCCCGACGCCACCTACGAACCCGCGGGCTTCTTCCTGCTGCGCGCGCCCGCCCTGCCCTTGGGCTCCTTCCACCGGCTCACGGCCCCCGCCGACGACGTACCCGAGGGGCCGCACGGCGCGGAGCTGGAGTCCGCCCTGCACGCAGCGGGCGACCGGACCCGGGAGCTGCTGCGCAAGCACGCGGCCGACGCCGAGGTCAGGCAGGCGCTCGCGGTCGCGAGCCCGCCGCTGCTCGCCGCGGTCGACTGCCTCGACGCGGGCGGCACTTCGGAGCGGCGGACCGAGCGCACCTACCGCAGCCTGCTGCGCTATCTGACGCGGATGAGCACGCGCGCCACTCCCTTCGGCCTTTTCGCGGGCGTCGCCGCCGGGCGGTTCACCGACCCCGCGGCACAGGGGGCCGACGCGGGCGGGGAGACGCTGCGTCTGGGCCTGCCCGTGACCGGGGCCGTGCGCACCAGGCCGGACATGAACTGGCTGATGGCGCTCGTGGAAGAGGTCGAGCGCGACGCGGACGCGCCGGAGCACCTCGGGGTCGTCGCCAACCCGACGGCCCACGTCGCCGGTGACCGTCTCGTGCTGCCGGTCGCCGACATCTACGGCACGCGCGACACCCGCTCCATCACCCTGCGCGCCACCTCGGTCGTCCTGGAGGTGCTGCGCCGGGCCGGACGCCCGCTCCCGTACGCCGAGCTGCGGGCCGGTCTGGTCCGCGATCTGCCGCAGGCCGGCGAGCAGAAGATCGACGCGCTGCTGCGGAAGCTGTGGGCCAACCGGTTCCTGATGAGCGACCTGCGGCCCGCGCTGAGCGATTCCCGTGCCGCCGAGACCTTCGCGGCCCGGCTGCCGGACGGCCCCCGCACGGCGCGGCTGCGGGCCGCGCTCGGCACGGCCCTCGACCTCGCGGGGCGCACCCAGGCGGCTGAGCCCGCCGACCGTGAGCGTCTCTTCGCCGAGCTGCACCGCCACCAGACGGGCGTCCACGAGTCGAGCGCGCCGCCCTTCCAGGTCGACATGGCCCTGAACACCGTGGGCGAGCGCCTCCCGCGGGGCGTCGGCGACGCCGCGGCGGACGCCGCCGACGTGCTCCTGCGTCTCGGGCTCTTCCCCTCCGGATTCCAGCATCTGCGCGGCTACCACGACGACTTCGCGCAGCGCTACGGCGAGGACGCGCAGGTGCCGCTGCTCGAACTCCTCGACGCCGAGTCGGGCCTCGGCCCTCCCGCGACCTACACCGAGCCGCTGCCCGACCCGCCCCGCCAGGCGCCGCCGGCGCCCCTGAACCCGCACCGTGACGTCGCCCTGTGCGGCCTGGTGTCCGAGGCGCTGCGCAGTGGCGCGCAGGAGATCGAACTCACCGACGACCTCCTGGACACGCTCTCCACCTGGCGCCCGGAGACCGGCCCCCGGGCGCCCGAAGTCCTGGACGTCTACCTGCAGTTGCAGGCATCCGACGCCGCCGCCCTGGAGGGTGACGACTGGCGTGCGGTGCTGTGTCCGACGCCGCTCGCGGACGGCGGGCGTACGTTCGGCAGGTTCACCGATGTGCTGCCGTCCGAGGTGACCGGGGCGCTGCGGCACTGCGCGCGCCGCGAGGAGGCCGCGCGGCCGGACGCCGTCTTCGCCGAGCTGAGCTATCTGCCGCTGGTGCGGCGGGCCGCCAACGTCGTCGTCCACCCCGGGCTGCGCGACTACGAGATCGTGGTCAACGCGTCCGCCTCCGTACCCGACGACCGCACGATCTCGCTCTCCGACCTGATGGTGGGCGTGCACGACGGCCACTTCTACGTCTGCTCGCGGCGCCTGGGCAAGGAGGTCGTGGTCGGGCAGAGCCATCTCCTGACCGACCTCCAGGCGCCCAACGTGTGCCGGTTCCTGCTGGAGATCGGCCAGGACCGCCACCCGTTGCTCGCGGCCTTCCACTGGGGCCCGTACAAGAGCGCGCCGTTCCTGCCGCGTCTGGTGCGGGGCAAGGTCGTCATCAGCCCGGCGCAGTGGATTCTCCAGCACGGCTCGGTCGCTCCCACGGGTTCCGGGGACGACGGCACGCGCTGGTACCGGGGCGTCCAGGAGTGGCGAGCGCGCTGGCGGGTGCCGCGCTGGGTCCACCTGGTCGAGTTCGACAACCGGCTGCTGCTCGACCTGCGGCACCCCATGTGCGTGGCCGAACTGCTCACCGCGCTGCGGAAGTCCAAGGCTCCTGGCCGCGTCGCCGTGCAGGAGGCGCTGCCGGCCAACGACCGGCACTGGCTGCGGGACACCGAGGGCAGGACCTACACCTCGGAGGTCGTGGTGCCGGTGACGCGGCGCGCGCGGGCCGAGCCGCCGCCGAAGCCCGGCGCGGACGAGCCGCTGCCGGTACGGCTCGCGCGATACCCGGAGCGTCCGCCGGCCGCCGACGAACTGCGCGCGCTGCCCGGCGACGGCTGGGTGTACCTCAAGCTCTACACCTCGGCCAAGCGCCAGGACGAGGCCGTCGCAGGCCCGCTCGCACCGTTCGTGGCATCGCTGCGCGCCGACGGTCTGCTCGCCGACTGGTTCTTCATGCGTTTCGCCGACCCCGAACCGCACCTGCGCATAAGGCTGTTGGCCGCGGACGCCCGGCGGGGCGGGGAACTCCTGGCGCGGACCGCGGCATGGGCGGGCGACGTGGTGCGCTCCGGGCTCGCCTGGAAGTTCGGCTTCGACACCTACTTCCCCGAGGTGTGGCGCTATGGCGGCCCCGTCGCCATGACCGCAGTGGAGCGGGCTTTCGGCACCGACAGCGAGGTCTGCCAGGCCGTGCTGGCCGCACGGCAGGCCGGGGCGCTGCGCCTCGACCCCGCCGTGACGACCGCGTTCTGCCTGGACCGTCTCGCCGAGGCGTGGGGGCTCGACTTCGAGGAGCGGCTCGCCTTCATCCGGGCCCGCTCCGACAAGGACGAGTTCAGCGACGCCTTCAAGCCGCACCGCACCGAACTCTGCGAGCTCCTGCGCCCCTGGCGGCGCCCTGCCGACGACCCGCGCCGCCGCCTCCTGCTCGCCATGACCGAGCCGTACGCCCAACTGGCCGACACAGCACGCGTCTTGAACGAGCTGCACCGCGAGGGCTCCCTCTGGCAGGACCCCCGGGAGATCCTCGCCAGCCTGGTCCACATGCACGTCAACCGGGTGTGCGGCATCGGCCCGAGCCGCGAGCGGAAGATCTACGCGTTCTGGCGCAAGGCGCTGGACGCGTTGGAACAGCGTCCCGACCGCACGGAGGTGACATCACCATGAGCGACAACGAACTCGCCGACCGCGTACGGGCGTTCCGCGAGGACGGCTATGTGGTCCTGCCCCAAGTCTTCGGCAAGGACGAGGTCGCCGCGTTCCGGCGGCTCTACGACGAGGGCGCGGACGACTGGCAGTTCGTGCACGGCCGTGAGGACCCTCCGCTGATCGTCGGCCATCTCGTCGAGCGCAGCCCCCGGGTGGCGCTCGGCGCGGTCACCCGCCCCGCGCTCCTGGACCTGGCGGAGGCCGTGATGGGACCGGCCGTGCAGCTGGACAGCACCGTCCTGTTCAGCGCCGACGCCGAGGACCCGGAGGCGAAGGGGCGGCCCGTGCACTGGCACCGGGACCGGTTCGGGTACTTCCCGAACGGCTCGTACATGAAGCCGCTGCTGGTCATCTGCTTCGCGTACCTCCAGGAGATGACCATCGAGTACGGCCCGCTGCGGGTCATCCCCGGCTCCCACCGCATCCCCGTGAGCATCCCCGAGGACCGCCTGGAGGAGCCGCACGAGGACGAGGTGCTGCTGCACACCACGCCGGGGGACGTCGTCCTCATCCACCACAACCTGCTGCACTCCGGCACGCACAGCGTGAGCGAGGGGCGGCGGCAGTTCCTCGGCATCGGCTACAACACCTCGGCCATGCGCCACGACGAGTCCTACGCCGGACCCAACGTCCGGGCGATCGTCGCGACGGCACGCAAGACGCGGGACCGGCGGACGCTGCGCCTCTTCGGCGAGGACGAGATGTTCGACCGGCGGCAGAACGCGGGCTTCACCACCCCCGAGCGGTCGGCGTGGGAGGCGTGGCGGCGTGCCGACGAGGAGCACGCGGAGGAATGCACCGAAGCACGTGCCCGGGTGGCACAGGCACGAAAGAGGTTCTCGTAATGGAGGAGGTTCCCGGCATGACCCACGACCAGCAAGGACCCGACACCCAGCGGTATCTGACGAAGGAACAGATCGATTTCTTCCACACGTTCGGCTATCTCGTCCTGCCGCAGCTCCTCGACGAGGACGAGATGACCCGCCTCGCCGACGAGGTCGAGCGGTGTCACGCCGACGCCTTCGGCTATCTGGCGGGCGCACGGCCCGAGGGCCAGGGGCTGCCCTCGTACCTGCTGCCGATGATGAGCACCGAACGCACCCCATTCAGCCTCGAACTCATGGAGGACAAGCGGTTCTACGGCGTCGCCAACGATCTGGTCGGCGCCCGCGCGCTGCCCACCTTCGCCGAGAGCATCCTGCTGTTCACGCAGACGCCGCTGCACCGCGACTGCATGCCGGGCATGCACGGGGTCACCTTCGCCGTCTACCTGGAGCCGCTCACCGCCGACACCGGCGCCCTGCGCTTCCTGCCCGGCTCGCACCACGCCGACTTCTCCGCCGCCTCCGACGCGTGGAAGAAGACGTACGGCATATGGGCGGACGAGTGGGGCGAGAAGGCCGTCCGCAAGCAGGTGTCGGAGCTGCCGCTCGACGTGGCCGAGACCCGGCGCGGCGATGTCATCGTCTTCGACTGGCAGGTGTGGCACGCCAGCATCAACGGCGTCGACCGCCTGCAGTGGTCGGTGAGTTACGCCAACGAGCCGACCACCGACGAGGAGGAGACGGCGTTCAGCCGCTTCTTCCACAGCGCTGGCTCGGTCGACCCGGACGCCGCCTACGACACGACGGCCTACCCCCGCTATGACGAGCGGTGGGTGGAGAAGGCCGTGCGCGACCCGAAGATGGCCCCGGTCATCGCCCGGATGCGGGAGCTCGCCATGATCGGCAGCCCCGACGACGAGGTGCACGGGGTCTCCGGCGGCCCGGTGCCGGGGGCGAGCGCCCCACAGGCCCCCGCGTGAGGCTCCTGGTGCTCGGCGGCACGGGCTTCCTCGGCCGCCACATCGTCGAGCGCGCCGTGCTCGGCGGCTGGCACGTCACCACGTTCAACCGGGGGCTGACCGGAGCCGACCATCCGGCGGCCGAGGCGCTGCGCGGCGACCGGGAGACCGAGGGCGGCCTGGCCGCCCTCGGCTCCGGCCGCTGGGACGCCGTGATCGACACCAGCGGTCATGTCCCCGCGTCGGTCGCCCGGTCGGCGCGGCTCCTCGCCGACCGGGCGGGCACGTATCTGTACGTCTCGTCGCTCGCCGCGCTGCCCTGGCCCGCGCAGCCCGCGTCCGACGAACTGGCGCCCCGTGACTGCCCGGCGGACGCGGGCCTCGATGACACGGGATACGGGACGCTGAAGGCGGGCTGCGAGCGGGCGGTCCGCGCGGCCTTCGGCGACCGGGCCCTGATCGTGCGCCCCGGCATCATCACCGGGCCGCGCGACGACGCGGGGCCGGTGCGCGGCTGGCTGCTGCGGGCCGCGCGCGGCGGACGGTTCCTCGCGGGCGGCGACCCCGGCGATCCGGTCCAGCTCCTTGACTGCCGTGATGTGGCGTCCTGGCTGCTCGCCTGCGCGCGGGAAGGCAGGACCGGCAGTCTCAACGCGGCGGGCCCGCTGGGGAGTACGACGCGGGGCGGGCTCATGGACGCCTGCGTCGCCGCCACCGGGGCGGGCGCCGAGCCGGTGTGGGCCGACGACCGCTTCCTGACCGCCGCCGGGGTGCGCCCCTGGCTCGACCTGCCGCTGTGGACGCCGCACGACACCCCGGGTTACGCCCACCTGTGGACGGTGGACGCCGCCGCCGCGTACGCCGCGGGCCTGTCGTGCCGCCCGCTCGGCGAGACGGTCGAGGACACCTGGGCCGAGCTGCGCGACACACCGGCGGGCGAGGCGGAGGGCGGCGCCTTCTCCGCCGAACGGGAGCGAGCACTCATCGACGACTGGCTCGGCCGGCGCGCGACAGCCCCGCAAACAGCTCCGTAGACAGCGGGAGCCCCCACCACGGCAGGAAGGGAGAAGCATGCGGATCAGGCGGATCAGGCCCTCGCGCCGCTCCGACCGGAGCGGAGGGAACGCCGGGCAGCGGGACGCGCCGGACGCCACCGCGCCCAGCACCCCGGAACTCGCCAAGGAACCCTGGGAGATGAACGAGGCGAACCTCTTCTCCGCGGGGTTCTGGGCCATGGCGAGCGGCCTGCCCGCGCTGATCGGGCACGTCCTGCGGCTCGCCTGGCGGACCAGCCGGTTCGACACGTCGGCGGCCATCGTCCTGAACGCCGTCTCGGGCGGCTTCCTCTCGCTCGGCCTGCTGGCCACCACCTCGGTGATGCAGTCCCTGTTCACCGGGGGCCCCACCCCGGACCGGGTACGCGATGCGCTTCCCTCCCTGCTGCTCGTGGCGCTCGCCCTCGCGCTGCGGTCCGGGTTCCAGGCGGCGGCCGCGTGGGCGCAGGCGCGCCTCATCCCCCGCATCGAGCGAGCGGTCGAGCTGCGGCTCATCGAACTGACCACGCAGGTGGACCTGGCGTCGTACGACGACGCGCGGTTCCACGACAGCCTGCAGCGGGCTCGCGAGCGCGGGACGGCGAACGCGCCCGTCACCGCCCGCGCCACCCTCGAGGTGTTCAGCAATCTGGTGGGCCTGGCCGCGGTGGCCGTGACGCTGGGCGTGCTGCACCCGGTGCTGCTGCCGCTGCTGCTCGTCACCGCCGCGCCCGACTGGTGGGCGGCGGTGCGCTCGGCGCGGATGCGTTATCGCGCGCTGTGGGATCTGATCGCGAGCCGCCGCCGCAAGTGGATCATGTTCGAGCTGATGACGGACCGCAGGTCGGCCGCCGACGTGCGGTCCTTCACGATGCGGGACTTCCTGCTGCGGCAGTACGACCGGGTGGCGACGGTCGAGCGCGACGTGCAGATCGACCTCGCGCGCAAGGAGACCGGGGTGCGCCTGGCCGGGGACGCCATGAGCGGGGTCGCCACCGCGGCCACGTATGTGGCGCTCGGGCTGCTGCTCGGTGCCGGGGCGATCCCGCTGGAGGTCGCGGGCGCGGCGGTGCTTGCCATCCGCAGCGGCAAGGAGTCCCTGCACCTGCTGGTGCAGGAGATGAACAGGCTCTACACCGAGGGCCTGTACTTCTGCGACTACCTGGACTTCTGCACCGAGGCCGAGCGCGTCCTCACCCTGTCCGAGAAGCGCGCGGCGCCCTCGTCGTTCGAGCGGATCACCGTGCGGGACGTGACGTTCAGCTATCCCGGCGCCTCGTCGCCCGCCCTCTCGCACACGTCCATCGAGATCGCCAGGGGTGAGGTCATCGCCCTCGTGGGGGAGAACGGCTCCGGCAAGACCACGCTGGCCAAGATGCTCGCGGGTCTCTACACGCCGGACAGCGGGGCCGTGCTCTGGGACGACACGTCACTCGCCGAAGCCGACCGCTCCCAACTGTGGGAACACATCGCGGTCGTGGCGCAGAACCCCACCAACTGGCCGCTCACGGCGCGCGAGAACATCTCGATGGGCGACGGCGGCGAGGAGCGGCGGATGCGCGGCGCGGCGGCCGAGTCGGGCGCCGACCAGTTCATCGACCGGCTCCCGCAGGCCTACGACACGCTCCTGGACAAGCGGTTCGAGAACGGCCGCGAGCTGTCGGGCGGACAGTGGCAGCGCCTCGCGGCGGCGCGCGGCTTCTACCGCGACGCGCGGCTGCTGATCTGCGACGAGCCGAGCGCGGCGCTCGACGCGCGGGCCGAGCACGAACTGTTCCGGGCGATCGGCGGTCACGCCGAGGACCGCACGGTCGTCCTGATCACCCACCGCCTGGCCAACGTCCGGTACGCGGACCGCATCTACGTGCTCGCCGACGGCCGGGTGACCGCGAGCGGCACGCACGAGGAGCTGATGGCGGCCGAGGGCCTGTACGCGGATCTCTACAACCTCCAGGCCGAGGCCTACCGCACGGACCAGCCGAACGGCGAGTCGAACGGCCACCCGCTCGCCCTGCCGCGCCCCACCACACCCGTCGTCTAGCCACAGGAGAGCGATCCCGTCATGACAAGGCCGACAAGCCCGGCCGCCCTGGTGCCCTGGGTCGCCCTCTGGGAGGGCGAGTCCCGGCTGGAACCGGTGCGCGTCGATCCGGTCAGCGGCGCCGTCCACTACGAGCGCGAGGAACCCGAGGACCGCGACGAGCACGGCGTCCTGTGGATGCGTCACCTCGGCCCGCGCGGCGAGGGCCGCCCGCTGTTCTCCCAGACCCACGCCCGCCGCCAGCGGGAGTGCATGCGCCGCATGCTCTGCCAGGTGTGCGGCGAGCCGATCACTCCACGGGACGGCCGCCTGCCCTGGCTGCTGCCCGCGGGCGAGTACGGCAGCCGCCCCAAACGCCTGCACACCACCGGGACTCCCCCCACCTGCCGCTCCTGCTGGGCGCTCGCCGGCGAGCACTGCCCGCATCTGCGGGACGCGGGCGCCACCGCCCTGGAGGCCGGGCAGGTCACGCGGTGGGGCGTGGCCGGGCTTTACCACCCGCCCGGCGGCGGGGAGCCGCGCTGGACGGGGTGCGGTTACGAGGGCACGGCACCGGCGGCCCTCGCCGGGATGCTGGCCGAGACACAACTGGTCGTCCTGAGCGACCTGCGGGAAGTCCCGCTGACCGGAAAGGACGGTGTGCTGTGAGCAAGGAACCGGAGAACGACTGGATACGGCGCTTCAAACCGGCACCGCAGGCGCTCTGCCGACTGATCTGCTTCCCGCACGCGGGCGGTTCGGCCAGCTACTTCCACGGCCTCACGGGGCGCCTCGCCCCGGACGTCGACGTCCTGTCGGTGCAGTACCCCGGCCGCCAGGACCGCAGCGCGGAGCCGTCCCTGGAGAGCGTCACCGACCTCGCCGACCAGGCGTACGAGGCGCTGAAGCCGTGGACCGGCAAGCCGTTGGCGCTCTTCGGCCACAGCATGGGCGCGATCGTGGCCTTCGAGGTGGCGCTGCGGCTCGCGGCCGACGGCACCGTCCCGCTGCGGCTCTTCCCTTCGGGGCGCCGGGCCCCCTCGCGCTTCCGCGAGGAGAACGTGCACCTGCGGGACGACGACGCCCTGCTGCGGGAGGTGGCGAGCCTCGCGGGCACCGACAGCGCGCTCTTGGCCGACCCGGACGTGCGCCGGATGATCCTGCCGTCGCTGCGCGCCGACTACCGCGCCATCGAGACCTACCGGCACACCGGCGGCAAGCGGCTCGACTGTCCGGTGCTCGCGCTGGCCGGCGCGGACGACCCGAAGGCACCGCTCGACGACGTACGGGCCTGGGGCGAGCACACCACCCAGGGGTTCGGCCTGGAGGTCTTCCCCGGCGGCCACTTCTATCTCAACGGCGAGACGGTGGCCGTGGCCGCACTGCTGCGCTCACAGCTCGCCGCCGCGACCGGCGGCTGAGTCCCACGGCAGCCAGGCGTCGACGCGGAAGCCGCCGTCCTTCGCGGTCCCGTGCTCGATGCGGCCGCCCGCGAGCGTGGCCCGTTCCGTGAGGCCGATCAGTCCCTGGCCGGAACCGGGGACGTCGGGCACGTCGCCGGGCGGCGGCGGGTTGCGCACCGTCAGGGTGAGGCCTTCGCCGGGGGCGCCGGACACCGTGACGGTCACCTCGGCGCCGGGGGCGTGCTTGCGGGCGTTGGTCAGGCCCTCCTGGGCGATGCGGTAGGCGGTGCGGCCCACGGCGGCGGGCACGGCGGCCGGGTCGGTGACGCGGTGGTCGAGTGCGACCTTCATGCCCGCGTCGCGTGACTCCGCGACCAGGGTCTCCAGGGCGGTGAGGGTGGGCTGCGGCCGGCCCGATGCCTCGCCGTCGCTGCCGCCACGCAGGACGCCGATCACCTCGCGCAGATCCTGCAGCGCCTCGTGCGAGCTCTCCCGGATGACACCGGCGGCGCGGACGATCTCCTCGCGTGGCGCGTCCGGGCGGAACTCCAGGGCGCCCGCGTGCACGCTGAGCAGGGTGAGCCGGTGGGCCAGCACGTCGTGCATCTCGCGGGCGATGGACTCGCGGGCCAGGCGCTGGGCCTGTTCGGCGCGGAGCGCCGCCTCGTTCTCGGCGCGGATCGCCCGGTCGCGAAGGCTCAGCAGGAGTTGGCGGCGCGAGCGCACGAACATGCCCCAGCCGATGACGGAGGCGTTGATCAGCATGCCGATGAGGACGGCAACCAGCCAGGGCAGGTCGGCGTCGGGCCGCATCCAGTAGATGAACGGCATCAGACAGATCGAGACCCCGCCGATCCAGCCGACGTACCGGAAGGGCCGGTGCACCGCGAGGCTGAACAGCGCGACGGCGCCCGCGCCGCCCGCGGTGTCCGAGACCAGGCTGACAAGGACCAGGGCGGCGGCGAGGCCGACCGGCCAGCGCCTGCGCAGCCAGACGGCGGCGCAGGCGAGCGCGCCGATCAGCTGGTCGGCCTCGGCCGCACCGTGCGAGACGTTCGGATTGCTGCTGACCGCGTCGGCGCCGACCAGGCCGATGACGACGGCGGAGGCGAAGCAGGCGAAGTCGACCAGCCAGTCCCGCGCGGTCCGCCGGGGCCTGCGCTTGCCCTGCTGCGCCGCGTGGTCCGGGTCGAACTCACCGGCCACGGCCGAGGGCAGCGCCCAGGGACGCCTCGCCAAGGAGGCCGAGGGGTCCGACGGAGGCTGGTTGCCGCTCATGGTCGACAAATCTACGCACTGCCGGGGGCGTCGGGTGCCCTCCGGGCGTGATCGGCTACCAAAGTCGCGCACACGGAGACTTTGGGAGGGTGCCGGGGGAAGAGGCCTCGCCCCGTGGCCGATGTGCGTGGGGGGTCCATGGGGCGAGGCTCTTCGGCATGAAGCAGGTACTTGAGGTCCTCGGCGTCCTTCTCCTGATCCAGGGCGTGGCCGCCCTGGTGCACGGACTGACCGGCCGGCTGCGCGGCTGGGGGTTCGTGCGGCGGATCGGGTTCCTCGACGGATACGAGATCTACGCGGGCGTCGCGCTGATCGTGCTGGCGCTCGCACTGTTCGCGGTCGCGGAGAGCCGCAAGGCCCGTCGGTGAGTACCGTGCCGGGCGGGTGGGCTCAGCAGGAGTGGTCGACCAGGTCGAAGGACTCGTAGTGGTCGGCGGTGTAGTAGTCCTCCTGGTTCTTCTCACCGGTCACGACACGGCGGGCGCCGCGGTCCGGTGAGCCCGGCGTCTTCACGGTGTACTCGTGGTAGTAGCCGGAGCCCTGGGAGGGCAGGATGCCTTCCCTGTTCTGGAAGACGGTGCCGTCCTGCGGATACGGGTAGGGGCCGCCCGCCTCGATCAGGTCCAGGGTGTCGTGCGCCTGGGCGGGCAGCGCGGAGTAGCAGATGTCACCGACGGCGGTGACGGAGTACGCCGTCGAGGCGGGGGCGTGCTGGTCCGGGACCGCGCTCGCGGTCGCGGCGACGGGGCCGCCGACAAGCAGGGCGGCGGCGAGGGCGGTGATGCTCACGATTCGTGGGGGGATTCGCATGCGACCAGTGTGACGCGCGTAGAGGCAGCGCTGTCAACGCCAAGTACGGTGAATTTTCCGGGAGTTAACCGAGCGCGGCCTGCTCGCCGCCCTCAGTCCTTCTTCGCGGCGGCTGCGCTCTTCGCGGCGGCGATGCGGTGCTGCGCCATGTACTCCCGCATTCGCAGACTGGTGGTCCCGCCGGTGTAGAGCACCGCGCCGGCCACCGACAGCGGCACCGAGAGCCCCAGCCAGCCCAGCATCTCGGGCCACCGGCGCTGCGCGCGGCAGTCCTCCCACGTGGAGTCCTGCCATGTCGGGGCGTCCCCCTCGTAGAAGAGCACCGACTGGCACTTGCGGCTGCTCGACGAGTCGTCGTCCCCGTCACTGAACGGCACCATCAACTGCCAGGCGAGCACCGCCCAGATGACACCCGCGGCGAGGAACAGCACCGCGCCCCAGATGCGGCGCTTCTCCGCGGCCGCGGCGAAATCCTGCTCGAAGTACTCGTTCATGGGCTCCCCCTGTGTGATCGGCCCCGGAAGGTATCACCGCACCCCGCGGCCCCAGCTGGTCCCCACCAGAACCAGCACACCCCCCACCAGACCCACCACACCCAGCCGCTCCCCGCCCAGCGCGATCCCCACCGCGGCCGCCCACAACGGCTCCGTCCCGAGCAGCAGGCTCACGCGCGAGGGAGACGTCCTGCGCACCGCCCACATCTGCACGAAGAAGGCGAAGAGCGTGCAGAACACGGACAGGAAGAGCAGTCCGGCCCACTCGCGCGCACCGAAGTCCGCCGCCACGGCCCAGGGCGTCGCGCCGGTGCCCGCGGCGGCCAGCACCGCGAACACACCCACGGCGGTGCCCAGTTGGACGGTGGTGAGCGAGAGCGACGCCGAGTCCCCGGCATCCCGCAGCGCCTTGATCCGGGACATCGCCAGGACGTGCACCGTGCGCGCGAGGGCCGCGAGGAAGATCAGGCCGTCTCCCACCGAGGGCTGCGTGAAGCCGCCGCCCTGGGTCAGCAGGACCACGCCGAGCACGGAGAGCCCGGCCGCGGCGAGGAAGGCGCGCGGCGGCCTCTTCCGCGTCACCGCGGCCTCGGCGAGCGGGGTGAAGATCATGGTGAGGCTGATGATGAGACCCGCGTTGGTCGCCGATGTGTGGACGACGCCGTACGTCTCCAGGAGGAAGATCCCGCTCAGGACGAGGCCGAGCGCTCCCGCCCCGCGCCACTGCGGGGCCGTCAGCGCGCGCAGGCCGCGCCATCCGGCGACCACGAGCGCGGGCAGCACGACGGCGAACCGCAGCACCAGGACGGCGACGACCGTGTGCGTCGTCGTGATGCCCTTCGCCGCGAGATAGCTGGCGCCCCAGACCACGGCCACGAGCAGGACGGGCAGGTCGGTGAGCCAGGCGCGGCGCGCGGCGGGCGGCGCGGCGGGAACGGTGAGCGTCGACACGGGCGCGGTCTCCAACGGATGCGGTGATGTGGAGACTTCGGCGGCTCTCACGCGGGTCGATCACCGTATCCCCTCCGCCGCGAAAGCGGTGTCCATTTCCCGCCAGCGACGGGTCCTCCCGCCCGCTTTCATTGAACCCGCAAGCACTTCTCAGGCATTAAGCAACATACCCACGCGAATGAGGTTTTAGGACATGTCTTCTCTGACCGGCAAGACCGCTCTCGTCACCGGTGGCAGCCGCGGCATGGGCGCCGCCATCGCGCTGCGGCTCGCCCAGGAGGGAGCCGACGTCGCGATCACGTACGTCAAGGAAGAGGCCGCCGCTCTCGACGTCGTCGCCAAGATCGAGTCGACGGGGCGGCGCGGGTTCGCCATCAGGGCGGACGCGGCGGACCCCGGGGACGCCGCGGGAGCCGTGGAGCGCGCGGCCGACGACCTGGGCCGCCTGGACATCCTGGTGAACAACGCGGGCATCGGAGTGCTCGGCCCCATCGGGGACCTGGCGCTCGCCGACATCGACCGGGTGCTCGACATCAACGTACGCGCGGTCTTCCTGGCCTCGCAGGCGGCGGCCGGCAGGCTGGCCGACGGGGGCCGGATCATCTCCACCGGCACCGCGCTCGTCCGGTACGTGGGCGGGGGCGGCAGCACGCTGTACGCGATGAGCAAGGCGGCGCTCACCGGCATGACCAAGCCCCTGGCACGGGAGCTCGCCGGGCGCGGGATCACCGTGAACGTGATCCACCCGGGCGCGATCGACACGGACATGAATCCGGCCGACGGGCCGTTCGCCGAGCCCCAGAAGGCGGCGGCCGCCCTTGGCCGGTTCGGCTCCGCCGACGAGGTGGCCTCGCTCGTGGCCTATCTCGCCGGTGAGGACGCCTCGTTCATCACGGGCGCGGATCTCGTGGTCGACGGCGGGCACTCCGCGTAACCGCACGCGGGCATGGCGATGGGGCGCACCGGGGCTGTCCACCCGGTGCGCCCCACGTTTTCAGCGGGCCTCAGCGGCTCCGGTTCAGCCGCCCAGCTCCTGGTGACGCGCCGTCAGGCGGCTCTGTCCCGCCTCGGTCAGCGAACCGAAGAGGTGCAGCCGCGAGATGCCGCCGTCCGGGAAGATGTCGATGCGCACGTGCGTGCCGACGACCGGGGCGTCCAGGACAAAGCGGTGGTTGGTGTCGGGCTGCAGGCGGGTGCGGGGCAGCGCCTCGACCCATTCGCCGTCCTCGCCGTCACGGACCGAAAGAGCGGCCCAACCGGCCGAGTTGCCCTTGAGGTAGGCCGTGTCGATCTCGACGGAGCGGATCTCGGACTGGCCCACCAGCTGGTAGCGGATCCAGTCGTTGCCGTTGTCGCGGCGGCGCCGGGTCTCCCAGCCGTCGTCCATCTTGCGGGAGCGGCCCGGCTGGATGGTGTTGGTGGCCGGGGAGTAGAAACGGTCGGACGCGTCCTCGACCTGGCCGCCGTTCTCCAGGGCCACGACGTCGAACGTGCCGAGCGCCGCGAGCCACTTGGGATCGGCGACGACCTCGCCGTAGACACGGAGGCGGGCGATGCCGCCGTCCGGGTGCTGGTTGACGCGCAGGTGCGTGAAGCGCTGCTCCAAGTCGACGGCGAAGCCGTTGGCCGCGTGGCCGCCGACTGCCGTGCGGGGTACGAGAGTCGTCCACTTCACGTCGTCCGAGAGGAGTTCCTCGGGGGTCGGCGAACCGTCGACGCTCGTGCCCTCGACGGACACGGCCTGCGGGTAGTTGCCGCGGAAGTGGGCGGTGTCGATGACGATGCCGCGTACGACACCGGGGGCGCCGAGGCGTACGAGCGCCCAGTCGTGGTCGTCGGCGGTGGGCCACGGGTGCTCGCCGGAGACACCACGGCGGCGGCGGGTCTCCCAGCCGTCCATGACCTTGCCCTTGTGGCCGAAGTGCTCGGGGTCGAACACGGCGGGGTGCGCGAGGAGGAGGTTCTCGCGCATCGCGAAGAACTCGTCGTTGGCGGCGATCACACCGGCGCCGAGCTGCCGGTCGGCAAGGTTGGCGTACTGGGTGAAGGGGAAGTCCGCGGTGCGGTAGTCCGCGTAGGGGTCGCCGCCGCCGTAGGGGCTGGCGTCGCCGGTGAAGGTAGCCGAAGAGGATATGTTCTGCGCCGTCACGGTGATCAGTTCTTCCTTTCCAGAAGTCGGCCTGCGGGTTCGCTGAACTCGCCGCCGTGCAGGATGCGTTCGCCGCGCAGCCAGGTGGACTTCACGACGCCGCTGAGGGTCTTGCCCGCGTACGCCGTGACCCGGTTCCGGTGCTGCAGCTCCGCGGGGTCCACGGTGAAGGTCTCGTCGGGCGCGAGGACCGCGAAGTCGGCGTCGCGGCCGGCCTCGATGGCGCCCTTCTGGTCGAGTCCGACCAGTTCGGAGGTGCGCGTCGACATCCAGCGCACCACGTCCTCGAGGCTGTGGCCGCGCTTGCGGGCCTCGGTCCAGATCGCGGGGAGGCTCAGCTGGAGCCCTGAGATGCCGCCCCACGCGGTCGCGAAGTCGTCGGTCTTGAGGTCGGCGGTGGACGGCGAGTGGTCCGTCACGATGCAGTCGATGGTGCCGTCGGCGAGCGCGTCCCAGAGCAGGTCCTGGTTGGCGGCCTCGCGGATGGGCGGGCAGCACTTGAACTCGCTCGCGCCGTCCGGGACTTCCTCCGCGGTGAGCGTGAGGTAGTGCGGGCAGGTCTCGACGGTGAGCTCGACACCCTCGCGCTTGGCGGCGGCGATCAGGGGCAGCGCGTCGGAGGACGACAGGTGCAGTACGTGGACACGGGCGCCAAGCCGCTTGGCGAGCCCGATGAGGCCCTCGATCGCGACGTCCTCGGAGACGCGCGGGCGGGTCTGAAGGTAGTCCGTGTACTTGGGGCCGCTCTTGTGCGGGGCGGCGTCCAGCTCGTGCGGGTCCTCCGCGTGCACGATGAGCAGCCCGCCGAAGCCGGCGATCTCCGCCATGGAGGTGGCGAGACGGTCCTGGTCCAGGTGCGGGAACTCGTCCACGCCGGACGGCGAGAGGAAGCACTTGAAGCCGTAGACACCGGCGTCGTGCAGGGGCTTGAGGTCACCGACGTTGTCGGGCAGCGCGCCGCCCCAGAAGCCGACGTCGATGTGCGCCTTGGTGCGGGCCACGTCCTGCTTCGTGCGCAGGTTGTCGACGGTGGTGGTCGGCGGCAGGGAGTTGAGCGGCATGTCGACGAGGGTGGTGATGCCGCCTGCGGCCGCGGCACGGGTGGCGGTCCAGAAGCCCTCCCACTCCGTGCGGCCCGGGTCGTTCACGTGGACGTGCGTGTCGACGAGTCCGGGCAGCAGGACGTCGTCCCCGAAGTCCTCGACCCTGGCCCCCGCCGGTACGTCGGCGTCGTGTGCGAGTACGGCCGCGATCTTCCCCCCGGAGACCGTGACCGACGCGGCGCGGGTTCCCTGCGGGGTGAT
The DNA here is from genome assembly GCF_053607685.1 of Streptomyces sp. NPDC055099. Taxonomy (NCBI): domain Bacteria; kingdom Bacillati; phylum Actinomycetota; class Actinomycetes; order Kitasatosporales; family Streptomycetaceae; genus Streptomyces; species Streptomyces sp. NPDC055099. The sequence continues at coordinate 511,555 of NZ_JBSGUA010000003.1, read as the reverse complement.
CACGCGGGTCGAGCGCAGCACCAGTTCTACGTCCACGTCCTCAACGCCCTCTCTTCGCTTCTTCGCTGTCGCTTGCTTACGTGCGTTCGTTCTACTGTTCGTTCTTTTCCGCTACACAGACCATTCGTTTCCGCTAAACGGAATTCAACGTTCTGTTGAAGGAGTCTTCACGGCCGACCCCGAACCGTCAAGAGGCCACCCCGAGCGCACTGGACGTTTCCACAAAGTGGAATTAGAATTCCACAGGACAGAACGTAGCTACACACAACCGGGCCGTCGAACGATCACCGGGTGTGCCGGCGGAGAAGCGGACAAAGGCGCCCCGACCGGTCCCTGGACGGCCCTGACCGGCGCTGACGCCAGGCCCGCAGAGGGACCTCGCGGAGAACCGCCCGGTAGGCTGCTGCCTTGCCCGTCAGCCCCGAAAGGACTGCGCCGTGCCGACGTCAAGCGCCAGCGACGCCTCCACCGAAGTCGCCGCCTCCAAGCCGCCCGCTGCCAGCGGTGGTGTCCAGTCCCTCGAGCGCGCCTTCGACCTCCTCGAACGGATGGCGGACGCCGGCGGCGAGGTCGGTCTGAGCGAGCTCTCCGCGAGCAGCGGCCTCCCGCTGCCCACGATCCACCGCCTGATGCGCACCCTGGTCGCCTGCGGCTACGTACGCCAGCAGCCCAACCGCCGCTACTCGCTGGGCCCGCGCCTGATCCGCCTCGGCGAGTCGGCATCGCGCCTCCTCGGCACCTGGGCGCGCCCCTACCTCGCGCGCCTGGTCGAGGAGACCGGCGAGACGGCGAACATGGCCCTGCTCGACGGCGACGAGATCGTGTACGTCGCCCAGGTGCCGTCCAAGCACTCCATGCGGATGTTCACCGAGGTGGGCCGCCGGGTCCTCCCCCACTCCACGGGCGTCGGCAAGGCCCTGCTCGCCCACACCCCGCCGGACGAGGTGCGCGCGCTCCTGGCCCGCACCGGGATGCCCGCCGCCACGGAGAAGACGATCACCACGCCGGAGGGCTTCCTCGACGCGCTCGAAGTGGTGCGCGGCGCGGGCTACGCGGTCGACGACAACGAACAGGAGATCGGGGTCCGCTGCCTGGCGGTGTCGGTCCCCAACTCCCCCACGGCAGCCGCCATCTCGATCTCCGGCCCGGCCGGCCGCGTGACCGAGGCCGCCGTGGAGAAGATCGTCCCGGTGCTGCAGGAGGTGGCGGTGGAGCTGTCCGCCGCGCTGGCCAGCTCGGGTCCGGCGGCGTAACCCCCGGGGGCGTGGGGGTTGGAGACCGGCTACTGACCGGCGCCGCCCCGGATCAGCCCCCGCCCCGTCGCCACGGCCACCGCCGCCGTACGCGAATCGACTCCCAACTTCGCGTAGATGTGCACCAGATGGGACTTCACGGTGGCCTGGCTCAGGAACAGGCGTTTGCTGATCTGCAGGTTGGACAGCCCCTCCCGCACCAGCCTGAGCACCTCAAGCTCACGCCCGGTCAGCGCCTCCCCGGGCGCCCGCATCCGGTCCATCAGCCGGTGGGCGATCGCGGGAGCGAGCGCGGACTGCCCCGCGGCCGCGGTCCGTACCGCCGCGGCCAGCTCCTCCGGCGGCGCGTCCTTCAGGAGATATCCCGCGGCTCCCGCCTCGACCGCGGCGAGGATGTCGGCGTCCGTGTCGTACGTCGTCAGGATGAGCACCCGCGGCGCTCCGGGCTCGGCGGCGATCGCGGCCGTGGCCTGCGCCCCGTGCAGGCCCGCCCCGAACTGAAGGTCCATCAGGACGACGTCGAACCCGCCCGTCGCGGCGAGCGCCACCGCCGCCTCGGCCGTCGCCGTCTCCCCCGCGACGGTGAAGTCGGGCTCGGTGTCGAGCACGGCACGCAGTCCGGCGCGGACGACGGGGTGATCGTCCGCGAGGAGCAGCCGGATGGGCTCCGGCACCCCGGCGCTCACAGCGCGGCCCCCGTCGGAAGCGGCAGGGTGACCGCGACGGCCGTCCCCTGGCCCGGCGCCGACTCCACGCTCAGCGTCCCGCCGAGGGACCGGGCGCGCGCCCGCATCGCGGGCAGCCCGAAGCCACCGTCTTCGCTGGGCGCCGATGCCGGGTCGAAGCCGCGGCCGTCGTCCACGACGTCCAGCGACACGGACGTGTCCATGAAGCTCAGGGTGATCTCGGCGCGCTCCGCGCCCGCGTGCCGCACGGTGTTCGCGAGGGCCGACTGGGCGGTGCGGAGCAGGGCCACTTCGTACGGGGTGGGCAGCTCGGTCGGTGTGCCGCTCACCGTGAACTGGACGTGCATGTCGGAGCCGGGCGACGCGGACGCGGAGAGCCGTTCAAGGGCTCCGGCCAGGGAGCCGTGCTCCAGGTCGGGCGGGCTGAGGGCGCGCACGAACCGCCGTGCCTCCGCGAGATTGTCCTGCGCGGCGGCGCGGGCCTGCTCGATGTGCGGCGCGGCGGGTGATCCCGCGGGCAGCGCGCGTTGGGCGGCACGCAGCAGGAGCTGGATGGAGGAGAGGCCCTGCGCGAGGGTGTCGTGGATCTCGCGGGCGAGGCGCTCGCGCTCGGCGAGGGTGCCCGCGGTCCGCTCGGCGGCGGCGAGCTCCGCCCGCGTGGCCACGAGCTCGTCGATGAGCTGCCGGCGCCGCTCGCTCTCCCGGTACAGCGCCTCGTACCCGAGGACGGTGGCGACCGCCATGGCCGCGCCGAGCAGCGGCCCGATGAAGCTGCCGGGCGACAGGGGTGAGCCGTGTGCCACGAAACTGGCGATGGCGGCAGCGGCGGTGAGTGCGACGGCGGGCAGGGCCCAGCGCACGGGCAGCAGGTGCAGTTGCAGGAAGTACAGGGGGAAGGCCGTCCACAGCCCGTCCGGCGACAGGACGAGCAGCGCCACCCAGCTCAGGCCGAGCGCGCCGAGCCACACCGCCGCCGCCCGCTGCGACCGCGCCACGGCCGGGCTGAGCGTGCCCGCCACGTAGACGCCGCCCACGACGAGCACGGCCGCCACGACGGCCCCGGCACGCGGCGCGCCGTCGGCCAGGGCCCGCACGGCGGCGAGCGCGAGCAGCCCCGCGAGCAGGGCGTGCAGGCAGAGCCGCAGGACCAGGGCGACGGGGGTGGGCCGGCGAGACCCCACCAGGGGCTGCGGACCTTCGGAGATGTTCATCGGACCTTTCATCGGACCTTCCAGCGTATGCGGAGCCGCTCCGGGGCCCCTCAACCAAAAGGTTGATCGTGGGCTCCCCCCTTCGATTCGGGTGAAGCGTGCTGTGGCGCGATGCCCCGGGCGGGCGCGCGGACGGAGGGTGGGGGGATGTTCGTCGCATGGAGAGACCTTCGGTTCGCCAAGGGGCGGTTCGCCCTGATGGGAGCCGTCGTCGTACTCATCACTCTGCTCGTGGGGCTCCTTTCCGGGCTCACCGCCGGGCTCGCCAGGGAGAACACCTCCGCGATCACCGGCCTCCCGGCCGACCACCTCGCGTTCGCCGCGCCACCGGCCGGTCAGTCCGCCTCCTTCACCAGCTCCCAGCTGGAACAGCGCGCCTGGGAGCAGTGGGCGGCTCAGCCCGGCGTACGGTCCGCCGAGCCGATCGGCATCAGCACCCTCAACGCCACCGCGGGTGACCGCTCGGCCGCCGTGTCCGCGTTCGGCGTCGAGCCGGACTCCGGGATCGCGCCGGACGGCGTCGCGCCGGGCGAGGCGGTGCTCTCCACGAAGGCCGCGGCGGACCTCGGCGTCGGCGCCGGGGACACGGTGCGGCTCGGCGGGAGCCGGGTCGAGGAGCGGGTCGCGCGGGTCGCGTCGGACGCCTCGTACAGCCACACCCCTGTCGTGTGGACGGCGCTCGACGACTGGCAGGGGCTGGGCCACCGGGGTACGTCGCCGGAGAACCAGGCCACGGTCATCGCGCTGCGGACCGGCGGCGGGGTGGACCTCGCGGCCGGGGACGAGGCGGCGGGCACGGAGACGAGGTCCCTCGAAGGCGCGCTCACGGCCATCGGCTCCTACCAGGCGGAGAACGGTTCGCTGCAGCTCATGCGGGGCTTCCTCTTCGTGATCTCCGCGCTCGTCATAGGGGCGTTCTTCACGGTGTGGACGATTCAACGCGCGGGTGACATCGCGGTGTTGAAGGCGCTGGGGGCGTCGACGCCGTATCTGCTCAGGGACGCCCTCGGACAGGCCGTGTTGATGCTGGCCGCCGGGACGGCCCTGGGGACGGGAATCGCGGCGGTGGTCGGTTCCGCGATCAGTGGCGGGGACGTCCCCTTCGTGCTCGATCCGCCGACCGTGCTGTGGCCCGCCGCCGTGATGATCGCCCTCGGGGCTCTCGGCGCCGGCCTGTCCGTCCGGCGCATCACCGCCGTAGACCCGCTGACCGCGCTGGGGAGTGCCCGATGAGTCTGTTCCTCGAAGACGTCACGCTGACGTACCCGGACGGTGAGGGACGCCTCACGGCGCTCGACGGCGTCGGCCTGGACGTCCCCGCCGGGACCTTGACGGCGGTCGTCGGCCCGTCGGGCTCCGGGAAGTCCAGCCTGCTCGCGGTGGCGGCGACGCTGGTGACCCCCGAGCGGGGCCGGGTGGTCGTGGGCGGCACGGAGACCGGGTCACTGTCGGCGGCCGAACGTGCGGAGCTGAGGCGGCGGCGGATGGGAATCGTCTTCCAGCAGCCGAACCTCCTGGCGTCGCTGACGGCGCTGGAGCAGGTGGAACTGATGGCGCGCCTGGACGGACGCGGGCGTGCGGACGGGTCCAGGGAGCGAGCACGGGAGCTCCTGGAGACGGTCGGCCTGGGCGGACACACCCATCGGCGCCCGCACCAGCTCTCGGGCGGTCAGCGCCAGCGGGTGGGCATCGCACGGGCACTGATGAACGAGCCCGCGGTACTCCTGGTCGACGAGCCGACCAGCGCGCTGGACCATGAGCGGGGCGCCGCGGTACTCGACCTGCTGGGCCGCCTCACGCGGGAGTGGGAGACGGCAACGGTCCTGGTCACCCATGACCGGGCCCGGCTGACTGTCGCGGACCGGGTGGTGGAGCTGGTGGACGGGAGGGTGGGGGTCTCCGCCCCGTCGGGCATCTGATCCAGCCTGTCGGGCATCTGATTCAGCCCGTCGGGCATCTGTTCCAACCCGTCGGGCAGCTGATCCAGCCCGTCCGGCGTTTGAGGACGAACTCGGCGGAGCCGGTGATGCACGCCGGCCAAGGCCAGGCGGCCTACCTATGCCCCGCGTCACCGAAGAGCTCCACCGCTCCCCTCACCGCGGCGAGGCCCGAGGCCAGCGCGCTGACCGAGCCGATCGCGCCCGCGACCAAGAGCAGCGAGCGCCGCAGCCTCGGCACCTCCGGCGCACCGCTCCGGGCCATCGCGGCCAGCGCCGCGAGCTCGTCCTCAGCGATACCCCGGTCGGGAAACTCGGCCGGGTGCGCGGCGAGCTCACGGCGCAGGCGCGAGACCGCCGTGCCCAACTCCGCGACCCGCGGATCCTCGTCGCTGCCGGTCACTCGCCTCTGCCCCACGCTCCGCAACACAGCTCTCCCCCTCGCACGATGTCGTGCGTACGTACTCGTTCAGATCTTGCCGACCCCGGACGGCGTTGGTCAGACGCCAGAGGGCCGCGGGCCAGTAAACGCCACGAGAAGCAGGACGCGCCACTTTATGGCCGGAACACGCCACGTCCACCCCTGGGAGGCCCCCCGACTGCCGGGACGGCGCGGACAGGGTGCGGTATGCAGGAGCCATGACGAATCCGATGATCGCCGGACTTCTCCTCGCCGCGGGCGGCGGGCGACGCCTCGGCGGCCGGCCGAAGGCGCTCCTCGACCACCGGGGCCGGCCCCTCGTGGAGCACGCGGTCCGCGTACTGCGCGAGGGCGGGTGCACGCGCGTGCACGTGGTGCTCGGCGCGGACGCCGATGTCGTACGCGCGAAGGCCTCGCTCCCCGACTGTGTCCTGATCGACAACCCGGACTGGGAGGAGGGGATGGGTTCGTCGCTGCGGGCCGGGATCGCCTCCCTCCGCGACGCCGGGGACGGCGCGGACGCCGCCCTCGTCTCCCTCGTCGACCAGCCCGGCATCGGCCCCGCCGCGGTGGCCCGCGTGTACGCCGCCTACCACTCCCGCGCCACCCTCGCGGCCGCCGCGTACGACGGCGAGCGCGGGCACCCGGTGCTCTTCGGCGCCGACCACTGGGCGGGCATCGCGGCGAGCGCGATCGGTGACCGCGGGGCACGCGCCTACCTGAAGGAACACGCGGGAGACATCACACGCGTCGAGTGCGGGGACGTGGCCCGGGCGTACGACATCGACACGCCCGCCGACCTGATCCACCTTGAGTGACCGGCATGGCACCCAGCGACACGTTCTGTCGATGAAGAGAATCTCGACATCAACAGACGATTGAACTTCCACTATGAGGAAACTAGTATCCACTGTTCAGAAGCACCCGTTCCCTCATGTGGGGTCCACGGCCGTATCTCGGCTCCTGTGGCACTGAGTGTCACTGCGAATGCCCGGCGGCCGCCGCGGCACCACCTGTGAAGCTCGCTGAAGGAAGTGACAGCTCATGTCCGCACCAGCGCAGTCCCCGCTGGCCATCGTCGACGCGGAGCCTCTGCCGCGGCAGGAGGAGGTCCTCACCGACGCGGCCCTCGCCTTTGTGGCCGAGCTGCACCGGCTCTTCACGCCCCGCCGTGACGAGCTCCTCACCCGCCGCTCCGAGCGCCGCGCCGAGATCGCCCGCACCTCCACGCTCGACTTCCTTCCCGAGACCGCCGCGATCCGCGCGGACGACTCCTGGAAGGTGGCCCCGGCCCCGGCCGCCCTGAACGACCGCCGCGTCGAGATCACCGGGCCGACCGACCGCAAGATGACCATCAACGCCCTGAACTCGGGCGCCAAGGTCTGGCTCGCGGACTTCGAGGACGCCTCGGCACCCACCTGGGAGAACGTGATCCTGGGCCAGCTCAACCTCACCGACGCCTACGAGCGCCGCATCGACTTCACGGACGACCGCAGCGGCAAGTCGTACTCCCTCAAGGACGCCGACGAGCTCGCCACCGTCGTCATGCGCCCCCGCGGCTGGCACCTGGACGAGCGCCACCTGCAGTTCGAGGGCACCCCGATCCCCGGCGCGCTCGTCGACTTCGGCCTGTACTTCTTCCACAACGCCAAGCGCCTCGTCGAGCTCGGCAAGGGCCCGTACTTCTACCTCCCGAAGACGGAGTCGTACCTGGAGGCCCGCCTCTGGAACGACATCTTCGTCTTCGCCCAGGACTACGTCGGCGTCCCGCAGGGCACCGTCCGCGCCACGGTCCTCATCGAGACGATCACGGCCGCGTACGAGATGGAGGAGATCCTCTACGAGCTGCGCGACCACGCGTCGGGCCTGAACGCGGGCCGCTGGGACTACCTCTTCTCCATCGTCAAGAACTTCCGTGACGGCGGCTCGAAGTTCGTCCTGCCGGACCGCAACCTCGTGACGATGACCGCCCCCTTCATGCGGGCGTACACCGAACTCCTCGTCCGCACCTGCCACAAGCGCGGCGCGCACGCGATCGGCGGCATGGCGGCGTTCATCCCGTCCCGCAAGGACGCCGAGGTCAACAAGGTCGCGTTCGAGAAGGTCAAGAACGACAAGGACCGTGAGGCCGGCGACGGCTTCGACGGCTCCTGGGTCGCGCACCCGGACCTGGTCCCGATCGCGATGAAGTCGTTCGACGCGGTGCTCGGCGAGAAGCCCAACCAGAAGGACCGCCTGCGCGAGGACGTGCAGGTCGCCCCCGGTGACCTGATCGCCATCGACTCGCTCGACGCGAAGCCCACGTACGACGGCCTGGTCAACGCCGTCCAGGTCGGCATCCGTTACATCGAGGCGTGGCTGCGGGGCCTCGGCGCCGTCGCCATCTTCAACCTCATGGAGGACGCGGCCACCGCCGAGATCTCGCGCTCGCAGATCTGGCAGTGGATCAACGCGGGCGTCGTCTTCGAGAACGGACAGACCGCGACGGCGGAGCTGGCCCGCGAGGTGGCCGCCGCCGAACTGGACGCCATCCGCGCCGAGATCGGCGAGGAGGCCTTCGCGGCCGGCAAGTGGCAGCAGGCCCACGACCTCCTCCTCCAGGTCTCCCTGGACGCGGACTACGCGGACTTCCTCACCCTCCCGGCGTACGAGCAGCTTCGCTGACTTCCGTACGCAGCCAGTGCACGACTGAGCCCCCGGCACCGCACAGCGCCGGGGGCTCAGTCGTGCCCCTTGGGGGCGCGGGGAACTGCGCGACCAGCCGAACACGGCCCGCAGCTAACCGAGGTGCCGCGACCAGTCCTGCTCGGCGGCAGGCTCTCCGTGCAGATCGGGGACCCGCTTCAGCCAGGAGGGCCGCCCCTTCTCCGTTTCGGCCGCGCGCCGCGCATCCGCCGCGGCAAGCTCACCCCGACTGGGAAAGTCCACCGGCAGCCACTCCGCCGAGGCCCGCGCCCGCGCCAGCAGGAAGTCGACATACGCGTCCCGCACCTCGTCCGGGGACGAGAACCCCGGCTCATCGGCGAGCCAGGCGTCGGGGACCAGGGAGACGATCTCGCGGAGCGCGGACTCCGTGACCAGCGGCGCGAGCTCCGCGTCGGCGGCCCGGGTGTCCGGCCCGTACCCGCCCAGCGCGTGGTGCCGGAAGTCGTACACCTTGTCCGGCGCGGACGCGCCCCAGCGGTGGTGGAAGATCAGGGCCGCGCCGTGGTCGATCAGCCACAGCCTCGGCCGCTGGATGCCCAACGTGGGCCAGATCATCAGGTTGGAGCTGTGCACCGTGCGGTCGACGTTGGCGGTGAGGGCGTCGAGCCACACCACCTTGCCCGCCTCCAGCGGGTCCACGTCGAGCGCCTCGGGGGTGAAGTCCACGGCGCCCGGCAGGAGGTCCATGCCCAGGTTGAGACCGGCGCTCGCGTCCAGCAGGTCCCGCACCTCCTGGTGCGGCTCGTCCGCCGCGACCGCCGGGTCGAAGTGGACCAGGACGAGCTCGGGGAAGCGCAGGCCGAGGCGGCGGGCCAGCTCACCGACGACGATCTCGGCGACCAGCGCCTTGCGGCCCTGCGCCGACCCGGTGAACTTCACGACGTACGTCCCGAGGTCGTCGGTCTCGACGACACCGGGCACGGAGCCTCCGGTCCGCAGCGGCTCGACATAGCGGGTCGCGACGACCTGCCTCAACACCTTCAAGGGCCCCACTCCCCGCTTCCGTTCCTCTGTCATGAAGTGAGCGTATGGGGTGGGCACATCGACCGGGCGCCGCGGTCAGCCGTCCCGCGTCCCGAGGTTCTCCAGCATCCGCCGCTGATGGCGGTGGCCGACTGTCTCGTAGCCGATCACGGTGACGACGGGGGCGAGCATGACGACGAGCAGGCACACCGCGACGGCGACCCCGGCGGCGGCCAGCAGGACGGCCGCGAGCAGGACGGCGAGGGTGCAGGAGATCAGGACCAGGTGGAAGCGGTCCGCGGCGGACAGCAGCAGCGTGTGCAGCAGATAGACCATCAGCAGGTAGAGGCCCACGGGGATGGCGAGGGACAGGACGACGGCGACGTCGCTGATCTCGGAGTGGTGTTCCAGGTACAGGCCGGCGACGTGCAGTCCGGCGCCGGCGCCCGCGATCCCGATGAACAGGGGGATGTGCCCGTACCCGAAGAGGTACCCGCGGCTGCGGCGGTGCACGAGGACGTCACCGAAGGGGGTGGCGAAGTAGACCCACCACATGCCGAAGGTCAGTCCGACGCCGGCGATGACCACCGCGACGGCGTTCCCGCTCCAGTGCGTTCCGTCCGCGCCGCCGAGCAGCTCGCCCGAGGAGGCGACGGTACCGACGACGCCTTCGCCGAGCACGATGATCGCGAACAGGCCGTAGCGCTCCGCGACGTGGTGGGGATGCCACGGCGTCCCGCCCGCGGAGCCCTGGGTGAGCACCGGAAGTCCCAGCTCCAGGGCTCCGAGCACGACGAAGGCGACGAAGGCGACGGCGAGCGGCGGCTGTGTGAAGGCGACCACGATCCAGCCGATCTGGGCGATCGCGGTCCAGCGGATGTTCGCCATGCCGACGCCGTGGAACTCGGGCGATTCCCGGGCGGCGCGCCACCACTGCATAAGCATCGCGACGCGCATCACGACATAGCCGATCACCATGACCCGCAGTTCGAGGTGCCCGCCCTCCTCGACGGAGTGGAACATGGCCGGCAGGCCGAGCGAGAAGACGACGACGCCGATCATCTGCACCATCGTCAGGACCCGGTAGAGCCAGTCGTCGGTACCGAAGGCGGAGGCGAACCAGCTGAAGCTGATCCAGGCGACGCTGATCGCGAACATCGCCAGCACGAACGCGGTGACGGCCTGCCCCGGATGCCCCTCGGCCACCATCTCGGCGAAATGGGAGGCCGCGGTGCCGACGGCGACCACGAAGGTGAGGTCGAAGAGGAGTTCCAGCGGGGTGGAGGTCCGTCCCTGCTCGTGCGGGTCACGGCCCGTCATGGGCAACCGGCGGTGCGCCGGCTTGCCTCTGTCGGTGCTGCCGGGGTGCGTGGGGTCGCTCATGAACAGCATTATTTACCGGCGGTGCGCGGCGGGCACGGCACGCGAGCGGCGCGAGAGCCCGAATGCCGCCGCATGGCCGCCACGGCTGCTCCGACCGCTCCGCCTGCACGGAGAGTCCGTACAGCTCCCGATGTACCGGCCTGGCACGCTCAGGACGCCCGCAGCGCCTTCGCGAGCACTCCCTCGCCCGTGAGTTCGATGCGGCCCGCCCGCACGCCCTCCCCCACCGTCAGGGCTCCCCCGCTCACCGACACGCACGTCCCGGCGTCCATGACGATGCGGGCGTCCGGTTCCGCGGGCGCCGGGCCGTCGCCGTAGGCGTCTCCCCCGCCCCCCACCCGTACGTGGAACTCCCCCTCGTCCAGGCGGACCTGCACCACCCCCTCCACCCCGAGCCCCGCCAGGACCCGCAGCAGCGGCAGCGCGAACCAGTGGGCGCGGACCGCGTCCGTCGGCGCGCGCTCCTGGAGGGCGGGTGTGCCCCAGGTGGCGAGCGCCTGGAGGACCGGCAGCAACTCACGTCCCCGCCCGGTCAGTTCATAGACGTACGCGGCCGAGGGCGGGGGAAGGCGGCGGCGCGTCGTCAGGCCCTCGCGCTCCATGTCCTTGAGCCGGGACGCCAGGACGTCCGTGCTCACGCCCGGCAGGTCGGCGTGCAGATCGGTGTAGCGGCGCGGGCCGGCCAGGAGCTCCCGGACGATCAGCAGGCTCCAGCGGTCGCCCACGGCGTCGAGGGCGCGGGCGGCGGCGCAGTACTGGTCATAGCTTCGGCGGGTCCTGGAAGCAGGTGGCATGCGACTCAGTCTATGCAAGTTGTTGGACTTTCCAAGCTCCAGCTTGGTAAAACCAAGTAACTCACGTCACGGGAGGCACAGCGCATGGAGTTCCGGCAGTCCAGCAAACTCAGCGAGGTCTGTTACGAGATCCGGGGTCCGGTCATCGAGCACGCCAACGCCCTGGAGGAGGCGGGCCACAGCGTCCTGCGCCTGAACACCGGCAACCCCGCGCTCTTCGGCTTCGAGGCGCCCGAGGAGATCGTCCAGGACATGATCCGGATGCTTCCCCAGGCGCACGGCTACACGGACTCGCGCGGCGTCCTCTCGGCCCGCCGCGCGGTCGCCCAGCGCTACCAGGCGCTCGGCCTCGACGAGGTCTCCGTGGACGACGTCTTCCTCGGCAACGGCGTCTCCGAGCTGGTCACGATGGCCGTGCAGGCCCTCCTCGAGGACGGCGACGAAGTCCTCATCCCCGCCCCGGACTTCCCGCTGTGGACCGCCGTGACGACCCTGTCCGGAGGCAAGGCCGTCCACTACACGTGCGACGAGTCCGCGGACTGGTACCCCGACCTGGACGACATGGCGTCGAAGATCACCGACCGGACCAAGGCCGTCGTGATCATCAACCCGAACAACCCGACGGGCGCGGTGTACCCCAAGGAGATCCTGGAGGGCATCCTCGACCTCGCGCGCCGCCACGGCCTGATGGTGTTCGCCGACGAGATCTACGACCAGATCCTGTACGACGACGCCGTGCACCACAGCGTCGCCGCGCTCGCCCCCGACCTCGTCGTGCTGACCTTCTGCGGGCTCTCCAAGACCTATCGCGTGGCGGGCTTCCGCTCGGGCTGGCTGGTCGTCACGGGGCCGCAGCAGCACGCGAAGAGTTACCTGGAGGGCCTGACGATGCTCGCCTCCATGCGCCTGTGCCCCAACGCCCCTGCCCAGTACGCCATCCAGGCCGCGCTCGGCGGCCGGCAGTCCATCCGCGAGCTCACCGTGCCGGGCGGCAGGCTGTACGAGCAGCGCGACATGGCGTGGCGGAAGCTGAACGAGATCCCCGGCGTCTCGTGCGTGAAGCCCAAGGGCGCCCTGTACGCCTTCGCGCGCCTCGACCCCAAGGTGCACGCCATCCACGACGACGAGAAGTTCGTCCTGGACCTGCTGCTCCAGGAGAAGATCCAGGTCGTCCAGGGCACCGGCTTCAACTGGCCGCGCCCCGACCACTTCCGCATCCTGACGCTCCCTTACGCTGACGACCTCGACGCGGCCATCAGCCGCATCGGCCGCTTCCTCAGCGGGTACCGCCAGTGATGTGACCGGTGACGCCACCGGACGACGGGGGTCGTGTGTCTCTCTGTTCCGCCTGCCAGGTCCCTTCTCTCACCCAGTTCGCCTCGCCCGACCTCGTCGGGCCCATCGTGTACGACGGGTTCGACCGCGCGGCCGACCCCGCCTGGGCGGAGTCGGGCGCCGGAACCCTCGACGACTACGCGCGCTGGTGCGGCCATCTGTGCGGCCTGACCTGCCTGCGGATGGCGCTCGGCCCGTCCGCCCCCTCGCTCTTCGAGCTGCGGGACGGCGCGCTGAAGTACGGCGCGTACACGGAGGACGCCGACGGCACGATCCGCGGGCTGATCTACGCCCCGTTCGCGGAGTACGTACGCGACGTGCACGGCGTCAACGCCACGGTCCACCGGCACCTCACGGTGGACGAGATCACCGGCCTGCTCGACGGGGGCCACGCGGTCATGGTCTCGGTGCACTACGAGATCCGCCGCCCGCACCGGCCGTCCCCCGGCCGGGGCGGTCACCTGGTGCTGGTCACGGGGCGTTCCGCGGACGGCGGCCTGCATCTGCACAACCCGTCCGGGATCGACGCCGGGACACGGACGGCGGACCTCTCACTTTCGGACTTCGAACCGTTCTTCGCCGGACGTGGGGTGTCCCTGCGCTGACAGAGGGTCACCCTTGCTGCCAGGATGGCGCGATGATGCGTGGAGGCAGGGTCGCCGTCGTGGGCGGGAGCATCGCCGGATGCGCCGCCGCACTCGCCGCGTACCGCGGCGGCGCCGCGGAGATCACGGTGTACGAACGGGCGGCGGAGCGCCTGGCCGACCGCGGCGTCGGCCTCGCGGTGCACAACTCCCGGTACGCGGAGCTGGATTCCGCCGGATATCTGGACGCGGACATGCCGTGGGTGCAGCTGGAGCGGCGCCGCTGGTATGTGCGGGACGGGTCGGCGTCCGGGCCGCTCGGGCACGAGATCGGGGCGATGCCGTTCGCCTTCCGTACGTACAACTGGGCTCCTCTGTGGCGTGAGTTGCGCGGCCGCGTGCCCGCTTCCGTGACCTTCCGCGCGGGCGTGGCGGTGGACGAGGTGAGACCGGGCACGGCGGGTGCCGAGGGCCCGGAGGGCGCCGAGGTGGTCACCGCCGACGGCACCGAGCGGTTCGACCTGGTGATCGGCGCCGACGGCTACCGCTCCGTGGTCCGTGCGGGGGTGTTCGCCGGCGTCCGTCCCGCGTACGCCGGTTACCTCGCCTGGCGCGGCGCCTTCCCGGCCGACCGGCTGGCGGACCCGGGGCTGTGGGCTCAGGAGGACTGCGCGTACGTCGTCTTCCCCGGCGGGCATGTCGTCGTCTACCGCATCCCCGACGGGGCGGGCGGCCACCGCGTCAACTGGGTCCTCTACACGGCACCGCCGCCGGGCCTCGACCTCGGACTCGGCGTCGACCTGCGGCTCACCGCCCCCACCAGCCTCCCGCCCGGCGGGCTCACGGCGGCCCTCGCCACGCATCTCACGTACGTGTGCGACAAGTTGCTGCCTCCCTACTGGGGCGAACTCATCCGTACCACCACCCCCGACGAGCTCTTCCTCCAGCCGATGTACGACTACACGGCGCCCCGCTACACCACGGGCCGCGTGCTCCTGACGGGTGACGCGGCCACCGTCGCCCGGCCGCACACCGGGGCGGGCGCGGTCAAGGCGCTGCAGGACGCGACGGTCCTGGAGTCCGCCTTCGCCACGGCAACGACCTGGGCGGACGCACTCGACACGTACGACACCGACCGGAGTGTCACCGGTGCCGCGATGGTCGATCTGGGGCGGCGTCTCGGCCGCGCGCTCGTCGAGGAGACACCGGCCTGGCACACGATGGACCAGACGGCCCTGGAGACCTGGTGGAAGCAGGCGGACGGGGGCGGGGCCTTCGGGGGCCGTGAGCTGAGGCGGTGAGCCCGAAGCGTCGCGGGCAGTGAACCGGGGCCCGGGCTGAGGCGGCAAAAGGTCATACCCATCCTTCGGTTTGGGTATGCACGCCAAGATCAATAAGATCCGGCGATGATCACAAGACATCGGCTGGCGGCCGGGGCCTTCGCCCTGCTCGCCGCCTTGACCGCCGGGCTCGGCGCGGCGGGCCCCGTCGCCGCCTCCCCCGCCGGTGACGACGAACCCGCGCAGCCCTCACCCAAGGTCGAGCTCGTCCTCGACGTCAGCGGTTCGATGCGCGCCCGCGACATCGACGGCAAGTCCCGGATGGCGGCGGCGAAGCAGGCGTTCAACGAGGTGCTCGACGCCACGCCGGACGAAGTACAGCTCGGCATACGGACGTTGGGTGCCAACTACCGCGGCGACGACCGCAAGACGGGATGCAAGGACACCGAGCTCCTCTACCCGGTGGCGGAGCTGGACCGCGCGGGGCGCACCGACGCGAAGACCGCGGTGGCCACGCTCGCGCCGACCGGCTGGACACCGATCGGCCCCACGCTCCTGAAGGCCGCCGACGACCTCAAGGACGACAACAAGGAGCGCAGCCGCCGGATCGTCCTCATCTCCGACGGCGAGGACACCTGCCAGCCGCTCGACCCCTGCGAGGTGGCCCGCAAGATCTCCGCCGAGGGCATCCATCTCACGATCGACACGCTCGGCCTGGTGCCGGATGCCAAGACCCGCGACCAGCTGAGCTGCATCGCGGAGGCGACCGGCGGGACCTACACGTCGGTGCGGCACACCGATGAACTCTCGGGCCGCGTCAAGCAGTTGGTGGACCGCGCCGCGGACCCCGTGGCCACTCCGGTGGCCACCGAGGGCGCCGACCGGTGCACCGACGCCCCCCAACTGAAGGCCGGTGTCTACACCGACCGCGAGAAGTTCGGCGAGCACCGCTGGTACCGCGTCGACGTCAGGCCCGGCCAGGAGCTGCGCGCCTCCGTCAGCGTCGGCGCCGACCGCGCGGTGAACAAGGACTACGGGGTGCTGCTGCGGGCCTCGACCGTGCACGGCCGCGAGATCGTGCGGGGTTCCGAGGCGGGTGACGGGCGCACGGACGTGATCTCGACCGGCCTGCGCTATCCGAAGCCGGAGGACGACGACGCGGACGACGAGGCGGACGACGAGATGGCGGACGGGAGCGAGCCCGCCGCCGAGACCGTGTGCCTCCAGGTCAGCAACTCCTACTCCGCGCCTTCCTCCGTGAAGACGACGCCGGGACTCCCCGTAGAGCTGGCCGTCGATCTGGTGGACGCGCCCGACGAGGCGACGGACGTGGCGTCCTTCGGCCTGGGCAACGGCTGGTGGCTGCTCGGCGTGCTGATCCTCACCGGCTTCGTCGCCGGTCTGGTCTGGGGCTGGCTCTCGCGCTGGCGCTTCGCGGTCTGGAGGACCAACTGATGCGTACGACACGTGTGCTGAGCCGAGCCGGCGTGCTGGCCGGCGCCGCGCTGCTCGCCCTGGCCGGGACGGCGGGTGCGGCGTTCGCCGACGGTTCCGGCGACGGGGGCGACAAGCCTGCCGCGCCCACCGAGGCCGGTACGTCCTTCCGTACGGCGACCCCGATCCAGGTGGACCAGGAGGCGACGGCGGAGGCTTCCACCGGCGACTACCTCTACTGGTCGTTCCCCGCCGACATCGGGCAGCGCCCCACCGTGCACGCCACGGTGAAGCTGCCCGAGGACTCCGGTGGCACGGCGATGCACGGCGATTCCACCTGGCAGGTCGACGTGTACGACGGGCTGCGGCGCCGCCAGGCGTGCCGGTTCGGCGCGCAGACGAAGACGGTCGCGCAGGACGCCGCCACGGTCGAGCTGTCCTGCACGCTGCGCACCGTCCGTGCGTCGGCCGAGCCATGGGCCAACGACCCGCTGCCCGGCACGTACTACGCGCGCCTGACCGTCACCGGCCTCAAGGCGGACGACCTGGGTCTGCCGATGCGGGCGGCGACGAAGGTGACGTCGAGCGACGCGGGCGGTGCGCAGGCGGTGGACGGTTCGCTGGCGAAGCCGTTGGTGCCGGGCATCGGCGCCGGCATGGCGGCGGAGTCCAGTGAGCCGGAGGACGGCTGGGCATCGGCCTGGTGGTCGTCCCGCTGGCTGTGGACCGCGGGCGGCGGCGTGCTCGGCGCCCTCGCGGGCATCGGGGGCTACTGCCTGACGCGCGGCTCGGGCCGCCCGGCGCGCGTGCCTGCGGGGATCTAGTCTCGGTGGTGGCCGGACCGGCTTTCCGCCGGTCCGGCCACCACCGACAGACCCGCGAGGGACCCGCGAGAGACCCCGACAGACCTTCGAAAGACAGGAAGTTCCGCACCATGGGTGACCTGCTCCTCGTCCGGCACGGCGAGACCGAGTGGTCGATGAACGGCCGGCACACCAGCTGGACGGACATCCCGCTCACCGAGAACGGCAGGGAACAGGCGCGGGGACTCGCGCCGCTGGTGGGGCGGTTCCGGATCGGGGCGGCGTTCACGAGCCCCCGCAAGCGCGCCAGGGAGACGGCGGAGCTGGCGGGGTTCCCGGACGCCCGGGTGGACCCCGACCTGGGCGAGTGGGACTACGGGGCGTACGAGGGTGTCACCACGGTGGAGATCCATCGCACCCGCCCCGACTGGTATCTGTTCACGGACGGAGTGGCCCCGGGCCCCGCCGAGCACCCCGGTGAGACCCCGGAGCAGATCGGCGAGCGGGCCGACCGGATGCTGGCCAAGGTCGACGCGGCGCTGGCCAACTACGAGAGCAGCGTGGTCCTCTTCGCGCACTCCCACTTCCTGCGCGTGCTGACGGCGCGGCGCCTCGGACTGCCGGTGTCGGGCGGGGCGTTGTTCCAGTTGGCGACGGGGACGGTCTGCCGTCTCAGCACGGAGCACGGCCGCCCAGTGGTGGCGAGCTGGAACATTCGTCCGTAAAACCAGGCACACTCTGTCCCATAAAGCTCTCTCACCACCAGAAGGATCGCGAATGATCACGCTCAAGAAGGAAGACGGACCTGCGGACCTGGGCGGCGTGACCCGTCTGTCCATAGGTGTGTCGTGGGACCCCACCGTCGGCAGCAGCGGCGGAGTGCTGGGCAAGCTCCGGCAGAAGGCCGGCACCGACCTCGACCTGATCGCCATCGCGATGGCGGGGGCGGACCCGGTGCGGCTCGCGGGCCTCGACTCGCTCGACCCGCTGGGCAACGGCTCGCTGGTGCACAGCGGCGACAACCAGACCGGCAAGGGTGACGGCGACGACGAGACGGTGACCGTCGAGTTCGAGCGCGTGCCGGAGAACATCACGTCCATCGTGTTCGTCGCCGCCGCGTACAAGAAGCGCAGCGCCTTCCAGAACGCGCGCAACATCAGCTTCAAGGTGTACGACGCCACGGGCGGCAGCACCCAGCAGGTCGCCGACATCTGGCCGAGCCTGCTCACGAACGACAACGGCTGCGCCGTGGCCAAGGCGGTCCGGGAGGGTGGCGCCTGGAAGCTCCAGGTCATCAACGAGACCGGCAAGATCAAGCAGGGCGACGAGCAGGCCCTGATGCGCTTCGCCATGAGCAAGTAGCGGGTCCGGCAGGCGCAGCGCGAGCGATCCGCGCTCCGGGCCGGCCGGTTTCCCCGGCCGGCCCGGACGGGGCCTGCCTCGGTTCGACCTGGTTCGACACACACCCCGAAGATCATCAAGACTTGCCGCCATGCGATACGGCGTGAATCTCCTCAACTTCGGCTCCGGCACCACCCCCGACTCCCTCGTCCGCCAGGCGACCGATTCCCGTGACCTCGGGTTCGGCCTCGCGATGATCTCCGACCACATCACGGTCACCCCGGACGTGCACTCGGTCTACCCGGCCCCCTTCTACGACCAGTTCGTGCTCGCCGCGCATCTCGCGGGGCGCGTACCGGGTCTGCGTCTTGGCACGACGATCACCGTCATCCCCTACCGCCACCCGCTCCAGACCGCCCGCCTCGCCGCCAACATCGACCAGCTCAACGAAGCGGGCTTCATCCTCGGCGCCGGTGTCGGCTGGTCCCGCGCCGAGTACGAGGCCCTCGGCGTCCCCTTCGAGGAGCGCGGCGCCATCACCGACGAGTACCTCACCGCGATACGCGCCGCGTGGACCGAGGAGACGACCTCCTTCCAGGGCCGGTACGTCGCCTACGAGGACATCCGCAACGCCCCCGCCCCGGCGACGCACCTGCCCGTCTGGGTCGGCGGCAACTCCCCCGCCGCCCAGCGCCGCGCGGCCCGCCTCGGCGAGGGCTGGCACCCGTTCATGCCGACTCTCGACCTCCTGCGGACGGCGCTGCCCCGCATCGCGGCGCAGGCCGAGGCGGCCGGGCGCCCCGCGCCGGATCTGGTGCCCCGACTCCAGCTCAAGCTCACCGCGCAGCCGGACACGGCCGAACGCCCCCTCGGGCACGGCAGTCTTGACCAGCTCCGGGCCGACCTGGAGACGCTGGCCGAACTCGGCGCCACCGACGTGCTGCTCGACACCTACCCGGGCACGCCCGGCGAGCGGGGCAGCGCCGACGACGACCGGCGCACGCTCGAAACGGTCGTCGAGAAGGTGGTCGACCCCGCCACGGGCACCCTTCGCTGACTCGGCAGACCACGGACAGCCGGTGTTCGGCGGCCGTTGTCAGTGGCGCGAGGCACTATCGGAACCAGGCAGCAGACCTGGGGAAGAGGTGGGCGCATGACGAAGCCTCCGACAGCCGCTCAGCGGCGCATCATCGAGGCCGCCGACCCGGCGACGGGACGGCTGACGGGGAGCGAGGCGCAGTTGGCGGGGCTCGTGCGGCACCGCCTCGCCTTCCGGCATCCCCGTCCGCCGCACGCCTATTTCCTGACGCCCACGGGCCATCGCCTGCGGGAAGGCGCGCAGGTCCCTGCCACCGCCGAGGCCCCCGGCCCTCCCCCGGCCGCCCCAGCTCCGTCCGGCCTCTTCGCCGCCCGGACCGGCGCCGAGCCCGTGCCGCCGCCGGACGCCGAAAGACCGGCGGCCCGCGCACGCGACGTACGCAGCGCCTGGGAAGGTCTCCTGGAGATGCGCCGCATGACCAACCCGGACGGCGCGCGGGACCGCCCCTGCGCCTGGGAGCGGACGCATCTGGTGCAGGCCGCCGCGCTTGCCCTGGAGGCCGCGGGCTGCCGGCCCGGGCCCGACGGCTATCGGGTGGGCGCGACCCCGCAGCCCGAGGCCGTCGCCGTGCACGAGGCGTCGCCGGAGGGCCTGCGGACCTGTGCGGGCGCGCTGGAGGCGGCGGGCTGGCAGGTCAGCGAACATGCCGAGCGGGCCGGTGGCCCGCGCTATCTCCTCGCCTCGCCCCGAAGGGGCCGGGCATCGAAGTGACCGTGAAAAACCATTGAAGGGAATGCCGTGTCGGAGCCGTTTTCCGTGAGCATCAGCGTCCGTGGGTACGAGACGGACGCGCAGGGCCACCTGAACCAAGCCGTCTTCCTGCAGTACGCCGAGCACGCCCGCTGGTCCGTGCTGCGCGCGGCCGGGATCGAGCAGGCCGATCTGCTCGCCAAGGGGGTGGGCCCCGTCGCCCTGGAGAACAACATCCGCTACTTCAGCGAGCTGCGCGCGGGCGACGAGGTGGAGGTGACCTGTGAGTTCATCTGGGGTGAGCGCAAGACGTTCCGCATCGAGCAGCACGTCCGCAAGGCCGACGGCACCAAGGCCGCCGAGGTGAGATCCGTAGGCGGCCTCCTGGACCTGAACGAACGGCGGATGGTGGCCGATCCGCGCGAGTACTTCAGGGCACTGGCGTCCGACCCGGGCCTCCTCGGCCTCTGACCGGCCCTCGCCGGCACGGGAGTTGGGGCCTCCGGCTCCGGGCGCCGGGAACTGCACGAGCGGGTGATCGTTCCTCAAGTACCACCCGAGACCGATCACCCACCGGAGGCCCCCGTGCCGCACCGCGACCCCCGAGCCGACGCCGCCGCGGACATACGCGCGCGCATCGACACCAGCACACCGCACTCCGCGCGCTTCTGGAACTACTTCGTGGGCGGCAAGGACAACTACGAGAAGGACCGTGAACTGGGCGACCACATCAAGCAGATCCACCCGGGGCTTGTGGACGTGGCGCGCCTGAGCAGGCTCTTCCTCGGGCGCGTGGTCCGGCATCTGGCGACGGAGCGGGGCATCCGGCAGTTCCTCGACGTCGGCACGGGCCTGCCGACCGCCGACAACACGCACGAGGTCGCCCAGCGCGTGGCCCCGGACTCCCGGATCGTGCACGTGGACAACGACCCGCTCGTCCTGGCCCACGCCCGCGCCCTGCTCACCAGCACGCCCGAGGGCGAGACCGCGTACATCGACGCCGATCTGTACGCCCCCGAGGCCATCCTGGAGAGGGCAGGCGCGACCCTCGACCTCTCCCGGCCGGTCGCCCTGATGATCCTCAACACCCTTGGCCACGTGGGCGATCACGCGCGGGCGCGCGAGCTGGTGTCCCGGCTCATGGCGGGCCTGCCGTCCGGCAGCTACCTGGTCATCAGTGACAGCACCGCCACCAGCGACGGCATGATCGCGGCGTCGAACGCGTACAACAGGAGCGGCGCGATCCCCTACCACGTACGCGGCGTCGAGGAGATCGCCGGCTTCTTCGACGGCCTGGAGCTGGTGGACCCCGGAGTCGCCCAGGTCACCCGGTGGCGCCCCGACTCCGAGGACCCGACCCCGGTCGACGCGTACGGCGCGGTGGGCCGCAAGCCGTAGCCTCCCGCGCGTTCGATGGTGTGAGCCCGTTGGCTGGTTAGACCGATCCAGGTACTTCCCTTGCCTCGCGGTCGGCCGGGCCATTACGGTCCGGCCAGCCGTGAAAAATCTACGCGCGTCGCACATCGAGCGAGAGGTCCCTGACCATGCGTAAGCCCCTTCTGACCGCAATGACCGCACTGGGCGCGGGAGTTGCCATGGTGTTCGGTACCGGGCTGTCCGCGGCGCAGCCGGAGGCGGGTCGGTGGCACCAGGTCGGGGACGACGTGAGGTCCGGCATCAGCGGCCTCGCCGTCACCTACCGTTCGGGTGATCATCTTCGCGCCCTCGTCGTACGCGACAACAAGCGGCCCGGCGAGAACCGCATCGCCGAGGTGACCCACCGCATCGGCCGTCCCGCCGAGGTCGCGGCGATCACCTGGCAGGACGGCATCGAGCCCGTGGACCTGGAGGCGGTCGACGCGGTGCCGGGCACGGCCGACGAGTTCGTGGCCGTCGCCAGCCGCGGGATCGCCTACCACGTCAAGCTGACCGACGCCGGAGAGGCCGCGAAGGTCCTCGACATCACCCCGCTGCCCGCGATCGGCGCCGGCGACAACTTCGAGAGCTTCACCCTGACCGAACGGAACGGGAAGATGGCGGCGGTCTGGGCGGACCGCGGCGAGGGCGCGGACCGCCCCGCGACGCTGTACGCGGCCTCGTTCTCGATCAGCTCCTACGGCGAGTCGGAGTTCGGCGAGGTGCGGAAGGCGACGCTCCGTGCGCCGTACCCGAAGGGGGACGTGCGCCATGCCTCGGACATCGAGGTGACCAAGTCGGGTCGGCTGCTTGTCAGTTCCGCGTCCGATGCCGGTGACGACGGTCCGTTCGACTCCGCCGTGAGCGACGCGGGCAGGCTGGCCATCACCTCCGAGGGAGAGGTGAGACTGTCGGTCTCCGAGTCGCCCGAGCTTCTGGACAGGTTCGAGGGCTACAAGATCGAGGCGTTGCAGTGCGTCCCCGGCTCCGACCTCGCGGCCCTCGGCACGGACGACGAGAACGCGGGCGGCTCCCTCACCACGCGCCGCCTCTGCGACTGACTCCCGCGCCGCCCGATCTCGGCTCGCGTCGTGCGGGGCGTCCCGGAGCCGTACGCCCCGCTCGCCGGTAGAGCCGTCCGACCGCCGCGCACTGCACGGCCATGGACACCGCCATGGCCAGGCAGACGCCCGGCAGCCCGAGACCCGACAGGGCGTACGCGAGCCCCAGTTGGACCACCACCCCGCATCCCGTGATGCGGGCGAGGGCCGGGCTCCCGCCGCTGCCCTCGAACACTCCGCCCAGCGCGATGAAGCAGGCCAGCAGCACCAAGTACGGCCCCAGACAGCGCAGATAGAGCGCCCCCGCGTCGGCCACCTCGCCCTCGGCTCCGAACACCCGCATGATCCATGGACCGGCGGCGAGCAGCAGCAGCGCGGCTCCGAGACCCAACGTCCCCGCGACGACCAGCGCTTGGCGCCCGACGGCCCTGCGTTCGTCGCTGCCGGCGCCCAGCAGGTGGGCGGTGTGAATGGCAGCGGCCTGGCGCACGGAGTAGAAGGCCATCGTCGCCAGATACATCGCCTTGGTCGCGATCCCGTACGCGGCGACTTCACCGACGCCGATCCTGGCCACGACCGCGACCAGGGCGAGGGCGCCCGTCATGCGGAGCACGAAGTCGGCGGACATCGGAAGACCCGTCGCCGCCGTGGCGCGCGCGTCGGCGGCCAGGCGCCTCACGCGGCGGAGAAGGGCCCCTCGACCACGGCCCGGCTGCGGCTGATCGCGCGGCTCCCCGCGCATCCGGCGGCGCAGGGCCACGAGACCGCAGAGCAGAGCGGTCGTCCGGCCGATGACCGTGGCGATCGCCGCCCCGCGCACCCCGAGTCCGAGCCCGAGGATGAACAGCGGGTCCAGGACGAGGATCAGGCCGTTGGCCAGCAGGGCGAGACGCATCGGGGTGCGGGTGTCGCCCGCGCCCTTGAGGATTCCGTCGACGACGTTCATGGCGAAGTAGACCGCCATGCCCGGCAGCGCGACGGCGAAGTAGCCGGTCGTCAGGGCGAGTGCGTCCCCGTCACCGCCGCCGAGCACCAACCGGGCCAACGGCTCCCGGCACAGGTAGCCCCCGACCGCCACGACCGGCGTGATCAGCGCCCACAGCGTCCAGCCGCCGCGCACCGCGGACCGTGTCGCGGCCTGGTCCCGCGCTCCCCTGGCCCGCGCGACCAGGACCGTCGTACCGGACCCGGCCATGAGGATGACGCCGAGCAGCAGGTTCTCGACGTTCGTGGCGACGGCCACCGCGGCGACCGCGGCTCCGCCGAGCCGGGCCACCCAGACCATGTTGATGATCCCGGCCGTGACCCCAGCGAGCAGCTCGAAGTAGACCGGGTACGCGAGCGCCACCAGCCTGCGCCTGTGGTCCATCGGTGGTGCTGCCGCCCCTGCCATCCATCCCCCTCTTTCCGCTGTACCTCGTTTCGAGGTACAGCGGAAAGAGATAGCATCAACCGCACGGCCGGACAAGGGCACGCGTACGCGGAGGGGGCTCAACTCAATGCTGGAGCTGTCGATCCTGGGGTTTCTCCACGAGGAGGCCCTGAGCGGCTATGACCTCAAGTCCCGTATCCAGGGCCTCAGCGGCCACATCCGCCCGGTGAGCGACGGCGCGCTCTATCCGGCGATCACCCGCCTGGTCAAGGCGGGCCTCGTCGAGCAGCGCACCGAACCGGGCAAGAGCGCGGCGCCGCGCCGCATCCTCTCCCTCACCGAGGCGGGACGAGACGAACTCCTCGGCAGGCTCCGCGCCCCCAAGGACGCCGAAATCACCGACGGGCAGCGCTTCTTCACCCTGCTCGCGTTCCTGCGCCACCTTCCGGACCCGGCCGAGCAGGCCGCCGTGCTCCGCCGCCGCCAGGCCTTCCTCGACACACCGGCGAGCTTCTTCTACCGCGACGGAAAGCCGGTGGCGGCGGAGGAGACACCCGACCTCTTCCGTCAGGGCATGCTCCGGATCGCGCGCGCCACCGGCACGGAGGAGAAGAAGTGGCTGACCGAGGCCATCGGCGCCCTGGAGGACGAGCGCCGATGAGAGTGCGTGACGGTCAGGGGCGCTGGGCCGCCACCAGTTCGCGGGCTTCCTCGGGCGTCGCGACCGACGGCGGGGAGCCCTCCAGGGGCTTGCGGGCCGTTTCCTTCATCGCGGCCACCGCGATGATGCCGACCAGGCCCGCGAGCATCGTGTAGAAGGCGGGCATCAGGTCGTTGCCGGTCGCGCCGATCAGCGCCGCGACCACCAGCGGGGTCGTACCGCCGAAGAGCGAGACCGAGATGTTGAAGCCGATGGAGAGGGAGCCGTAGCGCACGTCCGTCGGGAACAGGGCCGGGAGCGAGGAGGACATGGCGCCCAGGTAGCAGACCAGGGCGAGGCCGAGGATGAGCAGGCCCGTGAAGACCGCGACCGTGCCGCCCTGCTTGATGAGGAGGAAGGCCGGCAGGGCGAGGACGAAGAAGCCCACCGAGCCAGCCATCAGGACCGGCTTGCGGCCGATGCGGTCGGAGAGACGGCCGACGGAGTTGATGAGCGCCATCAGGATCAGCATGACGACCACGATGGACATCAGGCCGCCGGTCTCGCCGAAGCCGAGCTGCGTCAGATACGTCGGCATGTACGACAGCAGCATGTAGTCGGTGATGTTGAACGCGGCGACCAGCGCGATGCAGAGCAGCATCGCCTTCCACTGGCCGAAGAAGGAGTCCTTCAGGGACTTCTTCTGGCGCTCGGCGGCCGGCCCGCTCTCCGCCTCCGCCATCTTCTGGAAGGCGGGCGACTCGTCGAGCTTCAGCCGCAGGTAGAGGCCGATGAGTCCGAGCGGCGCCGCCACCAGGAACGGGATGCGCCAGCCCCAGGACTGCATGGTGTCGTCGCTGAGCCCCATGGTCAGCGCGGTCACCAGGACCGCCGCGACCGTGTAGCCGATCAGGGTGCCGAACTCCAGGAAGGAGCCCCAGAATCCGCGGCGCTTGTCCGGCGCGTACTCGGCGATGAAGGTCGCGGCACCGCCGTACTCACCGCCCGTGGAGAAGCCCTGCACCATGCGGCACAGGACGAGCAGGACCGGGGCCCAGACGCCGATGCTGGCGTAGGACGGGATCAGGCCGATCGCCAGGGTCGCCGTCGACATCATGATCATGGTCAGCGCGAGGATCTTCTTGCGGCCCACGCGGTCACCCAGCGGCCCGAAGACCATGCCGCCGATGGGGCGCACCAGGAACGCGGCGGCGAACGTGGCCAGGGAGGAGAGGGTCTGCGCGGTGTCGTTGCCGGAGGGGAAGAACTCCTTGCCGATGATCACCGCGAGGTAGGCGTAGACGCCGAAGTCGTACCACTCCATGGCGTTGCCGAGCGCGGTGGCCTTCACCGCCCGCCGCACCTGCGCCTCTTCGGTGACCGTGATGTCCGACTGACGCAGCCGCGGGTTCTTGCGGCGGTGGATCGCGCGGAAGAGCGCGCGATGCCGGGCTATGGCCTCCGGAGCGGGCGGTGCCGGTGTTTCGGGGGCTTCGGGCGCGCTCACGGTGCAGTCACTCTCTTGCTCGGCAATGGCTGTCATCGACCGCCTGACCTGGGAGATCAGAGATCGACGAACGGTCGTCTGCCCAGTCGGGCGTCGATCCACACTGCCCAATTCGAAGAGCGGAAGGTGCCTGCCGTTGGTCCTCGGCGTGCGGGCCCCAAGTCCTGACTCGGCGGGACTTGGGGCCCGGCTCTCTCAGCGCGCGTACAACTGCGAGGCCGGCACGATCTGCTGTTCCTGTCCCGGACTGGACCAGAGCAGCTTCATGTGGGCCTCGCCGGTCTGTTCCGCGTACTCGACCTTGATCGTGTGCCGCTTCCCGGCCGTGAGGGCGACCTGCCCCTTGTCGATCTTCGGCTCGTGGGGCGTCCAGGAGTCGATGACGAGCTTGCCGTCGACCCACACCCGCGCCATGTCGTCCGAGACGGTCGTCAGCGTGTACGTCTCCGTTCGGCGCGGCTCCAGCGTGCCGGTCCAGCGGACGCCGAACCGGTCCGAGGGGATACTCGCCGCGGGTGAGCCCTCGTACTTCCAGGCGTGGTTGACCGTGCGGTCGGTGCGGGTGATCTTCGGGGTGCCGCTCAGCTCGGCGTTGTCGAAGATCTCCTGCTTCAGGCCCTTGCCCTTGCCGGGGCGGGCGGTCGGGCCCGGGTCGACCTTCAGCTCGATGACCGTGGCGGTGTCGTTGGCCGCGGCGCCGGACGGCCTCAGGTCGAAGCCGTCGCCGGACCTGGCGACCGTCACCTTCTGGTCGCTGCCGAGCACCCGCGCCGACGTGACGTCGAAGTCCGTGCGCGCCTTCAGGTGCAGGGCGGCGCCGGACGCGGGCCACTGGGTGACCGCCGCGTACAGCTTGTCGCCCTTGCGGCTGACCGAGCCCCAGGACGGCTCCTCGACGAGCCCGCCGAAGCGCGCGCCGAACACCGCGCTGCCCTGGCCGGCCGTACGCAGCCAGTCCCCCATCTGCTTCAGGCGGTCGACGGAGGGCTGCGGCACGCGGCCACGGGCGTCGGGGCCGACGTTCAGGAGGTAGTTGCCGCTGCGGGACGTCGTGGAGAGGAGGTTCCTCACCAGGGTCGCCGACGACTTCCAATTGTTGTCATAGCGCGCGAAGCCCCAGTGGCCGTTGAGGGTCATGCAGGATTCCCAGAGCTGGCCGTCGACCGGGGCGCCGGGGATCTCCTGCTCGGGGGTGCCGTAGTCGCCGTCGACGACGCGGCGCTTGCCGACGCGGTTGTTGATGATCAGGTCCGGGTCGAGATCACGGAGGTGTGCCTCCAGCTTCTCGCCGTCCTTCGCCGTCCAGGGGTTGTGGGGCTTGTCCGTCTCCCACTCGCCGTCGAACCAGAGCAGGGCGGGGTCATAGGTGTCGACCAGCTCCTTGAGCTGGGCGCGCATCCGCTTCTCGTACCGGGGGAAGGTGGCCGGGTCCGGGAAGTCCGGGTCGTGCCAGTCCCAGATCGAGTAGTAAAAGCCGAGTTTGATGCCCGCGTCGTCGGAGGCCTTCTTCAACTCGGCGAGGATGTCGCGGTTCTTGTCGAAGGACGAGTGGTCGCGCAGGTTCCAGTCGTTGACCTTCGTGGGCCACATCGCGTAGCCGTCGTGGTGCTTCGAGGTGATGACGATGTAGCGCATTCCGGCGTCCTTGGCCGCCTTGACCACGGCCTTGGCGTCGAAGTCGGCGGGGTCGAACGTCGCGGCCTGCTTCTCGTACTCCGCCTTCGGGATGTCGCACTGGCGCTGGATCCACTCCGCGTCACGGCACACGGAGCCGTCGGCCTTCTTGTACTCGCCCTCCAGGTTGGAGTACGCGCCGAAGTGGATGAACATCCCGAAGCGGTCCTGCCGCCACCAGTTGGTGCGCTCGGCGGTGAAGGGGTCGTCGGTGGCGTGGTCGGTTCCGGGGCCGGTGGCCGCGGGCCGTTCGGCCGTGGGGGAAGTCGCGGTGGTGGACGTCGCGGCGGGGGGTTCCGTCGGGGCGGCCACCGCGGCAGGTACGGCGGTCGCGGCGAGGGCCGAGGCGAGGAACAGGGCGGTCCCGGCGACTCTTCGCCGGGTGCGGCTGAGCTGCGTGCGCATGGGGGCGGCTCCCTGAGGTTGACGGGTCGCTCGGGAACGTAGGGTCGAATACATCGGATGTCAATGCGCTCAACTGGCCCTGATGCGGCAGATGTTGGCGCGATCACGCGCCATCGCTCCGATGACTGCACCGAGCAGCCCCACGCCCACCCGGCAGCCCCTCGCCCCCATAAAGATTTCAAACGAATTCCGATCAGCCCGCGAAAGGAATCTGTGACTCCGATATAACCCTCGCAGGGCCGCTCTCTATTGACTATTCACCGAAAGAACCTTTGTGCGAGTGGTGTAGCATCGGCTCAGGCGGATAATTCGTCGACGATGGAAATCAGCCAAACGGGGGCCATCATGTCATCGATAAAGATCCTGCTTGTCGACAGCGAACAACTCGTGCTCGAAGGCTTCCGAAAGCTTCTCGACGGGTTTACGGAGTTCTCTGTCGTGTCCATAGCCCATGACGCGGCCGCCGCGCTCGAGCAGTTGCGCAGGCAGCGCCCGCAGATCGTCGT
Organism: Streptomyces sp. NPDC055099; assembly: GCF_053607685.1. Lineage (NCBI taxonomy): Bacteria > Bacillati > Actinomycetota > Actinomycetes > Kitasatosporales > Streptomycetaceae > Streptomyces > Streptomyces sp. NPDC055099. The sequence goes on along the minus strand of NZ_JBSGUA010000003.1, from coordinate 483,054 downwards.
GATGGGACTCGCCGTTCCCGGCACGGGCGGGATGAACGCGATCCGGGCCATTCGCCGCGAGTCCGGTCACGTGCGCATCGTCATCCTCTCCTCCAACCAGCAGCCGGTCTATATGCGCGAGGCCTTCGTGGCCGGGGCCAACGCGTATCTCTCCCGCAGCATCGACGCGGACGAACTGCGCGGGACGCTCCTGGCCGTGCACCGCGACGGCGCCGCGTTCACCGCGGCCACCGCGGGGCCGATCCTGCAGCTCATGGCGGGCCGTCACCGCGGCGACGACACGGCCCTGTCGACGCTGACGGAGCGCGAGCGGCAGATCCTGTCCATGGTCGCCGACGACCACGAGACCGACTGCATCGCCACGGTCCTGGGCATTCGCCCGAAGACCGTGCGCAACTATCTGAGCCGTATCTACGCCAAATTGGGCACCCCCAACCGTGTCCAGACCGTCCTGTACGCGAAACGCTCCCTGGGAAGCCCCGGAGGACTGGCGACGGACCCGTGACGCACCGGAGGGGCGTCTCCCTGACACCGATCCGGAAAACGTCTCAATTGCCCGCGCAATTGTCCCGTTCAATGCGTCTCCTGAAAGGTTCCTGAAATCATGCCGGAGCCGATTCCCGTACGTCGGCCACTGCCCTGCACCATGCAGCGCCCGCGTCGGCAAGGGCGACGGGGAACGCCATGAAGGTGAAGGGGCCGCCGTTCCGCGGGAGGTCCCGTAATCGGGCGAGCCCCTCGATCTGGATGAACTCACGTTTCCTGCCATGGATATGCGTGGGCCAGAGAGCCGCGGGGTCACCGGTCCCGTAAAAATTCTCCACCATCGCTCGGGCGGGACCGTCGAAACTCCAGCAGTCCGTGCCGAGCACCTTCACCCCGAGATCAAGGAGATGGTCGACGGCCTCGGGGGTGATGGCGGTGGACTCCGTGTAATACGCGGGCGTGCCCAGCCGCAGGTCGGAGTCGGTACGGAAGAGCACCACCGTCCCGGGGCCCACCTCCGAACCGGCGGCGTGCAACGCCTTCTTGACGTCGTGGACCGTGACCCGTCCCCCGCGCTCGCACTCCCGTACGTCGAGGACGACGCCGGGCCCGCGAAACCACTCCAGAGGCAGTTCGAGCACCTTCTTCGCGGGCCTGCCCTCGCACTCAGGGCCGTAGTGGAAAGGGGCGTCCACGTGCGTGCCCTGATGCACGGACATCCGGTAGAACTCGTTGGAGAGGAAGCAGCCGCCGGGCACATCGCGTGCGCGCAGCCTGCGGGCCCCGGTCAGCCAGCGCCAGTAGTTGCGCCGCCGGTCCGCGCGGCTGTCCCCCGGCAACGCCCTGATCCTGCGCGACAGATGGCGGATGCCGTCCCGGTGGAGCCACTGCTCGAACTCCACGCCGGGCGCCCGGCGGTCGATGGGGATGCTCAGGTCCACGTACATGGGCGGACGCCCTCTCTGGTTGGATTCTTCGGTTCTCCGGGTGGCTTCTCCGGTCGACGACGCCTTACGCGGCGTAGATGAGCAGGCGGCGGATCGCGGCCGCCGCCGTCTGGCCGTACGCCCCCCTGACCCGGTTGAGGAGGCGTCGTACGTCGAGCGCGTACTCCTGCGTGCCGGCCGTCTCCAGGGCGAACGAGGCGAGCGCACAGCCCAGTTGGGCCGCCCTCTCGGCCGGCGCGCCCTGGACGACCCCGGCGACGAGTCCCGCCCGGAAGGCGCCCCCCGCCCCGCCCGGCCCGGTCATGGTGACCGAGCCGATGGCGGGGACGAGGGACGGCTCCCGGCCGGCCCGCTCGATCCGCACCCCGGCGGCGCCGAGCGTGGTCACCCACGCCCCGACCCGTTCGAGGATGCGCGGACCGTTCCAGCCGGTGCGCTTCCTCAGCCGCGCGGCCTCGCCCTCGTCGGTGACGAGGTAAGTCGCGCCCGACACGCAGTACTTCAGGTCCGTACGGCCCATCCCGTCGATCTGCCACGCAGGGTGGGCCACGAACGGCAGCCCCATCGCACGGCATTCCCGGGTGTGCCGGAGCATCGCCGCCGGATCGCCCGGCTCGACGACCACCAGCCCGATTCCGCCCGTGCGTTCCGCGACCGCACGCAGCGAGAGGGTGGCCGAGTCCCGCATGGCCCCCGGCAGGAAGGTGCTGATCCGCTCCCCCTCCATGTCGGTCGCGCTCACGTACCGTGCGGTGTGCTCGCCCGGCACGACGACGACGGACTCGGTGTCGACGCCGTGCTGCTTGAGCCACACCTGGTAGTCGGCGAAGTCGGAGCCGACGGCTCCGACCAGGATTGGGTCGAGACCCAGCAGGCCGAGACCGAAGGCCAGGTCGGCGGCGGCGCCGCCCCGGCGTATCTGGAGCCGCTCGGCGAGGAAGGCCAGCGACGCCACGTGCGGGCGGCGGGCTCCCGGCCGCTCCGGGAACCGGCCGGGAAAAGTCATGAGGTGGTCCATCGCGATGACCCCCGTGACGGCGATGGGCACGGGGAACTCAGACCCCGGACTCGATCTTCCGCTTGATGCCCGCCTGGTTCTGCCGGGTGTGCAGCTGCATGCGCTCCACGACGGTCGGCAGCGGGACATCAAAGGCGTCGTCGACCTCGAAGTCCTGGACCCAGGTCATCAGGGTGCCCTCGGGCACCTGCCGGTAGCTCCACTTGAGGTGCATGTAGCGGAACGGGAAGAGCGGATCGCGCCGCTCGGCGACCGCCGTCAGCTCGCGGTGGTCCAGGAGGCGCCACGAACTCCAGGTCGTGCCCTCGGGGTTGGTCAGCTCGAAGAGGATTTCCGTCCAGCGCCCTTCCCGCTCCTGCGAGACCACCTTGGCGTGCCGGTACTCGTCGAAGAGGTCGGGCCAGCGGCCGATGTCGTTGGTGATGTCGAAGACGTGCGGGGCGTCGGCCTCGATGACGACGCTGTTCTCGATCCTGGGCATCGGGTCAGCTCCCCACCGCGGCGACGTCTGCCGACAGCAGGCGCCCCACGCAGTCGACGAGGTCACCGATGGTGCAAAAGCCGCCCTCGGCATCGGCGTCGATGCTGATGCCGAAGTGCTGCTCCAGGGCGACGACGATCTCGACCAGCTCGGTCGAGTCGATGTCGAGGTCCTCGGCGAGGCGCTGCCCGTCGGTCAGCTCCTCGCCCTCGAAACCGGCACCGCGCATGACGGTGACCACGTTCTCGCGGATGTCCATGTGACTCACTTGCTCCTTAGGGAAGGGTTGTTGGTGCGGTCGTCGGCTGCCGTCAGTCCGCGACCGCGATCGCCACGGCCACGCCCGCCTCGTGCGAGATGCTCACGTGCAGACCGCTGTGGCCGGCGCGCCGGAAGGCCTCGGCGGCCCGGCCCGTCAGCCGGGGCGCCGGTGCGCCCGACGCGTCGCGGCCGATCTCGACGTCCCGCCAGCCGAGGCCATCGCCGTGGCCGCCGAGCGCCTTGCGCACGGCTTCCTTGGCGGCGATGCGGCCCGCCATGCGGGAGGCCCGGTGGCGGGGCGACGTGCCGTCGCACAGGGCCAGTTCGTTCGCGGTGAGGAAGCGCTCCGCGAGCCGCTGTCCACGCCGCTCGGTCATGGCGCGCAGGCGCTCGACGTCGACGATGTCGATGCCCACCGCCCGGATTCCGGCCGACCGGGGCAGAGCGCCATCCACGGTCAACGCCTCAGCAGCAGACATGCGTTGACACCTCCGAGACCGCGCGAGACGACCAGCGTGTGCTCGCAGTCGCCGACCGGACGTGCCTGTCCGGCGACCAGGTCGAGGTCGATCCCGGGAGCCGGGTGGTCCAGGTTCACCGTCGGCGGCAGCACCCCGTCACGCATCGCCCGCAGCGCGAGGGCCGCGTCGGCGGGTGCCGCCGCGCCCAGGAGGTGGCCGAAGCCCGACTTGGGCGCGGTCACCGGGATTCGGCGCGCCACGGAAGGGCCGAACGCCTCGTGCAGCGCGTAGCCCTCCGTCACGTCCTCGAAGGGGATGCCCGAGCCGTGCGCGAAGACCGCCGTGATGTCGCCGCCGGAGATCCCGGCGCGTTCCGTCGCGGTCCGCATGGCGCGGCCGAGTACCTGCCCGGTCGGCTCGACGGTGTAGTACGGCATGTAGCCGTCGGTGCTCGCGCCCCAGCCGGCCAGCTCGCCCAGGACGCGCGCCCCGCGCCGCTCGGCGTGCTCGCGGCGCTCCATGACCAGGAACACCGCGCCCTCGCCGAAGACGCTGCCGCCGTGGCCCGCGTCGAACGGCCGGTACAGCTCGTGCGGGGCGAGCGAGCCGCGGGACTTGGCGCCGAGGCCGCTGGTCTCCATGCAGAGCCAGCCGTACGGCGAGAGGGGTGCCTCCACGCCGCCCGCGATCACGACGTCCGCGCGGTCACGCAGGAGTGCCTCGGCCCCGCCGATCAGCGCGTACGCCCCGCTGGCCCGGTCGGCGACGAACGTGCGTGCCGGGCCCTTGATCCCCTGGTCGATGCAGATGTTGCCCTGCGGCGCCGCCGGGAACCAGGCGGTGGCCTGGTAGGGGCTGACCGCGCGCGGCCCGTCGGTCCACAGGTGGCGCAGCTCGCGCTCGGCGAACTCCCAGCCGCCCAGGATGTTTCCGACCATGACTCCGGTGCGCTCGGCCGACGCCTCTTCGCCCACGGTGATCCGGGCGTCCGCGAGGGCCTGGCGCACGGCGTGCACGGACAGGTGCGTGAAGCGGTCGGTGCGCTTGACGAAGCGGGACGGCAGTTCGGCGGACGCGTCGAAGTCGGCCTGGCCCGCCGCCGACGTGGCGTACTCCGAGGCGTCGAAGCGGTCGATGGCGGCGACCCGCGGGACGCCTTCGCGCGCGCTGTCCCAGAGGGGGTCGACGCCGGTGCCCGCGGGCGTGACCGCGCCGATGCCGGTGATGACGACGCTCATCGGTGCGCCCCTTCCCGCACGGCCCGCGTGACGAGCGCGGCGTGCAGCCCCGCGAATCCGCTGGCGCCCTTGAGGATCGCCTCGCCGTGCCACGGCCGGCCTTCGCCCGGGACGTAGTCGAGGTCACACGTGGGGTCGGGGTTCTCGTAGTTGGCGGTCGGGTGGACGAAGGAGTGCTTGCCCGCCAGGGCGCAGAGGACGATCTCCATGGCGCTCGCGGCGGCCAGGGCGTGGCCGACCATCGACTTCGCCGAGTTCACCGGGATCTGCCGGGCGCGCTCGCCGAGGGCGAGCTTGAGGGCGCTGGTCTCGCAGGTGTCGTTCTGCGGGGTCGAGCTGCCGTGCGAGCTGACGTGGTCGATGTCCTCCGGACGCAGGCCGGCCTCCGCGACGGCCTGTGTCATGGCGCGGGTGAGGTCCTCGCCGTCGGAGAGCAGATCCGTCATGTGCGCGGCGTTCGACGTGTGCGAGAAGCCGTCGACCGTCAGGTACGGCGCGGCGCCCCGCCGGTCGGCGTGCTCGCGCGACTCCAGTACGACGATGCCGCAGCCCTCGCCGAGGACGAACCCGTCGCGGCCCGCGTCGTACGGGCGCGAGGCGGCCTCGGGGCGGTCGCCGTGGGCCCGCGAGAGGCAGTTGATGATCTCGAAGGACGCCACCGTCACCGGGGTGATGGGCGCCTCCGTGGCTCCCGCGATCATCACGTCGGCTTCCCCGTGGCGGATCGTCTCATAGGCGTGGCCGATCGCGTCGACGCCGCCGATGCACCCCGTGGACAGGGTCACGCACGGGCCGCGCATGCCGAGCAGCGCCGAGAGGACCGTGCCGGGCGTGTTCGACATGGACGCCAGGTAGAGGTCGCGGCCCGCCTTGGCCGGATCGACGGGCTTGCGGCCCTCGTCGGTGACCCGCAGGAACTCCTCCTCCATCTTCGGGGTTCCGCAGACGGCCGTGGACAGCGAGAGTCCGGCGCGCTCGGGGTCGTACGCCCCCTGGGTGAGCCCGGCGTCCCGTACGGCCTGGTACGCGGCCGCGACGGCGAACTGCGTGTACCGGTCGAGGCGTTGCACCTCATTCGGGAGCGCCGGTATCTGCTCCTCGAATCCGGGGACCTCGGCGATCGAGTCCGAGACGAAGTCAAAGTCTCCGAAGAGCGCCGAGCTCGTAATGCCGGAAAGAGGTTTCGTGACGCTCTTTCCCGCGGAGATCGTCTCCCATAACGCCTCCGTCCCTATTCCGGCCGGGCTGACCACGCCAAGGCCGGTGACCACCACTTCTCGTACTGCTTCCTGCACGTGAATCACTGACGCCTTTCTCCTGTCAGAACGGTGATGAGGCCGGGCGTGACGGACTCCTTTGCCGTCACCCCGTATTTCTCCATGACCGCGCGGTACGCGGATTCCTCCTGGACCCCGCCCGCCTCGGTGTTCACCAGGAGGCTGAGCGTGATCATCGGGCGGTGCAGGGCGGGCCTCCCCGGCTCCTGACGCATGACGTCGACGATCAGGAGGGTGCCGCCGGGCCGCAGCAGCCGTGCGCACTCCTGGACGAGGCGCTCGGTGGCGTCCGGGCCCGCGAAGCGGCTCAGGTGGGCGAGCACGACGGTGTCGAAACACCCGGCGGGAAAGGGCGCCTTGGGGATACGGCCCGCGTCGTTCCCACCGAAGTCGGCGGGGACGAACCGGAACCGCTCCCCCACACCGAACTCCGCGGCCCGCTCACGCGCGGCGCCGAGCAGCTCCGGCGCGTCGTGGGCCACCACCCGCGCCTCCGGGTCGGCCGCGGCCAGGGCGATGCCCCACTCACCGGCGCCCGACGCGAAGTCCAGTACCTGTCCGGCGTCCCGCAGGCCGAGTTCCCGCACGGCACGGAACGCCGTGCGCACCCCCACCGGGAAGATCCCCGCGAACATCCCCGGAAACAGCCCCCGTTTCCCGGGCGTACCCAGCTCCCCGCCGCCGTGCCCGCCTTTCCGCACCAGCTCGGTGAGGCCGCTCCACCGGTCCCACTCAGCGAGCACGTCGGCGAAGTGGCCGCCGAGATAGCCGCGCCCGCCCTCGACGAGATAGGCACGGGCCAGGCCGGTGAGCGTCCAGCTCTCCGTGCCGTCACCGGCGACCAGGCCCAGCTCCTCCAGGGCGGCGAGCAGCCCCCGCAGCGCGGCGGTGTCACAGCCCAGCTCGGCGGCCAGTCCCCCCGTCGCGCGAGGGCCCCGGGCCAGGCCGGTGAACACCCCCAGGTCCAGGGCGGTGCCGAGCACTCTGGCGCGGGCGAATCCGAAGTTCAGGGCGAGGAGCGGACCGGGGTCCGGCGCGTCCTCGTACGGAGCGAGGGCGCCGCTGTGTGCGGCGGCCGTCGGGGCGCTCACCTGCCGCCCTCCACGAGGCTCACGTACTCGGGGTTCTGCGTGTACTCGTACGGGTCCTCGGAGAGGAACACGTTCCGTACCGGGGGCCGCTCGCAGGGGGCGACGACCAGGAACCGGCAGGTCTGGTCCGAGCCCGTGACGAAGCCGTGGGGCTCGCCCCGGGGAATGAAGATGGCGTCGCCCGGTCCGACTTCCTCGGTCTTTCCGAGTTCGGGCATGACGAGCCCCATCGACCCTTCGAGCACATAGATCTCGTGCTCCCACTCGTGGAAATGGGGTGGTGTGGAGCCGTTCGGCGCGACCTCGAATTCGGTGAGGACGAAGCGGTCGGCGCCGTCCGGTGTATCGATGAGTTTCCGGTGGGTGGTTTCCTTCGCTCCGGGCTCGCGGACTATCTCGGCCTTGACCGCGGTCCTGTGCACACGCTTCATCTGCTGCCTTTCTCCGAAGGGAATGGGCGCCTCGCGATGTCAGCGTCGAGCGGCGCCGAATGCGAACGTAAGTCAGCCGCACCGAGGCCCTCTATGGGCATGGACCACCACCGGCGCCGGGACCTGAAGCCGGACCACGCGGGGCGGAACGCCCACGGCCGTGGGGCGAAGTCCCAAACGCGGCCCGCGAGTTGCGCGCACCTGGACTTCCGGGGACGGCCTCATGGACTTCCCGCGACACCCCTCACGCCCCGTCGCTTCGAAAACCGAACCAGCCACCCACGAGGCACCGCCCACCCCCGCACCGCATCGCTCAACACAGCCCAGGAGGGACCGACACCTGGCGCCCGCTCGGCACGCTGCGGGCCGCCGTGTCGCTCATGCGCGACACCCTTACGACTGATCCGCTGCCGAGTTCACGCTGACCTCTTCCGCCCACCGCCGCGCCCAGCCGTCCAGGGGCAGCAAGGCCTGATGGGCCTCGCGCCCCAGGGCGGTCAACGCATAGGAAGCGTCGGGACGTTGATGCACGAGCCGGGCTTCCAGCAGCTCGGTCAATCGCTGCCGCAGCACGCTCGACGACATGGCGTCGCACTGCTGCCGAAGCGCACGGAACCCCATCGGCCCGGCCCGCAGCTCCCACACGATCCGCAGGCTCCAGCGCCGCCCGAAAAGGTCGAGCGCGGCCGCCAGGGGGCGACCGGTGGTGGCGGCGGGGGTGGGCCGGCCGGGCAGCGGTGCGGTCATCGACCGACGTTAACACCGGGCTTCGACAATCGAAGCGGAGACCGCGATCCCGGCTCACGCGGGGCTCCTGCGCGTCCTTGACCATGATGTGGGCCCGGTTCATCGTGGTGCGCCGTCGACACGCCCCGCCGATGCCGAGCACCGCCGACCCCGGGAGGGTATCCCTACGTCATGCCCCTGGCCCGCCGCACCTTCCTCGCCGCCCTCGCCGCAACGACCGGCGCCGCCGTCGCCTGCTCCGGCTCCACCGCCGACGGCGCCCCGCCCTCCGGGGGGTCCCCCGCCGGCAAGGCCGCCCGGCGGCTGCTGCCCGGACACCACAAACAACTGACGTTCGTGACCGAGGGCCCTGCCGACACTTTCCGCGTATCAGGAGAGGACGGCCGCATCAACGTCACAGGCCCGACCCCCGCAGTCCAACTCAAGGCACTACAGCATTATTTGAAACACAAGACCCACGCGAACATCACCTGGGCGGGCGCCCAGCTGAACCTGCCCGACCGCCTCCCCGGCCTCGACAAGCCCATGACGGGCAGCGCCAACACCCCACACCGCTTCGTCCTGAACGACACGAACGACGGATACACGGGGGCGTACCACGACTGGTCGTACTGGGAGCACGAGATCGACGTGCTCGCCCTGCACGGCTACAACGAGGTCCTCGTGTACGTCGGTGCCGACGCGCTCTACCACCGCCTGTTCCAGGAGTTCGGCTACTCCGACCAGGAGATGCGCGAGTGGATCCCTGCCCCGGCCCACCAGCCGTGGTGGCTGCTCCAGAACATGTCATCGTTCCCGCACCCCGTCTCCTCCCAGCTCCTCACCCGCCGCGCCGCATTGGGCCGCCGCATCGCCGACCGACTGCGCGAGCTCGGCATGACCCCGGTGTTCCCCGGCTACTTCGGTACGGTCCCGCCCGGCTTCACCGCGAAGAATCCCGGCGCACGCACCGTGCCCCAGGGCGACTGGGTCGGCTTCAAACGCCCCGACTGGCTCGACCCGCGCACCGAGCACTTCACCCGGGTCGCCGCGGCCTTCTACCGCACACAGGGCGAGCTGTTCGGCGCGTCGACGATGTACAAGATGGACCTCCTCCACGAGGGCGGAAAGCCGGGCAACGTCCCGGTCCCGGACGCGGCGAGGGCCGTCGAGAAGGCCCTCCAGACCGCACACCCCGGCGCCACCTGGGTGATTCTCGGCTGGCAGAACAACCCGCCCAAGGCCATCGTCGACGCCGTGGACAAGTCACGCATGCTGGTGGTCGACGGCCTCTCCGACCGCTTCACGAAGATCACCGACCGCGAGTCCGACTGGAACGACACCCCCTACACCTTCGGCTCGATCTGGAACTTCGGCGGTCACACCACGCTCGGCGCCAACACCCCCGACTGGGCCGCGCTCTACGAGAAGTGGCGCACCAAGAAGGGCAGCACCCTGCGCGGCATCTCCCTGATGCCGGAGGCGGCGGACAACAACCCGGCGGCGTTCGAGCTCTTCTCGGAACTGGCTTGGCGCACGGGCGACTTGAATCTCACCACCTGGTTCGCCGACTGGTCGGTGTCCCGCTACGGCGCCCCCGACCCCCACGCGGCAGCGGCCTGGGACACCCTGCGCCGCACCGCGTACGGCACGACCCGCACCGACGAGTGGTCCGAGGGCGCGGACGGCCTCTTCGGCGCCCGCCCCGCCCTGACCGCGAAGTCAGCGGCGGCCTGGTCCCCTAAGGCCATGCGCTACACCCCGTCCGACTTCGAACCCGCACTCACCCAACTCCTCGCCGTACGACGCTCATTGCGAAGCACCTCCGCCTACCACCAGGACCTCCTGGACGTGGCACGCCAGGCGCTCTCCAACCGGAGCCGGGTTCTGCTCCCCCAGATCAAGCAGGCGTACGACAAACGCAACGAGCCCCTCTTCAACCAACTGACCCGAACCTGGCTCGACCTCATGACCCTCCTGGACAAACTGATGTCCACGGACTCGCGCCACCTCCTGGGCCGCTGGGTGGCAGACGCCCGCGCGTGGGGCGCGAACGCGACAGAACAAGAACACCTCGCCTACGACCAGCTGTCGCTCCTCACCGTCTGGGGCACCAGATCCGGGGCGGACGCGGGCCTACGGGACTACGCCAACCGGGAGTGGGCCGGACTGGTAGGCGGCCTCTACCGCCTGCGCTGGGAGGCGTACTTCAAGGAACTGCGCACAGCACTCACCGAGAACCGCGCACCCAAGACCATCGACTGGTTCGCCATCGAGGACGGCTGGATCCGCAACCCCGGCCGTCTCGCGACCCGCCCCACGGGCGACACGTACAAAGTCGCAGTTCAGATCCAAGCCCGCCTCACCCAAACCAACTGACCCAACCCCACCCCACCCCCAAGATCCCCAACTCCAGCCTCCTTGACGGGTATACGTCACCTCCGGTCTCTGGTAGTAAACCTTCCTAACAGTACGCGGAAGAGCCAAGAACCGTCGGATCGACGAACTCCCCCACCTTGGAGGTCCCGTGCCCACCCCCCGCCGCGCCCCGGCGCCCCACACCTCACGCCGCACCCTGCTCACGGTCCTCGGCGCCTCACTCATCGCAGGCCCCGTCATCGCCACCCGAACGGCGGGCGCGACGCCCACCGCAAAAGCCGGCGGACTCGACGACCCGGCGAAGAAGGAGATCGCCATGAAGATCGTGTGCAGCGCGGAGAACTCAAGCCTCAACTGGAAGGAGCACTACCGCTACTGCGAGGACATCGGCGACGGCCGCGGGTACACCGCCGGAATCATCGGCTTCTGCTCGGGCACGGGCGACATGCTCGACCTCGTCGAGCTCTACACATCGCGAAAGCCGGGCAACATCCTCGCCAAGTACCTCCCCGCCCTGCGCGAGGTGGACGGCACCGACTCCCACGAGGGCCTCGACCCCACGTACAAGGGCGACTGGGAAAGGGCCGCCGAGGACCGCGAGTTCCAGCGCGCCCAGAACGACGAGCGCGACCGCGTCTACTTCAACCCGGCCGTCAAGCAGGGCAAGGCGGACGGCATCGGCGTACTCGGGCAGTTCGCGTACTACGACGCGATCGTCATGCACGGCGACGGCGGCGACAGCACCAGCTTCCGCAACATCCGCAAGCGCGCCCTGCGTTCGGCCAAGCCGCCGGCCCAGGGCGGCGACGAGACGGCCTACCTCCACGCCTTCCTCGACGCACGCGTCTGGGCGATGAAACAAGAAGAGGCACACGAGGACACAAGCCGAGTGGACACGGCACAACGGGTGTTCCTCACCAACGGCAACCTGAACCTGAACACGCCACTGGAGTGGAAGGTCTACGGAGACCCGTACCGCATCAGCTAGTTCCCACCCCCCACACATCGGGGCGGGGCGTCCGACACCCCGGACACCCCGCCCCGATGAAGCAACGCTTACGGGTTACATGAAGAATTCATCGCTGGTGCTGGACGGCGAGCCCGCCCGATGCTTGCTGAATGATCGGAATGAACGCGGTGCTCGGCGTCGCAGTGGTGTCCCTCGGCATGGTGCTCACCCCCGGCCCCAACATGATGTACCTCGTCTCACGGAGCATCACCCAGGGCCGACGGGCCGGAGCGATCTCCCTCGCCGGAGTGGCCGTGGGCTTCCTCGTCTACCTGACGGCCGCCAACCTGGGCCTGTCCCTGGTCTTCCTGGCCGTCCCCCAGCTGTACCTGGCCGTGAAACTCGCCGGAGCGGCCTACCTGGCCTGGCTCGCGTGGAAGGCACTCAAGCCGGGCGGCATATCGGTCTTCGCCCACCAGGAGCTGGCTCCCGACTCCCCCAGGCGCCTGTTCACCATGGGAGTGCTGACGAACCTCCTGAACCCGAAGGTCGCCATCATGTACGTCTCGCTCATCCCCCAGTTCATCGACCCGACTGCCGGCCACACCCTCCTCCAGGGTTTCGCACTGGGCGGCCTCCAGATTGCCATCAGCCTGATCGTGAACCTGGCCATCGTCATGGCGGCGGGCACCATCGCGGTCTTCCTCGCCCGCCGCCCGACCTGGCTCCGGGCCCAGCGTTACGTCATGGGCACGGTCCTCGGCGCCCTCGCCGTCAAGCTGGCGACGGACAAGGCCCCGGCGACGGCAACGTGATCTCCGCCCACACGGTCTTACCGACCTCCCGCTCGACGACCCCCCACGCATCCGCCAGGGCAGCCACCAGCAGAAGCCCCCGCCCCGACTCCGCGTCGCTAGCCGCTACTCGCACCGCGAGCGCGGCCCCTCCCTCCCCCCAAGTGTCACCAACTTCGACCCGAAGAACACCCCCACCCAAAATCATCCTCACCTCGAAGTCCCGCCCCGGCACACGACCGTGCGTAACCGCGTTGGCCGCAAGCTCAGCCACGATCTGCGCGACGGCCTCCGACACCTCACTGCCGTACGGCACGCCCCACTCATCGAGGTGATACCTCGCCAACCGCCGGGCGAGGCGGGCGCCACGGGGCGTTGAGCTCAGGCGTTGCCTGAAGGTGGCTACGGGGACAGGGATTTGGGCTCTCGCTGACGTGGGCCCACCGTGGCTGCGCGCACCCCCACCCCACCAGCAACCAAACTCGTACGCTGCGTAAGCGTACGAGCGCAAAGGGTAGACAGCGGCGGTGACGGACCGTGATCATGGGCGAGTCGGCGGGGATCTGAACGCGAGCGTCGGGGGTTACCCGTGATGTCGTCAAGCAAAGAGCCAGAACCGTCGGACGGTCTCAAGACGTTCGGCGCGGTCCTGAAGAGCTTCCGCAAACGAGCGGGCCACACCCAGGAGTCCCTCGCCCCCGAAATCGGCTGCTCTGCACACTTCCTCGCCTCGGTCGAACAAGGCAGACGCCTCCCACCCCAAGGCTTCGTCGACCGCTGCGAGGCCGCGCTGGACGCGTTCGGCACGTTGCGACTGGCCTCGCACCAGCTTTCCCGCCAGAAGGGTCTGGCGTCCTGGTTCCGCCAGTGGGCCGCGCTCGAGCAGGAGGCGAAGACCCTTTACACGTACGAATGTCGACTGATCCCTGGGTTGTTGCAAACGGAGGCCTACGCGCGGGCGCTGTTCGTCAATCAACTCCCGCCGCTGGGGGACCACCAGATCGAGGCGCAACTCGCGGCAAGGATGGAACGGCAGCGGCTCCTGGCCGAGCGACCGAACACCACGTACAGCTTCATCCTGGAAGAGCACCTGTTCCTGCGACGAATGGGTGGGGTGAAGGTCACTCGGGAGCTGCTCACCCACATCCTCGACTTGTCCGAACGGCGGAACATCGACCTCCAGGTAATGCCGCTGGTTCGGGCGAGCCATGCGGGCCTTGACGGCCCCATGCAACTGATCGACACGCCTGACAACAGGTGTGTCGGTTATAGCGAAGGGCAGCGGACGGGCCAACTCATCTCCGACCCGAACGAGATCAACGTGCTGCAAACTCGCTATGCCAGGATGCGCTCACAGGCTCTTACTCCTGAGGAGTCAGTGAGCCTGCTGGAGCGGATGCGAGGAGCATGATGACCACCATCGAACTCACCTGGTTCAAGAGCAGCTACAGCAGCGGCGGTGACGGTGACTGCGTGGAAGTAGCCCTCACCTGGCACAAATCAACCCACAGCAGCGGTGACTCCGGCGACTGCGTAGAAGTCGCCACTTCCCCCACCACCCCCACCCCCGCCCCCACCACCATCCACATCCGCGACTCCAAGAACCCCGAGGGCCCCCAACTCGCCCTCCGCGCCGCCCCCTGGCGTCACTTCCTGTCGTACGCAACCCGCCCCTAACACCCCCCACAAAAAACTCCCACCCCCACACCACACCCATTAACCCCCCACGGGATTTTCCCGCACCCCACCCCTCCGGCCCACCCCGGAAGAACCAATCCGCACCCGGCACCCAAACCCCACCACCCACCCCCCAGTCCCGAGGAGCCTCACCCCTTGGCCGCCCGGCCCAGGGTTCATGTGCGGTGGAGGGGTGGGAGTCAAGGGTGGAGCGGAGCGGAATCGGCGCAGCCGACGCGCAGCGCAGCGGAGCGCCCTTTACTCCCGGCCCGTAATCGCCACCCTCAGACCAACCGGGCGGCCCCGGCAACCATCAGGGCCGCCAGTAACGCAACGCCCCCGCCAAGGACCATCACCACACCCACCGAAGCCGCATCCACGACCACCCCACCCCCCAACGCGCCGCACGCGAACGTCGCCTGGAACGACGACGTGAACAGCACCGACGCGGCCTCAGGCGCCTGCGGCGCCGCGTTCACGAACCACGTCTGCGAGCAGACCGGCACCGCTCCATACGCCACGCCCCACACCAGAAGCAGCACGAGCGCGCCACCGTACCCGGCCGCGCCGGCCGCACCCAGGACGGGCAGCGACAACGTCACCACCGCGATCAGCCCGGCAGCAACACCAAAGGTGCCGCGCGGCGCGCGCCTCACCCACGCTCCCCCGAGGAAGTTGCCGAGGATTCCGGCGACGCCGTAGGCGAGCAGGAAGAAGGTGATCGCTCGCGGGCCCGCGCCGGTCACCTCCTCCAGGAAGGGGGTGACGTACGTATACGTACCGAAGTGCGCCGTCACCACAAGAAGGGTCACCGCAACAGCAACGCGCACCCGCCCCGTGCGCAGCAACGCACGCAGCACACCGAACCGAGTGACGCTCCCCGGCGACAAAGGCGGCAAAGGCGGCAAGGTCATCACGAGGGCCACAAGAACCGCCAGCGTCAATCCACCCATCACCACGAACACAGCGCGCCACCCGACCAGTTGACCGAGCAGCGTCCCCGCCGGCACCCCAAGGACGGAGCCAAGCGGAACGGCGGCGAAGATCACGGCTGTCGCCCGCCCGACCTGCGCCTCCGGGACAAGGCGCGACGCGAGGCTCGCGCCGATGGACCAGAAGGCGCCGATGACGAGTCCAAGGAGGACGCGGGAGACCATCATCAGCCAGTAGCCGGGCGCGAGTGCGGCGAGGAAGTTCGCGAGGGCGAGCACCAGGATCAGGACGCACAGCATGTGACGCCGGTCGACGCGTCGGGTCGTGACCGTCACGACCGGGGCGGCGACGGCGGCAAGGATGCCGGGCAGGGTCATCATCAGCCCGGCCGTGCCGTCCGAGATCCCGAAGGTCTCTCCGATGGGCGAGAGCAAGCCGATCGGCAGGATCTCGGTGGTGACGATGGAGAAGATCCCCAGCATCACGGCGACGACAGCAGGCCAGCCACCGGGGCGCGTGCGGCCGGAGGGGACGTCACCACCGGGGCGCGTGCGGCCAGAGGGGACCTCACCACCGGGGCGCGTGCGGCCGGAGAGGAAATCACCACCGGGACGCGTTCGACCGGAAGGGACGCCGTTGGGCAGGGGGGACTCGATAGGTGCGGACATGCTTCCGAGTCCAACAGCGTCACCCGCCCCGGGTCTGGCACCTAATCGACATCAATGTCCCCCGGCAAGGGTGTCGTCGGTTTCCCGCACACTGTCGTCACCCCACCTCAGTGCGTGACCACAGCCTCCGCCTCGGCCGCACTCCCCGCACTCCCCGTACTCCCCGCACTCCCCGCACTCCCCGCACTCCCCGTACGCCCCGCACTCCCCGAACTCGCCTCGCTCCCCAAGTGGTTGAACACCAAGTTCAGCGCCACCGCCAACAAGCACCCCGTAGAGATCCCCGACCCCAGCACGATCTGCGCCCAAGCCGGGAACGCGTCGTAGAAGCCGTCCGAGAGTGCGGGGGCCAGGCCCGCGCCGAGGGTGACCACCACGATCAGGGCGTTGTCGCCCCTGTGCAGGTCCGCCTGGAGCAGGGTCTGGATGCCGCTGACCGCGATGGAGCCGAAGAGGAAGAGGCTGACCGCCGCCAGGACCGGCATGGGCACGACCGAGATGAGCGCCGCAGCGGCCGGGCTCAGGCCGATCAGCACCAAGATGCCCCCGCTCAGCGCCACCACGAACCGGCTGCGCACCTTGGAGATGACGACCAGGCCGATGTTCTGGGCGAACGCGCTCGCGTGGAAGGCGTTGAAGAGCGGGCTCATGGCCGAGCCGAGCGCGTCCGCGCGCAGCCCGCGCGCGATGGTCTTCTCGTCGACCTCCTTGTCGACGATCTTCCCGAGGGCGATCATGTCGGCCGTCGACTCCGTCAGGATCACCAGCATCACCACGCACATCGAGACGATGGCCGGGATGTTGAACTCCGGCGCGCCGAAGTGGAGCGGCGACGGGATGCCGACCAGAGCCGCGTCATCCAGTTTGGAGAAGTCCGCCAGGCCCATCGGAATCGCGAGCAACGTACCGAAGATCATCGCGAAGAGCATGCTGATCTGCTTGAGAAAGCCCCGCGTGAAGCGCTGGAGCAGCAGCATGACCAGGACCGTCGCGCCCGCCAGACCGATGCTCCCCGGCTCCGGCGTACCCGTGGCCGAGTCGTCCACGATCCAGTCGTACGCGACGGGAATCAGCGAGACGCCGATCAGGGTGATGACCGACCCCGTCACCACCGGCGGGAAGAAGCGGACGAGGCGCGAGAAATACGAACTGACGAGGAAGCCGAACAGACTTGAGACGATGATCGCCCCGAAGACGACCGGCATCCCCGCCTCGACGCCGCCCTGGGTCGTGATGATCGTCAGCATCACGCCGACGCCCGCGAACGAGACGCCGTTGACGAACGGCAGGCGGGAGCCGATGAAGTTGCCTATGCCCAGCGTCTGGAGCAGCGTGGCGATGCCCGCCATCAGGAGGCTGCCGCCCATGAGTACGGCCGTGTCCCCCGGCGACATCTTGGCGGCGACGGCCACGACGAGCGGGACCGAGACCGCGCCGGCGTACATCGAGGCGACGTGCTGAAGGCTGGCGACGAGCATCCGGCCCGGCGGCAGGATCTCGTCGACCGGGTGGACTTCAAGGGCCGCGTCGACAGGGGCGGTTTTGCCGACAGGGTCGGCTTTGCCGGCTGCCGCAGCCTTCTCGGCAGGGCGAGGCTGAGAACTCATGGTGGCGCTTCTTCCGTGTGCGTGACGCCGGAAGTCGACCCCTCCGCGCGGGAGTTCACGAGGCGCGCGGCGGAGCCGACACTATTCCGACTGGAAAGTAACTTCCGCGATGCGGGCGGCGTCACGCACGTTACGTCAGTGGGCCCCCGCCGGGGAAGACCCCTTGTGCACCTCGTGCGCCCTCTGTTCAGCGATTTCTCCCCCGGGCTCCATCGGGTTGGTCACCTCGTCGTCCTCGCCCCGCTTGCCGATGTGGTTGAAGACCAGGTTCAGCAGCACCGCCGCGACACAGCCCGTGGAGATGCCCGAGTCGAGGATGATCTTCGCGGTCTCCGGGAACGCGTGGTAGAACTCCGGCGCCGCGATCGGGATCAGACCGACGGCCAGCGAGACGGCCACGATCAGGACGTTGTTGTCACGCTCCAGGTTCGCCTTGACCAGCGTCTGGATGCCGCTCGCCGCGACCGAACCGAAGAGCACCACGCCCGCGCCGCCGAGCACCGGCCGCGGTACGACGGCGATGAGCGAGGCCGCCATCGGGCACAGGCCCATCAGGACCAGGAAACCGCCGCCCACGGCGACGACGTACCGGCTGCGGATCTTCGTCATCGCGACCAGGCCGATGTTCTGCGCGAACGCGCTGCACATGAAGCCGTTGAAGAGCGGGCTCACCGCCGAACCGAGGCAGTCCGCGCGCAGACCCGCCGCGATGGTCTTCTCGTCGGCCGGACGGTCCACGATCTCGCCGAGCGCCAGCATGTCGGCGGTCGACTCCGTCATGGAGACCACCATCACCACACACAGGGACACGATCGCCGCCGCCGCGAACTGCGGTGCGCCGAAGTGGAACGGCGTCGGGAAGCCGACGATGTCCGCGTCGCCCACCGGGCTGAAGTCGGTGACGCCGAACGGGATCGCGATGAGCGTGCCGACGACGAGACCGAGGAGCACGGCGATCTGCTTGACGAAACCGGTGGTGAAGCGGCGGAGCAGCAGCACGATCACGAGCGTGATGCCCGCGAGACCGAGGTTCTTCATCGAGCCGTAGTCGTCGGCTCCCGGAACCGGGCCCTGCGCCCAGCCGAAGGCGACCGGCATGAGCGAGATGCCGATGAGCGTGATGACCGTGCCGGTCACCACCGGCGGGAAGAAGCGTACGAGCTTGGAGAAGAAGGGCGCCGCGATGAAGCCGAGGATGCCGGCGACGATCACCGCGCCGAAAATGATCGGGAGCGCGTCGTCCTTGTTGTCGGTCGATTCGACGACCGCGATCATGGGGGCGACGCCCGCGAAGGTGACGCCGTTGACGAAGGGCAGCCGGGCGCCGATCTTCCAGATGCCGAGCGTCTGGAGGAAGGTGGCTAGGCCCGCGGTGAACAGACACGCTCCGGTCAGGAAGGTGAGTTCCTTTGCGGAGAGGCCTATCGCCGCGCCCACGATGAGCGGCGGGGCGACGACGCCCGCGTACATGGCCGCCACGTGCTGGAGGCCGGTCGTCGCCATCTTGAGCGGCGGAAGCTTCTGGTCGACGGGGTGAATCTCGCGTATGGCGCTTTCCCCGTCAACGTCGGATGGGTCTGGGGTGGTGCCTTGCTTGGTGAACCTGGGCTGAGTGGCCACTGTGGCTCCTCCGGTTGTTTTCCAGTACGGGCGGCATTGCCGGCACTTTTCGCTTCTGGGAGGTGGTGCGTCGTGCAAGGACCTGCTCGGTATGAAGTTGTGAGTGGTGTGCGCCCAGGTAGTGCTGAGGTAGTACTGACCGCCCCGGGAACGTGAAGCTTTGGGCCACGTTCCGGGGCGGCACTTGAGCAACCCGCTCGGCTGCTCAAGTCCGGTCAAGGGCCGTCCCCCCTGACCGGAGTTCCAGGTGTCAGCTCCCGGCGGAGATCCGCGCGAGTCGCTGCGCCTCCTCCCGCGTGGAGCGGGCGATGGCGTCCTCGTCGACGTGCAGCAGACGATCGTTCTCGACGATCGGGCGGCCGTTGACGAGGGAGAGCGTGACCGGGGCCGCCGCGCCGAAGACGATGGCGGTCACCGGGTCGGCGATCGAGGAGTGCCCGATGCCGTCGATCTTCCAGAGGACCAGGTCCGCGAGCTTGCCCGGCTCGAGGGACCCGATCTGGCTTGCGCGGCCCAGGACTTGGGCCCCGCCGAAGGTGCCGAGGCGCAGCGCCTGACGCGCGTTCAGGGCGGCTTCGCGGTGCGCGCCGAGGCGGTTGATGAGCAGTGCGTTGCGCAGCTCGGTGTGGAGTTCGCCGGACTCGTTGGACGCGGTGCCGTCGACGCCGAGGCCGACCGGGACGCCCGCCTTCAGCATGTCCGGTACGCGGGCGATGCCTGCCGCCAGACGCGCGTTGGAGGACGGGCAGTGCGCGACACCCGTGCCGGTGCGGGCGAACGCGGCGATGTCGGAGTCGTTCATGTGGACGCAGTGCGCCATCCACACGTCGTCACCGAGCCAGCCGGTCGACTCGAAGTAGTCGGTGGGGCCCATGCCGAAGAGCTCGTGGCAGAACTTCTCCTCCTCGACCGTCTCGCTGCCGTGGGTGTGCAGCCGTACGCCGAGGCGGCGCGCCAACTCGGCGCCCTGCTTCATGAGTTCGGTGGAGACGGAGAAGGGCGAGCAGGGGGCGACCGCGACCTGCGTCATCGCGTCGAAGGAGGCGTCGTGGTGCTTCTTGACGGTCTCCTCGGTCGCGGCGAGCGCGCCTTCGAGGGTCTCCACGGCGAAGTCCGGCGGCAGGCCGCCGTCCTTCTCGCTGCGGTCCATGGAGCCGCGGGCGAGGGTGAAGCGGACGCCCATGTCGCTCGCGGCGCCGATGATGGCGCCGGACAGGTCGCCGGAGTTCTTCGGGAAGACGTAGTGGTGGTCCATCGCGGTGGTGACACCGCCGCGGGCCATCATGCCGAGCGAGCCCTGCGCCGCCGCCTTCACCATCTGCTCGTCGATGCGGGCCCAGGTGGGGTAGAGCGCCGTCAGCCACTGGAACAGGTTGTGGTCGGTGGCGAGGCCGCGGGTGATCCACTGGTAGAAGTGGTGGTGCGTGTTGACCAGGCCGGGGGTCACCAGGTGTCCGGTGCCGTCCACGCGGCGTACGACGTTCTGAAGGCCCTCGGGGGCCTTTCCCGCGCCGATGGACTCGATCTTGTTGCCCGCGACGACGACGTATCCCGATGCGTACTCGGTGTCGTCGGCGTCGACGGTCGCGATGGCACAGTTCTCGATGACGATGCGCTGCAGGTCTGCCGGTGCTGCCATGGTGCTTCTTCCTTCTCTTGATTGTGGCGATGTGGGCACGGCATGACCCTAGGAAGATTTGAGTGCCGCGGCGGCGGGGCCGCGGGTGCCGAGATGGTTGAAGAACAGGTTGAGCAGGACCGCGGCCAGCGCTCCCGCACTGATTCCGGAGCCGAGGACGGTCTGCGCCCAGGCCGGGAATTCGGCGTAGAAGGTGGGCGCGGCGAGCGGGATGATGCCCGCTCCGAGCGCGACGGCCACCAGGATGATGTTGGAGCTGTCGTCGAGACCGGCCTCGGAGAGCGTACGGATGCCGCTCACCGCGATGGAGCCGAAGAGGACGATGCCCGCGCCGCCGAGTACCGGCATGGGGACCACGTTGACGACTGCTCCGAGGACGGGGAAGGCGCCGAGGACGATGAGCGCGCCGCCGGCGACGGCGACCACGTAGCGGCTGCGGACACGTGTCAGGGAGACGACGCCGACGTTCTGCGCGAAGGCGGAGGTCGGGAAGCCGCCGAAGACGGGGCCGACGAGTGTCGCGATGCCGTCGGTGCGCAGGCCGCGGGTGATGGTCTTGCCGTCGGTCTCGCGCTCGCAGATCTCGCCGAGGGCGAGCATGCCGGCCGCCGACTCGGTCATCAGGACCAGCATGACGATGCAGAGCGAGAGGATCGCGGCGGGCTGGAAGGTGGGAGCTCCGGCGGCGAAGGGTGTCGGCAGGGCGGCGAGCGGGGCCGTCTGCACGGAGGTGAAGTCGGCCATCCCGAACGGGATCGCGGCGAGCGTCCCGATGAACATGCCTGCCAGCAGGGCGACTTGCTTGAGGAAGCCGCGGCCGAAACGCTGGAAGAGCAGGATCACGACGAGGGTGAAGGCGGCGAGCGCCAGGTACTTCATGTCGCCGAACGTCGGGTCGGTGTCGTCCCCGCCCTGCGCCCACTTCACGGGTACGGGCATCAGCGTGACGCCGATGAGGGTGATGACGACGCCGGTGACCAGCGGCGGGAAGAAGCGAAGGAGTCTGCCGAAGAACGGGCCGATGGCGAGGCAGAAGACGCCCGCGACCATCACCGCGCCGTAGATGGCCGGGAGTTGTGCGCCTTTGGCGTTGGTCTCGGCGATGGCGAGGATGGGTGCGATACCGGCCGACGAGGCGGCGTTGACGAAGGGGAGCCGGTTGCCGACGAATCCCTTGACGCCGAGCGTCTGGAGGATGGTGGCGAGTCCGGCGATCAGCAGTCCCGCCGCGATGAGCCGGGTCTGGGCCACGGTGTCGAGGCCGCAGGCCTGCCCGATGATCAGCGGCGGAGTGACGACGCCCGCGTACATGGCGGCGATGTGCTGGAGTGCGGCGGGGACCAGCCGCGAGGGGTGGAGCTTCTCGTCCACCGGGTGACAGTCGGGAGTCGACTCTGCTCTTCCGTCGGTCAGCTCCGATGGGGTGGAACGCGGGCCTTTCGCCGGCCCCTGTGCAGGCTGTGCCATTGCTGCTGTTCCCTCCGGTGTGGCGCGCCCCCGTCCGCTGCGGACGGACGGGGGCGCGCGTCCCGCGTCAGAGGTTGGTCATGTCGACCGGGATCTTCGGCTCGACGCCGTCCCGCAGAATCGTGGCCTCGATCAGGCCGTAGGGACGGTCGGCGGCCCAGTAGACGGCTCCGTCCTTGGCCTCGTTGTCGAGGCCGAAGGGCGAGAGGTCCTGGCGGAAGTGGTGCTTGTTGGGCGCGGAGAAGCGGATCTCGTCGATCTCGCTGCGGTTGTTGATGACCCGCGAACCCATTTGGTACAGCGTCTGCTGGAGCGAGAGGGAGTAGGTCTCCACGAAGGCGTGCAGGATGTGCTTCTTCGCCTGCTCGTACGACCGCTCCCAACTCGGCATGCGCTGCTCGTCGTTGGTCCAGTTGTGGCGCCACCAGGTGGACAGCGACGTGGCGAGGATGCGGTCGTAGTCCTCCTTCAGGGTCGTGTACTTGTCCTTGATGAAGCCCCAGAACTCGGAGTTGGTGGAGTTCATCACGGTCAGGTCCTTGAGCCCCGAGAGGACCTCGAAGTTCTCGCCGTCGTACGTGATCTGGGCGAGGCGCGTCTCCTGGCCCTTGCGGACGAAGGAGTGGTTGACCTCGTCGGCGCCGATGAACTTGGCGTTGCTGTCGGAGCCGCCGATGCGCTCCCAGGAGTACTCCTCGATCCGGATCCGCGCGCGGTGGATCGAGGGCTGGCTGTCCACGAAGTGCCGGGCGAGGTGGATGCCGTACTGCTCGGCGGACTCGATGCCGTATTCCTTGGCGAACGCGAAGCAGGTGTTCTTCGTCGTGTCCGTCGGGAGGCAGTTGGCGTTCGAGCCGTTGTAGTGGACGTCGTTCAGGTCGCCGGAGAGCGCAACCGAGACGTTCAGGTCCTTGATGTGGTGGGTGTCGCCGTCCCGCGTGATCTTGACGACGCGGTTCTCTGCTTTGCCGTACTGGTTCTGGCCGAGAATCGTGGGCATGTCTGCTAGCTCCCTCGGTAAACGGAGTAGCCGAACGGGTTGAGCAGCAGCGGTACGTGGTAGTGCTCGCCCGGCGTGACGGCGAACGTGATCGCCACCTCCGGGAAGAACACGTCACTCGCACCGCTGTCCCTTACGCGGGGGGCGTCCTGCTGCGCCTCGGCTTGCTTCTTCGTGCTGGGCTTGTTCGAGAAGTACTGCTCGACCTCGAAGTCGAGTCGTACGTGGGTCGTGCCCTCCGGCAGCGCCGGCAGGTCCTTGCAGCGCCCGTCCGCGTCGGTCGCGGAGCCGCCGAGCGTCACCCACTCGGCGTCGCGGCCGCTGCGGGCGGTGAGCGAGATGGCGACGCCCTCGGCGGGGCGTCCGACGCTGGTGTCCAGGATGTGCGTGGACACCGAGGCGGTGGTGTCAGTGCTCATCAGTCGTTGTCCTCTTCCACGAGACGGGTCAGCCGGATTCGGTTGATCTTCCCGAGTTCGGTGCGCACGATGTCGCGCTCCTGCTCGGCGGAGTTGCCGATCCGGGTCTTCACCGCATCGCGCATCTGCTCACCGGTCGCGCCGGTGGCGCAGATCAGGAAGACATGGCCGAACTTCTCCTGGTAGGCCAGATTCAGTTCGAGCATCTCTGCCTTGAGCTCTTCGGAGGCCCCCGCCATGCCGCGCTGTTCACGTGACGACGTGGGGTCCCCGGGCTTCGGGCGTCCGATCGGCGGGTGCCCGGCCATCGCCTCGGCCAGATCATCGGCGGTCAGCTCGGCCATGGCGGCGTCGCTGGCGGCGAAGAGGGCTTCGACGGTGGGGAAAGGGCGCTGGGCAAGCAGTCTGCTTCCCCAGGCCGATGAGGCGCAGGCCTCGTGGAGAGCGGCGGTGGCCGCACTCTCCGGCAAGGCGTTGAACCGGGCAAGGCCCGGCGTCGAGCTCGAAGTCACGGGTGCCTCCGTGGCCGTAAGGCCTTGTGCTGGACGGGCTGCGGATAGCTAACGCCAGCCGAAACACCACGTCAACACTTTGTTGAAAACTTCGGGAAACAAAAACCGCCGTCCGGTTAACGGACGGCGGCCCTCTGGAGCGCTCTGACCTGGGGCTCAGGTGGAACGGTTCAGGTAGTTGTACACGGTGAAGCGCGATACGCCGAGCGCGCCGGCGACCGTCTCCACCCCATGCCGCACGGCGAAGGCGCCTCGCGCCTCGAGTATCCGTACGACCTCCTGCTTGGCCTTGCGGTCCAGCTCCGACAGGGGCACCCCGCGCTTGCGCTCCAGGGCCAGCAGGATGTGGTCCAGGGAGTCCGCGAGCTGCGGAAGGCGTACGGCGACCACGTCCTCGCCCCGCCAGGCGAGGACGACGTCGTCGGTGCCCGCCTCGTCGGGGGGCACCATTTCGCCGCCCATGGCGTCCACGAGCGGCTTGACGGCGGCCACGAAGGGACCGTGGTCGTCTCTGGCACCGGTCATTCGACGGCCTCCCCCGACTCTCCGAGCACGTTCACCTGGAGTGATACGCGGGTCGCGCCCGCCTCCAGGGCCTTGCGCAGCAGCGCGTCGACGGCGGTCAGGACCTCGTCCGCGCCGCCTTCCGCGGTATTGCCGAAGGGGCCGACGTCCACGGCGTCGAGCGCGGCCCCCTGGATGACGTCACGGGCCACCACCGCATGGGCGGGCGCCTCGTCCAGGTCGAAGGGTTCGGTCGTGAACTCCACTCTCAATCGCACGCGCACAACCTACTGCCGCGGGGTGATTTTCCGGCAGCCCCCTCTTGACAAGGGCCGATCCTCGACGGCAATCTTCCATCAGACAGAAATTAACTTCCGCTATACGGAAGGAGCGCGGAAGCCCCATGGGATACTCCGACCAGCGCTTCAATGTGAACCTGTCGATCCTCTTCACGGAACTCCCGCTCCTGGAGCGCCCCGCGGCCGCCGCCGCGGCGGGCTTCACGGCGGTCGAGCTGTGGTGGCCCTGGGTCGACGCCCCCACCCCCGAGCAGTCCGAGCTCGACGCCCTGCGGGCCGCGATCACGGACGCCGGCGTACAGCTGGTGGGCCTGAACTTCTACGCCGGGCAGCTGCCCGGACCGGACCGCGGCGCCCTGTCGATCCCGGGCGAGGAGAGCGAGAAGTTCCGCGCGAACCTCTCGGTGGCAGCGGACTTCGCCGAGTCCCTCGGCTGCAAGGCGCTCAATGCGCTGTACGGCAACCGGGTGGAGGGCGTGGACCCCGCGGTCCAGGACGAACTCGCCCTGGAGAACCTGGCGTTGGCGGCCCGTGAGGCCGACCGCGTGGGCGCGGTGCTGCTGATCGAGGCCCTGAACAAGCCGGAGTCGCCGCGCTGCCCGATCGTCAGCGCGGACGCGGCCATCGCCGTGGTCGACAAGGTGAACACCCTTACCGGGCTCGGTAACGCGAAGTTCCTCATGGACCTTTACCACCTGTCCATGAACGGCGAGGACCTGCCTGCCGTCATCGATCAGTACGTCGCCCAGACCGCGCACGTGCAGATCGCCGACAATCCTGGCCGTGGGGCCCCCGGGACGGGGTCGCTGCCTCTGGAAGAGCTGCTCGATCAGCTTCGCAAGGCGGGTTACGAGGGCTGGGTCGGCCTGGAGTACAAGCCGGGCGACCGGCCCAGTTCCGAGGCGTTCGGCTGGCTGCCCGCCGCGGACTAGGCCGCCGCTTCGCGGCGGATCTCTCCCGCCCACCCACCCGGCGCCCAGCACCCGATTCGTCGACGTAGACAAGCTTTTAGAAAGGCTCTCACCATGAGCAACCTTCCCAAGATCGCGTGGATCGGACTCGGCATCATGGGGTCCCCCATGTCCGAGAACCTGATCAAGGCTGGTTACTCCGTCACCGGCTACACCCTTGAGCAGGACAAGCTGGACCGCCTCGCCGCGGCCGGCGGCACCGTCGCCAAGTCCATCGCCGAGGCCGTCAAGGACGCCGACGTCATCGTCACGATGGTGCCCGCGTCCCCGCAGGTCGAGGCCATCGCGTACGGTGCGGACGGCATCCTGGAGAACGCGAGGTCCGGTGCGCTGATCGTCGACATGTCGTCGATCACCCCGCAGACCTCCGTGGACTTGGCCAAGGCCGCCAAGGAGAAGGGCATCCGCGTCCTGGACGCCCCCGTGTCGGGTGGCGAGGCCGGTGCCATCGAGGCCGTGCTCTCCATCATGGTCGGCGGCGAGCAGGCCGACTTCGACGAGGCCAAGCCGCTTCTGGACGCCCTCGGCAAGACCATCGTGCTGTGCGGTCCGCACGGCTCGGGTCAGACCGTGAAGGCCGCCAACCAGCTCATCGTCGCCGTGAACATCCAGGCGTGCGCCGAGGCAGTCGTCTTCCTGGAGAAGTCCGGGGTGGACCTGACCGCCGCCCTCGACGTCCTGAACGGGGGGCTTGCAGGCTCGACCGTCCTGACCCGCAAGAAGGACAACTTCCTCAAGCGCGACTTCAAGCCCGGCTTCCGGATCGACCTGCACCACAAGGACATGGGCATCGTCACCGACGCCGCCCGCAATGTCGGTGCCTCGCTCCCCGTCGGCTCCGTGGTGGCCCAGCTCGTCGCCTCGCTGCGTGCGCAGGGCGACGGCGGTCTCGACCACTCCGCGCTGCTTCGCGGCGTGGAGCGCCTCTCGGGCGCCGAGCTCTAAGAAGCCCCAAGAAGCTTCACGAGCTCCCTCAACTTCCGGGCCGTGGCGGCGCTGACACCTGTCCTGTCGCGCCCAGGCGTCGCCGCGGCCCGGAACCCTGACCCCAACTTCAACAAACTGTTGACGTAGCTGTTCAGCGTACTTACGCTCACGTCAGCTCGCCTCACTTCACCTCAGCAGTTTCAGCAGTCCGTACGGAAGGTCAACTCCGCCACCATGTCGAAGCGTGTGCTCACGACCGAGTCCGGCGCCCCTGTCGCCGACAACCAGAACTCAGCCACCGCCGGCGTCGGTGGCCCGATCCTCCTCCAGGACCAGCACCTCCTCGAGAAGCTCGCCCGCTTCAACCGCGAGCGCATCCCGGAGCGTGTGGTGCACGCGCGTGGATCCGGTGCATACGGCTACTTCGAGGTGACGGACGACGTCACCGCGTACACCTCGGCCGACTTCCTGAACACCGTCGGCAAGCGCACCGAGACGTTCCTGCGCTTCTCCACGGTGGCGGACAGCCTCGGCGGCGCGGACGCGGTCCGCGACCCGCGCGGCTTCGCGGTGAAGTTCTACACCGAGGAGGGCAACTACGACCTCGTCGGCAACAACACCCCGGTGTTCTTCATCAAGGACCCGATCAAGTTCCCCGACTTCATCCACTCCCAGAAGCGCGACCCCTTCACGGGCAAGCAGGAGCCGGACAACGTCTGGGACTTCTGGGCGCACTCCCCCGAGGCGACGCACCAGGTGACGTGGCTGATGGGCGACCGCGGCATCCCCGCGTCGTACCGCCACATGAACGGCTACGGCTCGCACACCTACCAGTGGACGAACGCGGCGGGCGAGGCCTTCTTCGTGAAGTACCACTTCAAGACGAACCAGGGCGTGCGCAGCCTCTCCTCGGAGCAGGCCGCCGAGCTCGCGGGCAAGGACGCCAACTCGCACCAGACGGACCTTCTCCAGGCCATCGAGCGTGGCGTGAACCCGTCCTGGACGCTGCACGTGCAGATCATGCCGGCGGCGGACGCGGCGGACTACCGCTTCAACCCCTTCGACCTGACGAAGGTGTGGCCGCACAGCGACTACCCGCTGCAGCGCGTGGGCCGCCTGGTCCTGGACCGCAACCCCGACAACGTCTTCGCCGAGGTCGAGCAGGCCGCCTTCTCCCCGAACAACTTCGTTCCGGGCATCGGCCCCTCCCCCGACAAGATGCTCCAGGGCCGCCTGTTCGCCTACGCGGACGCGCACCGCTACCGCCTGGGCGTCAACCACACGCTGCTCCCGGTGAACGCCCCGAAGGCGACCACCGCGAACAACTACGGCCGTGACGGTCTGATGGCGGCCAACGCCTACGGCCGTGACCGCAAGAACTACGAGCCCAACTCGTACGACGGTCCGGTCGAGACCGGTCAGCCGCTCTCCGCCCCGCTCGCCGTCAACGGCCACACGGGCACGCACGAGGCGCCGCTGCACACCAAGGACGACCACTTCTTCCAGGCGGGCGAGCTGTACCGCCTGATGTCGGCCGAGGAGCAGGCGCGCCTGGTGGCGAACATCGCGGGAGGCCTCTCGCAGGTCAGCCGCGACGACGTCATCGAGAAGAACCTGGCTCACTTCCACGCCGCCGACGCCGAGTACGGCAAGCGCGTGGAGGAGGCGGTCCGCGCCCTGCGCGAGGACTAGGCCTCACAGAACTCCCGGACTGCGCCGGGGAATTGACGGGAGGTCAGTTCCCCGGTGCTGCGCCCGCGCCATCACGGACCCGGATGAGGGGTGGTCCCGTGATGAGCCGGGCCGGACGAGGACCGCGGCGGCTCCGCGAGCCAGTGCGGTGGTGAAGGTCAGGCGGCTCCCTTCTCGACCTGAGGGAAGGGAATCCCGCCGGTCCATTCGCGGCCGCCGCGGTCCCAGCCGATTCTGGCCCCTGGGCCTTGAGCCCTGGGGCCTTGGCCCCTGGGCCCCCTTTGACTCCGTCCGGCGGCGCGTATGCATGTTCCGCCAGTCGCGCGCGGTCGGACGGCTACAACTTCCTCCCACCGAAGCCAGAGCGGCGAGTACGGACGGTCCCGTGCTCGCCGCTCTTCTTTGTCTGCCGGTACGTGGGGGCTGGTCGCGCAGTTCCCCGCGCCCCTTACGGGGCGCCCTCAGCCAGTCGAGCCACCATCCGTTCGAGCCTGGCGGCTCGCGTGGCGGGCTTCTTCGCCGTCATCAGGCTGTGCAGGACGACGTACCTGTCCGTCTTGCCGAGGGCGTCGAAGGCCTTGCGGGCCGCGGGGTTCGCCGCAAGCGCCGCCTCCAGGTCGTCCGGGACCGTGGCGGTCCGCTGGGACTCGTAGGCCGCCTCCCAGCGCCCGTCCGCCTGCGCCGCCGCAACCTCCACGAGGCCAGGTTCGCGCATGCGGCCCTCCGCGGTCAGTTCCGCGACCCGGTCGACGTTGACCCTCGACCACAGGCTCCGCCGCCGGCGAGGCGTGATCTTCTGCAGGTAGTGGACATCGTCGTACGACCTGCGATGGCCGGTGATCCAGCCGTAGCAGAGCGCCACGTCATTGACCTCGGCGGCCGTCACCGAGGGCACCCCCGAACCCTTCTTGGCGAGCTTCACCCAGACGCCCGGCGAACCGGCGTGGTGCTCGTCGAGCCACGCCTCCAGCTCGACCCGGTCCGCGCAGGTCATGACCTTCAGATCAGCGAGCGATTCCATCGGCCCAAGATAAAGGGGCGGCCCACCCCCCACGGGTGGACCGCCCCTGTCAGAGCTCAGCGCCGCGTCACACCTTCAGCGGCCGGATGGCCGTGGGCGCGTGGCCCGGCTCCGTGGCGAGCTCCTCGAACTCCTTGACCGCGCTGATGTCGGCCGTGGGGCTCATCGAGATGTTGGTGATGCGCTCCAGGATGGCCTCGACGACGACCGGGACCTGGTGCTCCTGGGCCAGCTTCTTGGCCTGCTCGAAGGCCTCGCCCAGTTCGTTCGGGTCGGTGACGCGGATGGCCTTGCAGCCCAGGCCCTCGGCGACCTTGACGTGGTCGACGCCGTAGACGCCCAGCTCGGGGCTGTTCTGGTTCTCGAATTCCAGGTTGACCTGGAAGTTGATGTCCAGGCCGATCTGGGCCTGGCGGATCAGGCCCAAGTAGGCGTTGTTCACCAGGACATGGACGTACGGGATGCGGTGCTGCGCGCCGACCGCCAGCTCCTCGATCATGAACTGGAAGTCGTAGTCACCGGAGAGCGCGACGACCGGGGTGTCGCGGTCCGCGGTGGCGACGCCGAGCGCGGCCGGGATCGTCCAGCCGAGCGGGCCCGCCTGGCCGCAGTTGATCCAGTGGCGCGGCTTGTAGACGTGCAGCATCTGGGCGCCCGCGATCTGCGAGAGGCCGATGGTGGTGACGTAGCGCGTGTCCGGGCCGAAGGCCTTGTTCATCTCCTCGTAGACGCGCTGCGGCTTCATGGGGATGTTGTCGAAGTGCGTGCGGCGCTGCAGGGTCTCCTTGCGCTCCAGGTGGGAGGCGACCCACGCGGAACGGTCCGGGAGCTTGCCCGCGGCCTTGAGCTCCTTGGCGACCTCGACGAAGAGCTCCAGGGCGACCTTGGCGTCGGAGGCGATCCCGTAGTCCGGCGCGAAGATCTTGCCGATCTGGGTCGGCTCGATGTCGACGTGCACGAACTTGCGGCCCTGGGTGTAGACGTCCAGCTTGTAGCCGGTGTGGCGGTTGGCCCAGCGGTTGCCGATGCCGAGGACGAAGTCCGACTCCAGGAACGTGGCGTTGCCGTAGCGGTGGCCGGTCTGCTGGCCGACCATGCCCGCGTTCAGGTCGTGGTCGTCGGGGATGGTGCCCCAGCCCATCAGGGTCGGCACGACCGGGGTGTTGGTGATCTCGGCGAACTCGACCAGGAGGTCGGAGGCGTCGGCGTTGATGATGCCGCCGCCGGCGACGATCAGCGGACGCTCGGACTCGACCAGGAAGGTGATCGCCTTCTCGATCTGCGCGCGGGTCGCGGTCGGCTTGTAGACCGGCAGCGGCTCGTACGTGTCGATGTCGAACTCGATCTCGGTCTGCTGGACGTCGATCGGCAGGTCGATGAGGACCGGGCCCGGGCGGCCCGAACGCATCAGGTGGAACGCCTGCTGGAAGATGCCGGGGACCTGCGCGGCCTCCAGGACCGTGACGGCCATCTTGGTGACCGGCTTGGCGATCGTCGCGATGTCGACGGCCTGGAAGTCCTCCTTGTGGAGCAGGTGCGTCGGCGCCTGGCCCGTGATGCAGAGGATCGGGATGGAGTCACCCGTCGCGGAGTACAGACCGGTGATCATGTCGGTGCCCGCGGGGCCCGACGTACCGATGCAGACGCCGATGTTGCCGGGGTTGGCGCGGGTGTAGCCCTCGGCCATGTGCGAGGCGCCCTCGACGTGCCGGGCGAGCGTGTGGTCGATGCCACCGCCCTCCTGGAGCGCCTTGTAGAAGGGGTTGATCGCGGCGCCGGGGACACCGAACGCGTTGGTGACGCCCTCGCGCTTGAGGATCTCAACTGCCGCGCGGACAGCGGTCATACGAGCCATGGGGTTCTCCTGCTTCGACAACAGCTTCGACAGCTGCGCCGACCTCGCGGCCGGCGTGTTCGGCTGGCGGATCCGGCTCCCGTCGCGCCCCGCGGTGAGCTTCTGTTTCCGCATTGTGGAAATTTAGTTCTGCTATATGGAAGCAATGTAGGGGGGTGCAGTGGAGACCGTCAAGAGTTGTCCGGGAACCGGGCTGCCCGGAGGGCGCGTCCCAGTCGTTGAATTCAGCAGTGAATTCGGGCCACACCATCGGGGGGTCCAGCGTGGCCAGTTCACCGGACGCGTCCCCTGCGGGGCAGGGCACGCCGAGCCACGGCCGCTGGCGGGCGGGGGCCCTGCTCGGGCAGGGCGGCCTCGGGCGCGTCTTCCTCGCGCACGACGGGACGGGGCGCGCGGTCGCCCTGCGGGTGGTGCGGGCCTCTCTCGCCCGTGATGAGGAGTTCCGCAGGCGCTTCGGCCGCGAGGTGCAGGCGATCGCGGCGGTACGGGGGCCTCGCGTCGCCGCGCTCGTCGACGCCGATCCGGACGCCGAGGTGCCCTGGCTGGCCATGGAGTACGTCGCGGGCGCGACTCTCGCCACGCGGGTACGGGATCTCGGCGGGCCGCTCTCCGTCCCGGAACTGCGGACGCTGGCGAACGCCCTCGCCGGGGCGCTGGACGACATCCACCGGGCGGGGCTCGTGCACGGTGGCCTGCGGCCGTCGAATGTGGTGCTGGCGGCCGACGGCCCGCGCGTCGTGGACTTCGGCATGGCCGGGTGTGCGGCACGGGCCGGGTACACGGGAAGGCCGGGGTACGCGGCACCCGAGCTCGTGACAACGGCGCACGGAGCGGCGCTCAAGCCGCCCTCGGACGTCTTCTCGCTCGGCGCGGTCCTGGCCTTCGCGGCGGCGGGGCGCGGTCCCTTCGAGACCGGGGTCCTCGACAGCCGGGGCCTGGCGGGGGTACGGGATCTGGCGGGCGCATCGAACTTGGCAGACGCGCCGAACTTGGCGGACGCGCCGGGCCTGGGCGGCGTACCGGACCTGGGTGGCGTACCGGACCTGGGTGGCGTACCGGGGGAGCTGTTGCCCCTGGTCACCGCCTGCCTCGCGGGGCACCCCACGGCCCGGCCCGCCCCACGCACCGTCGCGCGCATGGCGGGCCTCCCCCTGCCGGGCAGCCGCCGCCGGTCCCTGACCCTGGCGGGCACCCTGTTCTTGGCTCAACTGCCTGCCGTGGCAAGCCCACTTGGTGGACGATGGACGCCACGAACCGTCGAGCGGTGACGGCGAGCACGCGAGCACTGACGTGACGGGTGAGGGTGATGACGGAGAGCGGCGTTCCGGTACGGTGCCCGGTCTGCCGGCGCGATCATGTGTACGCCCCGCCGTCCTACCCCTGCGCGTGCGGCGCTCCCGTGGTGCCGCCGGTGGCGCGCGGGGCGACGGTGCTGCCGGTGACGGACCGGACGTGGGCGGACGAGTGGGTGACCGTACGGTGCCGGATGTGCGGCCGCCGCGGCCAGTGGCCCCAGCCGGAGCTGGGGTGCGCGTGCGGGGCGGTACTGCGTATCCCGGTGCGCTCGGTCCAGGCACCTTCGGGGTCCTCTGCGGGTGGGGGTCCGTCGACGGGTACGGGTACGCCGACGGGTGCGGTTCCGCCGACGGGCACGGGGCGGCCCACGGGTACGGGGCAACCGGAGACTCCGGGGCGTGAGGCTGCGGGGCGCGAGGCTCCGGGGCGGCCGGAGACTCCGGGGCGCGAGGCTGCGGGGCGTGAGGCTCCGGGGCGGCCTGAGACTCCGGGGCGCGAGGCTCCGGCAGGGCCGCCACCGGCCGCTCAGACGCCGCCCGCTCATCCGACTCCTCCGGCTCACCCGACTCCTCCGGCGCACATCCCGCTCCCCCGGACGGCGCCGACGCCCAGGCCCGCCTTCCAACCGGTGCCGGTCCGCACGGCGCGGGACGCGGTGACGGTGGCGGGGCTGTATCTGCGGTGGCTCGGTTACGCGGAGATCCGGGGAGCGGTCAGGCGGGCGCCTTCCGGGGTACGGGTCTCGGCGCGGGGCGTGATCGCCCTGGTCGAGCCGTCCGTGCAGCCGACCTCGCTGCGTGACGTGGAGTGCTTATGGCTCAGCGCGATGGCCGACTCCGTCGCGTGCGTCTGCTTCTCGCTCGCGGGTTACGAGGAGCGTGCCCGCGTACGGGCTGACGCACTCTCCGTCCCGTTGTTCGTCATCGACCTCGCGGGAACCCCGCAGCCGGTGAACAGCGCGGCGGCGGAACTGATCGCCTCGGGGTGACTGGGTGGGGTCGGTCGGGTGGCCAGACCGGGGTGGCTGCCGGCCAGGCCGGGGTGGCTGCCTGTTGACCGGGCGGGGGCGACGGCGGCGTTCGCCGGACGACCAGGCAGGTGGCCGGGCGGGGCCGGGTCGGGTGGCCGGGCGGGGGCCCGAGGGGTGACCAGGCCGGTCTCCGCCAGGCGGCGACAGGCGGGCGTCCGTCGGGCGGCAAGGCGGGGCCCGGCGGGTGGGCCGGCGGGGGCCGGTCCGGGAAAATCCCGTGGTCGTCGCTCGCGGGGCCGTCATACTCGCCAGATGTACATCCGTCCCGCCACGACCGGCGATCTCCCCGTTCTTCAGGGCATCGAACGTGCCGCGGGCGAACCCTTTCGCGCATGGGAGATGGCGGCGATCGCTGACGACGAACCCCCGAGCATCGCGCTGCTCGAGGAATTCCGTCGGGCAGGCCGGGCGTGGGTGGCCGCCGAGGCAGGCGGCGCCCCCGTCGCGTACCTTCTCAGCGAGCCGGTGGACGGCGCGGAACACGTCGAGCAGGTCTCCGTGCACCCGCGAGCCGCGCACCGCCGCATCGGCGGCGCCCTGATCGAGCACACCGCCGACCGCGCCCGCGAGGCAGGCAGGGAAGCCCTGACCCTGACCACCTACACGGACGTCCCCTGGAACGCGCCGTACTACGCCCGCATCGGGTTCCGCGTGCTCGCCGAGGCCGAACTCACCCCGGGGCTGCGGAAGATCCGCGCCCACGAGGTCGAGCTCGGCCTCGACCGCTGGCCCCGCGTCGCCATGCGGCGCGAACTCAGCCCGGGTGGGACGGGTCCCCGTACCGCTCCCTGAGTTCGATCTTGCGCACCTTTCCGGACACCGTCATGGGGAAGCTCTCCAGGATGCGCAGCCCTGCCGGGATCTTGTAGTGCGCCAACTGCCCGGCACAGAAGGCCCGCAGCTCCTCCAGCGTCAGCGGATCGTCGGCGTCCCGCGGGATCACGCAGGCCAGCGGCACCTCTCCGTAGCGCTCGTCGGCGATTCCCACCACCTGGACGTCGGCGATCTTCGGATGGCCGTAGAGGAATTCCTCGATCTCGCGCGGGTAGATGTTCTCGCCGCCCCGGATGATCATGTCCTTGATGCGGCCGACGATCTGCACGTACCCGTCGTCCCGCATGACCGCCAGGTCACCGGTGTGCATCCAGCGTCCGGCGTCGATCACCTCCGCCGTCCGCGACGGCTCGTTCCAGTAGCCGAGCATCACGCTGTAACCGCGGGTGCACAACTCGCCGGACTCGCCCCGCGGCAGCGTCACGCCGCTGACCGGATCGACCACCTTCACCTCGATGTGCGGCAGCACGCGCCCCACCGTGCCGGTCCGCCGCTCCAGGTCGTCCGTGCGGCGCGTCTGCGTGGAGACCGGGGAGGTCTCCGTCATGCCGTAGCAGATGGAGACCTCCTCCATGTGCATCTCGGCGACCACCCGCTTCATCACCTCGACCGGGCAGGGCGAGCCCGCCATGATGCCGGTGCGCAGCGAACTCAGTTCGTACGTCGCGAAGTCGGAGAGATTCAGTTCCGCGATGAACATCGTCGGCACGCCGTACAACGACGTACAGCGCTCGCGCTCCACCGCGTGCAGCGTGGCCACGGGGTCGAAGGAGGGTGCCGGGATGACGATGCAGGCACCGTGGGACGTGGCCCCCAGATTTCCCATCACCATGCCGAAGCAGTGATAGAAGGGAACGGGTAGGCAGACTCGGTCCTGCTCTGTGTAGCCGACCGTTCGGCCCACCCAGTAACCGTTGTTGAGGATGTTGTGGTGGGAGAGGGTCGCCCCCTTGGGGAAGCCTGTGGTGCCTGAGGTGTACTGGATGTTGATGGGGTCGTCGCAGCTCAACTCCGCCTCGCGGGCGCCCAGTTCGCTGGACGTGACCCCAGTCGCCGCGTCCAGCAGCACGTCCCAGGAGCCGTCCTCGATGTAGTGGACCGACCGCAGGCCCGGGCAGGCGGGCCGCACCTGGTCCACGAGCGCCCGGTAGTCGCTCGACTTGTGCGCCTGCGAGGCGACAAGGACCGTGACCCCGGCCTGCTTGAGCACGTACTCCAACTCGTGCGCCCGGTATGCGGGGTTGATGTTCACCATGATCGCGCCGATCCGCGCGGTGGCGTACTGAACGAGCACCCACTCGGCACAGTTCACCGCCCAGATGCCGACGCGGTCCCCCTTGGCGACCCCGACGCCCATGAACCCTCGCGCCAACTGCGCGACGGCGTCCCCGAATTCGGCGTACGTCCAACGCGTCCCCGCCGCCACGTCCACCAGCGCGTCCCGCTCCGGCCAGGTCTCGACGGCCCGGTCGAGGTTCCGCCCGATGGTGTCACCGAGCAGCGGCGTGGAACTGACGCCGTGGGCATAGGAAAGCTCGCTCACCGGAAGTCCTCCTCGCGGTACTCGGCGTCGGAGCCCGCTGCCGTCGCCTCGCGCAGCTCGATCCGGCGGATCTTGCCGGAGACCGTCTTGGGAAGCGGCCCGAACTCGATGCGCCGCAGCCGCTTGTAGGGGGCGAGGACCGCGCGGGAGTGCTCGAAGAGCAGTTTCGCCGTGTCCGGTCCGGGTTCGTGTCCGGCGGCGAGGACGACGTACGCCTTCGGCACCGCGAGCCGCAGCGCGTCCGGGGCGGGCACCACCGCGGCCTCCGCCACCGCCTCGTGCTCCAGGAGCGCGCTCTCCAGCTCGAACGGGGAGATCTTGTAGTCGGACGCCTTGAAGACGTCGTCGGAGCGGCCCACGTACGTGATGTAGCCGTCGGCGTCCCGGGTGCCGATGTCACCGGTGCGGTAGTAGCCGCCGGCCATCGACTCCGCGGTGCGCTCGGGGTCGCCGTGGTAGCCGGCCATCAGGCCGACCGGGTTCGTGGCGAGGTCGAGGGAGATCTCGCCCTCCGCCGCTCCCGGCTCGCCCGTCACCGGGTCGAGGAGTTCCACGACGAAACCGGGCGTGGGGCGGCCCATCGAGCCCGGCTTCAGCTCCTGTCCGGGCGAGTTGGCGACCTGCACGGCGGTCTCCGTCTGCCCGAAGCCGTCCCTGATGGTGACGCCCCAGTCGCGCCGCACCTGTTCGATGACCTCGGGGTTGAGCGGTTCGCCCGCGGCGACGACCTCGCGCGGCGGTGTCCGCAGCTGGGTCAGGTCGGCCTGGATCAGCATGCGCCACACCGTGGGGGGTGCGCAGAAGCTGGTGACGCCCGCTCGGTCCATCTCGGCCATCAGCCGGCCCGCGTCGAAGCGCGTGTAGTTGTGGATGAAGACCGTCGCCTCCGCGTTCCAGGGCGCGAAGAGGTTCGACCAGGCGTGCTTGGCCCAGCCCGGCGACGAGATGTTCAGGTGGACGTCGCCGGGCTTGAGCCCGATCCAGTACATGGTCGCCAAGTGGCCCACGGGGTACGACACATGGGTGTGCTCGACCAGCTTCGGGCGGGCCGTCGTGCCCGAGGTGAAGTACAGCATCAGGGGGTCGTCGGCGCGGGTGACGCCGTCCGGCTCGAAGACCTCCGGGGCGTCGTCCGCGCCCTCGTACGCGATCCAGCCGGGCACGTCGCCGCCCACCACGACGCGGGTGTAGTCGCCGGGCACGTCGTCGAACTTCGACGCGTCCTCGGGGCGTACGACGACGTGCTTGGCCCGCCCGCGGTCGATGCGGTCCCGCAGGTCGACGGAGCCGAGCAGGGGCGTCGCCGGGATGACGACCGCGCGCAGCTTCATCGCGGCGAGGGCGATCTCCCAGAGCTCGACCTGGTTGCCGAGCATCACGACGACGCGGTCACCGGCACGGACGCCCTGGGCGCGCAGCCAGTTGGCAACCTTGTCGGAGCGTGCGGACAGGTGCGCGAAGGTGAAGCGGGTGGCCGCGCCGTCCTCCTCAACGATGTGGAGAGCGGTCCTCTCGTTGTCCCTGGCGATGACGTCGAACCAGTCGAGCGCCCAGTTGAACCGCTCGGGCCGCGGCCAGGCGAATCCCTCGTACGCGGCCTCGTAGTCCTCCCGGTGCCGCAGCAGGAAGTCCCGAGCGGTGCGGAACTGTTCCGTGCCACTGGTGCCCCTGGCGCCATTGGTGCCGCTGATGCCTGGCGTGTCCGTCGTCGTCATCGTGCTCTCCTCGTCGCCGGGGTCATTGCCGGACGCTACGTAACATCGTGTAATTCGTGATGCAGGTCTCACCACCCCCGGACGGGGGTGTCCCGGAACGAAAGGGCTGACGCGTGACGGCTGACGGAGGCGAGGCGGTCGAGATGCGGTCCGCGCTGCTGCGGCTACGGCGCGGTACAGGGCTTCCGGTGGCCTTCGGGGGCCTGGTCGAGGGGCAGCGCCAGGTGCGGATCGGGGAGCTGACGGGCACGGGGACGCGTGCGCTGTGCGGCCTCGCGGTGTCCTCCGGGAACGGGCTCGGCGGCAAGGCGGTCGCGCTCTCGCGCCCCTGCGCGGTCACGGATTACCACGACTCGCGGCACATCAGCCACGAATACGACAGTGCCGTCGCCGCGGAGGGGCTGCGCTCGGTGCTCGCGGTGCCTGTGGTGGTGCGGCGCAGGGTGCGGGGCGTGCTGTACGGGGCCCTGCGCTCGGCCCAGCCGCTGGGCGACCGGACGCTGTCGGCGGCGGTGGCGGCGGCCCGGGACGTGGAGCAAGCCCTTGTCGTACGGGACGAGGTGCACGCGCTGATCGCGGCGGCGCGGGAGCCTCAGGCGGGCGCGGGGGCCGCCTGGGAGCAGGTCCGCGAGGCGCACGGCGCGCTGCGGGAACTGGCCCCGCGCATCGCCGACGCGGCCCTGCGGGCGGACATACTGGCGGTGTGCGGCCGCTTGGCCTCGGCCGCGACGGTGCCGCCCGCCCGGGAGCGCGCCGTCTCCCTGGCACCGCGCGAGGTGGACGTCCTCGCCTGCGTGGCCGGGGGCGCGACGAACGCGGCGACGGCGGAGCGGCTGGGACTGCGGCCGGAAACCGTGAAGGCGTATCTGCGTTCCGCCATGCGGAAGCTGGGGGCGCATACGCGGCTGGAGGCGGTGGTGGCGGCGCGGCGGGCGGGGGCGTTGCCGTGAGCCGATCGCAGGGTGACACCGAGGGCGGATTCCACCGACGCCGGGGTTGAATGGGCCCCTGGAGTCCTGGAGGGGGTGACGGGCATGGTGTCCACGGATCGGGTTCTTGCCTTCGCGGCCATGTCGCTGCTGGTGATCGTGATCCCGGGGCCGAGCGTCCTGTTCGTGATCGGGCGGGCCCTGGCCCACGGCAGGCGCACCGCCGTGGCGACGGCGCTCGGCAACCTCCTCGGGTCGTACGTCCTGGTCGTCGCGGTCGCCTTCGGCGTCGGATCGCTCGTCGAGCGGTCGGCGGCGGTCTTCATGGCGGTGAAGCTGGCGGGGGCCGCCTACCTGGTCTTCCTCGGCGTGCAGGCCTTCCGGCACCGCAGGGAGATGCGGGCCGAGTCCATGGGGACGGCGGCTTCCGGAGAGGTGCGTACCGACGTGCGCACGATCCTGGACGGCGCGCTCGTCGGCGTGACGAACCCGAAGGGCATCGTGTTCTTCGCGGCGGTGCTGCCCCAGTTCGTCGACCACTCGGCGGGGCATCTGCCCGCGCAGATGCTGGTCCTCGGGCTCGTCCCGATCAGCATCGGGCTGGTCACGGACACGCTGTGGGGGCTTACGGCGTCCGCGGCCCGCACCTGGTTCGCGCGCTCGGAGCGGCGCCTGTCGATGATCGGCGGGGCCGGTGGCGTCACGATGATCGGGCTGGGCGTGACGGTCGCGGCGACGGGCCGGGCGGACTAGGGCCCTTCTGACGGATCTCCGTGGGAGAAGGAGCGGCGTTCGGTGCGTGGCCTCGGCGTGCGGTGTGAAGGGTCATGTGGCGGAGCCACCTGTCCCTTTGCGCCGTGCGGCGAGGGTGCGTGCCGGGCGTCGCGACGCCACGGAGATCCGTCAGAAGGGCCCTAGTCCTGGGCCGGCGCTTCACCGCTCGATGACCGTCCCGAAGCGGATGTCGTACGTGGTCGTCGTAGCCCCCTGATACATCGGCCCGCTCAGCAGCCGCTCGGCCTCTTCGGTCAGTTCGTGCCGCTGCGCCTTGGTCAGGGTGCCGAACGGCTCGATGGTGAGGACGCCGTAACCCTTCGCTCCTTCCGCGCTCTTCCCTGCACCCTTTTCCGCCCCCTCCTCCACGCGCCACACGCCCGCCAGGAAACCGTCGACCAGGAAGACGCTGTAGGCGAAGTTGCCCTTCCAGGTGCGGCCCTTGTACTCGGCCGGGACGATCCGGGCGCGGTCCGCGTGGGACAGGAGGAGATTGTCGAACTCGGGCAGGAATCGCACCGGGGCAGGCGTGTCCGCGTCGGGGCGCGGCGCGTCGGGGAGGTCGAAGAGTTCGACGCCGTTCTCGTCGCGGAACGTAAGCAGTTGGGGCCGCAGCCGCTCGAAGGCCTCCCGCAGCCGCGTCAGCCCCGCCCAGGTCTGCATGTCCTTGACCGATGCGGGCCCGAAGGCGGCGAGGTAGCGCAGGACGGTGGCGTCGGGCGTGGGCACCGGCTCGCTCGGGCGGCCCAGCCAGTGCTCGGCGGTGGTGAGAGCGACCTGCCCGCTGCGCCGCCACAGGCCACGCGGGGTGACCTGGACCAGGGGTAGCGAGCAGCGGGCGGCGACGGCGAGCGCCTGCGGGTCGGCGTCGGGCCAGCGGGGCAGCAGGATCTCCCGCAGTTGCTTCATCGTCCGGGGCTCCTCCTCGACGGCGGCGCGGGCGAGCGAGGCGAGTTCCTCCAGGTCGACGCCGGCCAGGCCCTTGCGGAAGGCGTGCAGCTCGCGGTCGCGCGCGCCTTGCACCAGTGGGCGCAGGGTGAGGGCGTCGTCGGCGGTGTGCAGGTGGATGGTGGAGCGCATGGTGACGATGCGGACGAGATCGCGCGAGGCGAGGAGCGCGGACAGGTCCTCGGGTTCGAACCCCTCGATGCGGGCGGCGAGGGCGAAGTAGGGCGGCTTCACGTTCTGCGCCTGGAGGCCGAGGAGGTGCGTGACGGCGCCCTCGACGGAGAGGTCGGCCGAGCGGCGCAGGAGGAGTTGACGGTCGAGGGTGGCGCGGTTGAGGGCGCGCGTGCCGAGTACGGGGGCGGGGTCATTGCCGGCGGCTGCCTTCGACCGGGTGCCTGACGTCTTCGGGGCCCGCGGGGTACTGGGCGTACTCGGCGTGTTCGTCATGCACCGCACGTTAGCGGGGCTTGCGGACACCTTCGGTCCGCAAGCACACCGGACGAGGAAACCGCACGAGGAAACCGGACGAGGAAACCGTACGAGGAAAGAGGACAGGCCCGCGACTTTTGGGGCGTATATCCTGCTTCGAAGCCATCTAGACACACGTTCGACATCGGAGGCAGCCAGCATGGCGGAGCGCCGGCCCCGGCCCGCACCGATCGCGAAGAGGCACGGCTGGCGGTGGGCCGCCCCGGCCAAGGCCTCCTCGGCCGCAGGCAACGGGGGCGCCGCCGCCCCCGAGGCGGAGTCCACGCCACCATCCTCCTCCCCACCGGAACCCGCGAGCGTCGTACAGGCCGCGCTCTACCGTGACGGCGTACGCGTCGCGACGCCCGCAAGCCTGGCCGACACCTTCCGGGAGCTGCGCGAGCAGCAGGACGGCATGGCGTGGATCGGCCTCGCGCGCCCAACGGAGGGTGAACTCCTCTCCCTGGCCGCCGAGTTCGACCTGCACGAGCTGGCCGTCGAGGACGCCATGGAGGCCCACCAGCGGCCGAAGCTGGAGCGCTACGGCGAGACCCTCTTCGTCGTCCTGCGCGCGGCCCGTTACCTGGACGCACCGGAGGAGGTCGACTTCGGCGAGCTGCATGTGTTCGTGGGCCCCGACTTCGTCATCACGGTGCGCCATGGCGCCGCCCCGGACCTGACCGCCGTACGCCGCCGCATGGAGGAGAGCCCGGACCTCCTCAAGCTCGGCCCCGAGGCGGTCCTGTACGCGATCCTGGACGCGGTGGTCGACGGGTACGCCCCGGTCGTGGCCGGAGTCCAGAACGACATCGACGAGATCGAGACCGAGGTCTTCAGCGGCGACCCGGAGGTCTCGCGCCGTATCTACGAACTCTCCCGGGAAATGGTCGAGTTCCAGCGGGCGACCCGCCCCCTGGTGGCCATGCTGCACTCCTTGATGGCGGGCTTCGCGAAGTACCGCACCGACGAGGAACTCCAGCGCTATCTGCGTGACGTAGCCGACCACGTCACGCACACCAGCGAACGCGTCGACGGCTTCCGCCAGGCCCTGACCGAGATCCTGACGGTCAATTCCACCCTGGTCACCCAGCAGCAGAACGCGGAGATGCGGGCGCTGGCGGAGGCGGGCTTCGAACAGAACGAGGAGATCAAGAAGATCTCCTCCTGGGCCGCCATCCTCTTCGCCCCCACCCTCGTCGGAACGATCTACGGCATGAACTTCGACGAGATGCCCGAACTGCACTGGACGTTCGGCTACCCCTTCGCGATCGGCCTGATGGCCGTGGTCTGCGTCAGCCTGTACTTCATCTTCAAGCGCCGGGACTGGCTGTAGGCGGCCGTCCGCCCAGTGGCATGATCGGCATCCCGACCAGTACCCGCATCACCGATCCACCGCCTACCAAATCGGTCAGACACTTGATACCTATACCTTCGCGGACATCTCCGCGAATAAGCCGCAGAACCATCCTCTGGGCCACCGCGGCCACCGTGGCCCTGGCGTTCCTCGTGGCGCTGGAGATCGCCGCGCGTCGTTACGGTGGCGTGCCGGGGCCGATCACCAATCAGGTGCGGGAGGTGATCTTTCCGCCGAAGCCGGGGCCGCTGTACGGCGGGCTCGCGTTGATGATGGTGGTGCTCAGTTGGCGGCAGCGGTTCATCGCCGCCGGGTTCGCGGTCGGTGTCGATGTCGTCTTCGTGACGGTGCGGTGGGCCGTGGACGCCGACGTACCCGAGGGGCAGTTCTTCGGCAACGGGGCGTTGTGGGCGATGCTGGGGTGCGCGGTCTTCGCGTTCACGCGCCGTACCGGTGAGGATCGGGTGCTGCTGCTCAAGGGCGTCGGGCTCGGGCTGCTGCTCGTGGCCGGGCGTAAGACCGGTGACACCTGGCTGCTCATCACCTCGAAGACCCGCCCGGACGTGCTCGACCCCTATGTCGCGATGGCCGATCACGCGCTCGGCAACCCCTCGTGGCTCGCGGGGCGGCTGCTTGAGGCTTCCGGTCCTGTGAGCACCTATGTGCTCGACCTGGTCTACGCCCAGCTCGCCGTGGCGGCGGTCGCCGTCGCCCTGTACCAGCTGCGCAACGTGGCGGCCGAGCGCGCGTTTCCGCGCCACCATCTCGTGCGCACCTTCCTGCTGATCGGCCTCCTGGGACCTGCCTTCTACATGATCTTCCCGGTGGTCGGGCCGATCTTCGCCTACGGCCCCGGCACCTCCGGCACCGGCGGCGTGCAGTGGGCCGTGGCCGACCTGTGGCCGCACACCCTGCCGCCGGTCAGCCTCCCGCACCCGGTGACGTACGACGGGATCACCCCGCGCAACTGCATGCCGAGCCTGCACACGGCGTGGGCCACCGCGATCTTCATCCACTCCCGCAAGGGCCCGCGCCTGCTGCGGTACGCGGGAACGTTCTGGCTGGTCTGCACCCTCGGCGCGACGCTGGGCTTCGGTTACCACTACGGCGTGGACCTCGTCGCCGGTGTGGTGTTCGCGCTCACCGTCGAGGCGGGACTGCGCACCTTCGACCGCGGCTGGCACCGGTCGGGCGTCCGGCTGGTCGCCTACGGCACGGCTGTCTTCGCCGCGCTCCTGGTGTCGTACCGCTGGCTGCCGATGGAGATGGCCGCCCACCCGTGGGTGTTCGGCCCTCTCGTCATCCTGTCGATGCTCTCGGTCATCTACGGCTATGTACGGACCACCGGAGCATGGGAGCCGAAGCCGGCGCCGACACTCCGGCCGCCGGACCCACAGCCCGAGATGGTGTGAGTCATTTCAGCGGGCTGTCCTTTCGTAGGGCCGTGAAGAGCCTGGTCGACTTCTCGGCGTCCCACTTCAGTACGTTGCCCTTGGAAGTGGGGACGCCGAAGCCGGACACGGGCACGTTGAGCCGGGTGCCCTTGCCGCCCGAGACGCTCTGCACGGCGCGGAACATCTCGCCGAGGTCTTGCAGGCTCATGTCCTCGTCGACGATGAGCGTGTCGAGTCCGGCCCGCATCGCAGGCCCGATCTCCGTGGGGTCGAAGAGGGTGCCGGGCCGGGCGGCCTGGTGGGCGAGGGTGGACAGGAACTTCTGCTGGTTCTTGGACCGGCCCAGGTCGCCCTCCCTCTCCTGGTGGCGCTGGCGGACGAAGGCCAGGGCCTGCTTGCCGTCCAGGGTGTGACACCCCTTGCGCAGGTCGGCGCCCGACTTCTTGTCCTTGATGTCGCGGTCCAGGCACATGCGGACCCCGCCGATGGCGTCGACGATGTTCACGAACCCGGCGAAGCCGATCTCCGCGTAGTGGTCGATGCGCAGCCCGGTGTTCCGCTCGACGGTGTGCACCAGGAGTTCGGGGCCGCCGTAGGCGAAGGCGGCGTTCAGTTTGTCCCCCTCGGGCCGCTTCGTCTTGCCGGTCAGCGTGTCGAGGCGGCCCGGCACCGTGACCCAGGAGTCGCGCGGCAGGCTGACCATGCTGGTTCCGTTGGCGCCGGTGTGCAGCAGCATCATCGAGTCGGTGCGCCGCCCGCCGCCCCCGCCGGCGCGCAGGTCCTGCACGGCGTCCTCCGAGAGCCCGTCGCGGCTGTCCGAGCCCACGATGAGGTAGTTGGTGCCCTTGCCGGGT
Organism: Streptomyces sp. NPDC055099; assembly: GCF_053607685.1. Taxonomy (NCBI): domain Bacteria; kingdom Bacillati; phylum Actinomycetota; class Actinomycetes; order Kitasatosporales; family Streptomycetaceae; genus Streptomyces; species Streptomyces sp. NPDC055099. Next base: position 438,565 of record NZ_JBSGUA010000003.1, on the reverse strand, counting down.
GCCGGGCGGTTGCCGTACTTGCCGAGGTCGACCTCGCGCTGGAGGCTCGTCTCGGCCCAGCCGTACGTGCCGCCCGCGGCGACGAGCGCGCCGGTCAGCAGGACGAGCACCGCCCGCCGCAGTCTCCTGCGCTTCTTCGGCTGCCGGGCGTGGGCGCGTCGCGGTCCGTAGTGCGAGCTGGGGCGCTCGGCGAAACGGAGGGGGTCTGTCATCGTCCACTCCCTTGCAGACTCGGCCGCGCCTCTTCCGGCGGCGATTCCGGCGGCGCTTCCACCAGGTACGGGTCGGCGGTGCCGGTCCGCTTCATGCTGTGCCACTTCAGGCGGGTGCCGAGCAGCGCCGTGGTGACGGAGTGGATGACCACCAGGTACATCAACTGCCGGTACACGAACTGCTGGAGGGGCAGCACCCACAGGACACGCAGCCGTTCGCGGTCGAGCCGCAGCGCGTACGCGGCGGTCACCAGCTGCACGGAAAGGAAGCCGAACCAGACGAGGGCCGCCTCCAGGGGATCGCGGAACAGCGCCCCGAACAGGGCGAACATGTCCACGACCGGTGCGCACAGCGGCAGCACGATCTGGAACAGCGTGACGTAGAGCATCACGCGACGGCCGAAGCGTCCGGCGGGGCCGACCTCCACCGCGGCGTGCCGGTGCTTCCACATCGACTGGAGGGTGCCGTAGCACCAGCGGTAGCGCTGGCGCCACAACTGCCGCACGCTGCTGGGGACTTCGGTCCAGGCGACGGCCGACTGCTCGTAGACGACGCGCCAGCCGGCCCGCCAGAGCGCCATCGTCAGGTCGGTGTCCTCGGCCAGGGTCTCGTCGCTGACTCCGCCGACGCCCATCAGCGCGTCCCTGCGGTACGCCCCAATCGCCCCCGGCACGGTCGGCATGCACTCGAGGACCTCGAACATCCGCCGGTCGAGGTTGAAGCCGAGCACGTACTCCAGGTGCTGCCATTTGCCGAGCAGGCGGCGCCTGTTGCCGACCTTGGTGTTGCCGCTGACCGCGCCGACCGCGGGGTGGGCGAGCGGCTGGACGAGCCGGGCTAGCGCCTCGGGTTCGAAGATGGTGTCCGCGTCGACCATCACGACGATGTCGTGCCGGGCGTGCGCGAGGCCGGTGTTGAGGGCGCTCGGCTTGCCGCCGTTGGGCTGCCGGATCACCGTCACCCGTGGGTCGTCGATCTCCTCGGCGATGTCGGCGGTGGCGTCGGTGGAGCCGTCGTCGATCACGATGACCTGGAAGTGCGGGTGCGTGGAGGCGAGCAGCGAGTACACGGTGGAGGCGATACCGGCCTCCTCGTTGTACGCGGGCACCAGCACCGTCACCGGGTCCCGCACCTCGCGAAGGCGTGGCGCGCCGGGCCGGAACCGGTGCAGCCTGCGTACGTGCAGCCGGGCGAACAGCGCGAACAGGAGCATGCGCAGGACGCCGAGTACGCCCGCGAGGGTCAGCGTCCACACCATCACGGTGAGGAAGGCCTTGCCGAGCCGCTGCGACCAGATGAGCCCCTGGCCCTCGATCTCCTTCGCGACCGGGACCCCTTGGGTGAAGGAGGGCCGGCCGAGGCCACCGCTGACGGTGGTGAACGACTTCACCCGGCGGTCCCGCAGCAGCTCCTCGGCCTCGCGGTAGCCGAGGTCGGTCTGGCTGTGCTGCGTCACCAGGCCTTTCCAGGGCTTGCGGTCCTTGCGGTCCGACGCGACGACCAGGTAACCCTGTTCGGCCGCGCGCCTGGCGGCCGGCCACTGGGGGCCGCAGAGCGTGTCCGCGGCCGTGGTGTGCGGCAGCCGCAGCAGGGTGGTGTTGACGCCGCCCGCGCCCGCGAGAGCGGTCTGGGTGAGCGACAGTTCGAGGCGGGCGCGCAGCGGCGATGCGACACCGAGGTCACCGCCGCTGTAGGTGTACGAGCCGACCTCGTGGCCCTCGCGCAGGATGCGCCGCATCAGTTCGGGGTGCTGTGCCGCGTCCTTGCCGTGGACGAAGAAGGTCGCCGGCGCGTGGTGGGCGCGCAGCAGGGCGAGCAGACGTGGCGTCCACACCGGGTCGGGACCGCCGTCGAAGGTGAGCGCGACGGTCCCCGGCGGCATGGCCTCGGTGGTGACCCCCTGCGGGCCGAACCGCAGCAGTGGTTTGCCGTCGTCCGCCTCGCGCGGGATCGGCCGGGTGCACGGCGGTTTGGTGCGCGCGGCGTCGACCTGGTGCGTCGTCCAGCCCTCGAAGAGGAGGGCGACGGCGACCACGAGGAGGACGAGCAGGAGGACGAGCCAGTGTCCGCGCGGCGGGCGGCGGACATCGGCGGCGCCCCGGCTCACTGCCTCGGGCCTCCGGCCGGCGGGTCGGATCTGGAGGAGCCCGCTGAGGTGTCCGCAGACGTGCCCGCGGGGGTGTCCGCGCCGGAGGACGCCGGTGCGTCCGTACTGGGCGGGTGCGTGCCGACGGGCTGCCAGAGTCCGCTGATCAGCGTGCCCGCGAACAGCAGGTACCCGAGGCACCCGCAGCCCACGAGCAGCCCGAGGCCCTGCAGGGTGCGTCTGCGCCACCCGGACCGGTCGATGAACACCGGGAGTTGCGGGGCGGCGGCCGGGGGACGCCGTGCGGCCTGAGGACGCGGTACGACCGGGGGACGCCGCGGAACCGGGGCGGCGGCGCCCGGCGGGTACGGCGCCTCGGACGGCCATCGCCCGTCATGCGGTGTGCTGGCTATGTGGGGGGTGCCCTGCACTGATGCTCCTGATCTGCGGCCGCGCACGCGCGACTCTTTGTGTGGGGGGGTGCGGGCCCGGGGGCCCGCCGTACTGCCCGTGGCTTCCCGGGTGGGGCCGGGGAAGGTCTCACGCAGCCCCCGACCCTACTCGGGCGGGCGGTGGCGGTCACGTGAGAAATGCCATGCCCGGCTCGCGCCCCTTGGGGGTACCGGGCTCCCATGGGCGACATTCTTGTGGGGACGTGTTCGTGGACCGATCCGGCACTCGTGCGCAGCGGGTGGTATCCGAAGGGGCGGCGCGACGCGGAGGGGCGGCTGCGGTACTACGCCGAGCGGTTTCCCGTCGTCGAGGTCGACTCGACGTACTACGCGCTGCCCGGCGAACGCAACAGCCACCTGTGGGCCGACCGCACGCCGGACACCTTCACGTTCGACGTGAAGGCCTTCTCGCTGCTCACCGGGCACCCCACACGCCCAGCGGCGCTACCCGGCGACCTGCGGGAAGGCGGGCAGGCCGACGCCCGGGACCCGGGTCTGCTCGACGAGGTGTGGAAGCGCTTCGCCGCCGGGATCGAGCCGCTGCGCCAGGCGGGCCGTCTGGGCAGCGTGCTGTTCCAGTTCCCGCCGTGGCTGCGGCCCGGCGAACGCGCCGCGGAGGTCCTCGCCCTGACCGCCCGGCGGACTCAAGGGTGGCCGGTGGCCGTCGAGTTCAGGCACCCCGACTGGTGGCGTGCGGAGCAGGCCGAGGCCACCAGGAGCCTGCTGGCCGGGCACGGCATGGCGGCGGTCGGCGTCGACATGAACCAGGCGCTGCCGTCCTCGCTGCCTCCCGGCGCGCCGGTGACCTCGCCCCGGCTGTCCGTCGTACGTTTCCACGGCCGCAGCACGGCTTGGGGGCAGGGCAGCAAGGAGGACCGCTTCCGGTACGCGTACGCCGACGACGAACTCGCCGAGTGGATACCCCGGTTGCGCGCTCTCGCCGAGCAGACCGAGCAGGTCCACGTCCTGTTCAACAACTGCTGCGCGGACGCCGCCGTGCGCGCCGCCGAGGCCATGGCGCGGCTGCTGGGACCGTCACTCGCCCCGCAGGTCCGGCGTACCTGAGCCGCCCGCCGCCCGGTCGGGCGCCGAGGCGCCCGAGGGCGTGGCGGCGGCCGTGAGGTGGTCGAAGGTGCAGGTGAGCCGCAGCAGGCGGTCCAGGCAGTCGGGGCGGTGGTTGAGCCGGAGGGTGACACCACTGGCGTCCGTGACGCGCCGGGCCATCAGCAGGGACGCCAGGACCATGGAGTCGACGAACGTCAACTCCCCCAGTTCCAGGTCGAGTCGGCTCACCGCGTGGCCTCCCGCGCGGGCCAGGTCGAGTTGTTCGGTGACGGTGGCGACGAGGCCGTCGGTCACCCCGTACTCCAGGCTGCCGCCGACGTGGACGGTCACGACGCCCTGCTGGAGCTCGGTGCGCAGGCCGAGGCGGGGCACGGGACGGTACGCGGGGCCTGTCATACGGTTTCTCCGGTTCTGGGGCACCCCTGCCGGGCGCCGAGGGCAGCGCGGGCGGTGTCGACGACGCGCGTGGCGCGCGGGAAGTCGGCCAGCCTGCGGCCCAGGACGTCCAGGGCCAGGAGGAGGCTGCGGGCGGGGACGTGCCGCGCGGTGAGGATGTCCGCCGTCCAGTCCAGGAACCGGGTGAAGAGGCCGTCGTCGTCCAGGTAGAGCGCCGTGGCCAGGTAGTCCACGATGTGCGCGATGTCCTCGGCGGTGTGCTGCCGCTGCCGCACCGTGTAGTGGGCCATCGGGGGGAAGAGCACCTCCAGTTCGCGGAGCACCTCCCTGACGAGTTCGCCCCGGCTGCGGGCGACCATCGAGTACTCCTGGTCGCTGAGGTGCGGCAGGTCGTCCACGGCCTGATGGAGCGTCACCTTGGGCCGCGCCAGGCCCTGTTCGAGCAGGTCGGCGGCGTCGCGCGCGTCGGCCGCCCACGCGTCGGCGCCGAGGGTTCTGGCGTGCCGCCCGTCCGGGCCGAAGGCCGCGCCGCCCACGAGCACCGGGGTCCCGACGGCCTGGCAGGCGGTGAGCGCGGCATGGGCGACCGGGAGGTTGGTCGGGATCGACGAGGAGAGCGCCACCACGTCGGGCACGTGGTGGTGCAGGTGCCGTACCAGGTGGGGGGTGGGGGTGTGGGCGCCGAGGAAGTCGACCTGCCAGCCGCGCAGGCGAAGCACCTCGGCGAGCAGCCGCGCGGGCAGGGCGTGCCACTCGCCGTCCACGCAGGCGACGGTGACGCGTCCGCGCCGCCGCGCGGTGTCCGGGAGCGGCAGACCGGCATCGGCCGTGAGGGTGATGACCCGGTCGTTGATGGCCGTCGCGGCGTGCTCCTGGGCCACGCTGATGCGGTTCGCCGCCCATTCCACGCCGACCCGCGCCTGTACGGGGGCGATGAGGTCGAGCAGGACGCTCTCGAACGCGCTGCCCGCCTCGACCGCGGCCCGCACCGTGCGGGTGGCCGCGAGTTCGTCGCCCTCGCGCACGTCGTCCCACAGTTGCGCGCGGGCGGATGCGAGCGGATCGGATACCTCGCCCATACCGGACACCACGTCAGGATCAGGCCCCTCGGTCAGATCAGGGGTGGCGGCGATCATCCGGTGTACCTGCCTCGGGTGTGTCCGTCCACGGCGCTGAGGTGCTGGTGGCGCGGTGCGGCTATCGCGACCACAGCCATGTCGTCGTGCGGTCCTCGGCCCACCCACTGCGAGGCCAGCATCTGCACGCGCTCCACGACGGCTTCGGCGACCATGCCGAAGCACTCCGAGAGCGCCAGCGACAGCCGTTCCTCACCGAACATCTCCGTTCCCAGCGGCCCTCCCCTGGCCTCGACGATGCCGTCGCTGAACATCAGACACACCTCACCCGGCTTGAGCCGGACCTGCGCGGTGCTGGACGTGACCCGCGGCAGGGCGCCGATCAGGGTGCCCCTCGTGTCGGCCTCGTCGACGCTGCCGTCGGCGCGGGCGATCAGCGGCGGCGGATGGCCGGCGCTGGTGATGCGCAGGTCGACGGAGTTGCCGCGGCGGGTCACGGAGGCCAGCGCCAGGGTGGCGAACCGGGTGTGCTCGGTCCGCAGCAGCGATTCGTTGAGCAGGCCGAGCAGTTGCTGGTGGTCGTGGGCCATGGGGCGCAGCGCCTGCACCGTGTTGCGGATCTTGCCGGTGAGAGCCGCCGCTTCCAGGCCCTTGCCGCAGACGTCGCCGAGGACGGCGAGCGTCTCGTCCTCCGGGGTCGGCCCGGCGTGTACGTCGTAGAAGTCGCCGCCGATGTGCTCTCCCGCGCCCGCGGCGATGTACCCCCCGGCGAACTCCACTCCGTGCACGGGACGCAGGTCGGGCGGCAGCAGTTCACGCATGAGCGTGCGGGAGATGGCGCTCTGTTCGGCGTAGAGCCGGGCGGCGGAGACCGCCGCGCCGGCGCGGGCGGCGAAGACCCGGGCGAAGACCTCCTCCGCCTCGCTGAACGCACTGCGCTCGGTGGACCTCAGCAGCATCAGGACGCCCGCCGGCACACCGTGGCCGGGCAGCGGGGTGATCAGCACCGAGCACACGGGGCCGGTGAAGTGGGCGGGCACGGCCCACGCCGGGAGCGTGGCGGGGTCGATCCACCGCGAGGGCACGGGCGGGAAGCCCTGCATCGCCTCGCTGAGGCCCGGCACCTCCGTGAGGTCGATCTCCACGGTGGAGTGGGTGACGTCCGCCGCCGGTCCGGTGCTGGTCATGGGGTGCACGTTGCCGCGGCCCGGCGCGATCACCGTCGCCGCGTCGCAGAGATGACCCGCCGCCATGGTGGCCGTCACCTCCATGCACCGCTCGACGTTGAGGGACGCCAGCAACTGCTGGGAGGCGTCGGCGAGCAGGGCCGTGCGTCTTCGTTCGGCGCGCAGGTCGTCCTCCGCCGTGCGCCGGTGCGTGTCCTCCGCCAGCCACCATGCCCAGTGCGTGGCGTCGAGGCGGGCGGGGCGGGCCTCGTAGCTCCGCTCGCCGATCTCACCGCGCACGACGTCCGGCACACCGTCATCGGCCGCCCGGGAGCTCTGTGCGGTCAGCCGGGTGTGCGCGTCGGCGAGCCATCGCGGGGCGGCCTCGCGCAGGGCCGTGCCGTCCGTCGCGGCCGGCAGGAGAAGCCGCACGGCCTCGTTCGTGGCCGCCACCCGGCCCGCGCCGTCGGCGACGACCACGGGGTGTGGCGCGGTGACCCAGGCGTCGGCCAGGACCGTCGGTACGACGCGCGTCTTCGTTTCCAGCTGTTCCGGTGCGTTCATGACGATGGGCACGCGATGCGAACCCCACCCCCCTTCCTGCGGGGATTCCACCCCATCCACGGCGATTTGCGGCACTTGGCCCTTGAGGCGCACGGGTACCACGCGTACGCCCGGCCAAACCGGGAACCCGGGATCGGTTGGGACCCCTTCAGTACAGGGGCAGCGTCACGGTGATGAGCTTGCCGCCGCCGCGCTCCAGCACGAGGTCGATCTCCGTGGCCAGTTCGCGGATGAGGGGCCACCCGTATCCGCCCGTTCCGCCCGTGCCCGTACCCGGGTGGGCGGTGTGCCGCTGCTGGGGCAGGTCCGTCGAGCGGTCGCCCACGGTCACCCGGAGCGTGTCGCCCGCCACGCCCACCTCGAACCGGGTGACGCCGCCGCCGTGCCGCAGCGCGTTGGTGAACAGCTCCGAGACCACGAGGAGGACGTCGGTCAGGGCGCGTTCGCGGACCGTGCCCTCGCCTCGGTCCGCGCGGTGCCGCAGGACACATCGCACGTATCCGCGCGCCGCGGCCGACGTGGGCGGCACGGACGAAGCAGCGGGGAACGACGCGGCGGCCGGCAGGGGTGCCGGACGCCCGTTCTCGCGGGGCCAGTCGGATGGTGCGTCGGGGCTCACACGCAGGACTCCTTCACCGGGCCGTGGACACCGCCGTACCGAGGCCTCGGCCGGCCCGCGTTTCTCCGAGACGTCTCTCACCTCGAACAGCCGGTTTACCACCTGCCGTCAGAGGTCGCACATTCTACGAACACGTACGTGTCCGGCGACACACTCCGTTCACTTCTCGGACCGCCGGGCGACGCACCAGCTGACGGCAAGTCTTCACGGCAAGATCACAGAGTGGATTCGTCATGCGTTACCCATGACAGAAAGGGATCCCTTCATGGCCAAGCCCCGCAGACCCCGCACCTCCCTCGCACTGCGTGCCCCGGCGCGCCCCGCCCTGGCCCGCGTCGCTCTCGTCGCGGCCCTCACGGCGGTGGCGGCGACCGCGCCGCTTGGCTCCGGCGCCGTCGCGGCCACGGCACTGCCCGCCGTCGAGCCGCGCGCCGAGACCGCCGCCCTGCACGACGACGACGCGGGCGGCAACGCCGACGCCGACGACCCGGCGATCTGGCGCAACCCCGCCGACCCGGGCCGCAGCCTGGTCGTCGCCACCGCCAAGCAGGGCGGTCTTCGCGTGTACGACCTCTCCGCGCGCGAGGTGCAGTCCATACCGGCGCCCGCGGCGCCCGGCCCCGACGACGCTCCCGGCCGCTTCAACAACGTCGACCTGGTGCACGGAATGCGGCTGCCGACGGGCCGCGCCGACCTCGCCGTGACGAGCGACCGCGGCAACGACCGGCTGCGTGTCTACCGCATCGACCGCGAGCGCCCCGGCGGCCCGCTCACCGACGTCACCGACCCCTCGGCGGCGCCCGTCTTCTCCTCCTCGCAGGAGGAGATAAACGAGCAGCGCACCGCGTACGGCCTCGCGACCTGGACCGACCCCTCCACGGGCCGCTCGTACGCACTGGTCAGCCAGCGGGAGCGGACCCGTGTCGCGCTCCTCGAACTGACCCCGAAGAGCGACGGCACGGTCGGCTACCGCAAGGTCCGCACCCTGGACCTGCCCGCGGACTTCCGCCTGCCGAACGGCACTTCATGGACGCCGTGCGGTGAGCCGGGTGAACTGCCGCAGGTGGAGGGCATGGTCGTGGACCCGGCCGACGGCACGCTCTACGCGGGCCAGGAGGACGTCGGCATCTGGCGGCTGCGCGCCGACCTCACCGGCAAGCCGCAACTGGTCGACAAGGTCCGTGAGTACGGTGTTCCCGCGACGTACGACCCCGCGACCGAGGAGTGCACCGCGGGCGCCGACCCCGGCTACGGCGGCAAGCGCCTCAAGGCCGACGTCGAGGGTCTGACACTCCTCGACGAGGGCGACGGCGACGGTTATCTGCTGGCCTCCAGCCAGGGCGACAACACCTTCGCCGCCTACGACCGTGAGGTCTTGGACCGCAACGAGTACGAGGGCGGCTTCCGCGTCACCGCCGCCTCCGCCACGCTCGACGGCTCCGAGGAATGTGACGGCGCCGCGGTCCTGAACAAGCCGCTCGGCGACCGGTACCCGCACGGGCTGCTCGTCGTGCAGGACGGCCATGACGCGCCCGAGGACGCCGAACGGCCGTCCACCGGCTTCAAGTTCGTGGATCTGGGCGACGTGCTCGACGCCGTCGACGACTGACACGGCCGGACCCTCGCCGGGGACGACCGGCGACGCGTGACCGCCAGGCCGGATATCGGTCTGGCGGTCATGTGGCGCCGGGCGTAGAGAGGAAAGTTCACGCCAGGAATCCCAGGGAGGCCGTCGTGGACAGGACCATCGGCAAGGGCACGTTCCGGGACGCGTTCAAGAACCAGGTCATCGCGGTCTCCGCACTGCCCGCGGGCGCCGGGCGGCGGCTCGCCGAGCGGGCCAACGCGGCGGCGGGCCCCGCCGATGCCTCGCTGCGGACGAAGGCCGAGTTCAGCGCGTTGTACGACCTGCTGCTCGCCGAGCAGGGCGACCTGGCCGGCGCCTCGGCCGACGGCAGTCTGGTGCTTCTCGACGCGGACGGACAGCTCACCGCGATCGGGCGGATCGTCGACGAGTACCTCAACTCGGCGGAGAACAAAGCGGAGTTCTTCGCTCAGGACATGTATCAGGTCAAGGTCACCGGCTGGCCGCCCGGCGTCCTGACGGCCGACGAGGTGATGGTGGCTCCGCAGGGCGCCCGGCTGACCCTGGCCAGGAGCGACGCCCCGGACGACACGCTGCTGGCGACACCCGCGTTCTCCATGGTCAACAGCGGCAACATGACCGCTCACGCGCCCAAGCGCTCCTGGAAGATCAACTTCGAGGTCGGCGAGAGCGAGGACCGGCTCTACGGCATGGAGCGCGTCAACCTCAAGGCGATGTACAACGACCCGTCGCAGATGCGCGAGGCCGTCGCCTGGCGGCTCCTGGAGCGCGCGGGCATCCCGGCGGCGCAGCACACGTACGCGACGTTCCACCTCAACGACCGCTACATGGGGCTGTACTCGGTCATCGAGCAGGTCGACAAGAAGTTCCTGAAGGACCACTTCGGCAAGAACGCGGAGGGCAACCTCTACAAGGCGTACTGCGGTGACATCGGCTGCGCGACCCTGGAGCACCGCCCCGGCACGGACGGCGCCGACAGCGGGCGGCGGTACTTCACCGCGGGGAGCCTGGAGGACGACCGCACGTACCGCCTGAAGACGAACGAGGACGATCCCTCCACCAACACCTACGACGACCTCGCCGCTCTCGTGCGGACCATCAACGGCGTGCAACTCGGGTCCGGGGAGGACCGGTTCGGCACCGACGCCTTCCGGGAAGCGGTCGAGCGGATACTGAACGTACCGGCCTTCCTGCGCTGGGCGGGGGCCAACGTCCTGCTCGGCAGCTGGGACAACTACTTCGCGACGCCGTCGAACTACTACCTCTACAACGCGGGCCGCCTCGGCGACCCGACGGGCTTCATGGTCCGCCCGTACTTCACGTTCATCCCCTGGGACTACGACAACAGCTCGGGCATCGACTTCTTCTCGACGCGGTGGCAGTACACGGACCTGCTCGACTGGCCTGCGATGACCCGCGACTACTGCCGGATCACGCACGCGCCGCACAAGGAGTCACGGATCCCGCTGTTCACCAACCTGCTGCGCCACCACGACTTCTGCCAGTACTACCTCGACCACCTCGAATACCTCCTGGACACGGAGTTCGGCCCCGAGCAGGTCGCGGCCCTGCTGGGTTCGGAGGGGTCCGGGCGTACCGACGGACTGTGGCAGCTCGTCGCGTCCGCCGCGTACGGCGAGTCCACGAGCCCGCACGGACAGCCCTTCACCGGGCGCCAGTTCACCAACGACGAGGTGTACCGCGCCGGCTACCGGCAGTGGGAGCTGAGCCGCGGCTCGCAGTTCACGTACGGGATCTTCCACTACACGCGCATGCGCTACGACCACGCACGGCAACAGCTCGCCGAGCTGCGCAAGACCTATCCCAACGGCGCCAGCGGGGCGACGTTCCCCGGCGCGATGGAGGTACTGCCCTCATGACCGCAACGAAGAAGTCGGCCAAGTCCGATCCCTCGCACGAGCTGCGGCTCGTGAAGGAAGCCAAGATCAAGGACCTGATCGGGGACGGCGCGGGCTCCCGCCTGGAGGCGAGCGGTGTCATCTACCGGGACGGCGCCTTCCTGATCGTCTGCGACAACCTGACCTCCCTCATCCGGGTCAGCAGCGAGCTGTCGCCCAAGGCGCCGGAGAACGGCGTGCTCAAGCCCGCCAAGGCGAAGAAGTCCGGGAAGGCCGGGGCGAACGAGGGGTACGAGGACCTCACCCACGACGAGCGGCGCGACCACTACTTCACGCTGAGCGAGGCCGAGCCGGTGAAGCCCAAGGGCTTCCGCGCCCGCGTCCACGAGTTCGACGACAAGCTGCGTCCGTGCGGCTCGACGCTGCTCGACTTCGACGTGGCGGACGCCAACAAGGGCATGGAGGGCCTCGAGTGGGTGGAGCGCTCGGGCGCGGCCCACCTCCTGGCGCTGTGCGAGGGCAACCGGTGCGCGGGCGGCAAGAAGGGCAGGACGCCGGGCGGCGGGCGCATCCAGGTCTTCCGGCAGGGCGGCAAGCGCTGGATACACACGGCCACGGTCCGGCTGCCCGAGTCACTGTTCTTCGAGGACTACAGCAGCGTGTCCGTGCGCGACGGGCGGATCGCCGTCCTGTCGCAGGCGTCGTCGGCGCTGTGGGTGGGCCGCATCTCCATGAAGAAGTGGGAGGTCGACGAAGGCACCGTCTACCGCCTCCCCGCCGACGCCAAGGGCCGGACGGTCTACGGCAACGCGGAGGGCGTGTCCTGGGTCTCGGCCGACTACGTGGTCATCGTGTCGGACCGGGCCAAGAAGGGCGCGGCGAACGAGCGGTACCGGGCGAAGGACCAGTCGATCCACCTGTTCCTGATCCCCAACCACCACTCCTGAGCTATTCGGCGGCCCACATTCCGCGCACATGACCGAGGTGGCGGGTCATCACCGCGCGTACGGCGGCCTCGTCGCGGGCGAGCAGCGCGTCGAGGATCTCCAGGTGCTCCTCCGCCGACGCCTGGAGGCGGCCCGCGTCGACGAGCGCCTGGAGTCCGTACAGGCGGGAGCGCTTGCGCAGGTCGCCGACGACCTCGACCAGGTGGTCGTTCCCGGAGAGTGCGAGCAGACCGAGGTGGAAGTGGATGTCGGCCTCGACGTACGCGATGAGGTCGCCGTCCGCCGCCGCGGTGACGATCGCCTGCGCGGTGGGGCGCAGGGCTTCGAGGTCGGCGGGGTCCGCCGAGGTGGCGAGCTCCGCCGTGGTGGGGATCTCGATCAGCGCGCGGATGTGCTTGTACTCGTCGAGCTGCTTCTCGGAGACGGCGGTGACCCGGAAGCCCTTGTTCGGCACCGTGTCGACGAGCCCCTCCTTGGCGAGGTCGAGCATGGCCTCGCGGACCGGGGTCGCGGAGACACCGAAGCGCACGGCCAGGGTGGGCGCCGAGTAGACCTCGCCCGCGCGCAGCTCCCCCGCGATGAGCGCGGCGCGCAGCGCGTCCGCGACCCGTTCGCGGTAGCTGCTGCGCGTGCCGCCCAGGCTGGGCAGGGCGGCGGGGGCGGCGGACGGGGCGGGGTTGCGCCGGGCGGCCATGGGGACGGTTCCTCCTGGGTGCACTGTCAGGGTGCAATGTCACGTTCTATGAAGGGCCATTATCCCGTCCGGCTAGAGCACGAAGCCCGCGGGGAAGGGGTCGTCCGGGTCGAGGAGGTACTGCGCGGTGCCGGTCACCCAGGCGCGGCCGGTGAAGCTGGGCAGGACCGCGGGGATGCCCGCGACCTCGGTGGTCCCCAGGAGCCGCCCGCTGAAGCGCGTGCCGATGAACGACTCGTTGACGAACTCCGTCTCCAGCGGGAGCTCTCCGCGTGCGTGCAGCTGGGCCATGCGCGCACTGGTCCCCGTGCCGCAGGGTGAGCGGTCGAACCAGCCGGGGTGGATGGCCATCGCGTGCCGGGAGTACCGGGCGGTGGCGCCGGGCGCGTACAGATGGACGTGGTGACAGCCGCGGATGGACGGGTCCTCGGGGTGCACCGGCTCGTCCTCGGCGTTGATCGCCTCCATCAGCGAGAGGCCCGCGGCGAGGATGTCGTCCTTGCGGCCGCGCTCGAAGGGCAGGCCGAACTGGTCCAGGGGCAGGATCGCGTAGAAGTTGCCGCCGTAGGCCAGGTCGTAGGTCACCGAACGGCCGTCGGGCAGGGTGATCTTGCGGTCGAGTCCGACGGCGAAGGACGGCACGTTCTGGAGCGTGACGGCCTTCGCCACGCCGTCCTCGACGGCGACCTCGGCGACGACGAGGCCCGCCGGGGTGTCCAGGCGGATCGTGGTGACCGGCTCGACGACCTCGACCATGCCGGTCTCGACGAGGACGGTGGCGACGCCGATGGTGCCGTGCCCGCACATCGGCAGATAGCCGGAGACCTCGATGTAGATCACGCCGTAGTCGCAGTCGGGCCGGGTGGGCGGCTGGAGGATCGCGCCGCTCATGGCCGCGTGACCGCGGGGTTCGTTCATCAGGAGCTGCTTGATGTCGTCGCGGTGCTCGCGGAAGTGGAGCCTGCGTTCGTTCATCGTCGCGCCGGGTACGGTGCCGATGCCGCCGGTGATCACCCGTGTCGGCATGCCCTCGGTGTGCGAGTCGACCGCGTGCAGGACGAGTTTGCTGCGCATGGCGGAGCCCTTTCGTAGGTGGCCGTGCGGAGGCGTCAGGCGAGCCCGGCGGCGGCCGTCCGCTCGGTGGCGGCGCGCACCGCCTTCTCCTGGTCGGGAAGCAGCGGCACCCGCGGCGGACGGCAGGGGCCGCCGTGCCGTCCGACGATGTCCATGGACAACTTGATGGCTTGCACGAACTCGGGCCTGGAGTCCCAGCGCAGCAGGGGGTGCAGTTCTCGGTACAGCTCCTTCGCCGTGGTCAGCTCTCCGGTCACGGCGGCACGGTAGAGCTCGACGCAGGCGGCGGGCAGCGCGTTCGGGTAGCCCGCGACCCAGCCCTTGGCGCCCGCGAGGGCGAGTTCGAGCAGGACGTCGTCGGCGCCGATCAACAGGTCGAGTTCCGGGGCGAGTTCGGCGATGCGGTAGGCGCGGCGTACGTCGCCGGAGAACTCCTTGACGGCGTGTATGTACCCCTCGCCGTGCAGCTTCGCTAGGAGTTCGGGCTGCAGGTCGACCTTGGTGTCGATGGGGTTGTTGTACGCGACGACGGGGAGACCCGCCTTCGCGACCTCCTCGTAGTGGGCGAGCACGGAGCGCTCGTCGGCGCGGTAGGCGTTCGGCGGGAGCAGCATCACCGAGGCGCAGCCCGCGTCTTTGGCCTGCTCGGCCCAGCGGCGGGCCTCGGCGGAGCCGTAGGCGGCGACGCCGGGCATCACGCGCCGCCCGCCGACGGCCGCGACGGCGGTCTGAACGACCTTGGCGCGCTCCTCCGGGGTGAGCACCTGGTACTCGCCGAGCGATCCGTTGGGCACGACACCGTCGCAGCCGTTCTCGACGAGCCAGGCGCAGTGCTCGGCGTAGCTGCCGTGGTCGACGGAGAGGTCGTCGTTCAGGGGCAGGGCGGTGGCGACGAGAACGCCGTGCCAGGGGCGGGGGCTGTCTGCGGACACGTTCATGAGCGAGGTCCCTTCGTTGCGGTGCGGGGCTGGGTCCTAGGAGGAGGTCTGCTCGTCTTCGTCGGGGGCCTGCGCGAGCACGCCGAGCGGTACCGGTCTGGCGAACGGCCGCCGCGCGGACCGCTCCTCGCAGCCCGCGAGCCCGGCGACGGCCGCCGCGCACATGCGGCCCTGACACCAGCCCATGCCGGCCCGGGTCAGGAGTTTCACGGTCCGCGCGTCGGTGGCCCCGAGTTCCTCGACGGCCTCGCGGACCGCCGACGCGGGGACCTCCTCGCAGCGGCAGACGAGGGTGTCGTCGCGCAATCGCTCGGCCCAGTGCGCGGGCGGTTCGTACACGGCTTTGATCGCGGCGGCGAACTCGCGTGCTTTCGTACGTGCCTTGGCTGCGGCGGCCCATGCGCGGGGGTCAGGTGCGCTGCCCCGGAGCCGGGCGGCGGCCGAGCGTCCGGCGATGTGTCCCTCGGCGAGGGAGAGGGCCGCGCCGCCGGTGCCTGTCGCCTCCCCGGCGGCCCAGACGCCGGGGACGTCGGTGCGCTGCTCGGCGTCGACGGCGACGTTCACGCCGTCGATACGGCAGCCGAGGCCCTCGGCGAGATCGGTGTGCGGCAGCATGCCGTGGCCGACGGCGAGGGTGTCGCACGCGATACGCCGCTCGGTGCCGGGGCGCACCCGCCCCGCCGCGTCGAGCGCGGCGACGGTGACCGCCTCCAGCGCGTTCTTGCCGTGCGCTTCGACGACTGTGTGGCCGGTGGTCAACGGCACGCGGTGGCCCAGGAGTTGGGCGGCGTACCGGGCACCCTCGGCGAGCTTGTCCGGGTGGGCGGCGAGGGTGGCCGCGTGCCGTGCGACGGCCTTGGGGCCCGCGGATTCGACCAGGGCGGCCACCTCGGCGCCGGCTGCCGCCAGGCCGGCGGCGACGGGCATGAGCAGCGGGCCCGTTCCGGCCACGACGACGGTACGGCCCGGGAGGACGAGCCCTCCCTTGAGCATGGCCTGCGCGCCGCCGGCGGTGAGCACGCCGGGCAGGGTCCAGCCGGGGAACGGCAGGACTTTCTCGTATCCCCCGGTCGCGAGGAGTACGGCGTCGGCGGGCACCGACACGGACTCCTCCTGCTCGGGGCCGAGGAGGGCGTGCACGGCGAAGCCGCCGTCTCCCTCTACGCGCTCCACGAACCAGACATGATGTTCCGTCAGGTGTGTGATGCGGCCTGCCTCGATCTGCCGCGCGAGTCCGTCCCGCAGTCGCTCCCAGGTACGCCACTGGTGGTGCAGGGCCTGCGGGCGGCGTGCGCGGAGCGCGGATGCTGGCCGGCGGTAGAACTGTCCGCCAGCCTGCGGGGCGGAGTCGAGCACCGTGACCCGTACGTCCCGCTGCGCGGCGGCCAGTGCTGCGGCGAGGCCTGCGGGGCCTGCGCCGATCACCGCCAGCGTGCGGGGCGGCTTGGCCTCCGGCGTCACCGTTCTGCTCCCGGCATCCGCCCGCTGCCGAACGGGCCTTTCCCGCCCGCCCACCCGTAACCCCGCATCCCGCCCTGGACGAACAAGCCTTCCCGCCCACCCACCCGATTGCCCCGCAGCGACCAGCCGATCCTTGTGCCGCCGTCACGCAACGTCCTCAGCTCCACTCCTGATCACATCCCCCGGCGCCGCCGGCACCAGGCAAGCCCGCTGGTTCGTCCGCCCGTTGACGGTCACCAGGCAGTCGAAGCAGACGCCGATCCCGCAGAAGACGCCCCTCGGCTCACCCTCTCCCCGCGTCGTGCGCCACGCCGTGATGCCCGCCGACCAGAGCGCCGCGGCCACCGTCTGGCCCGGCAGGGCCGGGATCTCGCGGCCGTCGAACGTGACGGTGTGCGGTGGGCCCGGGCGGGCGCGGACCAGGTTCAGGGGGGTGCGTTTGCTCATGACGCCTCCTCGGGCGGGCAGTCGGCGAAACGGTCGGGGAGGAAGGGGGTCAGGTTCAGGTCCGGTGGCGCGCCGCTCAGCACCTGGGCGATCAAGTGGCCCGTACCCGCGGCGAGTCCGATCCCCGCGCCCTCGTGACCGCAGGCGTGGATCAGCCCCGGCACCCGGGCGTCGGGCCCGATGGCGGGGAGGTGGTCCGGCATGTAGGGGCGGAAGCCGACGTACGCGCGCATGGCCCGGACGTCGGCGAGGAACGGGAAGAGCCGCGTCGCCCCCGCCGCCAGGGCCCGCATGACCGGCAGCGAGAAGCTCCGGTCGAAGCCGACCCGCTCGCGGCTCGCGCCGATCAGGATCGGCCCCGCCGCCGTGCCCTCGACCACGGGTGACGTCTGCAGCGCGGCGGACCCGCTGGCCACGTCCGCCACATAGTCGGCGGCGTACACCTTGTGCCGGACCCTGCGCGGCAGTGGCTCGGTGACCAGGACGAAGCCGCGCCTCGGCAGCACGGGCAGGGTGACCCCGGCGAGGGCGGCAAGCTCGCCGCCCCAGGTGCCCGCCGCGTTCACGACGTACGGGGCGTGGATCTCGCCCCGGTCGGTGCGGACCCCGCGCACCTCGCCGCCCGCGGTCCGCAGTACGGCGGTCACCGCCCACCCCGTGCGCAGTTCGGCGCCCAACCCCCTTGCCAGGCGCACCAGTTGGGCCGCCGCGAGCGACGGCATCACCTGGGCGTCCTGCGGGTAGTGGACGCCGCCCGCCGTCCCGGGAGCGAGGTGCGGTTCCAGGTCGTGCAGTTCGTCGGCCGTGACGGTCCGGGCGTCGACCCCGGCCGCGCGCTGCCCCATGGCGAACTCCCCCAGCGCCGCGAGCCCTTGGCCGCTGGACGCGACGACCACGCCGCCCTTGGCCTCGTACTCGATGCTCGCGCCGACACCTGGTTGTGCCGCGAGCTCCGTCCACAATCGGCCCGACAGCAGGGCGAGTTCGAGTTCGGGGCCGGGTTCCTTGTCGGAGACGAGGATGTTTCCCTCGCCTGAGCCGGTCGTGCCGCCGGCCACCGGGCCGCGGTCCACCAGGACGACGGAGAGTCCGGCGCGCGCCGCGTACAGGGCACAGGCGGCGCCCACCATCCCGGCGCCGACCACCACAACATCGCAGGTCAGCCGCTTTGTCACGCCAGTACTATGTCACATGTTCCCTTATGGGCCAAGGGTCTCTACGCTGGCGGAATCGCCCCAGAGCACTCCACCACGAGCCCCGGAACGGGGAAGAAAAGGTGAACCCGATGGCCAAGAAGAAGGCGTCCGGCGTACGCAAGAACGGCCTGTATCCCGAGATCTCCGAGGAACTCTCCGCCCTCATGCGGACGGGCTGGGCCGACACCGAGCAGCGCGACCTGCGCCCGGCGGAACAGACTCCGCACGCGGCGCGCCGCCGCGCCGCCCTGTCCGCGCTGTTCCCGGGCGAGCGCCTGGTGATCCCCTCCGGGAAGCTCAAGATCCGCTCGAACGACAGCCATTACCCCTTCCGCCCGCACTCCGCGTACGTCCACATGACCGGCGACCAGGCGCGGGACTGCGCCCTGGTCCTCGAACCCCGCTCCGGGGGCGAGGGCCACGACGCGTACCTCTACCAACTCCCCCGCGACGCCCGGGACAGCGACGAGTTCTGGACCGGTATGACGGCCGAGCTGTGGATGGGCCGCCGGCGCAGCCTCGCCGAGTCCGAGCTACTGCTCGGGCTGCCCTGTCGTGACGTGCGCGACGCTCCGGCCGAACTGGCCGCGTCGCCCGGCGTGCCGACCCGCATCGTGCGCGGCCACGACCCTGAGCTCGAGGAGGCGGTGACGACCGACGAGGAGCGCGACGCCGAGCTGGAGGAGGCACTCTCGGGCCTGCGCCTGGTCAAGGACGACTGGGAGATCGGCGAGCTGCGCAAGGCGGTGGACTCGACGGCCCGTGGGTTCACCGATGTCGTACGGGAGTTGGCGACCGCCGTCGCCACGTCGGAGCGCTGGATCGAGGGGACCTTCTTCCGCCGCGCCCGCCTGGAGGGCAACCACATCGGCTACGGCTCGATCTGCGCGGCGGGCGAGCACGCCACGATCATGCACTGGCAGGACAACGACGGTCCGGTGCGCCCCGGCGAACTCCTGCTCCTGGACGCGGGGGTGGAGACCCACACCCTCTACACCGCCGACGTCACCCGCACCCTCCCGGTCGACGGCACCTTCACCCCGCTCCAGCGCAAGATCTACGACGCGGTGTTCGAGGCGCAGGAGGCGGGCATCGCCGCCGTGAAGCCGGGCGCCGCCTACCGCGACTTCCATGACGCGGCGCAGCGGCACCTCGCGTACAAGCTCGTGGAGTGGGGCCTTTTGGACGGTGATCCGGAGCGGGTCTTCGAGCTGGCGCTGCAGCGCCGCTTCACCATGGCGGGCACGGGCCACATGCTCGGTCTGGACGTCCATGACTGCGCCCAGGCCCGCACCGAGGAGTACGTCGGCGGGGTACTGGAGGAGGGCATGGTGCTGACCGTCGAACCGGGCCTGTACTTCCAGCCGGACGACCTGACCGTGCCCGAGGAGTACCGGGGCATCGGGGTCCGCATCGAGGACGACATCCTCGTCACGGCCGACGGCAACGAGAACCTGTCGGCCGGTCTGCCGCGTGACTCCGCCGCGGTCGAGGCGTGGATGGAGGGCCTGGTGAGCGGCCGCCAGAGCGGTCGCTAGAGCAGCCGCCGGAGCGGCACGGCCAGGCGCGCGGGCTCGGCGGGACCCCTCTATACACTCGGTATATACACACTATGTATAGTGCTCGCATGTCCGCTGCGAAAAGCAAGATGAAGAGATCTGCCCCAGGGTTCCGTCGAGCCGCTCTCATGACGGCCATGACCGCCGCGGTCATGGCCGTCGCCCTGACGGGGTGCACGAAGGTGGACACCACCTCCCCCAGCTCCGTGCGCAAGGACGGGGCCTCGGTGGGCGTGAAGGGCCGGGCGAAGGTCGGAGCGGTCGACTGCCGCAGCGCCAAGTGCGTGGCCCTGACGTTCGACGCGGGGCCGAGCGAGAACTCGGCGCGGCTGCTCGACATCCTCAAGGAGGAGAAGGTGCCCGCCACCTTCTTCCTGCTCGGCAAGAACCACATCGCCGAGCACCCCGAGCTCGTGAAGCGCATGGACGCCGAAGGGCACGAGGTGGCGAGCCACACCTGGTCGCACAAGATCCTCACCGACATCACGCCGGACGAGGCGCGCGAGGAGCTGCGCAAGACCGACGACGCGATAGAGAAGCTGATCGGCCACAAGCCGACGCTGATGCGCCCTCCGCAGGGCCGCACCAACCCGGACGTCAACAAGATCTCGCGCGAGGAAGGCCTCTCGGAGGTCCTGTGGAGCGTGACCGCCAAGGACTACACGACCAACGACTCCGCACTGATCAAGAAGCGCGTCATCGACCAGACCGAGCGGGACGGCATCATCCTGCTGCACGACATCTACAAGGGCACGGTGCCCGCGGTGCCGGGCATCATCGACGAGTTGAAGAAGCGCGGCTACGTCTTCGTGACGGTCCCGCAGCTCCTCGCGCCGGGGAAGGCCGAGCCGGGCAAGGTATACCGCCCGTAACCTGGCAGGATCGCCGTGTGGCTCTCTTCCGTATCGACCGGGAATCATCCCTGCCCGCCGACGACGTCTGGCGCCGGCTCACCACCTGGGAACGGCATGCCGACGTGGTCCCGCTGACGCGGATCGTCGTGCGGACCCCGCCGCCCCACGGGGAGGGCACCGTCTTCGTCGCCCGCAGCGGGCTCGGCCCCGTCGGCTTCGACGACGTGATGGAGGTCGTGACGTGGCGCCCGGCCGAGGCGGGCGGCGGCGTGTGCCGACTGGAGAAGCGAGGGTCGTTCGTGACGGGGTGGGCGCAGATCGAGGTGTCCCCCCGGACAGGGACGAGCGGTTCAAAGGTCGTCTGGCGCGAGGAACTGCGCGTGCGGTGGCTGCCGGGGGTCTTCGACAGGGTGCTCGCGGCCGCCGGACGGCGGATGTTCGGGCGGGCGGTCGACGGGCTGCTCTCCGCTCCCCCGCCCCGCCCCTTCGCGTGAGGGGCCGGGCCTGAGGTTCAGCCCCGCGAGGCCCGTACCCGCCCGTGCAGTGTCCGCGCCACCCTCGGGCCCAGCCACCGCTTCATCCGGCGCAGGGGTTCCAACTGCTCGGCGGCGCGGTCGATCCGGTAGTAGAGCTGGGGCGGGACGTGGGGCAGCAGCGGTGAGTGGCGCTGGCCGAGGAGCGCGAACATCTGGGCCGGTTCGAGGCCGATGTAGCGCGGCAGGTTCTCGTACCACTGGGCGCTGTAGCGGGCCGCGCTCTGGACGGAGAGAAGGGCCGAGCGCCGCTCCTGTTCGTAGCGCGCGAGGGCGGCGGTGAGGTCGGTGCCTTCCCGCAGGGCGTCCGCCAGGGCGATCGCGTCCTCCAGGGCCAGCGTCGTACCCGCGCCGATCGAGTAGTGCGTGGTGTGCGCGGCGTCGCCGAGCAGGACCACGTTGCCGCGGTGCCACGTCCGGTTGGTCAGCGTCCGGAAGTTGAGCCACTGCGCGCTGCCGTCGGCCTGCGCGCGGCCGATCAGGCGGTGCCCGTCCAGGGGCCCGGCGAAGAGCCGCTCCAGGAGGGCGAGCCCGTCGGCCTCGCTCGCCTCGTGCAGGCGAAGGCCCGTCCAGGTCTCCGGGGAGCACTCGATGACGCAGGTGCTCCGCTCGTCGCTGAAGCGGTAGCCGTAGCACCAGATCCAGCCGTGGGCGGTCTCCACGAAGGCGAAGGTGAAGGAGTCGAAGACCTTGGTGGTGCCGAGCCAGATGTACTTGTTGCGGCCGAGCGCGATCTCGGCCCCGAAGTGGTCCGTGTGGCGCTCGCGCAGGGCGCTCCTGACGCCGTCGCCCGCGACGACCAGATCGGCGTCGGGGAGTTGGGCCGCGTCGGCGATCTCCCGTTCGAACTCGACGCGTACGCCGAGGGACCTGGCCCGGCTCGTGAGGATGTCGAGGAGCCGGTGGCGCCCGATGCCGTGGCCCTCGTCGCCGTGGTGGACCGTCGTGCGGTCGCCGACGTGGGCGACGCCGTCGCTCCAGCGGACCGAGTGCTCGCTGATGGCGCGCGCGGACTCGGGGTCGCCGGCACGGAGTTTGTCGAGCAGCCCGCCCCAGTAGGTGACACCCCAGCCGTACGTCGACCCTTCCGGGTTGCGCTCGTGGACGGTGATGTCGTGGGACGGGTCCTGCCGCTTGAGCAGGATCGAGAGGTACAGGGCGGCGGGCCCGCCACCGACGCAGGCGACCTTCACGAATGCTCCTATTGCGTCATAAAGTGATCAACTCGTGACGCAAGGTAGCAGCACGGGCAGCTCAGGCCACGGACCCGATCCGCCCGGCGGGCCGCCGCGAGCCGTCGTGGTGGATCGGCGTGTGGGCGCCCGTCAGCGAGACGCCGCTGCCGCCCCGCCGGTTCGCGACGATCTCCGCGGCGATGGACAGGGCCGTCTCCTCCGGGGTGCGCGCGCCGAGGTCCAGGCCGATGGGCGAGCGCAGCCTGGCCAGTTCCAGCTCGCTCACGCCGACTTCGCGCAGCCGCTTGTTGCGGTCCTCGTGCGTGCGGCGCGATCCCATCGCGCCCACGTAGGCGACCGGAAGGCGCAGGGCCAGTTCGAGCAGCGGCACGTCGAACTTGGCGTCGTGCGTCAGCACGCACAGGACGGTGCGGGCGTCGGTTTCGGTGCGCTTCAGGTACTCGTGCGGCCACTCGACGACGATCTCGTCCGCGTCCGGGAACCGCGCCGCCGTGGCGAACACGGGCCGCGCGTCGCAGACGGTCACGCGGTAACCGAGGAACTTGCCGATCCTGACGAGCGCGGACGCGAAGTCGATCGCGCCGAACACGATCATGCGGGGCGGCGGGACGCTCGACTCGACGAGGAGGGTGAGCGGCTGCCCGCAGCGCGAGCCGTCCTCGCCGATCTCCACCGTGCCCGTGCGCCCCGCGTCCAGCATGGCGCGGGCCTCGCCCGCCGCGGTGCGGTCCAGCTCGGGATGTCCGCCGAGCCCGCCCTCATGAGGGGCGTCGGCGTCCGACCGTACGAGAAGAGCGCGGCCCACGAGTTCCGCGGGGCCGGAGGTGATGCGGGCGACGGCCGCGGCCTCGCCCGACGCGGCCGCCGCGAGCGCGGCGGCCAGAACCGGCCGCGCGGAGGAGTCCGCGCGGACCGGGGTGACGAGGATGTCGATGACGCCGCCGCAGGTCAGACCCACGGCGAAGGCGTCCTCGTCGCTGTATCCAAAGCGTTCGAGGACGCTTTCGCCGTCTTCGAGGGCCTGTCGGCACAGTTCGTAGACGGCGCCTTCCACACACCCGCCGGAGACGGAGCCGATGGCCGTGCCCTCGGCGTCGACGGCCAGGGCCGCGCCGGGCTGCCGGGGCGCGCTGCCGCCGACCGCCACCACGGTGGCGACGGCGAAGTCGCGTCCCTGCTCGACCCACCGGTTCAGCTCTTCGGCGATGTCCAGCATGTCCGTCTCCTAACGGGTGTGTGAGGCGGGGCGGGCTACTTGACGCCCATCCAGTTCTCGATCGGGTGGAGCGCGAAGAAGGCCAGGAACACGAGGGCGAGCACCCACATGAGCCAGCCGATCTCACGTGCCCTGCCCTGCGCGGCCTTGATCAGGACGTGGGCGATGACACCGGCCGCGATCCCCACCGTGATGGAGTACGTGAACGGCATCAGGACCGTGGTCAGGAACACCGGGATGGCGGTGGCCTGGTCGGTCCAGTCGATGTGCCGGGCGTTGCTCAGCATCATCGCGCCGATGACCACCAGGGCGGCGGCCGCGACCTGCGTCGGGATGAGCTGCGCGAGCGGGGTGAAGAAGAGGCACAGCGTGAACGCGAGGCCGGTGACCACGCTCGCGAAGCCGGTGCGCGCGCCGTCGCCGACACCGGCGGTGGACTCCACGAAGACGGTCTGCCCCGAGGCACCGGCGAGACCGCCGACGACGCCACCGGCACCGTCGATCGCCAGGGCCTTGTTCAGGCCCGGCATCTTGCCGTCCTTGTCGGCGAGGTTGGCCTGCTGGCCGATGCCGATGATGGTGCCCATGGCGTCGAAGAAGCCGGCCAGGACCAGGGTGAAGACGATGACACCCACGGTGATGCCGCCGATGTCGCCGATGCCGCTGAAGGACACCTCGCCGAAGAGGCCGAAGTCGGGCGACGAGACGACGGAGCCGTCGAGCTCCGGGGCGTTCAGACCCCAGTCCTTGTCGGTCATGCCGGCGAGCTGGTGGACGATCGCGGCGAAGACGGTGCCGCCGACGATGCCGATGAGGATCGCGCCGGGGACCTTGCGGACCTGCAGCAGGAAGATCAGCAGGACGGTGACGGCGAAGCACAGGACGGGCCAGCCGATGAGCTTGTCGTCGATGCCCATCTGGATCGGCTTCGCGCCCATGTCGCCGTGCTTGGACGGCATGGAGGTGACGAAGCCCGCCTGGACCAGGCCGATCAGCGTGACGAACATGCCGATGCCCATGGTGATGGCGTGCTTCAGCGCCAGCGGGATCGCGTCCATGATCAGGGTCCGCAGGCCGGTGAGGACCAGCAGGATGATGATGACGCCGTAGATGATGCACATCGCCATGGCGTTGCCCCAGGTCATCTCCGGGGCGACCTGGAAGGCCATCACGGCGGAGACGCCGAGTCCCGCCGCCAGGGCCAGCGGCACGTTGCCGAGGATGCCCATGACGATGGTGGTGGCGGCCGCCGCGAAGACGGTGGCGGTGGTCAGCTGATCACCGTCGAGGCGGTGTCCCGTGGCGTCGGGGACCGAGAGGATCACCGGGTTGAGCAGGATGATGTAGGCCATCGCCATGAAGGTGGTGATGCCGCCGCGCACCTCCCGGCCGACGGTCGAGCCTCTGTGCGTTATGTGGAAATACCGGTCCAGCCAAGACCTGCCGGCGGGGACGCGTGAGCCGTTGCCGGCGTCCTCAGCGGTGGTCTTCGGCTCCGTTGACTGCTGGGTCATGGTGCCTAACTCCCAAGGTTCAAAGGGGCACCCGCAACAGGCGGTTCACAAGAGGGTCGGGCCTGTGGAGACTGCGGGATTTGGGATGCTGCGTTGGGCGCACGACCCGGGGGACGGCCCGAGACGAACTGGGGCTCCGAAGAGCGTGGGTGATGCGTGGGTGCTGCTCAGGTACTGCGTCGACCGCGAGCGGTGCGGTACTGGGGTTCTCCGGGCGGCGCGAGCGGTAGGAAGTGTGACGTTCCCGAGGGAGGCGCGCGCCGCCCGGAGAGATCGTGGGGTCAGGCGCCGGTCAGGTCCCCGTCAGGTGTTCGGGGCGTACCGGCGTCTTGTTCAGCTCCAGACCCGTCGCGTTCCGGATCGCCGCGAGGACGGCCGGAGTCGAGGAGAGGGTCGGGGCCTCGCCCATGCCGCGCAGGCCGTAGGGCGCGTTCGGGTCGGCCAGTTCGAGCACGTCGACAGGGATGGTCGGCGTGTCGAGGATGGTCGGGATGAGGTAGTCCGTGAAGGAGGGGTTGCGCACCTTCGCGGTCTTCGGGTCGACGATGATCTCCTCCATCACCGCGACGCCCAGGCCCTGGGTGGTGCCACCCTGGATCTGGCCGACGACGGAGAGCGGGTTGAGCGCCTTGCCGACGTCCTGGGCGGTGGCCAGCTCGATGACCTTGACCAGGCCGAGCTCGGTGTCCACCTCGACGACCGCGCGGTGCGCGGCGAACGAGTACTGGACGTGGCCGTTGCCCTGACCGGTCTTCTTGTCGAAGGCCACGGTCGGACGGTGCCGCCACTCGGCCTCGACCTCCACGGTCTCGCCGTCGAGCAGCTCGGCCAGGTCCGCGAGGGCCTCGCCGCCGTCGGTGACGACCTTGCCGCCCTCCAGGAGGAGTTCGGCGGTGGCCCACGCCGGGTGGTACGAGCCGAACTTGCGGCGGCCGATCTCCAGGACCTTCTCGCGGACGAGCTCGCAGGAGTTCTTGACCGCGCCACCGGTGACGTACGTCTGACGGGACGCGGACGTCGAACCGGCGGAGCCCACCTGGGTGTCGGCGGGGTGGATCGTCACCTGCTGGACGCCCAGCTCGGTGCGGGCGATCTGCGCGTGGACGGTGATGCCGCCCTGGCCGACCTCCGCCATCGCGGTGTGCACGGTCGCGACCGGCTCACCGTTGATGACCTCCATGCGCACCTTGGCGGTGGAGTAGTCGTCGAAGCCCTCGGAGAAGCCGACGTTCTTGATGCCGACCGCGTAGCCGACGCCGCGTACGACGCCTTCGCCGTGCGTGGTGTTGGACAGGCCGCCGGGCAGCGCGCGGACGTCGGCGCCCTCGCTGGACTCCCACTGGCGCTCGGGCGGCAGCGGGCGGGCCTTGACGCGGCGCAGGATCTCGGCGACCGGGGCCGGCGAGTCGACGGCCTGTCCGGTCGGCAGGAGCGTGCCCTGCGACATGGCGTTGAGCTGGCGGAACTCGACCCGGTCCATGCCCACCTTGTCGGCGAGCTTGTCCATCTGGGCCTCGTAGGCGAAGCAGGCCTGGACGGCGCCGAAGCCGCGCATCGCGCCGCAGGGCGGGTTGTTCGAGTAGAGGGCGATCGCCTCGATGTCGACGTCGTCGATCACGTACGGACCGACCGACAGGGACGAGGCGTTGCCCACGACCGCCGGGGAGGCCGACGCGTAGGCGCCGCCGTCCAGGACGATCTTGCACTTCATGTGCGTGAGCTTGCCGTCCTTGGTGGCGCCGTGCTCGTAGTACAGCTTCGCCGGGTGGCGGTGCACATGGCCGAAGAAGGACTCGAAGCGGTTGTAGACGATCTTGACCGGCTTGCCGGTGCGCAGCGCCAGGAGGCAGGCGTGGATCTGCATCGAGATGTCTTCACGGCCGCCGAACGCGCCGCCGACGCCGGAGAGCGTCATGCGCACCTTCTCCTCGGGCAGGCCGAGGACGGGGGCGATCTGTCCGAGGTCGGAGTGCAGCCACTGGGTGGCGACGTACAGGTCGACGCCACCGTCCTCCGCCGGTACCGCGAGGCCGGACTCCGGGCCGAGGAAGGCCTGGTCCTGCATGCCGAAGGTGTACTCGCCCTTGACGATGAAGTCGGCCTTCTTGGCGGCCTCTTCGGCGTTGCCCCGGACGACCGGCTGGTTGTGCACGATGTTCGGGTGCGGGACGTGCTTGATGTACTCGTCGGTGCGGTTCTCGTGGACGAGGACGGCGTCCGGAGCGGTCGCCGACGCCTCGTCGGTGATGACGGGCAGTTCCTTGTACTCGACCACGATCTTCGCGGCGGCACGGCGTGCGGTCTCCGGGTGGTCGGCGGCCACGAGGGCGACCGGCTCACCGTGGTGGCGGACCTTGCCGTGGGCGAGGACCGGGGTGTCCTGGATCTCCAGGCCGTAGTTCTTCATCTCGGCCGGCAGGTCGTCGTACGTCAGGACGGCGTACACGCCGGGCGTCTTGAGGGCCTCGACGGTGTCGATCGAGACGATCTCGGCGTGCGCGACGGTGCTGCGCAGCGTCTGGCCCCAGAGCATGTCCTCGTGCCACATGTCCGAGGAGTACGCGAACTCGCCGGTGACCTTGAGGGTGCCGTCCGGGCGGAGCGTGGACTCGCCGATGCCGCCCTTGTTGTGCTTCTGGGTGACTTCGGTGGGCGCGCCCGTGGTGGTCTTGGTTCCAGCCATGATCAGACCGTCTCTTCCTGACGGGCGGCCGCCAGGCGGACCGCGTCCAGGATCTTCTCGTAACCGGTGCAGCGGCAGAGGTTGCCGGAGAGCGCCTCACGGATGTCGGCGTCCGACGGCGAGGCGTTGCGCTCGAGCAGCTCGTCGGCCGCGACGAGGAGACCGGGGGTGCAGAAACCGCACTGGACGGCGCCGGCGTCGATGAACGCCTGCTGGATGGCGGAGAGTTCGCCGCCCTCACCGGTCTGACCGTCCGTTCCCTTGGCCTGCCACTGGCGGGCTTCCTGGAGGCTGGTGCCGCCGCAGACGGAGCCGCAGGCGCCGCCCGGGTGGGAGTCCTCACGGTGCTTGGCGTAGTCCGCGAGGCCCTCGACGGTGACGACCTCGCGGCCCTCGACCTGTCCGGCGGCGACCAGACACGAACACACCGGTACGCCGTCGAGACGGACGGTGCAGGAACCGCACTCGCCCTGCTCGCAGGCGTTCTTGGAGCCCGGGAGCCCCATGCGCTCACGCAGTACGTACAGAAGGGACTCGCCCTCCCACACGTCGTCGGCTTCCTGCTGACGGCCGTTGACCGTGAAGTTCACGCGCATTATGCGACTCCCTCAGTGCTGCGGCCGTTGCCGCGGTACGACTCCCAGGTCCAGCCGAGCGTGCGGCGGGCCATGATGCCGACGGCGTGCCGGCGGTAGTTCGCCGTGCCGCGGACGTCGTCGATCGGGTTGGCGGCACCGGAGGCGAGCTCCGCGAACTGCTTGGCGATCGAGGGGGTGATGATCTTCTTGCTGTCCCAGAAGCCGCCCTCTTCGAGCGCCGCGTTCAGGAACTCCTCGGCCGCCTTCGCCCGGATGGGGGTCGGGGCCGCGGATCCGATGCCGGTCCGTACGGTCCGGGTCTCGGGGTGCAGCGCGATGCCGAAGGCGCACACCGCGATGACCATCGCGTTGCGGGTGCCGACCTTCGAGTACTGCTGCGGGCCGTCCGCCTTCTTGATGTGGACGGACTTGATCAGCTCGTCCTGGGCGAGGGCGTTGCGCTTCACGCCGGTGTAGAACTCGTCGATCGGGATGAGGCGCGAGCCGCGTACGGACTCCACCTCGACCTCGCAGTCGGCGGCGAGCAGCGCCGGGTGGGCGTCACCGGCCGGGGACGCCGTGCCGAGGTTGCCGCCGACGCCGCCGCGGTTGCGGATCTGCGGCGATGCGACCGTGTGCGAGGCGAGCGCCAGACCGGGGAGCTCCGTGCGCAGCTCCTCCATGATCTGGGTGTACGGAACGGAGGCGCCCAGCTGGACCGTCTCCTCGCCCACCGCCCACTCGCGCAGCTCGGCGATGCGGTTGAGGTCAAGCAGGTACTCGGGACGACGGTGGTCGAAGTTGATCTCGACCATCACGTCGGTGCCACCCGCAATCGGCACAGCTGTCGGGTGCTCGGCCTTGGCGGCGAGCGCCTCCTCCCAGCTGGCGGGGCGAAGGAAGTCCATGAGGCTCTCTTCTTCGTATCGTGGGTCGTTCGCTTCAAGGGACTTCGTTCCGGCCACTGGTGCCATGGGTCCCTCGACTGCTCGTTCATGTGCTGTTAACGCGGAGTGGGGCAAGTACACCGCCCCTGCGTCCGATGGGGTCAGTCACCGAAACCATGAAGGAGTTGGCTGGCCAAGGGGCGCGTCTTGTAGATTCGTATGAAGAACGGGCCTCAGTAACCTCGCGGATTCCCCCCGGAAACCGGAGGCTCCCCAGGGCACGGGGGCTCCCGTCCACACAGAGTCGACAGACACGGACTGTCTGTACATCCCATTCGAGACAAGATCGGCGGCGACCACCATGCGGCTGCGCGCACTCCTTGACACCGACGCGCTGGGCCTGCGGCTGCTCGGCGGTGCGGAAGAGCTCGACCGCACCGTGCGCGGTGTGATGACCACCGACCTGCGCGACCCCAGCCGGTATCTCGCGGGCGGCGAGCTGGTCCTGACCGGTCTCGCCTGGCGCCGCGACGCCTCGGACACGGAACCCTTCGTACGGACCCTGGCGAGCGCCGGAGTGGCGGCGCTCGCGGCGGGCGAGGCCGAGCTGGGGGACATCCCCGACGACATCGTCGAGGCCTGCGCCCGGCACCGTCTGCCGCTGTTCGCCGTGAACGAGTCGGTCGCCTTCGCGACGATCACCGAGCACGTCGTGCGCCAGGTGTCCGGCGAGCGGGCCGGTGACCTGGCGGCCGTCGTCGACCGGCACCGCCGCCTGATGACCTCGGGTCCCACCGGCGGCGGCCCCGACGTCGTCCTGGACCTGCTGGGCTCCGACCTGGACCTGCGGGCCTGGGTCCTGTCCCCCGCCGGCCGCGCCATCGCGGGATCGAGCGCCGCGGGCCCCGCCCTGCCCCCGGCCGTGTGCGCGCGCCTGGCGGGCGAACACCTCGCCGCGGCCCGCACGGGGCGCCGGGGCCCCCACCGGGTCCAGGTGGACGGCTCGACGTACTCCCTGTTCCCCATCCGGAGCAGTGGGCGCGGTTCGGGTTCCGCGGCCTCCGCGGCGAGCACGGCGGCGCTGCGCGACGTCCGCGAGACGGTCCTGTCGGACTGGCTCCTCGCGGTCGAGGCGGACGCCGGCGACTGGCCCGAGGAGCGGCTCGACCTGCTGCAGGGCGTCACCCAGCTGATCGCGGTGGAGCGCGACCGGCGCGACGCGGCACGCACCGTACGGCGCAGACTCGCCCAGGAGGTGCTCGAACTCGTCCAGACGGGCGCGGCGCCCGCGGAGATCGCGGCGCGCCTGCGGGTCGCCGCCCCCGTGCTGCTTCCCGGCCTGGGCGCGGCGCCGCACTGGCAGGTCGTGGTGGCCCGCGTGGAGTGGGACGGGGGCGAGATCGAGGGCGGCCCGGTGGCCCAGTCCCTCCTGGAGGAGATCCTCGTGGACCCCCTGTCGGCGGGCCCCGAACCGTCCGACCGCATCGCGGTGGCCCATACGGGTGACGAGGCGATCGCGCTCGTGCCGCTGCCCGCGGTCTCCACGGAGCACGACGGCTCGGAGACGGGCCTGCTTGCCGACTCCCTCCTGGAGTCCGTCCGCGACCCGCTCTCGGCGGGTCTCGACGGCGACGGCCGCCTCACGCTCGGCGTCAGCGCGTCCGTGCACTCGGCCGAGGGCCTGCGCGGCGCCCTGGAGGAGGCCCGGCACGCGCGCCGGGTCGCGGCGGCGCGCCCGGGACGGGTCTGCGCGGCGGGCCACCAGGAGCTGGCCTCGCACGTCCTGCTCCTTCCCTTCGTCCCCGACGACGTGCGCCGCGCGTTCACAGCCCGCCTCCTCGACCCGCTGCGGGACTACGACAGGCGCCACCGGGCGGAGCTCATCCCGACCCTGGAGGCGTTCCTCGACTGCGACGGTTCCTGGACCCGCTGCGCGGCGCGACTGCACCTGCACGTCAACACGCTGCGCTACCGAGTGGGCCGTATCGAGCAGTTGACGAGTCGTGACCTCTCGCGCCTGGAGGACAAGCTCGATTTCTTTCTGGCACTGCGCATGAGCTGACACGGGCGACCTGCGGCAAACACCTTTCATGGCCCGCCCTTTGTGAAATCTTTCACCCAGCCTCTTGGCCGGGTGCGCCGATCCATGCTGAGATGCGCCCACGACTCAACAGCTCAATGGCGTGCTCGGGGAGGGCAACGTGGCGCATACCGCCATGTCTGGTTCCGGAACGACTGCAGGGGACGATCCACTCCAGACCGCGGTATGGCGGCTGCGCTCGCGCGGCTGTTGGACCGACGCGGCCGCACTGCTCGCCTCACGGGAGGGCCCGGGGCCCGCCCTGCAGAGAACCTCTCTTCTGGTGGAGCGGTGCCTGTTCACGGGCGAGGGCTGGGCCGAGGCGGAGGACGGTCTGCGGACCGCCGAGGCACTGGCCGTGGAGGACGAGGACCGCGGGGCCGCGGCCTGCGAGCGCGGCCAGCTCGCGTACGCCTCCACGGTGCTGGCCGTGCGGGACCGGGCCGACGAGGCGCGTACGGCACTGGGGCGGGCGGCGGCGCTCATCGCCCCGAATGCTTCGGGGCGGCCTCTGCTCGACTTCCGCCGGGGCCTCATCGCCGAGCACATCTCGGATTCGCCCCAGGCCGCGCGGGCGGCCTACCGGCGGGCGCATGCGGGCGCGACGGCGCATGCCGATCCCCTGCTGCTCTCCTTCACGTGGCGCCACCTGGCCGGACTCGCCCTGCGCGAGGGCGAGTTGGCGGAGGCGCGGCACGGGTTCGCGGAGTCGCTGCGGATTCGGGAGGAGCTGGGGTATCTGGTGGGCACGGCGCCGGCGCTGGCCGCGCTGGCCGACACGGAACCTGAACCGGAGGCGGGCCGCCTCCGGGCCGAGGCGGCCCGCCTCTTCCGCCTGATGGGCGGGGTGCCGTCATGGCTGGCCCAGCACTTGACGCCACCGGCGCCGCCTGCGCCTGCGGCTTGAGGTGAGGGGCGGGGCTTTTCCCCAACCCCGCCCCTTCCCGAAAACTCGCTCGGCGCGAGGGCCCTCCTCAAGCGCCGGAGGGGCTGGAAGTATCCGGCCGGGCTGGATACTTCCAGCCCGGCCGGCGTTTGAGGCCATCTTGTACGGGGCCTGGGGCGGAGCCCCAGTTTCGGGAAGGGGCGGGGCTGGGGAAAGCCCCGCAGGGGCCGCCCTGACCTCAGCCCCCCGCCCCCGCAAAGTGCTCCCGCACCAGGGTCTGGACAACCCCCAGATCCTGCGCGACCAACGCCTCCAGCAGAGCCATGTGCTCCGCCGCATCAGCGACAAGATCCGCGCGCCGAGCATGGACGGGCCCACTCACCAGAGGCCACTGCGACCGCCGATGGAGATCATCCGCCACCTGCACCAACTGCTGGTTGCCCGAGAGGGCGAGGACCGCCCCGTGAAAGGCCCGGTCAGCCTCCGCGTACCGGGCAAGATCCCCGCCCGCCGCGGCCACCGCACTCGCCTCCGCGAGCGGCCGCAGCTCGCACCACCGCGCGGCAGGCACCGTACGGGCGAGCCGCAGCATCACCGGCACCTCGATCAGCGCCCGCACCTCCGCCAGCTCCCCCAGCTCCCGCGCGCTCCGCTCGGTGACCCGGAAGCCGCGGTTCGGCACGACCTCCACCGCTCCCTCGATCGCCAGCTGCTGCATCGCCTCGCGCACCGGAGTCGCCGAGACCCCGAAGCGCTCGCCGAGCACGGGCGCCGAGTACACCTCGCCGGGTGCGAGCTCGCCGCCGACGAGCGCGTCCCGCAGGGCGTCGAGGATCTGACCGCGCACCGAGTTGCGCCGCACGGCCTTGCGGGGCGCGGGAACCGGCACCCGAACGGCCGCTTCCCCGTGCGTGTGCTCACCGCGGGCCGCGGCGGGGGGCCTCACCGGGGCCGTGTCGCGGGCCGTGTCGCGGGCCGTCGCGGCCCGCACCTGCTCCGGCACACGGACGGCGAGGCGGGACGCGTCATGCGCTCTGGCCTGCTCCACGAGGTCCACCCCAAAGTCCGCTCGGTCCGAAAGGTACGAGAGGCACCATAGGCGGACAGCCCCGCAGTTGAAACCTCGATCATTCTGGGTAAGGTTAGGCTTACCTGTAATCGATCGTGATTCGGTGGTCCCCCGCATGTCCGTACCCGCCTTGGCGAAGAGCGCCCCGAGCGCCCTCGCGGACGCCTACGCCCGACTCACCGAGGTGTTCCCCGGACTGCTCGTGACCGAGCTCGGCGAACACGAGCAGGCCCCACAGGGCGACGGCTGGGTCACCGCCGCCCGGCTCGCGGAGGGCGGGGCCGACCTCGAGGCGTTCATGGCGTGGGACGAGGCGCAGGTACTGCGGGACTACGGACAGGCGGGGCGTCCGGACGTCATCGCGAGCTTCGCGCTGCACCGCTACGCCTGGCCCGCCACCCTCCTGATCACCATGCCGTGGTTCCTGCAGCGCCGTGTGCCGCGCTACCCCGTGGAGAACGTGTCCTTCCAGCGCACCCTCGGCCGCCT
Organism: Streptomyces sp. NPDC055099; assembly: GCF_053607685.1. Classification (NCBI taxonomy): domain Bacteria; kingdom Bacillati; phylum Actinomycetota; class Actinomycetes; order Kitasatosporales; family Streptomycetaceae; genus Streptomyces; species Streptomyces sp. NPDC055099. The sequence continues at coordinate 405,162 of NZ_JBSGUA010000003.1, read as the reverse complement.
CGCCGTGCGCGACGCGGGCTTCGCCTGCCTGCCGGGCGACCCCGCGGCCGCACTTCCGGGCGCCCGCGTCGTGCCGGACGAGGAGGCCCTGCGCGCGGAGGTGCGGGCCGCCGTCGCCGAGCACCTGGGACCGCTCCTGGACGCCTTCGGGCCCCGGATGCGGCGCCGCTCGCGTGCCCTGTGGAGTGTCGCCACGGACGAGATCGTCGAGGGGCTCTGGTACATCGCCCACCTTCTCGGCGAGGAGCAGCGCGCCACGACGGAGCTGGAGCGGCTGCTCCCCGGCGCCACCAAGCCGTACGTGGGCACGGCGGGGTTCCGTGAGCTGCGGGGGCCGAACGGCGAGTCGCTGCCGACGCGGGACCGCGCGAGCTGCTGCATGTTCTACACGCTGCGCCCCGAGGACACCTGTGTGACCTGTCCGCGCACCTGCGACGCGGAGCGCGTCGCGCGCCTCAGCGCCGCCGCGGCCGCCTGACCCCCGACCACCCGGGCCCGACCACCGACCACCCGACTGCCCGACCCGCGCCTCGCCCCGAGCCGAAACCGCGCCCCCTCCCCCTTGAACCACCCTTTCGCGTTCGTTTAATCGAACTCAACTACCCACACGGGGCCCCCAGTTCGAGCAAAACGGCGCGCGCCACACCCCTTTGCACCCCCCTTGGCGTCTTCTTGCCCAAAAACCCCTCTGGGGGTCATCGGGATTGGGCCACTATGGCGCCCGAACGCCCTACCGCGACGCAAGGGACCCCAGATGAGACTGACCGACATATCGCTGGACTGGCTGCTTCCGGGTGGCGTCCTGCTCCTGGGCATGCTGGTGGCGGTGGCGGTACTCGCACGCGGCAAGCGCGCCGGGCAGAAAGCGGCCGCCGGAACCTCCGGCGACGACTCCTGGGAACGCAGCGAGGAGCGCCGCAGGCGCAAGGAAGCAATCTACGGAACGGCCTCGTACGTTCTCCTGTTCTGCTGTGCGGCGGTCGCCGCCGCACTCTCCTTCCACGGCCTTGTCGGCTTCGGCCGGCAGAATCTCAACCTCACCGGCGGCTGGGAGTACCTGGTTCCGTTCGGGCTCGACGGCGCGGCGATGTTCTGCTCCGTGCTCGCCGTGCGCGAGGCCAGCCATGGTGACGCGGCGCTCGGCTCGCGGCTCCTGGTGTGGACGTTCGCGGGCGCGGCCGCCTGGTTCAACTGGGTGCACGCGCCCAGGGGCCTCGGCCACGCGGGCGCCCCGCAGTTCTTCGCCGGGATGTCGCTTTCGGCGGCGGTGCTCTTCGACCGTGCGCTGAAGCAGACCCGCCGCGCGGCGCTGCGCGAACAGGGCCTGGTGCCCAGGCCGTTGCCGCAGATCCGGATCGTACGGTGGCTGCGCGCACCACGGGAGACCTTCGCCGCCTGGTCGCTGATGCTCCTCGAAGGAGTACGCAGCCTGGACGAGGCGGTCGAGGAGGTCCGCGAGGACCGGCGCGAGAAGGAGCGCACCCGGACCCGCAGGCGGGACCGGGAGAAGCTGGAACGTGCGCAGCTCAAGGCGATCAGCAGGGGCCATCGCAGCCTGCCGAGCCGCGGCGGCGGGCGTCAGGTCGATCTGCCGGCGGTCGCGCCGGCGACCGGGTCCGCGCAGGTCGGCGCGGACCCTGCCATAGCGCCGCAGGAACAGGAACAGGAGCAGTTGCCGCTGCGCTCCCGTCCCGCTCTGCAGGCCGTGAAGAACGGCGCTGAACCCGTCACCGTCGACCTCACGGCCGAGGACGACACCCAGGCGCTGCCGCGGCTCGACTCCCTTGAGCGCAAGCTCAAGGATCTGGAGCAGCAGTTCGGCTGATGTCAGCGGCGCAGGACGGGAGTTGACCGGCGGTCCGGCTCAGGCCGGGCCGCCGTCCAGCTCGAACCACACCACCTTCCCGACCCCGTGGGCGCGCACTCCCCACGCGTCGGCGAGGGACTGCACGAGCATCAGGCCCCGGCCATGCGTGCTGTCGTCGGCATTCGGCACGCAGAGCTTCGGGCGGCGCCCCACGAAGTCCCTGACCTCGACGCGCAGCCTGCCGGGCCGCACCGTCGCCGTCAGGATGGCGTCGCGGTCGGTGTGCACCAGTGCGTTCGTGACGAGCTCGCTGGTCAGCAGCTCGGCTACCTCGGATTTTCCGGGCCTCCCCCAGGTCCGGAGCAGTTCGCGCAGTGCGCCCCTGACTTCAGGGACCGCCCGCAGGTCGGATCTCCCCAATCTGCGCCGGAGTTGAGCCCTATGGAGCTCCACCGGCTTGTCGTTGATCGGCCCGTCCCTTGCTGTCGGCGAAGACGTCCCGAACTGGATGGGACTGCCCCCTCTTGCTTGCCTTGTCATGACCCCCGCCCACAAACGAGTCAATTCCTCCCTGCTCGAACACGCTCACGGAATGCATGCCCCACTCGGTTGGCGGCACTCATGTCCATTCGTCAACCATTGGAGTGGGTGCGCCAGAGCCCGGCGGGGAAGTGAAGCCGTGGACCGTTTCTGCTTGATCCCGACCGGGCCCGATCGCGTCACATCGGCCCCGCCCGAGTGCCTTGAGGAGCCGCCGTGCACGACGACCGACTGCTGGTGGAGGGACGCCTGGAGCGCGCCCTGCGGCAGTTCATCCGCCCCGCCCAGTACGCGGACCGTGTGCCGCTGAGCCTCTCCGTCTGGCACGCGCCGGGCGAACCCGTGCCCGTCGCCGAGGCCCTCGACGCCGCGTACGAGCCGTTCGAGACGGGCACGGCCTGGGGAAAACCCTGGTCAACCAGTTGGTTCCGGCTGCGCGGTCAGGTGCCCGACCACTGGCGCGGGCGTCACGTCGAGGTGGTCGTCGATCCCGGCTTCACCGGGGAGGGCCCCGGCTTCCAGGCGGAGGGTCTGGTGTACGACGCCTCGGGCGTCCCCATCAAAGGCATTCACCCGCGCAACCGGCACATTCCCGTGGCAGCTTCCGCTCGGGGCGGTGAGCCGGTGCACCTCCTCCTGGAGGCGGCGGCCAACCCCGCGATCCTGCACGACTTCGAACCGACACCCCTGGGCGACGTACTGACCGCGGGTGATGGCCTCATCTACCGATTCGCGTCTGCCGACCTCGCCGTACTGGACGAGGACGTATGGCGGTTGACGCTGGACATCGAGGTCCTCTCCGAGCTGATGTACGAACTGGACGCGGCCCGTCCGCGGCGTCACGAGATCCTGCGCGCCCTGGAGCGGGCGCTCGACGCACTCGATCTGCACGACGTGTCGGGCACGGCCGCGGCGGCACGGGCCGAGCTGACGGAGGTCCTCGCAAGCCCCGCCCACGCCAGCGCGCACCGAGTCTCGGCCACCGGGCACGCCCACATTGACTCGGCTTGGCTGTGGCCGCTGCGCGAGACGGTACGCAAGGCGTCGCGCACCTTTGCCAATGTGACGGCGCTCGCGAAGGACTATCCGGAGCTGGTCTTCGCCTGTTCACAGGCCCAGCAGTACGCCTGGGTCAAGGAGCACCAGCCGCACATCTGGGAGCGCATCAAGAAGGCCGTCGCGGACGGCAACTGGGCCCCGGTGGGCTCCATGTGGGTCGAGTCGGACGCCAACATGCCGGGCGGCGAGGCGCTGGCCCGGCAGATCACGCACGGGATGCGGTTCTTCCGCGAGGAACTGGGCGTGGAGACGGAGGAGATCTGGCTGCCGGACTCCTTCGGCTACACGGCGGCGTTCCCGCAGTTGGCGAAGCTCGCGGGCGTCCGCTGGTTCCTCACCCAGAAACTGAGCTGGAACCAGTCCAACAAGATGCCGCACCACACCTTCTGGTGGGAGGGCATCGACGGCACCCGCGTCTTCACGCACTTCCCGCCGGTCGACACCTACAACTCGCAGATCCATGGCGCCGAACTCGCGCACGCGGAGCGGAACTTCACCGAGAAGGGCCGCGCATCGCGCTCCCTGGTGCCGTTCGGCTGGGGTGACGGCGGCGGCGGCCCGACCCGCGAGATGCTGGAGAAGGCACGGCGGCTGCGCTCGCTGGAGGGGTCGCCGCGCGTCGAGATCGAGAAGCCGTCGACGTTCTTCGCCGCCGCCGAGGAGGAGTACGGGGCGGGGGCGCCGGTCTGGTCCGGCGAGCTCTATCTGGAGCTGCACCGCGCCACGTACACCACGCAGGCGGCCACCAAGCGCGGCAACCGCCGCGCCGAACACGCCCTGCGCGAGGCCGAGTTGTGGTGCACGGCCGCCGCGGTCCGCGACCCCGCGTACGTCTACCCCTACAGCACCCTCGACCGGCTGTGGAAGACGGTGCTCCTGCACCAGTTCCACGACATCCTGCCGGGCTCGTCGATCGCCTGGGTGCACCGGGAGGCGCGGGACACCTACGCGCGCGTGCTCGCCGAGCTGGACGAGATCACCGCGGCGGCGGTCCGCTCCCTCGGCGCCGGCGGACCCGTCGCGCTCAACGCGTCGCCGTACGCCCGCAGCGAGGTCGTCACGGCCGACGACGGCTCCCTGGTGCACGTGAACGTCCCGGCCCTGGGGAGCAAGAGCCTCGAAGAGGCAGCGTCCTACACGCGGGAGACCGGGGCGACCGCTCTGCTCGCCGACGGCGAGATCCAGTTGCTGAACGAGCACCTGCGCGTCGCCGTCGACGCGGACGGCCTGCTGACCTCCATGCACGACATCGACGCGCACCGCGAGGTGCTGTCCCCCGGCTCGCGCGGCAACCTCCTCCAGCTGCACCCCGACCACCCCACGCACTACGACGCCTGGGACCTGGACAAGCACTACCGCAACACGCACACCGACCTCACCGAGGCCGAGTCCGTGGAGCTGGTCGAGGACGGGCCGCTGCGGGTCGCCGTCCGCGTGGTGCGGTCCTTCGGGAAGTCGCGGATCACCCAGGAGATCCGCCTCGCGGCGGGCAGCCGACGCGTCGACGTCGTCACGGAGGTCGACTGGCAGGAGTCGGAGAAGGTGCTCAAGGCCGCCTTCCCGCTGGACGTGCACGCCGAACGGTCCGCCGCCGAGATCCAGTTCGGGCACGTGCACCGCTCCACGCACGCCAACACCGGCTGGGACGCGGCCCGTTTCGAGATCTGCGCGCACCGCTGGCTGCGGGTCGCCGAGGACGCGTACGGCGTGGCGGTGCTCAACGATTCGACGTACGGCCATGACGTGACGCGCACCCCGCACGGCGAAGGGCTCGGCACCACCGTGCGGCTCACCCTGCTGCGCGCCCCGCACAGCCCGGACCCGGAGACGGACCTGGGCGTGCACCGCTTCACGTACGCCCTGCTGCCCGGCGCGACGACGGGTGACGCGGTCGCGGAGGGGCTCGCGCTCAATCTGCCGCTGCGGGTGGCCGACGCGCCCGTGCTGCCCTCCCTGGTGAGCGTCGACAATCCGGCGGTGACCGTGGAGTCGGTGAAGCTCGCGGACGACGGGAGCGGCGATGTCGTGGTGCGGCTCTACGAGTCGCGGGGCGGACGCGCGGCGGCCACGCTCACCACGTCGTTCGCGGTGGGCGCGGCCGAGGTGACCGACCTCCTGGAGCATCCGCTCGAACCGGCCCACACCGATGACGCGGGGCTCGTGCTCGCGCTGCGTCCGTTCCAGATCGTGACGCTGCGGCTGCGGCCAGTTCGCTGACCGCCGGTCAGGGGCGGGGCACGTTCCGCAGGTTGGAGCGTGCCATCTGGACCATGCGGCCCACCCCGCCGTCCAGGACGATCTTGCTGGCGGAGAGCGCGAAGCCGGTCACCATCTCGGAGCTGATCTTGGGCGGGATGGAGAGGGCGTTGGGGTCCGTGACGATGTCGACGAGAGCGGGTCCCTTGTGCGCGAAGGCGTCCTTCAGGGCGCCCGCGAGCTGCTTGGGCTTCTCCACCCGTACGCCGTAGGCACCTGCGGCGCGGGCGACGGCAGCGAAGTCGGGGTTGTGGTTGGCCGTGCCGAACGAAGGGAGCCCGGCCACCAGCATCTCCAGCTCGACCATGCCGAGCGAGGAGTTGTTGAACAGGACGATCTTCACCGGCAGGTCGTACTGGACGAGGGTGAGGAAGTCGCCCATCAGCATGGAGAATCCGCCGTCGCCCGACAGGGAGACGACCTGCCGCTTGCGGTCGGTGAACTGGGCGCCGATCGCCTGCGGCAGGGCGTTGGCCATCGAGCCGTGACTGAAGGAGCCGATGATGCGGCGCTTGCCGTTCGGGGTGAGATAGCGGGCCGCCCAGACGTTGCACATGCCCGTGTCGACGGTGAACACCGCGTCGTCGGCGGCCAGTTCGTCGACGACGGACGCGACGTACTCGGGGTGGATCGGGATGTGCTTGTCGACCTTGCGCGTGTAGGCCTTGATGACGCCTTCCAGGGCGTCCGCGTGCTTCTTCAGCATCTTGTCGAGGAACTTGCGGTTGCTCTTGGGCGTGACGCGCGGGGTGAGACAGCGCAGGGTCTCGCGTACGTCGCCCCAGACGGCGAGGTCCAGCTTGGAGCGGCGGCCGAGCCGCTCGGGCCGTACGTCGACCTGGGCGATCTTGACGTCGTCGGGCAGGAAGGCGTTGTACGGGAAGTCGGTGCCGAGCAGGATCAGCAGGTCGCACTCGTGGGTGGCCTCGTACGCGGCGCCGTAGCCGAGCAGCCCGCTCATGCCCACGTCGAAGGGGTTGTCGTACTGAATGAATTCCTTGCCGCGCAGGGCGTGGCCCACCGGGGACTTGATCTTCTCGGCGAACTCCATGACCTCGGCGTGCGCGCCGGCCGTGCCGCTGCCGCAGAAGAGGGTGACCTTGTCCGCCTTGTCGATCATCGCGGCGAGCTTGTCGATCTCCGTGTCGCCGGGGCGCACGGTGGGGCGCGAGGTGACGAGGGCGCTCTCGGCGGACTTGTCCGGCGCGGGCTCGTCGGCGATGTCTCCGGGCAGGGTGACGACGCTGACGCCGGACTGCCCGATCGCGTGCTGGATGGCGGTCTGCAGCAGCCGCGGCATCTGCTTCGGGCTGGAGATCATCTCGCTGTAGTGGCTGCAGTCCTGGAAGAGCCGGTCGGGGTGGGTCTCCTGGAAGAAGGAGAGCCCGATCTCGCTGGAGGGGATGTGCGACGCGAGGGCGAGGACGGGCGCCATGGAGCGGTGGGCGTCGTAGAGGCCGTTGATCAGGTGGAGGTTGCCGGGGCCGCAGGAACCGGCGCAGACGGCGAGGTTCCCGGTGATCTGGGCCTCGGCGCCGGCCGCGAAGGCGGCGGTCTCCTCGTGCCTGACCTGCACCCACTCGATGCCCTTGGTGCGCCTGATCGCGTCCACGACCGGGTTGAGGCTGTCGCCCACGACGCCGTACATACGGCGCACACCGGCGCGGTGGAGGATGTCGACGAACTGTTCGGCGACGTTCTGCTTGGCCATGGCTTCACGAACCCTTCAGTCCCCTTGACTCTCTTGGGTCCATGAATTCACAGGGCGGGCGCTCACGCCTCCCAAACGGCGGCCGCCGTCCGGTCGTCCGCGTACCCCTTGACCCTGACCTGGATGTCCGTGAGGAAGGTCGCCAGGCCCGGGGGGCCGCCCTTCGCCCACCGCTGGGTGAGGTGGGCGGCCAGCTCGGGTTCGCCGCGCAAGGGCTCGGCGAGGCCGCCGCTGCAGAGCATCAGGGCGTCACCCGGGCGGGCTACGGAGGCCCGGAAGCGGAAGGGTTCGCGGGGTGGGGGCTCGGGCGCGGGCTCGTACGGACTCGGGGGCGTGACGATCCCCATGTCCATGGTGAGCCGGTCGCCGTCGGGGGTTTCCGGCGGCACCGACCCGAACCCGACCACGGGCGGACCCGGGTCCACGGCGGCATCGCTGACCTGGGGCTCGATGTCCTGCCACGCGCCGTCCCTGAGCCGGAAGAGCCCGCCGCCGCCGACGCCGAAGAAGACGCGCGTGCGGCATTCGGGGTCGGCCGTCAGAAGGAGGCAGCGCAGGGACGCCGCGTACTCCTCGGGTTCGATGCCGAGGTCGGCCGCGTGCGCGCGGAGCTTGCCGAGGCTGCGGTCCGTGAGGCGGTGCAGGCCGCTCTTGAGGTCCCCGCGCCGGGCGGCCCTGATGTCCTCGGACAGCCGCTGATGGCTGCGGCCCACGGCCCGCCCGATCCAGGCGCACGCCTCGGCGGCGGCGCGGTGGGCGCCGGGCGTGGCCCGTGCCCCGGTGGCCATGGCGACCAGGACGAGGGCGCTCTCCCCGGTGCCGAAGCGCGCGGTGAGCAGCGAGTCGCGGCGCGGCTCGCCCCGAAAGCGCGCGGAGTCCCCGCGCACGGAGACGGCGCGCAGGGTGGAGGTGCCGTACCGCGCGCCGTCGAGCACGGTGTCGGCGACCAGGTCGCCCAGGTCGTCGGGGTCGGCGGCCGGCAGGACGGTGGGCTCGGCGTCGTAGGTGGGCGGCCCGTCGCCGACGTACGGGACGGCGGCCACGGATTCCGCCGTTACGGACGGCTCCGGTGCGACCGGTGCGGGCGGCGCGGGTGGTGCGGGTGGTGCGGGTGGCCGCGGGTCCGGGACCGCGGAGGCCTCGGGCGCGCGGGGCGTGGGGACGGCGGTGGTGCGGCTCGGGTCGTCGGACGGCTTCGCCGGTCCCCCAGGGAAGGTGACGGGCCACGGGGGCGCGGCGGGCGGCTCCCAGGGAGCGGTACCCGAGCGGACACGGGTGGCGGCCGGTGGTTCGGCCGAGGGTTCGGCCGGGGGTTCGTACGACGGTGCCGGCCGGGGCGGCGCCGACGGTTCGTGTGGCGGGAACGGTTCGCCTGGTGCGGGTCCGGCGCGGTCCTGGAGACCCGGGGGCGGCGGCTCCGGATCGGGGTCGGCCACGCTCTCGCCCGCCGCCGCGGAAGCCGAGGCGAACCTGTCGTCGAGGGTGTCGGCCGCCTCGGCCGGCCCCGTGTCATGAGCGGAGTCGTCGTAGAGCTGACCCCACCAGTCGTCCTCCCGGCCGGAAGCTCCGTCGTGCCTCTCCCCCTGCTGGCTCATGCCCCTATTGTCCACCGCGGAGGCCGTACGAAAACGGTGCATCCGGAAAATCCGGCCACCGGAAGAGTGATGAGGGCCGCCGGGCGGGCCCACCCCCCACGGGAGGTCCGCCCGGCGGTGTCTGTGTGTTTATCGCACGTCGTAGGCGCGGGCCACTGTCTGAGTGGCGGAACTTCCGTTCGTATCCGTCAGTTCGGTCCTGTGCCGGACGTGCTTGCCCGAGGCGCCCGCGTGGTTGACGGTGGCGGTCCATCTGCCGCCGGAAGCGGACGTCTTGGCCTCGGTCCAGGTCTTGCCTCCGTCGTACGAGTAGGACAGGGCCGCCGACTTGAGCGCGCCGGGTTCGTGGCCCGAGTGCCCTGTCGCCGTGATCCCAATCGTGGTTCGGCCACGGACGGGACGGCCGTGGTGACGGCGACGGCGGACGCCGCCCCAAGGCCGTGCGCGATACCGCGGCTGCCGTTGGTGCTGCGGTGGCGTCACCTTGGCAGAGAGGCGGGGGGTACGGGGATGATGTCCTGGGGCGGGTTTACGCCGTGGCTGTTTCCCGCCAGGGCGCCGTCGGAACGGATCGCTGGGGAGGGACGTCGCCGCATGCTGGCTGCGATAGGTCTGGACGAGCTGCACGAATCGGCGTACCGCGCGCTGGTCGCGGTGGGCGCCGCCGACGTGCCCGATCTCGCGCGGCGGCTCGCGCTCGGCGAGCCGGAGACGGTCCGCGCGCTGCGCCGCCTCGAACTGCACGGCCTCGCGGCGCAGGCGTCCGGCAAGGCGGGCCGGTGGGTGGCGGCCCCGCCCGGCGTCGCGCTCGGCGCGCTGTTGACCCAGCAGCGGCACGAACTGGAGAAGGCGGAGCTCGCGGCGAAGCTGCTCGCCGAGGAGTACCGCGCGCAGGCCGCCGAGCCCACGGTGCACGACCTGGTCGAGGTGGTCACCGGCGCGGGCGCGGTCTCGCAGCGCTTCCTCCAGCTCCAGCTGGGCGCGAGCCACGAGGTGTGCGCCCTGGTCACCGGCAACCCGGTGGCGATCACCGGCATGGAGAACGACGCGGAGGAGCAGGCCGCGGGCCGTGGAGTGACCTACCGCGTGGTGGTCGAGCGCTCCGTCCTCGCCCTGCCCACCGGCCTGATCGAACTGTCGGCGGCGATCGGCCGCAACGAACAGGTGCGTGTGGTGGACCGCGTCCCGACGAAGCTGGTGATCGCCGACGGTTCCCTCGCGATGGTGCCGCTGACCGCGCGCAGGGCGGAGCCCGCCGCGCTCGTGGTGCACGCGAGCGGCCTGCTCGAATCCCTGACGGGCCTCTTCGAGGCGGTGTGGCGGGACGCGCTGCCGCTGCGGCTCGGCGAGACCGGGCAGTCGGTCACCGAGGACGCCCCCGAGGGCCCGGACGGCGCGGATCTGGAGATCCTCTCGCTGCTGCTCGCGGGTCTGACCGACGCGAGCGTGGCCAAGCAGCTCGACCTGGGCCTTCGGACGGTGCAGCGCAGGGTCAAGCGCCTGATGGAGCTGACGGGCGTGACGACGCGGCTGCAGTTGGGCTGGCACGCGTACGAGCGGGGCTGGGTGGCGCGCTAGGACCGGGCCCTGGGGGCTTCCGGGAGGGTGCGCGAGCTGCGGCGGCTTGCGCGACCTGCGGTTTTCTCCCGCTTCCGGCACGCTTGACAGATGGGAGCCTGGGAACTCCTGCTGGTCGGAGTCGTGCTGCTGCTCGGGATCGGCGGAGTGCTTGTGCCCGGCGTGCCGGGGCCGTGGCTGGTGTGGGCCGCGGTGCTGTGGTGGGCGCTGAAGGACCCGGAGCCGGTCACCTGGTGGGTCCTGGTCGGCGCGTCCGTCGTGCTCCTCGTCGCGCAGGGCGTCCGCTGGCTGCTGCCGCCGCGGCGCTTCCGGCAGAGCGGAGCCACGCGCCGGACCGCCGTGTACGCGGGGGCCGGGGCTCTGGTCGGGTTCTGTGTGGTGCCGGTGATCGGGTCACTGCCGGGGTTCATCGGAGGCATCTACGTGAGTGAGCGCCTGCGGCTCGGCGGCCACGGGCAGGCGGTGACGGCGACGCGGACGGCCATGCGGGCGGGCGGCTGGAGCGTGCTGACCGAGCTGTTCGCGTGCCTGCTCATCGCGGGGGCGTGGCTGGGGGCCGTGATCTGGGGCTGAGCCTCAGACCAGGTCATGTCCGTACGCGATGTCGGCTTGCATCGACGCTTCTGTTCACGTACATGTACGGCCATCGGATCTATCCCGACTCATTGACGGGCCGCCTCCCCTTCTCTAGCTTTCAGCGAGGCAAAGCTCCGATGACTCGATGACGTGGTACTGACTCGGGAGACGCGATGGCCGGACCGTCCAGAAGAACCGTGCTCGCCACCGGATCGGCGGTCGGCGGCGCGCTGATGGCCGCCGGCCTGCCCACCCAGGCCACCGCCGCGCCGGCCGTACCCGCCGCATCCCGGGAGGCGGCGGACGTGCGTGTTCCGGGCGACCCCTGGCGCACCGTCCTCGACGACGCCGACCTGGTCTGGGAGAAGCTGCCGAAGACCTGGTACGAGGGCCCCTACCTCGGCAACGGTTTCCTGGGCTCGGGCATCTACGCGGAACCGAGCCCACAGCCAGGCGGCGCGACCACGGCCCTGCGCTTCAACGTCCAGCACTCCGAGGTACAGGACCACCGCCCGGAGTTCGGCTCCCTCTTCGGCCTCGCCCGCCTGCCCATCGGCCACTTCACCCTTGAACCCGTCGGCAAAATCACCGGCATCGACTGGCGCCTGCGGCTGCGCGACGCCGAGCTGACCGGCACCCTCACCACGGACAAGGGGACCCTGAAGCTCCGCGCGCAGGTGCACACCACGCGCTCCGTCCTCGCCGTCGAGGTCACCCCGAGCGCGGGCGAGCGCGGCTTCCGCTGGGTGTTCCACCCCGCGGAGGCGATCAGCCCGCGCGCCGCGTTCAAGCCGCTTCCGGAGGGATACGCGGGCAACCCTCCTGCCGAGATCAAGGAGTACGACGGCGTCACGGCCGCCGTGCAGCCCCTGCTGGCGGGCGGGCAGCACGTCACCGCCTGGCGGGAGCGGACGCGGGGCGGCGCCCGCACGCTGTACGTGAACGTGGCGCACTCACACCCGGGGACGACCGCACGCGACCGGGCGGTCCGCGCGGTGCGGAGTGCGGCGGCCCTCTCGTACGACGGGCTCGCGGCATCGCACCGGGCCTGGTGGCACGCGTACTACCGCAAGAGCTTCCTGTCGCTGCCCGACGCCAGGATGCAGCGCTTCTACTGGATCCAGCTCTACAAGACGGCGGCCGCCGCCCGCCGTGACGCCCCGGTGATGGCCACCTGCGGCCCCTGGCTGGAGCCCACGCCGTGGCCCAACACCTGGTGGAACCTGAACGTGCAGCTGGAGTACTGGCTGATCCACGGCTCCAACCACCTCGAACTCGACGCCGTGACACGTGCGTTGAGCGAATTCCGGTCCAACCTCACCCAGGAAATGGCGGCCCCCTACCGCGGCGACTCCCTCGGCATCCCCCGCACCACGGACCCGTCCCTGGTGAACGGAGCCTCGGTGACGGACGGCGGATACGGAGTGGGCATCCCCGGCCAGGACCCGCCAACTCCCGAGGTCGGCAACCTCACTTGGGCACTGCACAACGTCTGGCTGAGCTACCGCCACACCATGGACGAGTCGATCCTGCGCGACGTCCTCTTCCCGCTCCTGCGCAAGGCCGTCAACTACTACCTGCACTTCCTGGAGCCCGGCACGGACGGCAAGCTGCACCTCCCCGCGACCTACTCCCCCGAATACGGCGGCAACTCGCGCGACTGCAACTACGACCTGATGCTGCTGAAGTGGGGCTGCCGCACTCTCCTCGAAGCAGCCGAACTCCTGCGTATGGACGACAAGTTGGCGCCGCGCTGGCGCGAGGTGGCGGGCAGGCTGACCGCGTACCCGACCGACGCGAACGGCTACATGATCGGCGCGGACATCCCCTTCGCGAAGTCTCACCGCCACTACTCCCACCTGCTCGCGGTGTACCCGCTGTACGAGGTGACGGGCCGCACGGCGGAGGAACGCGCCCTGATCGAGCGGTCGTTGGCGCACTGGGTCGGCTTCGAGGGAGCGCTGCAGGGCTACACGTTCACGGGAGCCGCGTCGATGTCCGCGCTGCTCGGCAAGGGCGAGGACGCGCTGAAGTACCTGGGGCAGCTGATGGCGCGCTTCATCCAGCCCAACACCATGTACAAGGAGTCGGGTCCGGTCATCGAAACCCCGCTCTCGGCCGCGCAGTCCCTGCACGACATGATCTGCCAGTCCTGGGGCGACACCATCCGTGTCTTCCCCGCACTGCCGTCGGCGTGGGCGGACCTGACGGTGCACGACTTCCGTACGCAGGGGGCGTTCCTGCTCAGCGCCGTGCGCGAGGGCGGGGCGACCCGGTGGGTGCGGCTCGTGAGCGAGGCGGGGGCGCCGTGCGTCGTACGGCATGGGATCGCGGGGGCGATCGAGGTGCGGGACGGGCGGGGGCGTCCTCTGTCGTACGAGGAGGTGGGCGACGGCGCCGTGCGGATCGCCCTGCGGCGGGGCGAGTCGGCGCTGCTCACCGCCGAGGGAGACCGGCCGGATCTGCGGATCGCTCCGGTCGAACCGAACGAGGAGGCTCCGCGCTGGGGCCTGCCCGCGGCTTAGGCTCGCGCCATGACCGAATTCAGCGAGGCCGAGCGGGCGTACCTCAAGTCGCAACGTCTGGGCCGGATGGCCAGCGTGGACGCGACGGGGCAGCCGCAGGCCAATCCTGTCGGGTTCTTCCCGCAGGACGACGGGACGATCCTGATCGGCGGGTACGCGCTGGGGTCCACCAAGAAGTGGCGGAACCTCCAGAAGAATCCGAAGGTGTCGCTGGTCGTGGACGATGTCGTGAGTGAGCGGCCGTGGAAGGTGCGGGGGGTCGACATCCGGGGGGAGGCGGAACTCCTCACGGGGCCGCATGAGTTGGGCCCTCACTTCAGCGAGGAGCTGATCCGGATTCATCCTCGGCGGATCCATAGCTGGGGGCTTGAGCAGTAAATTTTCCCCAACCCCGCCCCTTCCCGGCTGTGACATTTGCGGCTCCGCCGCGTGGCATGCCTGCACCCCGGACCTACCTGGGGCTCCGCCCCAGACCCCCAAAGATGGCCTCAAACGCCGGCCGGGCTGGTGGTTTCAGCCCGTCCGGCGTTTGAGGACGAACTCGGCGGAGCCGGTGATCAACAGCGCCCAAGGCCCCCGCGCCAGAGCGGGTTCGCGGGAAGGGGCGGGGTTGGGGACCAATCCCTAACCCGCCGCCAGCACATGCCGCACCCCATACGACCGCCAAGGCCGCCACCCCTCCCCCACAGACACCCCCGGCAGCCCCACGTCCGGATCACCGAGAGCCCGCATCCGAATCAAGGCCACCGCCCCCGCATCCACCCCGCCCAAGGCCGCAAGGCCAGCTTCCGCATCGTCCCTATCCGCACCCGCGTCAAGCCGGACCCGCCCGTCGGCGAGGGCAGTCGCCAGTTCGCCCAAGGGCCCCGGCTCCCCGGCAAGCGCACCCGGCTCCGGGAAGACATGGGTCAGCGTCCCGCACGGCGCGTCCAGCGCCTTCCCGTACCGCTCGACCAGGAGCGAGGCACCCTCGCGCCCCACAAGCGCCCGCACCGCGAACTCATCGGGATCGGCCGCGCCCGGCGACCGGAGGCCCGGCCGCGCCGCGACCAGCGGAGCTAGGCGGGGATCGGCGCCGAGCCGCTCGTCGACGGCGTACGGGTCCGCGTCGAGGTCGAAGAGCCGGCGCAACCGCTGCACGGCGGTCGTCAGGTCCCGCAGGTCGGTCAGATGGAGCCGCGCGTCCAGCCATCCGCCGACCCCATGGTCACTCTCCTCGACGGCCACGATCCCCGTGCCGTACGGCAGCCGCAACGTACGCCGGTACGTCCGCCCGCCCGGCGCCCCGCTGACCTGCTCGATTCCGGCGACGGCCTCCTCGGCGAGCAGGTCGAAGACGGCGCCCGCCTGATAGGCACCCCGGTAGGCAAGCCGCAGCGGCACCCCGGCCGCCGGAGTCGCCTTTCCGGCGCCCCCTCCTCGCGGCGCGGCGGCCCGCAGCGCGGTGGGCGTCAGGGCGTACACCACGCGGATCGTGTCGTTGAACTGCCGGACGCTCGCGAACCCTGCGGCGAACGCGATCTCCGTGATCGGCAGGCCCGTGGTCTGGAGCAACACCCGTGCGGTGTGCGCCCGTTGGGCCCGCGCGAGGGCCACGGGCCCGGCCCCCAGCTCGGCGGTGAGCTGCCGCTGCACCTGCCGGGAGCTGTAGCCGAGCCGCACGGCGAGACCGGAGACGCCCTCGCGGTCGACGACGCCGTCACCGATCATGCGCATGGCGCGCCCTACGACGTCCGCGCGTACGTTCCACTCCGCGGACCCCGGCACGGCGTCCGGGCGGCAGCGTCGGCAGGCCCGGAATCCGGAGCCCTGGGCGGCGGCCGCGGTGGTGTAATAGCGGACGTTCTTGCGCTTCGGGGTGACGGCGGGGCAGCTGGGGCGGCAGTAGATGCCGGTGGTCTCGACGGCGAAGAAGAACTCTCCGTCGAAGCGCGCGTCGCGGCTGCGCACCGCCTCGTACCTGGTCTCTTCATCGATCACGTGGTCCAGTGTGCGGGGTGGACGGCGCTTCGGCTGGCGGAATTCGGACACCGCGTTGCGGGGGCGCGCGTAGACACGCCCCCGCGACGCGGCCGCCCTCAGCGGATACGGCCCCGCTTGGCCTCCATGGCCGCCTTGCCCTCCGCGCCCCGCAGCTTCCACATGCGCCGCATGTCCGCCCGGAGCTTCGCGTCCGTCTTGGCGACGATGCGCTGGTTCTCGCGGATCAGCTTGCGGTAACTGTCGAGGCGGCGGTCGGGGAGCGAGCCGTCCTCCACGGCCGCGAGCACCGCACAGCCGGGCTCGGCGGTGTGGGCGCAGTCGTGGAAGCGGCAGTCGGCCGCGAGCTCCTCGATCTCGGAGAAGACCTGGCCGACGCCCGACCCGGCATCGAAGAGGCCAACACCTCGCAGGCCCGGCGTGTCGATGAGGACACCGCCCGCCGGGAGCACGAGCAAATTGCGGGTCGTCGTGGTGTGGCGGCCCTTGCCGTCCACGTCACGGGCGGCGTTGACGCGCATGACGTCCTCGCCGATCAGTGCGTTGGCCAGCGTCGACTTGCCCGCTCCGGACTGGCCGAGCAGGACCGACGTACCACCGGCGACGACGGCGCACAGGATGTCGACGCCTTCCCCGGTGGTGGCGCTGACCGGGAGCACCTGGACGCCGGGGGCCGATGTCTCGACGTCCTCGACGAGGTAGGACAGGCCGGTGGCGTCCGGGACGAGGTCGGCCTTGGTGAGGACGACCAGGGGCTGGGCCCCGGACTCCCAGGCCAGGGCCAGGAACCGTTCGATCCGGCCGAGGTCGAGCTCGACGGCGAGCGACACGGCGATGATCGCGTGGTCGACGTTGGCCGCGAGGATCTGCCCCTCGGACCGCTTCGACGAGGTGGAGCGGACGAAGGCGGTCCGGCGCGGCAGCAGCGTACGGACGTACCGCGGATCGCCGCCTTCGGGGTCGAGCGCGACCCAGTCCCCCGTGCACACGACCTTCATCGGGTCGCGGGGCACGACGAACTCGGTGTCCGCGCGCACCGTGCCGTCCGGAGTGACGACGTCGCACTGGCCGCGGTCGACACGCAGGACACGGCCGGGCAGCAGACCCTGCGCCGCGTACGGGGCGAACTCGGCCTCCCAGTGCTCGTCCCAGCCGTAGGGCGCGAGCGGGTCCGAGGACGGGAGAGAAGCCTGCGGTGAAGAAGATGAAGCGGATGAAGCGGAAAGAGAGGAAGACAAGGGGTGACCCTTCACAGGGTGGCCCCGGCGCACGCGCTCACTGGCGCGTGGAGGAAAGGCAGGTCAGCCGGTGGCCACGGAGGTGGAATGGACGGACTTCTCGATGCGGGCAGCGCCCATCTCAACGACAGCCATCGGTCACACCTCCTGGATCACACTCAACCGGCACCGGCGGTCGACAGACCGCCGGACGAACGAGGCCAACCCTAGCCCCGCCCTCAGGCGGAGCGCCAACCTTTTTCGCTTCCGGCGGCGACGGGCTGCTCGGCCGCCGCCGTCCCGCTGTCCGCCGTACGGGCCCGGCGCACGGCGGACAGCGGTGTGGGGGCGAGCGTCTTGCGCAGGTTGGTGCGCATCGTCGACGCGGCGTCGAGCACGTAGTTCTGCCGGACCTTCCAGGGGCCGCGGTCGCCCTGGCGGGGGAAGGCGTCGATGGAGCGCTGGACGTATCCCGACGCCAGGTCGAGCAGCGGGCGTTCGGTGAGGCTGCTCGTGGGCCTCGGTTCCACCGCCGCGTAGGCGTTGTCGCGCATGTGGTTGAGCACCTTGCAGACGAGGCGGGAGGTGAGGTCGGCGCGCAGCGTCCAGGAGGCGTTGGTGTAGCCGATGCACACGGCGAAGTTCGGGACGCCCGTCATCATCGCGCCGCGCCACACGAACTGCTTGTTCAGCTCGACCGGCCGTCCGTCTACGCGCGGGGCGATGCCGCCGAAGGCGAGCAGTCGCAGACCCGTGGCGGTCACGACGACGTCGGCCTCCAGGACACGGCCGGACTTGAGCCGGATGCCCTCGGGGACGAAGCGGTCGATGTGGTCGGTGACGATCTCGGCCTCGCCCGTCTTCAGGACCTCGAAGAGATCGGCGTCCGGAACCGCGCACAGCCGCTGGTCCCAGGGGTCGTACGACGGCGTGAGGTGGTCGGCGATCAGTCGGTCGTCCTTGACGATGCGCTTGTTGAGGCCGGTGAGCAGGCGTCGCGCGGCCTTCGGGCTGCGGCGGCAGAACTGGTAGAAGCCGATGGTGAAGAGGATGTTCTTCGTCCGCACGACCCGGTGCGCCAGGCCCGCGGGCAGTACGGCGCGGACGCCGTCGGCCAGCCTGTCCCGTGAGGGGAGCGAGCCGATCCAGGTGGGGCTGCGCTGCAGCATGGTGACGTGTTCCGCGGACCGTGCCATCGCGGGGACGAGGGTGACCGCGGTGGCGCCGCTGCCTATGACGACCACGCGCTTGCCCGCGTGGTCCAGGTCCTCGGGCCAGAACTGCGGGTGCACGACCGTGCCGGTGAAGGAGTCGGCTCCCTCGAACTCGGGGGCGTGGCCCTGGTCGTAGTCGTAGTAACCGGCGCAGGAGTACAGGAAGTCGCAGATCACGGTGGACAGGGTGCGGCCGCCGTCCTCGTCGGTGCGCTCCAGGGTCACCGTCCAGCGTGCCGTCGCGGTGGACCAGTCGGCGCCGACGACCTTGGTCCCATAGCGGATCTTGCGGTCGATGCCGAACTCCGCTGCCGTCTCCTTGATGTAGCTCAGGATGGACCGGCCGTCGGCGAGCACCTTCGAGTCGCGCCAGGGCTTGAAGGCGTAGCCGAGGGTGAACATGTCGGAGTCCGAGCGCACCCCCGGGTAGCGGAACAGGTCCCAGGTCCCGCCCATGGACTGCCGCGCCTCGATGATCGCGTACGAACGCTCCGGGCATTCGGTCTGCAGCCGGTAGGCGGCGCCGACACCGGAAAGACCGGCGCCCACGATCACGACGTCGATGTGTTCGACCGGGGCGGCGGTGTCGTCGGCGGCGGTCCGTGAGTGGTGTGCGGAGTGCGTCATTCCTCCAGTGTCCGGAAGCACACCCGGCAGGAATTGACCCGGGACGACAGATCTTTGACCCTAGACGACATGTCCGTGATCAGATCGGCGGGGCTGCGGGGTTTCCGCGCCACGGTGGCGGAGCTCGGGGGCGACGCCGAGGCGTACGCCCGGCAGGCGGGCTGTCCCGCGGCAGCGCTGGACGCGGACGACGTCCTGGTGCCGGAGGAGGCGATGGCCACCGTACTCGAGCTGGCCGCCGCGGACCTCGGCTGCCCCGATCTCGGCCTGCGGATCGCGGCCCGGCAGGACCTGGGCATGCTCGGCGCGCTCGCGCTGGCCATCCAGAACTCCGAGACGCTCGGGGACGCCCTGGAGTGCACCACGCGCTATCTGTTCGTCCACGCGCGCTCGCTGAGCCTGAGCCTGGAGCCCGATCCGTACGGCACCCCGGGGGTGGCCGCCCTGCGCTACGGCGTGCGCGAGGGGTTCGAGGCGCCGCCGCAGGGCATCGACCTCTCCCTGGGTTTCATGCACCGCGCGATCGTCTACCTGGTCGGTCCGTACGGCCTCGGCTCGGTCGAACTCCCCCACCCGCTGCTCGCACCGCTCTCGGTGTACGAGGACTTCTTCGGCGTACCGGTGAAGGCGGACCGCCCCGCGGCGCTGCTGCGGGTCCCCTTGAGCCTGGCCGACCGGCCGCTCGGCGGCGGCAACGCGCACTTGCGGCGCCTGGCGCTCGCGTACCTGGACGAGCAACTCCTGAAGGAGCGTGCGGATGTCGTGGGCAGTGTGCGTGCGGTCGTGGCCAGGTCGCTCGGCACCACGCCGCCCGAGATCGGCACGGTGGCCCGCCTGCTCAACGTCCACCCCCGGACGCTCCAGCGCAGGCTGCGGGACGAGGGCACGACGTTCGCCCGCATCGTCGACGAGGAACGCCGCGGGGCCGCCCACCGCTACCTCACCACCACCGAACTCCCGCTGGGCCAGGTGGCCTTGCTCCTCGGCCTCTCCGAACAGTCGGCCCTGAACCGCTGCTGCAAGCGGTGGTGGGGGGCGACTCCGCGGGATGTGCGGAGCACGTCTTGTGAGGCAGGCGCGTAGGCGCGGCGTCGCCGACCCCTCATGCTGGCGGGGTGGGACTCAATCCGGCCGAAGCGGCGATCACCGGCATGACCCTGGGCGCCGTGGCCTCCTTCTCCGGCGCCTGGCTCACCCAGCACGCGACGGACAGGCGTGAGCGCGAGAACCGCGTGTGGTCACGGTGCATGGACGTCTACGAAGAGGCCATGATCGCCGTGCACCGGGTCGGCGCCCTGCGCGCGCAGTTGTCGGACACTGGCGACTGGCCGGACGGCACCGGTGCGGCGGTGAGCGACGTCCATGTCCTCGCGGCCCGGCTGGAGATCTACGCCACGACCCCGGTCCTCGACGCGCACTGGGCCGCCTTCCAGGCGATGCGCGCGTGGATCGGCGCGTGGCACGAGTGGGACAACCAGGAGGGGACCAATCCCCGGGTGAGCCAGACGGACCCGCTGTGGCGCGAATTCACCGAGCGTGTAAAGGAATCAGAGGATTCCGACCATCTGCTCCTGGGCATCCTGCGCGAAGAGGTGCACGGGACGAGGAAACGAAGAAGATCGTGGTGGAAGTGGCGCCTATTTCGGCACACCGATACGGAGGGATCACCTCGCCCCGGGGCCTGAGAACGTTTCTTGTGCGGTAACTCCCGGTGGGGAACCGTTCATGGCTACCATTGCATATTCACAGCGCACGAGCAGCGTGCCCCCGCACAGGGCAGTTGCTCACTCCTGGGATCGGACGGGGGGACGAACCCATGACGCATCAAGAGCCGCGCCATAAACACTTGATCCAGATATTCCGGAACAACGATCGCATCGGTTCCGGTGTTCGCCTCACCAGGCACTTCGCCCTAACCGCGGCGCACTGCCTGGGAGATGACAAAGAGAAACGCATGCGCCCGGTCCTCCTCCGTCTTCCGGACGGCAGGCGCCTGGGGGGCGAGGTCCAGCAATTCGATCTCCTTTCCGACATGGCTCTGGTAAAGATCCTTTTCCAGAAAGGCGAAAAGGTACCGCTCCCCGGAATCCACTTCGATGTCGCGCGCGAAGGAGAGGCGTGGACCGCGGGCCGCAGGCCCTCGGGCAATGGCAGGCTGCGGGGAACCGTGAGCCACGTATCGGTCATCTACCAGAGCACGGGCGAGCAGGCCGTCAGCTGCCACCGGCTGCGGCACGACGGCTCCTGCGACGACGTGCGGAAGTTCGCCGGCAGCCCCGTCGACCGCGGTACACCCGATCCCGACCGCCCCACGGTCGTCCTCGGGCTCATCGTCGCGCGGCCCTCCGCCACGGACGCCGAGGAGGGCACGCTGTTCGCCGGCACGATCGACGAGGCGGTGCGCCGGTTCGACACCTTCAAGTTCCGCCCCGAACCACGACAGCCGCTGTCCGACTCCGAGCGCGTCTACGAGGTGCGTCAGGACCACGAGGCGGAAGCACTGGCCCGCAAGGACCGCACGGTGCCGGCCGGACTGGCCGCCGTGACCAGCTATGTGAACCTGCGCTGGCACCGGCCCCGGCCGTGACGAGCATGCCGCACACCAAGGCGGCCCGTCTCCTGGAGGGGACATGACGACGATCGCGAACGTCAGCGAGGCGCTGGCGACTGCGGAGGACGCCCTTGAGGCGCACGGAACGGCCCGGTCCGACCTGAGGGAGTCACTGGCGGGTTACGTGGACCGCCGCACCGACCCGGAAGCGCCCTACGCCCGCCTCCGCCCCCACGCCCGCCAGCACATCAACCTCGCCCAACTGCTCCTCGAACTCGACATGCGAGAACGCTCGCACGCGCTCGCCGCGGTGACCCTGCGCCACATGGAGCTGGCGGAAGCGGACCAGGAACAGTTCCAGGCCGACACCTGGAACGAACTGGGCGCGCTGCTCGCGGAGCACGACGACCTCGACCGGGCCCGCATGGTCCTGAACTACGCCCTCAACCGCGCACAGCGCGCCGCCGCACCCGAACTGGCCCGCATCCTGGCCAACTTGAGCGCCGTGAGCTTACGGGCCGGGCATCTGGAGGACGCCAAGGTCTGGGCACACAAGGCCGTCGCCGTCCTCGGCAAGTACTACGGAGGCGATCCGGAGGCACGGCTGACCGCGGACTGGGTGCGGGTCGAAGTCGCGTCGATCCGGCGGGACACGGCAGAACTCACGCGCGCCCTGGGTGACTTCACCGCGTCGGTCGACTGGTTCACGAGTTTCAAGGACGACGACGACCCCAAGGCCGTCGCGGCCCGCTCGGCCCTGGCCCAGGCGAGGTTCCAGGCCGCCAAGGCGGTCCAGGACGAGGCGCGGATCGAGGCGGAACTGGGCGAGCTGGAGATCGCGCACCTCCGTGCGTCCGCGCTCCTCGGGGCCGATCACCAGGAGACGCTGGTCGCCCAGGCGGCGCTGGCCACCGCGGAGTTCGACGCGGCCGACGGCACGGCGTGCTGCGCGTCGCGCAGGCAGCAGGCCGTGGCCCTGCTGGATTCGGCGACCGCGAGGGCCGCGCGGACCCTGGGCCGCGACCATTCCCAGACACTCGCCCTGCGCGCGGCGCTCGCGGACATGCGGGGCGCCACGGCGCCGTCGGACGAACTCCCTTATCTCATCGAGCATGTGTACACACCCCAGGAGAACAACGCGCGTAACAAGGCGAAGGGCGACGCCCTGCGCCAGGAGCGCAATGTGATCAGGCTGGTCGCGCACGCGGGCGCGTCGTTCTTCCTGAAGGACCTGAAGCTCTTCCACCCGCAGGTGATCCACGCCCTGAATCAGGGCAGTTACTTCTACGCCATCATCAGCAGCCCTTGGAACAACCTCGCCATCTTCACCAAGCACGACGCGACGGCACAGCGTCCCAACTCCCACAACATCGTGGACATCATCGCCGCGAGTGACTACTACTCGAAGACCTTCCTGCACGTCATAGACGCCTACCGCACGCTTCGCGAGACGTACCACGACCGCATCGAGTTACGACTCACCCATATCGACATCCCCGGCTCGACCCTGCTCACCACGGACCGCGGTTTCTTCGAGCCCTACATCACCTCCAACCCGGAACGCAGGACCCGCCGCAAGCTCAATGTCCTTGAGGTGGAGTTCCACAAGGACAGCAGGTACTACTCCGACAGCCGGGCGGAGTTCGACATCCAGTGGGAACTCGCCAGCACCCTCGACCAGTTCGAGGCGAGCGAGGAACAGCACAAGACGGCGCTGCGGGACGCGGTGCGCGCCCAGTCGGACGACCGGTTCAAGGGAGATGGAGAGCCCCGCCCCTGACGCTGCGCAGCACCCCCGCCGATCCCACGAACAGCGCGTCGGGCAGCTCGTCCAGGTGCCAGAACTCCCAGCGCAGGCACCGCTCGGGCTCCAGGACCCGCGGCTCCCCGGTGAAGTCGAGGATCTCCACGCCGACCTGCATGTGGTGATTGGCCGCCGGGTCGGGATCGGTGACGCAGGCGACGCGCGTACCGATCGCGCGCAGGCCCGTCTCCTCGGCCAGCTCCCGGCAGGCGGCGCCGGCCAGGGACTCGCCCACTTCGAGATGCCCGCCGGGCAGCCCCCAGGTGCCGTGGCCGAAGGTGTTGGCCCGCAGCCCGAGCAGCACGCGCCCGCCCGCGCGAACGATCGCCTGGACCCCTACACGTACCTGTGTCGTCACCGCGAGCTCCTCACGCGTCCGGGTAAGTGCCGGTGAAGTTCTCGGTGTTCCGCGTTCCCTCGACCGGCGGGGGCAGCTCGCCGAAGCTCTGCGCGAGCCTCTCGAAGAAGTTCCCGATCCTGCGCTCCCCACCCTCGTCGACGACGACGACCTCGCAGTCCGGGTCGATGAAGAAGTAACTGCCCGTGCGGGTCCTGTTCCGGTAGACCCGCAGCGTGACGCCGCGCGCCTTGGCCGCGGCCTCGCACCGCCCCACCACGTCCTCGAACTCTTCGTCCCCGATGGCGAGCCAATCCCGGTTGTCCGCGCCGTAGTTGGTCTCCGACATCTGGTAGACCTTCCACACGTCCGGCAGGAAGGCGTCGTCCTCGATGAGGTTCAGCACGTCGGGAGCCCCCCGGACGTTCAACCGTGTGACGACCGTGCCGAGCTTCACCTTGACGTGCTCGTGGTTCTTGCGCACCTCTTCGAGCAGCGCGAGCATCTTGTCTCGGTGTGGTGCGACGCCCGTGCGCAGTGCCCGGTGCTCGTCCGCGTCGGCGGACTCCAGGGGCAGTGCGATCCAGGAGAGGCTGGGCAGGACGCGTTCCATCGTGCGCAGCGGGGCAAGACCGTTGGTGCTCAGCACGACTCGTGGTGCGCTGCCGTCCTCGCCTGGCTCCCGCAAAGCGGCCGCGAGTTCGTCGAGATAGGAGAGCAGGGTCGGCTCACCGCCGGAGATGACGACGCCGCGCACGCCCCCGTCCCTCAGCGCTGCCGCGACCTTGAGCGCGACGCCCCGGGACATGGAGGGAACCTCGTGCCTCGGACCGAAACAGAAGGGGCAGCTGAGGTTGCACCTCCCGATGGGCCGCATGTCGACGAAGGCGGGGATGAGCATGGGGGGAACGTAGCGAAAAACTGAGGTTCAGGGTCGCCTTTCGGCCACCCATGGCTCATCGAATTTGTTTCGGGGCGTTTACGGGGCGCGCGCTGGGGCGGAGGGATCGGTTCCGGCCAGGTCCAGGCAGCCCTCAGCCGCGCAACGTGACCGTGAAGCTTCGGCCGTACGCGTGGTGGGTGTTCACGTCGATTCGGGTGCCGCCCTGGGTTCGGCTCACGCGGACCCCCTCGTCGGCCTTCAGTTGCCGCAAGGAGCGGCCCCGGAGCAGCACGCTGATCCTGTCTCGGTCCATCGTCGGATCGGACACCGCCACCGTGGTCGTGCCGCGCCGCTCGCGCTGGACGAGCACCGAGGCCGGGCCGTCGATCCGCAGCCCGGCGGCCTCGTGGCGCCCCGCGGTGAAGCTGTTCGCGGCGGTCAGGCCGAGGCCCGCGTGGCTGACGGCCTGCAGCCGCACCGTGTTCGCGAGGATCTTGAGAGGCTGCCCCGAGCGGTAGGAGCGCAGCCCGGCCTCGCCTGCGTTCGGCACCAGCGCGTAGGCCAGCGAGGCGGGCCCGGCGCCGGCGGCTCCGTCCACCGTCACGCCGAGGACCGTGCGCGTCACGGCGGTGTCCGGGTTGGCGGTGCGGACGACCCGGCGGCTCCGGGTGACGTCGTCCAGGGTGACGCGCACCTTCGGGGTGTCCAGGAAGAGGTAGCCGACGGAGGTGCGCCGCGTGGCGTTGGCGTACCGCAGCCACCGGAGGTCGCCCGTGCCCGCCCCGGTCCACGCGCTGCCGTCACGGAGCTGTCCCGTCACGGAGATCTCGTCGTCCGGCAGCGCGGTCCTGGCGTCGACCGTGGTCGTCACGGCCCGCCCCGCGCGGTCGCCCACCCCGGCCGCGAGCATCACGATCTCCTCGTCGAGCAGGAACCACGACTTCGTCGCGGAGGCGTTGCGGTACTCGACGAAGTCGTCCGGCAGCAACTCCCGGTCCTGAAAAGCGACATCACTCGACTGCACCGCCCCCGCCGCGCCGTACGTCCCGAGCACGGCGCCCCCGGAGTGCTGGTTGGTGCCGCGCGGGAAGTAGACGTACTTGTTCTGCGACTCGGAGGACGAGGTGAAGTTCAGGGGGTGGCCCGGGTTGTCGTAGAACGGCTTTCCGTAGAGCTCGGGGACGGTGCGGCGCTGCTCGACGGGCGCGGTGACCCCCGCGAGGCCGTACGGAGAGACCGTCGTGAAGTAGTCGACGCCGTACGCCTGCGTCTGGTCCTGCCCGGAGAGGTAGAGGTAGTACGCGCCGTCGCCCTGGAACCACGGCATGAGGTTCTCGCCGCTCATGTACTCGTACTTGCTGATCCGGTCCGAGCTGCGGGCCAGCGCGAACGCGTAACCCGGTCTGCGGTGGACGTTCTTGTCCATGGCGTTGAAGGCGACGCTGCGGGAGGCGGGGTTGAGGTCCGCGGCGGGCAGCGTGGTGTCGCCGATGATGTCGGCGAAGCGCACGATGCTCAGGGGTGAGACGAATCCCGCCGGGTTGAGCACGGCGCGCGAGGTGGCCCGGATGTGCTTCACATAGCTCTTCAGGGCGGTGGCGTCGGCGCCGGTCGAGAGGGAGGAGAGGTCGACGACGGCCTCCACGACCACCGCGACGTCCACGTAGCCGCCGTCCGGCCGCGACACGGCGCGCCCCTTCACGATCTCCATCATCCAGCCCTCGAAGATGAGCGGCGCGAAACCGTCGCGCACCCATCTGCGCACGGTCGGCACCAGTTCCTCACCGTGCGCGAACCCCGTGCCGTCGAGGATCTTGAGGGTCTGCACGACCCGCGTGAGCAAGGCCTTCCCGTACGAGCCCGTGTACGCGACGGAGGCGTGCTGAATGAACGAACCGTCGGCGTAGTGGCCGTCCGTCACCCCGTGGACGAGGTGGTAGGGGTCGACGGTGACGAAGACCGTGAGCTGGTCGACGAGGGCCTTGCGGATGCGGGCCTCACCGCTCGCGCCGAGGAGCGCGCCCTGCAGGATGCGGTTGGTGGTGATGTCGGCGAGGTTGGCGCCGGTGTGGAACCGCGAGTCGAGGTTCACGTCGCCGTCGGTGCCGTTGCGCAGGTAGGCGTCCATCGAGGCGACGTAGGTGCCGATGAGCTCGGGCCGGTAGGTCCGCACCTCGTCGGCGAGGAGTACGAGGGTCTTGCTGACGTGCTGGGAGATGCCGATCTCCCAGTTGAACCAGTTGCCGTAGTACCCCTTGGCCTGGTCCCCGTAGTGGCGCTCGTGCAGCCACACGAGGCCGTCGATGACGCGGCGCTGCACGGTGGTGTCGCCGTAGAGGTCCGAGGGGGCGGTGGGGTTCGGCGCGCGGGTGGCGAGGGCGATCTCGTACAGACGCTTGTAGGCCGTGTTGAGATTGGCGTCATCGGTGCCGAGTGCCAGACCGGCGAAGAGCTCTCCCTCGGCCGCGTCGTCCATCGCCTTCAGGTTCGTCCGCGCGGTCTTGTCGATCGCGGTGAGCTTGGCGGCGGTCTCGGGGCGCGCGTTGGACTCGGCTGTCCCGGCGAAGACGTCCACGGTGTTGGCCAGCAGTCGGGCGCTGTCCGCCGCTGCCTCGGCGGCGCTCGCCGGAAGCATGGGGACCACCGCCAGGAGACCGGCGGCCGAGAGGGCGGACAGCAGGCGTCTGCGGGTGATCTCCATGGCGTCCTCCGCCGGTACGTTGGCGTGCTGGGGGGATCTGGCGTGCTGGCGGGCGGAGTCAAGCAGATGACCGGACCGGCGACAAGGGTGTTGCCGCTCCGCGCCACTACGCCGTGTGACCGCTCACCGGATAGGCTCAGTACATGCCGTTCGAGCAGCGCGCCCCAGAGGACTACGCCGTCGTCGCCATCGCGTCGTCGGCCGGTGGCGTCCAGGCTCTCACCAGCCTTCTCGCGGAGTTCGACGCCGACCTCCCGGTGCCGCTGCTCGTGGTCCAGCACCTCGACCCCCGGCACCGGACGGTCCTGCCGGAAGTGCTCGCCCGGCGTACGGAGCTCGCGATCAGGCTCGCGGAGGACCAGGACCGCATCGAGCCCGGGACCGTCTATCTGGCGCCGCCCGGGCGGCACCTCCTGGTGAAGCCGAGCGGCACGATCACCCTGTCGG
The DNA here is from genome assembly GCF_053607685.1 of Streptomyces sp. NPDC055099. Lineage (NCBI taxonomy): Bacteria > Bacillati > Actinomycetota > Actinomycetes > Kitasatosporales > Streptomycetaceae > Streptomyces > Streptomyces sp. NPDC055099. Next base: position 377,754 of record NZ_JBSGUA010000003.1, on the reverse strand, counting down.
ACAGCGAGGTCGTGCACTTCGTCCGCCCCTCCGCCGATCTCCTCTTCGAGTCGGTGGCCGAGACCTACGGCCCGCGGGCGATCGCGTGCGTCCTCACCGGCACCGGTGTGGACGGCGCGAGAGGGGTGGCCGCGATCAAGGCCCACGGCGGCGTCGTGCTGGTCGAGGACCCGAAGACGGCCCAGTTCACGGGCATGCCCACAGCGGCGGTGGAGTCGGGGGCCGCCGACCAGGTGCTCCGCCTGGAAGAAATCGCCGCGGCCCTCCGCGGACTCGTCGAGAGCAAGAGGCAGTGATGAACGAGCCGTCCGGTCCCGTGGACGGGACCGAGAAGAGCACCGGGAAAGACCGGTCGCCGGAGCCCACAACGGAACAAGGGCCGGGGGCCCCGGCGGAGACGAAGCCCGGGGCCACGGCGGATCAGACGCCCGAGCAGGCACCGGCGAAGAGGACCGGACGCGGGAGCGAGACGGTCGACCAAAGCCTTGAGGACCTGCTCAGTTTCATCCGCGACGCCCGCGGCTTCGACTTCACCGGCTACAAGCGGTCCACCCTCGGCCGCCGCATCCGCAAGCGCATGAGCGACGTCGGCGTGCAGAGCTACGAGGACTACCGAGACCTCCTGGAGACCGACACCGTCGAGTTCCGCGCCCTGTTCAACACGATCCTGATCAACGTCACCTCCGTCTTCCGCGACCCCGACGCCTGGGACCTCGTCCAGCGCGAGGTACTGCCCCAACTGCTCACGGACGCGGAGCCCGAGGGCGAGATCCGGGTGTGGAGCGCGGGCTGCTCCAGCGGTGAGGAGGCGTACTCGCTGGCGATCATGTTCGCGGAGGCCCTCGGTGTCGAGGAGAGCCTGAACCGCGTGAAGATCTACGCGACGGACGTCGACGAGGAGGCGCTGCGCGAGGCCCGCGCCGGCCGCTACCCCGCGAAGAACCTCGAGGCGCTCTCCGCCGAGCTGCGCGACAAGTACTTCGAGCGGCACGACACCCACTACGTCTTCCGCCCCGATCTGCGCCGCCGGGTGATCTTCGGCCGGCACGACATCACGCGTGACGCCCCGATCTCCCGTCTCGACCTGCTCGTCTGCCGCAACACGCTGATGTACTTCAACGTCGAGGCGCAGACCCAGATCATCGACCGCTTCCACTTCGCGCTGCGCGAGGGCGGCTATCTCTTCCTCGGCAAGGCCGAGATGCTCCTGAGCGACAGCGACCGCTTCGAGGCGATCAACATCCGCCAGCGGGTGTTCCGTCGCCAGCCCGGCAACACCATCCCGCCCTACCCCTCCGTACCCCTGAAGATGAGGCCGAGTGTCGGCACCGAGGCGCAGGCACTCACCCGGAACCGTCATCTGCGGGACCTGATCCTCGACGCCTCGCAGGGCGCCTCCGTCGCCCTGGACCAGGACGGCCTCGTGGTGATGATCAACAACGAGGCGCGCGCCCAGTTCGGGCTCTCGGTCCACGACGTGGGCCGCCCCTTCCAGGATCTGGAGATCTCCTACCGGCCCACCGAACTGCGCTCGCTGATCGACCAGTCCAACTACGAGCGCAGGCCGCTGCGGGTGAACGCCGCCGAGCGGCGTGTGGGCAACGAGGTGCAGTACTTCGACATCGTCGTCCAGCCGATCTCCAGCAGCCACGGCGTGCCGGTCGCCACCAACGTCATGTTCACCGACGTCACGGTGGCCACGCAGCTCAAGGCCGAAGTCAAGCGCGTGCGGGAGGACTTGGAGACGGCCTATGAGGAACTCCAGTCCACCAACGAGGAACTGGAGACCACCAACGAGGAACTCCAGTCGAGCATCGAGGAACTGGAGACCACCAACGAAGAACTCCAGTCCACCAACGAGGAACTGGAGACCACGAACGAGGAACTCCAGTCGGGCAACGAAGAGCTCGAGACCATGAACGACGAGCTGCGGCTGCGTTCCACGGACCTGGACGAGGCCCGGGCCTTCCTGGAAGGCGTGGTGAGCAGTATCGCGGCGGGCGTGGTGGTCCTCTCCGCCGACATGCGCACCCGGAGCTGGAACCGCGGCGCGGTCGAGCTGTGGGGGCTGCGCGCGGACGAGGTGCTCGGCAAGAACTTCTTCGCCCTCGACTTCGGGCTGCCCACCGACAAGCTGCGTGAACTCATCCCCGAGTGCGTCGCGTCGGGAACGCGGTCGGGCCCCGTGGTGATTCCCGCCGTGAACCGCATCGGCCGGCACATCGACTGTTCCGTCATCTGCTCGCCGTTTGACGCGCACAGCGGAGGTGTCGTCCTTCTGATGGAAGACCTCAAGGCAGTACGGGGCAACTGACCGCGCGAGTCGTATTCTGTTGGACATGAGCGCCATGGAAGGCAGTTCGCGAGAAGCGGGCGACCAGGGCGACATCGCCTGGGGCCGTGCCGTCCGGGCGAGGGAACGCGCGGCCCGGGAATTGTCGACAGCCGAGCAGTACGACCGTCTGTACGAGGAGAGCGGCCTCGCGTTCCACGCGGAGGTGGCGCAGCGGCACCACACGACGGTCGAGCGGCACCTCACCACCGCCCGGCTCCAGGAGAGTTACGCACGCAAGATGTGGGCCTGGGCGGCGAAACGGCCGTCGCCCAGGCCTCCGCCCGCGGACGAGCACCGCCCCTTGTTCATGGCCGGGGTGGCCGAGGCGTGCGGGACGCGCAGCGCCGCGCTCACCCTCGTCGGGGAGGACCTGGGTCAGCTCGCCGTCGCCGCGTCCGACGGCCGCGCACGCCGCGCCCAGGATCTGGAGTTCGTCCTGAACTCGGGGCCCGGGCTCGACGCCGCCGGGAGCCGCCGCACGGTGTTCGCGTCGGGCGATGTCCTTGAGCGGCGCTGGCCCGGGTACGGTGCGGGCCTCGCCGACCTCGGCCTGAGTACGGTCGCCGCACTGCCGCTGAAGGCCTCCGACAACTGCGTCGGGGCGCTCATCCTCTTCGACCCCGGGACGCCGCTGGCCCAGTCGGACACCTTCCACACCGTCGCCCGCGCCCTCCTGAACGGCGTACTGCTCGGCCCCGACGGAGACCTCGATCTGTACGGCGGCGCCGACATCCGGGCGGTGGTCCATCAGGCCGCGGGCAGGCTGTCCGCGCAGGCGGGCAGATCGCTCGGCGATTCCCTCGCACTCATCAAGGCCCGCGCGTTCGCGTACGGCGAGGCCCCCGAAGTGATCGCCCGGCAATTCCTGTCCGGGACGATGGAGCTCTAACGGCCCACGGCCGCCATCCGTGGTCCGGGGTCCGGGGTCCGGGGTCCGGTTGATAGCGTCTCCTCTCCGATCTTGGAAGGGGGGCCATGCCAGGGATGCGTGACGTCCGCAGGCGTACGTGGCTCGTGGCCACCGGGGTGGCCGTCCTGGCTCTGGTCGCGGCGGGCACCGGGATCGCCGTCTGGCGGTCCCAGGAACGCGACGACCGTCTCGCGGCCAACCAGGACCAGTTGACCCACGCCTGCGCGGGCCTGCTGCCCGGGGAGCTGCGTTCCTTCGTGCCGGACGACGCGGCGGGCGTACTGGACGAGTACGGCACGCTCCTCGCGCCGAGGCAGCAGAGCCGGGCGCTGCTCGACTGCACGCTCACGTGGGGCGGCGGCGAGGAGCGCTGGGAGCCGGACGCGCGGGTGCGGGTGCGGGCCCAGGCCGTGCTCGGCCGGACCGAGGCACCGGGCGGTGGCTTCGAACTGCCGCTGCCGAGCACCGCGTTGGGCGGGGTGTCGACCGAGGACCGGCTGCACGGCAGCCAGGTGTCGGCCACGCTGCTCACGGAGTGCCCCAAGGGGCTGAGCGGGCGGGTCAGGCCGTCGAAGGATCTGCTCGTCTCCGTGGATCTGCCCTCACGCGCCGACAGCGAGTACGACGTCCCCAAGGCCGACCGGCTCCTGGCGTCCCGCACGGCGGTCCGGGTCGCGGACTGGGTGAGCCGCGAACAGAACTGCGCCGGACGGCCGTTGGCCGACGTGACAGAGCCGAAGAGGACCGGCTCGCTCTGCGACTGGCTGTCCCCCGAGGCGCTGGAGTTCGCGGCCGGTCGCTGGAAGTTCGACGCGAACGACACCACGTACAACAAGCGCGCCGGTACCTGCGGAGGGCAGTGGGACGACACGGCGGGGCAGGCGGCCGAGGCGAGGACCAAGGCCGCGAGCGCGGAGAGCTGGTCGGGCGTTCTCGCGCGCGGCGCGTACGAGAGGTTCGGCGGCAGCGGTGACGTCCCCGGGAGCGGGCAGAGCCGCCACAAGCGAGGCCCTGAAGGCCAGTTGACCTTCGGTCGGTCGGGCGATGATCCGCTGCTCGCGCTCTGGGCGCGGTCGGTGTGCGACGGCGGGCCGGCGTTCCACCGCGTCACGGTGACACCCGCGCTCGACTTCCGGCACCAGGACGAGGTCGTCCTGGACAAGAAGGAGTGGCGGCGGGTCTCGGCGGACGCCCGGGCTGTGCTCGATCGCTATCTGGCGGCGGACGACGGCTGGCCGCGACGCGCGCACTGCCGGGACACCGAGATCATGGGAGAGGTGGAGGAGTGGCAGGGCTGACCTGGCGTTCCGGTGCCGGACGGGGGCTCGCCACGGCTGCCGGGGCGGTGCTCGCCCTCGCGCTGGTGGCGGGCGGGTACTTCTGGTTCGGCGGTGGCTACGACCGGTGGGTGGTGCAGCGCCTGGTCAGCGGGGCCTGCGACGGGGTGCTTCCGGCCGCCGAGGTGCGTGACGTGCTGGGTGACGGGCCCTTCAAGGACGAGACGCGCGACCGGGTGGACGGCGAGCTGGGCGATGCCTCTCTGCGTGTGGACTGCACGATCACCCGTGACGCCGGGGGCAGGTCGGCACGCGACGGCTCGGTGACGGTGAACGTGCGGGCGGTGCCGGAGCGCGCCGCGAAGGACGACGGGGGCCCGGAGGCCCGGGGGTGGCGTCGGGACGCCTTCAGCGGCGAGTACGACGGGGCCTATCCGGACGTGCGCTCGGCGCTGCCGCCGGTGGCGGTCGGGTCGGGCTGGAACGGCGTGTTCACGGCGAGCGGTTCGAGTGGTTCGAGCGGTTCGAGCGGTGGGGACGTGTCGGCCGATGTGTCGGCCACCACCGCGGTCCTCCTCGACTGCGCGCGGGGCCGTGGCGGGCTCCTGGTCACGGTGGACACCGAGGGCGAGGGCGCGACCGTGGACGACCCCCGGCAGCGCACCGCGTTCGCCCGGATCGCCACCGCCACGGCGGCGAACGCCTCCGACCGCTGGAACTGCGACGCCGACCTGGGGAAGCCGCCGCGCACGGTGCCGCTGCCCGTGGACACGGACGAGTCCGTGCCGCTCGCCGATGCCGCCGCGTCCTGCCGGGGCGTGCCCGGACGTGGCTCCGAGGTCGCACACGCGTGGGAAGGCGGGCGGCGCGGGACGCCGGTCGAGGTGTGCGTGCTGGGTCCCGGCACCGTGACACGGGACGGGCTGCCGGTGGCCAGGTCGTCCGAGGACGTGGGCGGGCGCTATCGGCTGACCGCGCACTACGGCCCGTACGCGCAGGACGAGCGCTACCGCTACCAGGACCGCTACGACTACCTGGGCAGGAACCGCATCCCCGGCGTGCGGCCGTCGGGCCGGCTGCCGGACGGCGGCTACTGGGTCAGCGCGGCGTGCGAGAAGGGCGGCGAGCGCGCCCTGTTCACCGTCGAGCCACCTGGGTCGGGTGACGCGTCGTACGAACAGGGCGGTAAGGCCGGGAAGGGTGAGAAGGGCGGGCCCACGTCTGACGATCGCGCCTACCAGCGCGCCGCGCTCAAAGCGTTCGCGCAGGGTTCGGCGAAGGCGCACGGCTGCGGGACACCGCCCACGGCGAAGCCCTGACCCGCCTCAGCCCTGCCGCGTCCCGCCCCGCGCGGCGATGTGGGGCGGGGCTGGTATGCCCGGCGGGAGCAGCGGGTCGGCGACCGGAGCACCCCAACTGGCCGTCAGGGGAAGGTTTCCGGCCCAGCTCGAAGACCGAGCGGGCCAGGACCAGGCCGTCCACGTGGGTGACGGTCACGCAGATCTCGGCGGCCGGGTCGGCCGCCAGGCTGCGGCTCGCGACCGAGCCGTGCAGATACAGCCGGTTCTCGTCGCGTCCGTAGACGGTGGGGACCACCATCGGGTGGCCGTCGGCCACGACGCCCAGGTGACAGACGAACCCGGCGTCGAGTATCGCCTCCAGGCCGGCGCGGTCCAGGCTACTGGTGGTCACACCTCCGCAAGCTACCGATTTCGCGACTGGAATGCCATGGCTCAACGAATAATGGTTGGCCTATCGACATAACGCGACGAAATCCGCAACCCATGCGCCTTTTGTCCAACTCGGGCTCCGAGAATCCAACAACCTCCGCCGCGTGACGGTTGTGACGTCTCGCCTCCCCGCTGTCTGATGGAGGTCATGGAGCTCCCCTACCTTGAGGACGTATCCCCCGGCACCGGCAGCCTCCCGCCCCGCGCGTGGTATGCGCAGTCGGACGCCATCTCCCTCTCGCTGAACGGCAGTTGGAACTTCCGGCTCTCCCCGGCCGCTGACACCGCCGACGACTCCTTCGCCTCGGAGGGCCACGACGCCCGGGCCTGGGACACCGTGACCGTGCCCGGCCACTGGGTGCTGCAGGGCCACGGCGCGCCCATCTACACGAACATGGTCTATCCCTTCCCGGTCGATCCGCCCCGCGTGCCCACCGAGAACCCGACCGGTGACCACCTGCGCACCTTCGACCTGCCGGACGGCTGGCCGGAGACCGGCGGCGGCACACTCCGCTTCGACGGCGTCGAGTCCTGCGCCCGCGTCTGGCTGAACGGCACGGAGTTGGGTGAGTTCAAGGGCTCCCGGCTCCCACACGAGTTCGCGGTCGGCCACCTCCTGAAGCCGTCGGGCAACGTCCTCGCGGTCCGCGTTCACCAGTGGTCGTCCGGTTCCTACCTGGAGGACCAGGACCAGTGGTGGCTGCCGGGCATCTTCCGGGACGTGACGCTGCTGCACCGCCCCGAGGGATGCGCGCTCGACTTCTTCACGCACGCCTCGTACGACCATCGCGCGGGGACGGGGACGCTGCGGGTCGAATCGGACGTCGACGGCCGGGTCACCGTGCCCGAGCTGGGGCTCGATGTCGCCACGGGCGAGTCCGTGACGGTGACCGTCGAGCCCTGGACCGCCGAGACGCCACGCCTGTACGACGGGGTCCTTGCCACGCCGGGCGAGCGCGTCCCGCTGCGGATCGGCTTCCGCCGGGTCGCCGTCGAGGACGGCGTCATCAAGGTCAACGGGCGGCGGATCCTGTTCCGGGGCGTGAACCGGCACGAGTTCCACCCGGACACGGGCCGCGCCCTCGACCTCGACACGATGCGCACCGACGTGCTCCTGATGAAGCAGCACAACATCAACGCGGTCCGCACCAGCCACTACCCGCCGCACCCCGCCTTCCTCGACCTCTGCGACGAGCTGGGCCTGTGGGTCATCGACGAGTGCGACCTGGAGACGCACGGCTTCACCGAGCAGGGATGGCGCGGCAACCCCGTCGACGACGATCGCTGGACGCCCGCCCTCCTGGACCGCGCGGCCCGCATGGTCGAGCGCGACAAGAACCGCCCCTCGGTGATCATCTGGTCCCTCGGCAACGAGTGCGGGACGGGCCGCGGCCTGACCGCCATGGCCCGCTGGATCCGCGGGCGGGACGCGGGGCGCCTGATCCACTACGAGGGCGACCCCACGTGCGCGGACACCGACATGTATTCGCGCATGTACGCCGAGCACGCCGAGGTCGAGCGCATCGGCCACCGCGCGGACACCGGGGGACCCGAGGCGCGGCGCCAACTCCCCTTCATCCTCTGCGAGTACGGGCACGCGATGGGCAACGGCCCCGGCGGCCTGAGCGAGTACCAGGAGCTCTTCTACGCGCACGAGCGCAATCAGGGCGGCTTCGTCTGGGAGTGGATCGACCACGGCCTCACGCACCCGGAGTTCGGCTACGCCTACGGCGGCGACTTCGGCGAGGAACTGCACGACGGGAACTTCGTCTGCGACGGCCTGGTCTTCCCCGACCGGCTGCCGTCACCCGGACTCGACGCGTACAAGCGGGTCATCCAGCCCGTGCGTTTCGCGTACGACGACGATGCGGGGACCGTCACGGTCACCAATCTGCACGACTTCGCGGACCTGTCCCATCTGTCCTTTGAGTGGCAGTACATCAGCGACGACGAGGATGCCCCCTTCGCAGCGGGGGAGCTGGCGGTGCCCCCGGAGCTCGGGCCCGGCGAATCCGTCGAGCTGAAACTGCCGGACGCGCCACCCGCGAGCCGTGACGCCGAGACCTTCCTGCATCTCACGGCCATGGTGGGCGTCGAGACGAACTGGACGAAGCTGGACCACGGCGTCGCGGGGGCCGAGTTCGCGGTCGCACCCCGTCCCGCGGTCCACCCCGCCACCGGTGAGCGCCCGGTGCGCGAGGGCGACCTCATCACGCTCGGCCCCGGCACCTTCGACGCCCGCAGCGGCGAGCTGCTCACCCTGAACGGCCTTCCGCTGAACAGCGCCCCCCGCCTGGACATCTGGCGCGCCCCCACCGACAACGACAACGGGGCGTCCTGGCAGGGCGGGCAGCGCAACGGCCTCGTATGGCGCGAACTCGGCCTCCACCGGATGCAACACCGCCTCGACGGAGTCGAGTTGACGGACGGCGCGCTCACCGTCCGCACCCGCGTGGCGCCCGCCGCACGCGACATCGGGCTGCGCGCCGTCTACCGCTGGACGTCCGACGGCGCCCGCCTGCGCCTCACGGTGTCCGTGGTGCCCGAGGGCGAGTGGACGGTACCGCTGCCCCGGCTCGGCATCCGGCTCGGCCTGCCCGCCGCGTACGGGTACGCGCACTGGTTCGGCGGCACCGGCGAGGCGTATCCGGACACAGCGGCGGCGTCCGTCATCGGTCGCCGCTTCATGCCGGTCGACCGCATGCAGACCCCGTATGTGCGCCCGCAGGAGAACGGCGCCCGCGCGGACGTCCGTTGGGCCGAGCTGCGGACGGACTTCGCGGGCGACGCACTACGGGTGGTCGGTGAGCCCGCCTTCTGGTTCACGGCCCGCCGCTGGACCACCGAGCAGCTCGACGCGGCCACGCACCGCACGGATCTCGTCGCCGGCGACACCGTGTGGGTGCACCTCGATCACGGGCAGCACGGCATCGGCTCGCAGTCGTGCGGTCCCGGGGTCCTGCCGCGGTACGAACTCCACGCCGCCCCGGCGGAGTTCGCGTTCACCTTCTCCCGTCAGGCAGGCACGTCGTAGGACGTCGCCGGACAGTCAGTCGAAGGGTTCCCGGTCTCCCTGGTCGAGCCGGTAGGGCGGGTAGACGTCCGTAAACAGCAGGGCGTAGACGAGGACGCGTGCGGCCCAGCGGTGCAGGCCGATGTTGAGGTCGTGCATGCCGCGGGGGTAGTGGCCCGTGAAGAGCAGGGTCACGCCCGCGTAGAAGGTGATGAGACCGATGAGGCCGATGTTGAGGCGGTAGCCGCCCGTGAACAGGCCGACCACCAGGAGCTGCGGCAGGATCAGCAGCCAGCTCTTGACCAGGACGAGTCCCCTGGAGAGCTGCTCGGGGTAGGCGACGTCCAGGTGGGCCGGATAGTCGGCGACGTCCTGCAGCGAGAAGGGCGGATAGCGGTCGGTGGCGAGTGAACCGTACGCGTAGTACTCGACGCGCCAGGTCCAGCGCAGCACGCCGACCGTGAAGTCGAACAGCGCCCGTGGATAACGGCCGGTGATCAGGACCGCGAAGAACGCGACGAAGGTGACGAGCAGCAGGCCGACCCACAGGAAGGCGAGCACGATGTAGTGCGGGACGACGAGCAGCCACTTCACCAGCCAGAGCCAGCGGGAGAGCGCCGGGTCGTACTCCGTCTCCAGGCGGACCGGACCGGCCCGGTGCTTGCCCGGCACGGTCACCGTGGGCGTTGCGGACATGGCGGACATGGCGGTCAACTCCCCTTGTCACCGTGCTTGCGCTTCTGCCCACATGTACGACCGGGCGCGGGAGGCGGCAAGGAGTGGCGCGTCGTCCGTTTTCTTCAAGACGGGCGGATGGCTGCTGCCTACGCTGCGAGGCATGAACACGAACATCACACCCCGCTTCGACCTGATCGGCATCGTCGTCTCCGACATGGCCGCCACGCTCGCCTTCTACCGCCGCCTCGGCCTGGAGTTTCCCGCGGGTTCCGAGGAGCAGCCGCACGTCGAGGCCACGCTCCCCGGAGGGCTGCGCCTCGCGTTCGACACGGAGGAGACCATCCGTTCCTTCACCGAGAACTGGGAGCCGCCGCAGAGTTCGGGGCGCATCGGGCTCGCGTTCCACTGCGAGACCCCCGAGGGCGTCGACGCGGCGTACGCGGAGCTGGTGAACGCCGGGTACCACGGCGAGCTCAAGCCGTGGGACGCCTTCTGGGGCCAGCGGTACGCCTCTGTCCTCGACCCGGACGGCAACGGCGTCGACCTGTTCGCGCCGCTGCCTACGCCGCCCGGTCCGGCCGCGGGCTGAGCAGCTCGCTCAGCGGCATGCCCGCCAACTCCTTGACGTCACGCGCCAGATGGGCCTGGTCGGCGAAGCCCGCGACGACCGCGGTCTCCGCGTACGCCAGGCCTCCCCTGGCCAGGGCGAGCGCGCGCTGCAGGCGCAGGACCCGGGCCAGCGTCTTGGGGCCGTAGCCGAACGCGGTGAGTGAACGCCGGTGCAGCAGGCGGGCGTTGATGCCCGCCTCCTCGGCGGTGGACGCGATGGAACGCCCCGAGTCGAGGGACGTGACGACGTGCGTGAGCAGCGGGTCCGGCGGCCCCGCCACGTCCGCCCGTGCCAGGGCGGCGGACTCCAGGACGGCGGCAGGATCGCGGGCCGCGTCCATGCGCTCCATCAGCCGGCGCGCCTCGGCGGAGGGCCACAGGTCGGCGAGGTCGACGCGCCGGTCCCGCAGTTCGTGCGCGGGCACGCCGAGGAAGGCGGGAGCGGTGCCGGGATAGAAGCGGATGCCCACATACCGTGCGGCACCGTTCGACTCGGGGCGGTACGCGCGGGTGTCGGGGCCCGCGACCAGGAGTCTGCCGCCGGTCCACAGCAGGTCCATGCAGCCGTCGGGCAGGACGGGGTAGACGGGGCCGGTCCTGGCGCCCCCGGCACGGGTCCACAGGACCGCGCCGGCGACCCGGGACGGCCGCTCCGCGTACTGCACAGGCGCGAACGACACGCCTCAAGGCTACGCCGTCCGGGGTCACGCGGCCCGTGAGCGGTGCTCCTGCGGGCTGACCCCGTACACCCGCTTGAAGGCGCTGGACAGCGCGAACGCGCTGCCGTACCCGACGCGGCGGGCGATCGCGGCGATCGTCTGCTCGCCGTCCCGCAGCAGGTCGGCGGCGAGCGCGAGCCGCCAGCCCGTCAGGTACGCCATCGGCGGCTCGCCCACGAGTTCGGTGAACCGCCGGGCGAGCGCGGCCCGCGAGACGCCCGCCTTCGCGGCGAGTCCGGCGATCGTCCACGGGTGCGCGGGGTCGTCCTGGAGCAGCCGGATCGCCTGCCCGACGACCGGGTCCCCCATCGCCCGGTACCAGGCGGGGGCCTCCGCCTCCGGCCTGGAGAACCAGGCCCGCAGCGTCGCGATCATCAGCAGGTCGAGCAGCCGGTCGAGCACGACGTCCTGCCCGGGCTCGTCCTTGGTGATCTCGTCGGCGAGCAGCGGGGTGAGCGGGCAGTCCCACACCTCGGTGGGCAGGACCAGGAGCGGGGGCAGCGCGTCGAGCAGCCGCCCGGTGATCTCACCGCGCGCCTGGTAGGTGCCGATCAGCATCTCGGCGGCGCCGTCGGGCGATTGGCCCCAGGTGCGCGGACCGAGGTCGCGGTACTTGTCGGCCGGAGTGTCGCCCAGGGGCACGCAGCGTTCGCCGGGCCGGATCTCGACGTGGGGCGCGGCCGCCCGCTCGTCGGCGACGGTGTAGTGGTCGGGGCCGCGGGCGACCGCGACGTCACCGGGGCGGACCAGCTGGGGTTCGCCGTCGTCGGGCACGATCCAGGCGGTGCCCCGCACCATGATCATGACCGACAGGGGTGCCTCGTCCGCGATACGGACGGACCAGGGCGGGTCGAAGCACGCGCGGATCATGAAGGCTCCTCGCGCGCGGGGGCCTTCCAGCAAGCCTGCGAGTACGTCCATGCGGGAAGCGTAGACGTACGCGTATGGGGGCGAGTTCCTGGCGGATGGTTCCTTGTGGCGGGGGCCAGTTCACTGGAGTCATGACAGAGACCGCAGTGAACACGCAGCACACTCAGCACACGCCGAAGATGACGGTGCTGGTCACAGGGGCCACCGGCAGGACAGGGCGCCGGGTCGCGGAGGCCGCGCGGGCCGCGGGCCACACGGTGCGGGCCGCGTCGCGGTCGGGTGCCGTGCGGTTCGACTGGTACGACCCCTCGACGTGGGAGGACGCCCTGAAGGGCGCGGACGCCGCCTACCTCGCCTACATGCCGGACGTCGGCGCGCCCGGCGCGGGCGAGACGGTGGGCGCGCTGGCCCGGCAGGCGGTGGCGCTCGGTGTGCGTCGGCTCGTGCTGCTCTCGGCGCGGGGCGAGGACCAGGCGGAGCCGGCGGAACGGGCGGTGCGGGAGTCCGGGGCCGAGTGGACGGTCGTACGGGCGAGTTGGTTCGCCCAGAACCTCAGCGAGGGGCCGCTGCTCGACGGGATGCGCGCCGGGGAGCTGGTGTTCCCCGCCGACGACGTGCTCGAACCGTTCATCGACGCGCGGGACATCGCCGATGTGGTGGTGGCGGTCCTGCGCCCCGACTCGGGCTACGCGGGACGGGTGGTGGAGATATCGGGTCCGCGCCTGCTGTCGTTCCGCGACGCCGTGGCCGAGGTGTCGGCGGCTGCCGGGCGGGAGATCCGGTATGTCGCGGTCTCGGCGCGGGAGTACGGGAGCGCGCTCGCGGAGTTCGGGGTGCCGGCGGAGGAGACGGAGTTCCTGGTCGAGCTCTTCGAGACGCAGTTGGACGGCCGTAACGCGTATCTCTCCGAGGGGGTGCGGGAGGTACTGGGGCGGGCGCCGCGGGACTTCGCCGATTTTGCTCGGGAGCAGGCGGAGGCGGGCGTCTGGAAGGGGTGAAATTTCCAAAATCCCGCCCCTTCCCGAAAACCCGCTCGGCGCGGGGCCCTCCTCAAACGCCGGAGGGGCTGAAAAATCAGCCCCTCCGGATCGGGGAGAGCCCCGCAGGGACCGCCCTTACTCCGGCGGCTTCTCCCCGTTCCCCCCGGGCTTCTTCGCATGCGTCCGCAGGCGTGAGGAGACGTCGTCCGGCGGCAGGAAACGGGACCACCGCTCCGGGAACTCCGACGGCATGTCCGGGTCGTCCGGATCCGCGGAAGCCTCCCGCGCGGCAGCCGCACGCGCCACCATCTCCACCGCCCGCGCCTCCCGGATCCGATCGTTGGCCGCACGCGCGGCCGCCGTGGCGACGGAGGGCCAGACCCGGTCGATCGCGGCGTTCACCGCCGCTCCCACAAGGACCGCGAACGCCGACACACCGATCCACAGAAGCACCGCCACCGGCGCCGCCAACGAGCCGTAGATCGTGGGCCCTTCGACCGTGCTCGTGAGGTAGATCCGGAGCAGGAAGCTGCCGAGCACCCACATCCCCAGGGCGATCAGCGCGCCCGGCATGTCCTCCACCCAGGGCGAGCGCACCGGCACCGACACGTGGTACAGCGTCGTCAGGAACACCACCGACAGCAGCGTCACCACCGGCCAGTACAGGATCTGCACGACCGTCGTGGAGCCGGGCACCAGCTTCACCACCGCGTCGGGGCCCGCCACCATCAGCGGCAGCGCCACCGAACCGATCAGCAGCGCCACGATGAACAGGCCGAACGCCAACAGGCGGGTCTTGACGATGCCGCGCGCGCCGTCCAGGCCGTACATCACCGTGATCGTGTCGATGAAGACGTTCACGGCGCGCGAGCCCGACCACAGGGCGAAGACGAAACCGATCGAGATGACGTCGGGCCTGCCGACCCGCATGACGTCCTCCAGTATCGGCTGCGCGATCTGGCTGACGCCCCTGTCGGAGAGGACCGTGCGGGAGGCCTCGAGGATGTTGTTCTCGACGCTGGCGATCGTGTTCGCGCCGGTCCAGCGGTCCACGTACGCGAGCAGCCCGATCAGGCTCAGGAGCAGCGGCGGCACCGAGAGCAGCGTGAAGAAGGCCGCCTCGGCGGCAAGCCCCAGGATGCGGTACTCCACGCACGAGTTGACCGTGTCCTTGAGCAGCAGCCAGGCAGTCCTGCGCTTGGAGACGTTGCTGTAAAGAGCGCGGGCCCGGTTCCAGCGGCCCGACGGCCTCCCGGGTGTTTCATTTGCCTGGTGCACCTCCTTACCGTAGCGGCATGGCAGCCACCACCCACACAGTGACCAACCAGGCTCCGCCCCTGGTGGGATATGACGTCTTTACGTCTGACCGCGCGCTCACGGAAGGGGTCGAACGGCATCTCGACCCCTCGCTCCTCGACACCGCCCGCGAGCAACTCTCCGAACTCGGGCGCACCGCGGGATCGGAGCAGGCGCGCGAATGGGGGTTCCTCGCCAACGAGAATCCGCCCGTTCTGCACACGCATGACCGCTATGGGAATCGCATCGACGAGGTCGCCTTCCACCCCGCGTGGCACCGGCTGCTCGGCAAGGCGGTGTCGTCGGGTCTGACCACCGCCTGGTCACGTCCGGGCGGGCATCTGCGGCGCGCCGCCGGGTTCCTGGTGTGGTCGCAGGTCGAGGCGGGGCACGGCTGCCCGGTCTCGATGACGCACGCCGCCGTCCCCGCGCTGCGGGCCGATCCCGCGCTCGCCGCGGTGTGGGAGCCCCGGCTCACCTCCCTCGTCTACGACGAAGGTCTGCGGCCCGCCTCGCAGAAGGCCGGAGCGCTCTTCGGGATGGGCATGACGGAGAAACAGGGCGGCAGCGACGTACGCGCGAACACCACGCGTGCGCGTGCCCTCGCGGAGGAGGGTGCCTATGAACTCACAGGACACAAGTGGTTCTGCTCCGCACCCATGTCCGACGGTTTCCTCGTGCTCGGGCAGACGGACGCGGGGCTCACGTGCTTCCTCGTGCCGCGGGTCCTTGAGGACGGCACGCGCAACGCCTTCGCCATCCAGCGGCTGAAGGACAAACTGGGCAACAAGTCGAACGCGTCGAGCGAGGTCGAGTTCGACGGGACGTGGGCGCGCCGGGTCGGGGACGAGGGGCGCGGGGTGCGCACCATCATCGAGATGGTGGCGGCCACGCGGCTCGACTGCGTCATCGGCTCCGCCTCGCTCATGCGGCAGGCCGTCGCGCAGGCCGTGCACCACGCCACGTACCGCGAGGCGTTCGGCGGCAAGCTCATCGACAAGCCGCTCATGCGCAACGTGCTGGCGGATCTCGCCCTGGAGTCGGAGGCCGCCACGACCCTCGCGCTGCGCCTGGCTGCCGCGTACGACGACGGGAGCGAGCAGGAGCGGGCGTTCCTGCGCATCGCCGTGCCGGCCGCCAAGTACTGGGTGACCAAACGCTGCACGCCGCTCGTGGTGGAGGCCCTGGAGGTGCTCGGCGGCAACGGCTACGTCGAGGAGTCGGGGATGCCGCGGCTCCTTCGCGAGTCGCCGCTCAACTCCATCTGGGAGGGCTCGGGGAACGTACAGGCGCTCGACGTGCTGCGTGCCTTGCAGCGGGAGCCGCAGGCCCTGAACGCCTTCCTCCAGGAGGTGGGCAGCGCGCGCGGCGCCGATCACCGCCTGGACGGCGCGATCAAGGGGCTGCTCACCGAACTGGCCGACCTGGACGGCGTGGAGGCGCGGGCGCGCCGCCTCGTGGAGCGGATGGCCCTGGTGCTCCAGGGTTCGCTGCTCGTGCGGTACGCGCCCCCGGAGGTGGCCGACGCGTTCTGTGCCTCGCGGCTCGGCGGGGACTGGGGCTCGGCGTTCGGGACGCTGCCGCACACCCTCGATCTGGGCTCCGTGGTGGAACGGGCTGCTCCGCGCGAGGCCTAGGCGAGCGTCGACGTCTACCGTCGACCGGAGATGCGCGGGGGTGGTGCTGCGCCGACACGGCACCACCCCCGCTCCCGAGCCCCGTTGAGGAGCGTCGACGCCGCAAAGGCGTTGGACATCAGCTTTGATCTCCGTATGGCCGTTCGCGAGAGTTGCAGACGGTTGCAAGCCAACAGTTCATTACTGAACCAATACCCTTGCGGACGCTCAGGGGGCACGATGAGTGCACGCCCCCCGACGCACTGGCTCCGCTCGGGAAGGACCGGTCATGAACGTGACTTCGACGATCGACCTCGCGAGGATCTCCGCCATGGACTGTGCTCAGGCCGCACGACTGCTCGCGGGTGTCCGCCAGGCGTCGCTCGCGGGGCAGCGGCCTCGCATGCTGCCGCGCCCCGTGATCGAGGAGTCGTGGGAGCGCATGAAGCTCGTCGGGGTCGACCCCGACCGCGACGTCCGCTCGCGGCTGCTGAGCGTCGAGGAGCTCCAGGAGCGCAGGCGTGCCTCGCCGCTGGCGGAGATCATGCCGGTGCTGCGGGACGCGCTGGTCACGGTGGCGGACGCGGCGCACCACATCATGGTCGTCTGTGACGCGGACGGCCGGGTGCTGTGGCGCGAGGGCTACTCCCCGGTGCTGCGCAAGGCGGACTCGCTCGGCTTCGAACCGGGCGCCGACTGGAACGAGGCCGTGGTCGGCACCAACGGCATAGGGACACCGCTCGTCGTCCGCCGTCCCGTGCAGGTGTTCTCCGCCGAGCACTTCGTGGAGACGCATCACGCGTGGACGTGCACGGGCGCGCCCATCACCGATCCCCGGGACGGCCGCCTCCTCGGCGTGGTCGACATCAGCGGTCCGCTGAACACGATGCATCCGGCGACGCTCGCCCTGGTCGACTCGGTGGCCAAGCTCGCCGAGGCGCGGCTGCGGGAGACCCACGGGGCGGCGCTCGACCGGCTGCGCTCGGTGGCGGCGCCGGTCCTGGCCCGCCTCGGCGGGCGCGCCGTGGCGGTGGACCTCCACGGGTGGACGGCGGCGGTCACGGGGATGCCGCCCACGGACCGGCTCTCCTTGCCCAAGGCCATGGCCGCGGGCCACACATGGCTGCCCTCGCTCGGCACCTGCGCGGTGGAGCCACTGCCCGGTGGCTGGCTGCTGCGCGTCGAGGAGGACCCGCAGCCGCTGGCCGCGACGCGCGTCGTCCTGGACGTGCGGGGGCCGCGCCGCTGGTCGGTCACCGTGGAGGGCGGCGGGGCGGGCGGCTGGACGCGTGAACTGAGCCCGCGGCACGCGGAGTTGCTGTTCCTCCTGTGCACCGACCGCGAGGGCCGCAGCGCTTCGGGCCTGGCCGAGGACATGTTCGGCGACCCGGCGCGCACGGTCACGGTCCGCGCCGAGATCTCCCGCGTCCGGCGCTACCTGGGCGGGCTCCTGGCCCACCGCCCCTACCGCTTCCCGGAGGACGTGGACGTCCAGGTGCTCATGCCCGAGCACCCGGCGCACCTGCTGCCGCACTCGACGGCTCCGGCGGTCCGGGAGGCACGCCGGGCGCCGGAGCCTTGAGTGCTGTCACATCACCGCTGCGGCCGCCGGCGAGTGCCGGGGCACACGCCGGGTGGCCTGGCGAGCTCACACGCCGGGTATCTCCCGCGCCCGGAACGCCGCGCGCACCTCGTCGGCCGCGCCCTTGCCGTACATCTTCTGGGCGGTCGCGATCGTCGTCAGGGCCGCGTCCTCGAAGCTGGTGTCCGGTGCGAAGCCGAACTGGGCGTTGACGATGATCCGGTCCGCGGTACGGGCGCCGAGCGAGCCACGGATGTCGAAGAGCGCGCGGGACCAGATCTCGCCGTCCGCGTGCACCTCCCCTTCCCTGTCCGCGTACGTCTTGTCGCTGTCGACGCGGCGCAGGCAGTGCGGGGCGTCCGAGTACGGGACGGAGTCCCAGTCGGCGACGCAGGCGAGGTCGGCCTTGGCGGGCCAGCCGTACTTGGCGTCCGCGTACGCGCCGACCGACACCGCCAGGTAGTCGCCCCAGGCCTCGCCGATCGAGCCCGCCTCCACGGACGTGCCAAAGCCGGGCACTTGGGCGTGGTGGACGGCGTGCCCGTACTCGTGGACGACGACCTCCGCGTCCTCGGCGTCGTCGACGCCGCCCTTGCCGAAGCGGATCTCCGCCTTCTTGTCGGTGAAGTACGAGTTGTCCGCGCCCCACTGGTTGATGCGGACGGGCTGGGCCCGGTCGTTCGCCCCCGGCAGTTCGGTCCCGAAGCCGAGGCTCTGCAGATACTCCTGCGCCTCGTTGACCCAGAAATACGCCATGACCTGCTCGAACCGGTCGTCGTCGCGGGCATAGCTCCCCGCGTCCGCGACCTTGGCGGAGGCGCCGGTGTCGGATCTGACGTACGCCCACTTCCCGGAGAGGCCGCCACTGGAGTCGAGGTTGCGCAGGGCGGCGGTGGCGTAGGCGGACGCGGGGACCGAGGAGGCGGAATCCTTGGCGTCGACGAGGGTCTGGTCCCCCGACGACTGGACGGGGTTGACCATGAAGACGCGGGCCTGCGGGTCCGCGGAGGCCGAGGCGGGGGCGGCGAGCGTCGCGAGGGCCACGGTGACGGTGGCCGCGGCGAGCAGGCCGCGGGGTGTGCGGCGGGCCATGGGACATCCTCCAGGTAGAAGAATGCGGGGGGTGGCGGAGCGCTGCGGGATCTTCCCGCATCCCGGACCCCTTTGGCCAGGGTGCGCGGCACATGATTCGCTGACCGGCATGAGCCCCACCAGCCTCACCGTCACCACCTGGTCGCTGGAGCAGACCGCTCCCACCGACCTGCTGCCCGCCGCCGCGCCCGAGGGCGACGACGTACGAATCGTCCGGGCCGAGATCCCCTCCCCCGAGTTCAGCCGCTTCCTCTACGCCTCCGTGGGCGGCGACATCCGCTGGACGGACCGCCTCTCCCTCTCTTACGCCCAGTGGCAGGAGGAGCTCGGGAAGCCGGGCGTCGAGACCTGGGTGGCGTACGAGAAGGGGACGCCCGCGGGGTACGTGGAACTCGCGGCGCGGGAGGAGGGCGTGGTCGAGATCGTCTACTTCGGCCTGATCCCCGCCTTCCGGGGCCGCCGCATCGGCGGCCATCTGCTCTCCCAGGGCGTCCGCCGCGCCTGGGACCTGGCCGAACGCTGGCCGGGCCTCATCCCGACGCAGCGGGTCTGGCTGCACACGTGCTCCAAGGACGGCGAGCACGCGATGGACAATTACCTCCGGCGCGGCTTCAAGCTCTTCGACACGAAGGTGGAGCAGGAACCGGACGTGGCTTCGCCCGGGCCGTGGCCGGGGGCGTGACACCTCACTCACATGGAGTGACCCACGTCACCATGTCTCATCAGATGGGACAACAACGTCCACACTCCGGACAGTGGTGGACTGGGCCGAAAGTCCCGTGACACGCTTCCGTCATGGATCGCACTGGAATTGCCTTGGTGAGTCGGCGTCACGTCGATCTCTGCCGCATGTCCAGCGCCATGTGTCCGGCGAGCTGACAGCACCAGCGCCGACGACTCCCACTGTTTGACCGCCTTTCTGCGCACCGCCGCGCCTTCTGCGCGAAGTGCGCAGGTCAACGTTGCCCTCAGCCCGCCTTGAAGGACGTATAGCCATGGCTGCCACCCCCGAAAAGCCCACGACTGCCGCGCCTCGGCGCAAGGTGAGCCGTCACCGTGGTGAGGGCCAGTGGGCCGTGGGCCACTTCACGCCGCTCAACGGGAACGAACAGTTCAAGAAGGACGACGACGGTCTCAATGTGCGGACACGCATTGAGACGATCTACTCCAAGCGCGGATTCGACTCGATCGACCCGAACGATCTTCGTGGGCGTATGCGCTGGTGGGGGCTCTACACCCAGCGCCGACAGGGCATCGACGGCGGCAAGACCGCGATCCTGGAGCCGGAGGAGCTGGACGACGAGTACTTCATGCTGCGCGTCCGGATCGACGGCGGGCGGCTGACCACCGAGCAGCTGCGGGTCATCGGCGAGATCTCGCAGGAGTTCGCGCGCGGCACCGCCGACCTCACCGACCGGCAGAACGTGCAGTACCACTGGATTCGCATCGAGGACGTCCCCACGATCTGGGAGCGGCTCGAGGCCGTGGGGCTCTCGACCACCGAGGCCTGCGGTGACACGCCCCGCGTGATCCTCGGCTCGCCCGTCGCCGGTGTCGCCGCGAACGAGATCATCGACGGCTCGCCCGCCATCGACGAGATCCAGCGCCGCTTCATCGGCAGCCCCGAGTTCTCGAACCTGCCCCGCAAGTTCAAGACGGCCATCTCGGGGTCGCCTCAGCTCGATGTCGCGCATGAGATCAACGACGTCGCCTTTGTGGGTGTCAACCATCCCGAGCACGGGCCCGGCTTCGACCTCTGGGTCGGCGGCGGGCTCTCCACCAACCCCAAGCTGGGGGTGCGGCTCGGCGCCTGGGTGCCGCTCGACGAGGTGCCGGAGGTGTGGACCGGCGTCATCGGCATCTTCCGCGACTACGGCTACCGGCGGCTGCGCAACCGCGCCCGCCTGAAGTTCCTCGTCGCCGACTGGGGCCCCGAGAAGTTCCGGCAGGTCCTGGAGGACGAGTACCTGAAGCGGAGTCTCGTCGACGGGCCCGCGCCCGAGCAGCCGGCCGGGACCTGGCGCGACCACCTCGGCGTGCACCAGCAGAAGGACGGCCGCTTCTACGTCGGGTTCGCCCCCCGCGTGGGCCGCGTGGACGGCACGACGCTCACGAAGATCGCCGATGTGGCCGCCGCCCACGGCTCGGGGCGGCTGCGCACCACCGCCGAGCAGAAGATGATCGTGCTCGACGTGGAAGAGGCGCAGGTCGAGTCCCTCGTTGCCGGACTCGAAGCACTTGACCTGCGGGTCAACCCCTCTCCCTTCCGGCGCGGCACCATGGCCTGCACCGGCATCGAGTTCTGCAAGCTGGCGATCGTCGAGACCAAGGCGCGCGGCTCCCAGCTCATCGACGAACTGGAGCGCCGCATCCCGGAGTTCGACCAGCCGATCACCATCAACATCAACGGCTGCCCGAACGCCTGCGCCCGTATCCAGGTCGCCGACATCGGCCTGAAGGGGCAGTTGGTCCTCGACAGCGAGGGCAACCAGGTCGAGGGCTTCCAGGTGCACCTGGGCGGCGCGCTCGGCCTGGAGGCCGGGTTCGGCCGCAAGGTCCGTGGCCTGAAGGTCACTTCGGCCGAGCTGCCCGACTACGTCGAGCGGGTCCTCAAGCGCTTCGAGAAGGAGCGCGCGGACGACGAGCGCTTCGCCACCTGGGTGGCCCGTGCCTCCGAGGAGGCACTGTCATGAGCGAGCGCGCCGCCCCCTTCCACTGCCCCTACTGCGGTGACGAGGACCTGCGCCCGAACGAGACCGGTCACGGCGCCTGGGAATGCGCCGCGTGCAATCGAGCCTTCCAGTTGAAGTTCCTCGGGCTGCTCGCCCAGGGAGTTCAGCGCAACAACGGTGGAGGGGAAGAGATATGACGACCGCTCAGGAGCAAGGCCAGCGTACGGACGAGGAACTGAAGGCGCTCGCCGAGCAGGCCGGGCGCGACCTGGAGGACGCCTCCGCCCTGGAGATCCTCCGGTGGGCCATCGACACCTTCGGCGAGCGCTTCTGCGTGACCTCCTCCATGGAGGACGCCGTCGTCGCCCACCTCGCCTCGCGCGCCCGCCCCGGCGTGGACGTCGTGTTCCTCGACACCGGCTACCACTTCCCGGAGACCATCGGCACCCGTGACGCCGTCGCCGCCGTGATGGACGTCAACGTCATCACGCTCACACCGAAGCAGACGGTGGCCGAGCAGGACGCCGAGTTCGGCCCGAAGCTGCACGACCGCGACCCCGACCTGTGCTGCGCCATGCGGAAGGTCAAGCCCCTTGAGGAGGGCCTGACCTCGTACGCCGCGTGGGCGACGGGGCTGCGCCGCGACGAGTCCCCCACCCGCGCGAACACCCCGGTCGTCGGCTGGGACGAGAAGCGCCGCAAGGTCAAGGTCTCCCCGATCGCCCGCTGGACGCAGGACGACGTGGACGCCTATGTCAACGAGCACGGCGTCCTCACCAACCCCCTCCTCATGGACGGCTACGGCTCCGTGGGCTGCGCGCCCTGCACCCGCCGCCTCCTGGAGGGCGAGGACGCCCGCGCCGGGCGCTGGTCGGGCAACGCCAAGACCGAGTGCGGGATCCACTGATGACCGAGCCTCGACACGAATCGGAGAAGCACGTGACCACCGGAGCCACCATCTGGCTCACCGGCCTGCCCAGCGCGGGCAAGACCACCATCGCCTATGAACTCGCGGGCAAGCTGGGCGAGGACGGCCACCGGGTCGAGGTGCTCGACGGCGACGAGATCCGCGAGTTCCTCTCGGCGGGCCTCGGCTTCAGCCGCGAGGACCGGCACACGAACGTGCAGCGCATCGGCTTCGTCGCCGAACTGCTCGCCCGTAACGGCGTGAAGGTCCTGGTGCCGGTGATCGCGCCCTTCGCGGACAGCCGTGAGGCGGTGCGCAAGCGCCACCAGACGGGCGGCACGCCCTACCTGGAGGTCCACGTGGCCACTCCGGTGGAGGTCTGCTCCGTACGCGACGTGAAGGGTCTGTACGCCAAGCAGGCGGCCGGTGAGATCTCCGGGCTCACGGGGGTCGACGACCCGTACGAGGCACCCGAGTCACCCGATCTGCGCATCGAGTCCCAGGACCAGACCGTGCAGGAGTCCGCGGCGGCCGTGCGCGCGCTGCTCATCGAAAGGGGTCTGGCATGACGACCACCGTGGCCACAGTGTCCGAGGAGACGGACAGCCCGTACGCGCTGTCCCACCTGGACGCCCTGGAGTCCGAGGCGGTGCACATCTTCCGCGAGGTGGCGGGCGAGTTCGAGCGGCCGGTGATCCTCTTCTCCGGCGGCAAGGACTCGATCGTCATGCTGCACCTCGCGCTGAAGGCGTTCGCCCCCGCGGCGATCCCCTTCTCGCTCCTTCACGTCGACACCGGGCACAACTTCCCCGAGGTGCTCGAGTACCGCGACCGCGTCGTCGCCGAGCACGGGCTTCGGCTGCACGTCGCCTCCGTGCAGGAGTACATCGACGCGGGCAAGCTGCGCGAGCGCCCCGACGGGACGCGCAATCCGCTTCAGACCCTGCCGCTCACGGAGAAGATCCAGAGCGAGAAGTTCGACGCGGTCTTCGGCGGCGGACGCCGTGACGAGGAGAAGGCCCGCGCCAAGGAGCGGGTGTTCTCGCTGCGGGACGAGTTCTCGCAGTGGGACCCGCGCCGACAGCGCCCCGAGCTGTGGCAGCTCTACAACGGCCGGCACGCCCCCGGCGAGCACGTCCGCGTGTTCCCGCTGTCCAACTGGACCGAGCTGGACGTGTGGCAGTACATCGCCCGCGAGGGCATCGAGCTGCCGCAGATCTACTTCGCGCACGAGCGGGACGTGTTCCGCCGCTCGGGCATGTGGCTGACCGCCGGCGAGTGGGGCGGCCCCAAGGACGACGAGACGGTCGAGAAGCGGCTCGTCCGCTACCGCACCGTCGGCGACATGTCCTGCACCGGAGCCGTCGACTCCGACGCCACCACGCTGGACGCCGTCATCACCGAGATCGCCGCGTCCCGGCTCACCGAGCGTGGCGCCACCCGCGCCGACGACAAGATGTCCGAGGCCGCGATGGAAGACCGCAAGCGCGAGGGGTACTTCTAGACATGACCAGCACCACCGAACCCGACAAGGCGCAGCCGCTCTCCGCCGAGCAGCTGTCGGCCACCACCCTGCTGCGGTTCGCCACCGCGGGCTCCGTCGACGACGGCAAGTCCACCCTCGTGGGACGTCTTCTGCACGACTCCAAGTCGGTCCTCACCGACCAGCTGGAGGCCGTGGAGCGTGTGTCGCTGGGCCGTGGCCAGGAGGCGCCCGACCTGGCGCTGCTCACCGACGGCCTGCGGGCCGAGCGCGAGCAGGGCATCACCATCGACGTCGCCTACCGCTACTTCGCCACCCCGCAGCGCCGGTTCATCCTCGCCGACACCCCCGGGCACGTGCAGTACACCCGCAACATGGTCACCGGCGCCTCGACGGCCGACCTCGCGGTGGTCCTCGTCGACGCCCGCAACGGCGTCATCGAGCAGACCCGCAGGCATGCCGCCGTCGCCGCGCTGCTGCGCGTCCCGCACGTGGTGCTCGCCGTGAACAAGATGGACCTCGTCGACTTCGAGGAGACCGTCTTCGCGAAGATCGCCGAGGAATTCACCGCGTACGCAAGCGAGTTGGGCGTCCCGGAGATCACCGCGATCCCCATCTCGGCGCTCGCCGGTGACAACGTGGTGGAGCCGTCCTCCAACAT
The DNA here is from genome assembly GCF_053607685.1 of Streptomyces sp. NPDC055099. Lineage (NCBI taxonomy): Bacteria > Bacillati > Actinomycetota > Actinomycetes > Kitasatosporales > Streptomycetaceae > Streptomyces > Streptomyces sp. NPDC055099. Next base: position 353,324 of record NZ_JBSGUA010000003.1, on the reverse strand, counting down.
GGACTGGTACGGCGGCCCGACCGTCCTGGAGCACCTGGAGACGGTCCCGGTCAGCCACGACCTGACCTCCTGCCACGCGCGCCTGCCCGTGCAGTACGTGATCCGCCCGCAGACCGCGGAGCACCCCGACTACCGGGGCTACGCGGGACAGATCGCGGCGGGGACCTTCCGGGTCGGCGAGTCCGTGACCGTACTTCCCTCGGGCAAGAGGTCGAAGATCGCGGGCATCGACCTCCTCGGCACCCCGGTGGACGTGGCCTGGACGCCGCAGTCCGTGACGCTGCTCCTGGAGAACGACATCGACATCGCGCGCGGCGACCTGATCGTGCCGAGCGGTGACCAGCCCCAGACCTCGCAGGACCTCACGGCGACGGTCTGCCACGTCGCGGACACCGCGCTGACCGTCGGTCAGCGGGTGCTGCTCAAGCACACCACCCGCACGGTCAAGGCGATCGTCAAGGAGATCCCCTCGCGGCTCACCCTGGACGACCTCTCCCAGCACCCGGAGCCGGGGCAGCTGGTCGCCAACGACATCGGCCGCGTCGTGATCCGCACCGCCGAGCCGATCGCCGTCGACTCGTACGCCGCCTCGCGCCGCACCGGTTCGTTCCTCCTGATCGACCCGGCCGACGGCACGACGCTCGCGGCCGGCATGGCGGGCGACGCGTTCGCCGAGACCGTCGAGACGGTCGAAGAGGCCAAGAAGGCGGCGGACGACGAGGGCTGGGACTTCTGACCATGGCCACGATCGACTATTTCTCGACCTTCGCGAAGGAGGGCGGCCGCGTCGGCAGCGGCGCCCTCGGCGCGGGGCAGGGCGGAGTCGGGCGATGTGCGTAGTGACGTACGCGCACCGCTTGCGCGCCCACACCCCCCGCGAGTTCCACCTGCGAAGACGAAAACCCGCCGATTTCCCGGCCGCGCCCTGAGGGCGTAGGGGCCGGGCCGACGAGAGGACCACCTCCCGTGTCTGCCAGCTTCCGCACTCCACGCACCACCGGGGGCCGACGTGCCCTGGCCGCCGTCGCCGCCCTGCCGCTGCTCGCCGTGGTGCTCACCTCCTGCGGATATGGTTCCGCGTCGGACGACAAGGACGACAAGGCCGAGGTGGCCGCGGGTGCGAAGAAGATCGAGGGCCTCGACGAGGTGAAGATCGGGTACTTCCCGAACCTCACGCACGCCACCGCTCTCGTCGGTGACCAAGAGGGCCTGTTCCAGAAGGAACTGGGCGCGACGAAAGCCAAGTACACACAGTTCAACGCGGGCCCCTCGGAGATCGAGGCGCTGAACTCGAAGTCGATCGACATCGGCTGGATCGGCCCGTCGCCCGCCATCAACGGCTACACCAAGGCCCAGGGCAAGAACCTGCGCATCATCGGCGGCTCGGCGTCCGGTGGCGTGAAGCTGGTGGTCGACCCGGACAAGATCAAGACCCTGGACGACGTCAAGGGCAAGAAGATCGCGACGCCTCAGCTCGGCAACACCCAGGACGTGGCCTTCCTGAACTGGATCAAGGAAAAGGGCTGGAAGGTCGACGCGGAGAGCGGCAAGGGCGACGTCTCGGTGGTCCGCACCGACAACAAGATCACCCCTGACGCCTACAAGTCCGGTTCCATCGACGGCGCCTGGGTGCCCGAGCCGACCGCGTCGAAGCTGGTGGCCGAGGGCGGCAAGGCCATCCTCGACGAGGCCGACCTGTGGCCGGACAAGAAGTTCGTGATCACGAACATCATCGTGTCGCAGGAGTTCCTCAAGGAGCACCCGAAGGTCGTCGAGGCCGTCCTGCGCGGTTCGGTGAAGACCAACCAGTGGATCAAGGACAACCCGGAGAAGGCCAAGGCCTCCGCCAACGCCGCCCTCAAGGAGGCGTCCGGCAAGGAGCTGCCCGCCGAGGTCATCGACCCGGCATGGAAGTCCATCCAGACCACCGACGACCCGCTGGCGGCCACGCTCGACTCCGAGGCCGAGCACGCGGTCAAGGCGGGTCTCCTCGACAAGCCGAACCTCAAGGGCATCTACGACCTGAGGCCGCTGAACAAGGTCCTCAAGGGCGAGGGCAAGTCCGCTGTCGACGACGCCGGTCTCGGCGTCAAGTAACCCCGGAATCGGATCAGTTCCCAGGAGGTGACGACCATGGCGACGACCACCCTCGCCAAGGCGGCGGAAGACATCACGGCCGCCCCGCACGCAGCCCGGATCGAGCATGTCTCGAAGTCCTTCGCCACACCCGCCGGGCAGCAGCTCGTCCTGGACGACATCACGCTCGATGTCGCTCCGGGCGAGTTCGTCACCCTCCTGGGAGCCTCGGGCTGCGGCAAGTCGACGCTGCTCAATCTGGTGGCCGGGCTCGACAAGCCGTCGGCGGGCGACATCGCCACCGACGGCCGCCCGGCCCTGATGTTCCAGGAGCACGCGCTGTTCCCGTGGCTGACCGCGGGCAAGAACATCGAACTGGCCCTGAAGCTGCGCGGCGTCGCGAAGGCCGAGCGACGCGAGCGGGCCGAGGAACTCCTGGGTCTCGTACGCCTCCAGGGGGCGTACGGCAAGCGGGTGCACGAGCTGTCCGGCGGCATGCGCCAGCGGGTGGCCCTTGCCCGCGCGCTCGCGCAGGACGCCAAGATCCTGCTGATGGACGAGCCGTTCGCGGCGCTCGACGCGATCACGCGGGACGTCCTGCACGACGAGCTGACCCGCATCTGGCGCGAGACGAACGTCTCCGTCCTGTTCGTCACGCACAACGTGCGCGAGGCCGTGCGCCTCGCCGAGCGCGTCGTGCTCCTCTCGTCGCGTCCCGGCCGGGTGGCGCACGAGTGGCGTGTCGACATCCCCCACCCGCGCCGCATCGAGGACTCCGCCGTCGCGGAACTGTCCGTCGAGATCACCGAACAACTGCGTGGGGAGATCCGCCGACATGGCCAGCACTGAAACCCCGGTCGACAAGGCCGAGAGGGACAGCAGCCAGGACCTGGCCGGTCTGGAGGCGGGCCTGGACGCGCTGGACGCGGTCCAGACCCGCCGCGTTCCCTTCCGCCAGACCTTCGTCCAGAAGATCCTGCCGCCGGTCACCGCCATCGTGCTGGTGCTCGTGGTGTGGCAGATCCTGGTGTGGGCGAAGGTCACCGACTCCTACAAGCTGCCCGCGCCCTCCGCCGTCTGGGACGAGGTCCAGGAAGCCTGGCTCCAGGGCACGCTCCTGGAGTACGTCTGGACGTCCGTGTCGCGGGGCCTGCTCGGCTTCCTGATGGCGCTCGCCATCGGTACGCCGCTCGGTCTGATCGTGGCCCGGGTGCGGTTCATCAGGGCGGCCATCGGTCCCATCCTGTCGGGCCTGCAGTCGCTTCCGTCGGTGGCCTGGGTGCCGCCGGCCGTGATCTGGCTCGGCCTCAACGACCAGATGATGTACGCGGTGATCCTGCTCGGCGCGGTCCCCTCGATCGCCAACGGCCTGGTCGCGGGCGTCGATCAGGTGCCCCCGCTGTTCCTGCGGGCCGGCCGCACGCTGGGCGCGACGGGGCTGCGTCACACCTGGCACATCGTCATGCCCGCCGCGCTGCCCGGCTATCTGGCGGGCCTGAAGCAGGGCTGGGCGTTCTCCTGGCGCTCGCTGATGGCCGCGGAGATCATCGCGCAGTCACCCGACCTGGGCATGGGACTCGGCCAGCTCCTTGAAGCGGGCCGTACGAACAGCAGCATGTCGCAGGTGTTCTTCGCGATCCTCCTCATCCTGATCGTCGGCATCGCCATCGACCTGCTGATCTTCAGCCCCCTTGAGCGGCGCGTGCTGCGCAGCCGCGGACTCCTCGTGAGGAGCTGACCCGCCATGTTCGCCCGTCCCTCCCGTCCCGTCCTGTTCGTCGTCGCCCACGGCAGCCGCGACCCGCGGCATGCCGCGACGGTGCGCGCCCTGGTGCGCCGGGTGCGGGAACAGCGGCCGGGGCTGCGGGTGGAGACGGGCTTCCTCGACTTCAACTCGCCCTCGGTCCCCGAGGTCCTGGAGTCCCTGGACGCCGAGGGAGTGCGCGACGTGATCGCTCTCCCGCTGCTCCTGACGCGGGCGTTCCACGCGAAGTCGGACATCCCGGCGGTCCTGAGTCAGGCACCGACCCGCCTGCGCATCCGGCAGGCGGCGGTGCTCGGCCCCTCTCCCCTGCTCCTGACCGCCCTGGACCAGCGGTTGTACGAGGCGGGTCTCACCCCCGCCGACAAGTCCTCGACCGGGGTCGTACTGGCCTCGGCGGGGTCCTCCGACCCGGAGGCGATCGCAGTGATCGCTGAAATCGCGCGGGAGTGGCGGCACACCGGTTGGTGCGCCGTGCGGCCTGCGTTCGCCTCCGCATCTCTGCCCCGCACGGAGGACGCCGTGCGGGAGCTGCGCGCTCTCGGGGTGCGCAGAGTGGCCGTGGCTCCCTATGTCATCGCGCCAGGTTTCCTTCCGGACCGCATCGAGCGCGGCGCCGCCGAAGCCGACGTCCTTGCCCAAGTCCTCGGCCCCTCGGCGGGGTTGGCGCGGCTGCTCGTACGGCGTTACGACGAGGCATGTGCCGAGAACGGTGTGGTCGGGCGGGTGGCGCGGGTTCCCGTGCTGGCCTAGCTTGTGGGTTCATGACCCTCTCCAGATCCCGCACGCTCTGGCTGCGGACCGAGCCCCTGCACGCCGTGATCTACTTCGAGGAGCGCTGCCGCGACCTGGGCAGGGCGCTGGGCCTCAAGGGCTTCTGGATGGGCTACTTCGCGGCCCGTACGGCTCCCATGGGCCCGGTCGAGTCGGGTCCGGCGACGGCCGCGCTCGGTGTGTTCGCCCCGGGCATGGTGGAGCGGGCCCTCCCGTCGGCCTGGCAGTACGTGTCGCCCGGCCGGATAGTGGAGGAGCGCGCCGCCTACACCGCGCGGGCCCTGCGCGCACTGGTCCCCGGCATCGACGACCAGGCCCTCGCCCTCTGTCCGCCGCTCGCCGCCATGGTCGAGGACGCCCCGTCCCTCGCCCGGCCGCTGTTCGCGGCCAACCGTGACGTGAGCGAGCGGACCGACCCGGTACAGCGCCTGTGGCAACTGGTCACCTGCGTACGGGAGTTCCGTGGCGACGCGCATGTCGCCGCGCTCGCCGACCATGGGCTCGACGCCTGCGAGGCACTGGTGCTCGCCGCCGCCACGGGCCGCGTGGACCACGACACCATCCGGCACGACCGGGGGTGGGAGGAGCAGGAGTGGGAGCAGGCGGTGGACCGGCTGCGCGGGCGCGGCCTGGTGGACGGTGACGGGCACATCACCGAACACGGCCGCACCGAGCGCGAGTTGATCGAGGACGCCACGGACCGCCTGTCGGCGCGGCTGCTGCGCCCGCTGGCCGCACGCGACGCGGACACGCTCCTGGCGGCACTGGAACGGCCGGCGCGGCAGGTGCTGGCGACGGAGGTCATCCCCTTCCCCAACCCGATCGGACTGCCGCGGCCCACGAGTTAGTCAATCGGGTTGCTGAAATGCCGCTCGTGCGCCTACCGTCACGCCGATGACCCCCGTACTCCGTTCCGAGCGCCTGAGTCTGTCCCCCTATGTCGCCGCCGACGAGGAACAGTTCGTCGCGCTCCTCCAGGACGAGGCCGTGGGCCGGTGGTTCGGGGACGGGACGCAGAGCGTGGAGCAGACCCACGCGCTGTTCCGCCGGATCTTCGGCCTCATATACGCCGAGAACCAGTTCCCGGTGTGGGCGGTGCGGCACGAGGGGCGCTACATCGGCCACGCGGAGATCAAGCCGTCGCCCGAGCCCTGGCTCGACGGCCACGAGATCGTCTACGGCCTCTTCCGGGGCAGCTGGGGCATGGGCCTGGGCACGGAGCTCGCCCGTCTGCTCACCGCGTACGGCCACCAGACGCTGGCCCTGAGCGAGGTGCACGCGACGGTGGACGCGGAGAACATCGCCTCCCTCACCGTCCTCAAGCGCCTCGGCTTCACCCAGGGCCGCTCGGTGGCGGAGGACAACGGCCGCACCACGCTCCTGATGACCTCGGTGCTCAGCTGACCCGCTCTTGCCGCTCCTGCCGCTCCTGCCGCTCCTCCGCGCGAGCCACCAGCCCCAGGAGTTCACTCACCGGCATCGATCCCGCCGCGCGCCGCTCCCGCGCGAACGCGTTCGCCACCGCCTGGAGGGTGTCGTTCACCGGCGTCGGCACTCCGTGCAGCCGGCCCAGCAGGGCGATCTCGCCGTTGAGGTAGTCCGCCTCGATGGTGCCCGTGCCCCGGCTCAGGCTCTGCCAGGACGAGCCGCCGCCGCGTTCCGAGCCGTCGAAGGGCTCGAAGCGGATGCGGTCGCCGCGGGCCTCCTTCTGCTCCTGCTCGCCGACCGCCTCGATCCCGGCGGCGGCGAGCACCGCCTCGCCCTCCGCGCGGGCCCTGCGGTAGAGCGCGACGGCCTCGGTGCCGGAGAGCACGCCCGTGACCGCCTCGACGGCGTTGGCCAGGTTCGCGAGGAGCTTGCCGTACTTCCAGCGCATCACGTCCGCCACGACCGGCGCGAGCAGCTTCGACTTCTCCAGGTCGGCGGAGATGAGCCGGGCGGTGTCATCCGTGCCGCGGGGGTAGCGGCCGATGTGCAGCATGCCCGTGTAAGGGGCACCTGCCGCCGAGACCGAACCCGGCTCCACATGGGTCGCGGGCAGCCAGACGCACATGCCGTACACCCGACGGAAGCGGCGCAGGGCGATGCGCTCGCTCTCCACGCCGTTCTGCGCGCAGACCAGCGGAAGAAGCTCGCCGGCCGTTCCGCCGCCGGCCACGGGACGCCCGCCCCAGGTGTCGAGGGCGTCCGCGCAGTGCTGTGTCTTCACGGCGAGGAACAGCACGTCATCCGCCCGCAACTCACCGAGTTCGGCGGGGTCCTTGATGACGGGAAGCCGGTGCGTCAGCTCCCCTTCGGACGTCCTGACCCGGAGGCCGCCCTCCCGCACCGCCTCGTAATGCGCACCGCGCGCGACGAGGACCACGTCGTGTCCGCTCTCGGCGAGGCGTCCGCCCACGGTGCCGCCGATCGCCCCTGCCCCGATGATGATGTAGCGCATGGAGCCGAGCCTCGCACATCGCGCCGGAAAGATCAGGCTTCCGGCGGCCTCAGGCTCCGGGCGGCCCGTCCACCGTGAACGGCGTCCCCTGGTGGAACCAGAGCAGCCACTCGCCGTCGCACAGCCGCCACAGCGAACTGCGGTGCGCGAGGCGGCCGTTGCTCTCGGTGTCGAAGGTGAGGTGCACGAGGTCGTCGGCGAGCTGGGTGCCGCGCATCCGGGAGGTCATGATCGGGCGCCCGGTCCTGTTCGCGCTCTCGGTCAGGGCCTTGATGATCGACGCGCGGTCCCAGTGCGTGCCGGAAGTGCCGAACTCGGTGAACTCCGGGTGCAGCAGCTGCCCGAGCAGCTCGGGCGATGCGCGCACCTCGGGGGCGAGCAGGCGCAGTTCGGCCTCGATGGCCGCGTCGACGGCGGGGGTGCGGTCAGCCACGGTCCAACTCCTGGGTCAGCTCGACCAGTTTGGTGACGGTGTTCCAGTTGCGGCTGGTGGCGATGACGCCCTTGAACAGGGCGGGGCGCGAGAGGACCTCGCCGAGCTTGGAGCGGCCGAGGCCGTCCGGCGCGTAAAGGTAGAGCGCGCGGTCGCCGAGCCGGAACTCCTCGGGCAGGAACGCCGTCTGGTCGATCGAGTCGAGCCGGGCCGTGTCGACCGGCTCGGAGAAGTACGTGACGTGCAGTTGCTTGCCTTCGAGTGAGGCGGCGGGGAAGGGGCAGGCGTCGGCGACCGCCTTCAGGTAGGCGCCGTCCCGCACCAGGACACTCACGTCGAAGCCGAAGTGCCCCTGGATGGCCTCGCCCACCCGCGCGGCCAGGGCGTCCTCGTCCGAGTCCTCGCTGGTGAAGACCGCGTTGCCGCTCTGCAGATGGGTGCGTACGTCGCCGAATCCGAGACCGGTGAGCAGCGTGCGCAGCTCCGCCATCGGCAGCTTTCTGCTGCCGCCCACGTTGATGCCGCGCAGGAGCGCCGCGTATGCCTTGACCGTCATCCGCACACCATAAGACGGCCGTCGCACCCCGTGGGGGTGGGCGCGACGGCCGTCGGTCCTATGGGTGTTGCCCGACCAGTGGTTACTCGACGACCTTGAGCAGCTTGTTCGGCGTGCCCTCGCTCGGGTTCGAGATCTTGTCCGCGGTCGCGCCGTCGGACAGCGCCTTGGCGACGGCGTCCGGCTTGGCGTCCGGGTGGGCCGCGACGTAGACGGCGGCGGCGCCCACGACGTGCGGGGTCGCCATCGACGTACCGGAGATCGTGTTGGTGGCGTTGTCGTCCGTGTTCCAGGCGGACGTGATGTCCGAGCCCGGGGCGTAGATGTCCACGACCGAGCCGAAGTTGGAGAAGTCCGACTGCTCGTCGTCCTTGGTGGAGGAGGCGACCGTGATGGCCTCCTTCACGCGGGACGGGGAGCCCTGACCGGCGTCCGAGGACTCGTTGCCGGCCGCGACCGCGAAGGTGACGCCGGAAGCGATGGCCTTCTGGACCGCCGCGTCGAGCGCCTCGTCGGCGCCGCCGCCCAGGCTCATGTTGGCGACCGAGGGGCCCTGGTGGTTCTTGGTGACCCAGTCGATGCCCGCGACGACCTGCTCGGTGGTGCCGGAGCCCTGGTCGTCCAGGACGCGGACCGCGACGATCTTCGCCTTCTTGGCGACACCGTGCGCCTCACCGGCGATGGTGCCCGCGACGTGCGTGCCGTGGCCGTTGCCGTCGTCCGCGTTGTCGTCGTTGTCGACGGCATCGAAGCCGGACGTGGCGCGGCCGCCGAAGTCCTTGTGGCTGACGCGGACACCGGTGTCGATGACGTACGCCGTGGCGCCCTCACCGGCCGCGTCCGGGTACGTGAACTTCTTGTCGCCCGCGGTGTCCGCCTGGTCGATGCGGTCCAGGCCCCACGACGGCGGGTTGTCCTGGGTGGCGTCGATGGAGAACTTCTTGGACTGGACGACCTTGCCGACGGCCGGGTCGGCGGCCAGGCGCCTGGCCTCTTCCTCGGTGAGGCTCTTCGCCGAGAAGCCGTTGATCGCGGACGAGTAGTTCCGCTTGAGCTCGCCGCCGTACTCCTCGGCCAGGTCGGTCTTGGCGCCCTTGTCGGCCTTCTCGTCGAGCATGACGATGTAGCTGCCGGAGACGGCGCCCTTGGCGTTCGCTCCGTAGACCTTGCCCTCGGCGGGGGTTGCCGCACCGGCGAACGAGGTGGCGAAGACGGTGACGCCGACCGCGGTGGCCGCCGTGGCTATCGCCGCGACGAGCTTCACCGAGCGGACACGCTTGTGAGTTGCCATGAAGAGGGGTCTCCTCGTGGTGATGTGGGGGGATGTGGGGGGTTTCAAAACTTCGCTGCAACGGCCCCCGAGATCCGGAAGATCTCCGGGCGTTGGGACGAAACCATGTCTGATTGACGCGCGCAGATCAATACCTACATGCACCTGTGACTTGTTCAACAAGGTTCTGTAATAACAAAACGGGCCCCCGTCGGCAGATCGGACACCTCGTGGCCGGATCCCTCAAGTCGTCATAGATGTAAGGGGCTTGTGACGGCCGGACTCCTTCTTGACGAGGAGGCCTCCCAGTCAGGATGCGAACGCCGGCCGGGCTGGAGGTTCCCAGCCCGGCCGGCGTTTGAGGACGAACTCGGCGAATCCGGTGATTCCTACGCCGCGGCCAGAACCTTGCGCTCCTCGAAGGAATCGATCGTCCGCGTGAAGTCCCGCGTCGAAAGCAGCAGCTTGTAGATGATCGCCAGCTCGAAGACGAGGAGCAGGGCGCCGGAGACGATCGTCGCCGGCAGCACCACGTCGAACAGCGGGCCGATCATGAAGACGCCCATCTGGAACTCGATGCCGCTGACCAGGTGCGTACGGATGCGGTGGCGCAGCAGGAAGGAGCGCGCCCGCAGATACGCGGGGAACTTGCCGCGGAACTCCTGGTGCAGGTCGATGACCTGGCGCTTGGGCGCGGGCGCGGGGGCCGCCGGGGCCTCCTGAATACCCTGCTCAGACTGCGCCTTCTGCATGTCCTGCTCGATGTCCGCCTCGGGGTTGTCGCGGAGCAGGTCCTCCATGAACGCCAGCTCGGCCTGGTTCTCGGCCCGGCGGGCTGCCCGCATGCGGATCTTGATCTGCTTGCGCATGGTGTGCCGGATCTTGAAGATCTCGAGGCCGTTGATGTAACGCAGGGTGTCGAGGGCGACCACGGCGACCGCGGCCCAGATGTAGAAGGCGTCCCCGGTGCGGTGGAACTGGCCGCCCATCAGGGCGACCGCGCACGCCATGACGCGGATGCGGTCGAAGACGAAGTCGAGCCACGCGCCGAACACCGAGCCGGTGCCGGTGAGCCGGGCGACCTTGCCGTCCATGCAGTCGAGGATGAAGCTGAAGTGATAGACGATCGCACCGACGACGAGCCACTGCCAGTCGCCCATGGCGAAGAACGCGGCCGAGACAAGACCCAGCAAGAACGCGCCCCAGGTGATCTGGTTGGGCGTGATCCTGGTCCGCATCGCCGTCCACCGCACGAGCGGCGTGGCGACCGGATCGACCAGAATCACGGTCCACCACGCGTCGCGCTTCTTCTGGGTGATGCGGCGCACCTCGTCGAGGGGCGGTATGTCTCGTCGCATGTGGGGTCAACTTCCTGGCGTTCGCGGAACGTTCACCACACGCTAAGAAGGTATTGGTTCAAGGAACAAGAACCTGGCTGTGCAACCTTTGGCCGGGGGTAACGGTCAACCTTTCAGGACGAGTCAATACCCATGCCAGAACCACCCTGCGTTACCTGAGCGTTATCGAGCGACAGGTATGTAACAGAAACACCCCGTGGAGCAACGGAATTGCCTCACGGAGAGTCACACCCCGGCCGCCTTCGCGAGCTCCTCCTCGATCAGGTCCGCCGCCATCTTCGTGCCGCCCTCCCCCGCCATCGAGGCCCGCACCGCGGCGAGGCGGCGCGCCACCTCCGGGTCATCGACCAGGCCGAGCACGGCCTCCCGCAGCGTCCGCGCGTCGGCCTCCTCCATCGATACGTGCCGGGCCACCCCGAGGGCCTGGAGCATGTCCGCGTTGCCGAACTGGTCGACGGCCTGCGGCACTGCGACCATGGGCGTGCCGGTGGCGAGCCCCTCCTGGCTGCCGCCCGCGCCGGCGTGCGTGATGAAGGCGTCGGCCTGCTTGAGCACCGCGAGCTGCGGCACCCACGGGTGGACCTCCACGTTCGCGGGGATCTCCCCCAGCTCGCCCGCCTCGACGTGCTTGCCGACCTGGAGCACCACATGCCATCCGGGCAGATCCCCGAAGGCGTCAATGCACGCGCGGTAGAAGCCGGGCTGCTTGGTGAAGGACGAGCCGAGCGAGACGAGCAGCACCTTTTCCGCACCGTCGGGCCGCTGCCAGTCACCCTGCGCCGAGCGGTCGCCCTGGCAGGCACCGACGAATGTGTGAATCGTCTCGTCGACGCGGTCGGCGTTCGGCTGCAACGCCTTGGGGATGAGGACGAGCGAGCGCGGCGGGCGGCCGACGAAGGGGTCGCAGTGCTGGGTGATCCCGTTCTCCTCCAGCCAGGCGTGGAAGCGCGCGTAGTAGGCCTTGCCGCGCTCGGTCTCCTTCAGCTCCGCGTACATCGGCTCGGCGACCTCCTCCTCGTACCCCTCCCAGGCGACCAGGTTCGGCGAGAGGGAGATCTCGGGGACGCCCCAGCGACGGGCGAGCACGCGTGCGGGATAGGAGGTGATGTCGTGCAGGACGAGGTCGGGTTCGTCACCTTCGTACGCCGCCGCGAGCTGCGGCAGCGTCTCGATCCCCTCGGTGAGGAACGGCTCGATGTTGTCGATCAGCTCGGTCCCCCAGGCCTCGGGGTCGTCGTCGGGGCCCGGCAGCGTCGTCTCGAAGAGGACGGGCTCGGCGCCGGTCTCGGCGACCTTCTCGGCGAAGAGGTGCGGGATGGCGTACGTGACGCGGTGGCCGCGGGCGACGAGCTCGCGGATCACTTCGAGGCTCGGGTTGACGTGCCCGTGCGCGGCGATCGAGAACATGGCGATATGGGCACGCTGGCGTGAGGTCATGCGCCGACCTAAGCGAGACGAGACGTCTCGTGCAACCTCATGGGCCGTCTTTTCCCCACGGCTTCCCGCGCCCTACTCGACGTCCGAGTCACCCCGCGACGCGGCGTCGTTGTAACGGAGCAAGCACTCGGCGAACTTCTCCAGGTCCGGCTCGCTCCACCCGGTCAGGCGTTCGCGGAACGCGACCCGGCGCGCGTCGGTGACCTGCGCGAGCACCTCGACGCCCCGGTCGGTGAGGTGCAGCACGTGCACCCGGTGATCGGTCGGATCGAGCCGCCGCTCCACGAGACCGGCCTTCTCCAGTGCGCCCACCTGCCTGCTGATCGTCGACTTGTCCAACGTGTAGTGCGCCGCGAGATCCGTGGCCCGGCAGCCGCCCTGGTACTCCAGGTGACCGAGGAGCGTGTACGAGACGAGCGACAGCTCGGGGTGCATGCGCGCGGCGGTGGCGCGGGCCCGCCGGGCGAACGCCGTCATCTCCCGCTGAATGATCTCGATGGACCCGTCCCTGCCGGATCCGTCCCTGTCAGCCACGATTTCTCCCTCTCCCCGAATGGTTGTACAGTACAACACCGAGATTGAGTGTATAAGCCAACTATTGCGAGAGGTCTCCCGATGACCGCCACCTCGGCGCCCGCCCACAAGGCATCAGCCGGCCCGGCAACCGCCTCCGGACCACTCCGCCACGTCCTGCTGCATCTGGTCACGCCGCTGCTGATGTGCCTCGGCATGGGTCTCGCCTACATGGGCGCGTTCGTCACCCCGGAGCCGCACGACCTGCCCATCGCCGTCGTCGGATCGGGCGAGCAGACGCAGGCCCTCGCGCAGACCGTCAAGGACAAGGCGGGCGACGCCCTCGACGTACGGACCGTGGCCTCGCGCGCGCAGGCGGTCGACGAGCTCAAGTCGATGGAGATATCGGGGGCCTACGTCCCCGACGCCAAGTCGCCCGAGGTGATCGTCGCCACCGCGGGCTCCGACATGAGCGCCATGGCGGTCGAGAAGATCTTCACGCCGGTCGCGGCGGAGCGGGGCGTACCGCTGAAGGTCTCCGATGTGGCGCCGACGGTGGACGACGACCCCACCGGGCAGGGACTGTTCTTCCTGCTCGTCGCGGTGAGCATCGGCTCGTACGCGTCGGTGGCCGCGCTGGGGGCCGCGGGCGCCGGGATGCGGATGCGGGCCCGTGCCGGGCTCGTCGTCGGCGTCTCCTTCGCCGTGAGCCTGATCGGCGCCGCGCTCGCCGGTCCCGTCTTCCATCTGGCGCACCAGGGCCTGTGGGGCGTGTGGGCCATGGCGTGGCTGTACGCCGCAGGCATCCTCTTCATCGGCGTCGGGCTGCACACGTTCCTGAGGCGCTGGACGACGCTGGCGATGATGGTCCTCTTCGTGATGCTCAACTTCACGTCGTCCGGCGGCCTGTTCAGGCCGGAACTGCAGAACGGCTTCTTCGGCTCGCTGCACGCCTTCTGGAACGGTGCCGGATTCGTCGAGGGCATCCGCAGCCACCTCTACTTCGGCGGGCACGCACTCGGCGGGCACGTGTGGACGCTGGCCGCGTGGCTGCTGCTCGGCCTGGTGATCACCGGCATCGCGGCGCTCTGGGAGCGGCGTGCGCGTCCGGCGGTGGACGCGCCCGTGCCCGGCCGCGAGGCCGGGCACGGACAGCGGGAGCAGGAGGAGGAGATGGAGGAGTCGGTGGCCGTGTGACGGCGACGGCCACCGACTCCGTGACGGCGGCGCTCCTACCGGCGGTCGGAGTACTCCGAGGCTGAGTGCTCCGGAGCCGCGTATCCCGAAGCCGCGTATCCCGAAGCCGAGTACTCGGGAGCTGACGCGTACGGCCGGTACTGCTCGGGAGCGGGCGTCGGCCCCTCCGGTGCGTGCTGGTGGCCCGCGGTCCGGGCGGCCCTGCGCGGCCACCACAGCCCGCGGCCCAACAACGCGGCGAGCGCGGGCACCAGGACGAGGGAGAGAACGAGCGAGGACAGGAGAATCCCCAGGCCGGTGGCGAAGCCGATCTCCTGCGTCGCCGGGCTCGCGGCGAGACTGGCGAAGGAACCGGCGAGCACGATGCCGGCCGTGGCGACGGCGGGCGCCGTGTGCCGGACCGCCTCGGCCACCGCGTGCCGCGCCGGGACCGGCTTCTGCATCTCCTCCCTGATCCGGTCGGTGATCAGGATGTTGTAGTCGGTGCCGAGGGCGACGACGAACAGGAAGAGCACCAGGGGCAGCGTGAAGGAGACCCCGGGCCGGTCGAGTCCGTGCTGGAAGAGCAGCGTGCTCGCACCGAGGGTGGCCACGAACCCGAGCCCCACGGCGATCATCAGCACGACCGGTGCGAGCAGGGAACGCAGCAGCAGGAAGAGGATCACCGCGATCAGCAGGGCGGCGACCGGGAACACCAGCCGCAGGTCCTTCTCCACGGCCGTGGAGATGTCGGCGAAGACGGCGGCCGTGCCCGTGACGTACGCCTTGGTGCCCTGCGGGGCGGTCCGCGCGGCCGTGTCCCTGATGGGCCCGGAGACCAGGTCGCGCGCCTGCTGCGTACTCGACTTGACGCTCAGGAACAGGTCGACCCGCGCCGCCGTGCGGTCCTTGCTGAGCACCGGCTTGCCCACCTCGCCGACGCCCTCCGCCTTGGCGAGGGCGCGGGTCATGCCGTTGAGCGCGGCTTCCTTGATGTCACCGCTGCCGGTGCTCTGTACGTAGACGCTGTGCGGATCGGAGACACCCGCGGGCAGGCTCCGGGAGATCTGCTCCGCTGTCCTGACCGCCGCGGTCTTGTGCAGGCCCTGCTGGTCGTAGCTCATCTTCATGCCGACCGCTCCGGCGCCGAGGGCGCCGAGCAGCACCAGGCTGCCCAGTGCGCAGCGCACCGGCCGCGCGCTCACCGCGTGGCCCAGGCGTGCGCTGATGCCGCCGGTGCGCTCCTTCTTCCAGGCGCGGGCGGGCCAGAACATGCCGCGGCCGAGCAGGGCGAGAAGGGCGGGCATGAGCGTGAGGCTGGCGAGGAGCATCACCAGCACGGAGATCGCGATGGCGGGGCCGAGGACCCGGAACTGCCCGAAGCTCGCCAGGCCCAGCGTCGCGAACGCCGCCACGATCGTCAGGGCCGCGGACGTGATCGCGCTGCCCACGCGCCCGGTCGTCTCGGCCGCGGCCGTACGGGCGTCCTGCTCGGGATGGTTCCGCAGGTGTTCCCTGAACCGAAACATCAGGAAGAGGAAGTAGTCGATGCCGATTCCCAGGAGTACGACACCGATCAGCGAGGGAGTGGACGGGTCGAGGTCGATGCCGAAGAGCTTCGCCGCGCCGACCACCGCTCCCGACGCGACACCGCCGATCAGCGCCACCGCGATCAGCGGCACGAACGCGGCCGCGATGCTGCGGAAGACCAGCACGTTCAGCAGGACGATGAGGCCCATCGTCAGGTTGGCGACGACTTTCCCCGTGGGCTCCTCCGCGTCCGTGTCGTCGACCGTGGAGGCTATTCCGCCGGTGAATCCCACCCGCAGGCCGTCGGCGGCGAACTCGTCCTTCGCGCCGTCCCGGAATTCCTTGTAGACGTCCTGCAGGCCCGGGTCGCTCGGGTTTCCGGAGAGGGACACCGTCAGGAGCCGGAACGACTTGTCCGGGGCCACGGCTCCCGGCGACACTCGCGGGGTCTGGGAGTGGTCCTTCATGAGCGGCTCGGGCTTCGGCGCGGTGATCCGCTCCCGGCCCAGGCCGGCCGCGGTGGCGGCGATGTGCCGCTGGTCGGACGGCGTGAGCTTCTTGCCGTCGTCCCTGCCGACCAGCACGGTCAGGGCGTTGGGGTCGGGCTTGTGGCCGAACTCGTCCTCCGCGATGCGCAGCGCCACGGCCGAGTCGTACTTCTTGGGCAGGAAATCCCCGGCCTGGGAGTCGGTGACGTCGTACATCATCGTGTTCCCCACGAACGACAGGGCCGCTCCGAGGATGGTCCAGACGACAATCGTCAGCCATCGGTGCCGGGTGGAGAAGGAGGTCAGCTTGCGGATCATGCCAACAGGTCATCACGCGGGGCCCCTTGAGGTCGTCGGCCGCCGGAAGGGGACGCACCCCTGACCTCGGTCCGGTGTCTCGTCGCACCCAGTACTCCGGTACTGGGTGCGAGAACCGCCCCCACGCCGATTCCCCGCAGCTCGCGCCGGGATGTAATGGACTGGAAAGACGGGCACATCAGAGCCCCCCGCACCGCTCCACCAGGAGGCGCCCGGATGGGCCGCGACTTCTTCCCTCCGGCCGCGCCCACGGGCGGGCCACGGCCGACCCCGGGTGACATGGCGATCGCCGCCGTCGCGGTGGGACTCGACGTACTGGCCTACCTCGCCCCGGGTGAGGAGGGGCCGGGCGCGCCCGTCACCGTGCTCGGAGTGCTGCTGGTCGTCGTCTCCTTCGTGCCGTTGCTCTTCAGGCGCCATCACCCCGTGCCGGTGCTCGGCGCGGTCCTCGTCGTGCAGCTTGCCGTGAACCTGGGTCTCGCCGTCGACCCGGGCGCTCCGATGTCGAACAGCTACGGCGGCGCCGTCGCGGTGGCGCTCTTCACCGTGGCCCGGTTCTGCGGGCGGCGGACGGTCGTCCTGAGCATCGTGGCCACCGCTCCCGTGCAGCTCGCGCGGTACCTGTACAACGACGTGCCCTTCCTGGGGGTGGGCCTCACCGACGTGGTGGTCACGCCCTGCCTCATCGTCGCCGTGAGCCTGGCCGTGCGGCAGTGGAAACACCAGCTGGACATCAACCGCAAGCTCCTGGCCGACCGCGCGGTGACCGAGGAACGGCGCCGCATCGCGCGGGAGCTGCACGACATCGTGGCCCACCACATCACCACCATGTACCTGATGTCCGGCGGCGCCCGCTCGACCCTGGACCGCGACCCCGACACGGCCCGCGAGGCGCTGGTGACCCTGGAGGAGTCCGGCCGCACCGCGCTGCACGAGATGCGGCAACTCCTCGGGGTGCTGCGCAGCACCGACACCCCGGAGGAGACGCCGTCGGAGCCCCAGCCGGGGGTGGACGGCATCGAGCGGCTCGTCGCCGATTCGACCGCCGCGGGCCTGCCGGCCGAACTCCACGTCACCGGGCGGCCCGTGGCGCTGCCGATGCCGGTCGGCCTCACCCTCTACCGGATCGTCCAGGAGGCGCTGACCAACGCCCGCAAACACGCGGGGCCCGCCAGCGCCACGGTGCGGCTCGCCTATCTCCCGGGCCGCGTCACCGTCGAAGTGGCCGACGACGGCGCCGGTGACGGCAGGGCGCCCGGCGGGAAGGGCGAGGGCGGTGGGTACGGTCTGCTGGGCATGCGCGAGCGCGTCGCCCTGCACGACGGCTCCTTGCGGGCCGGTAATCGCGAGGAGGGCGGGTTCGCGGTGATCGCGAGTGTGCCGCTGTCCACCGACACGTACGAGAAGGACAGATCCCATGACATCCGCAGCTGAATCCGGAGCCGGAGCCGAACCCGGAGCCGGGACCGAGCCCGGGGCCGACGGCATCACCGTGCTCATCGCGGACGATCAGCCGCTGGTGCGCAGGGGCCTGTCGCTGATCCTGCTCTCGGACCCCTCCATCCGGGTCGTCGGCGAGGTGGGTGACGGCGAGCAGGCCGTCGCGGCGGCGCACGAACTGCGCCCCGACGTGGTCCTGATGGACATCCGCATGCCCGTGCTCGACGGCGTGCGGGCCACCGAGCGCCTGAGCGCCGAGCTCCCCGGCTGCCGGGTCCTCGCGCTCAGCACCTTCGACATGGACGAGCACGTGGTCGGTGCCCTGCGGGCGGGGGCCTCGGGGTTCCTGCCCAAGGACGTCTCCCCCGAGGAACTGGTGGCCGCGCTGCGCACCGTCCACCGCGGCGAGGCCGTCGTCGCCCCGCGGCTCCTGACCCGGCTGCTCGCCACCTTCGTGACCCCGGCCCCGGCCTCACATCCGCCGTCGGCGGACCTCGCCGGGCTCACCCCGCGTGAGGTCGACGTACTGCGCCTGATCGCCGCGGGACTCGACAACACCGAGATCGCACAGCGCATGGAGATCGGCGTCCAGACCGTGAAGAACCACGCCACCGGCATCTTCGCCAAGCTGGGCGTCCGTGACCGCGCGCAGGCGGTCATCGCCGCGTACGAGTCGGGGCTCGTGCGGGCGGGGCAGGGGAATGGGCCCTCCCGCTGACCCGTGGCCCTGGTGACGGCCTAGCGCTGGTACCTCTTGAGCACCAGGTTCCCGTCCGTCACCAGGCGTTTGCGCAGCTCCTCCAGGCCGATCGCCCCGCTGTAGTACTCCTGGAGCGCCGGTGTCGCCACCTTGTCCTTCCACTCCGGGTAGCCCCGCACCGACTGGGCCGGGGCCGAGCGGAGGTCCTTGGCCAGGGCCGTGCCCGTCGCCCAGTCGTTCTTCTCGGTGCGCAGGGCCGGATCCTTCAACGCCTCCGTACCGGTGGGGAGCATCCAGTCGCCCTGCGCGAGGCGCACCATGTTCTTCGGCTGGAGGAGGAAGTCGATGAACTCGACCGCCTCCTTCTTGTGCTCGGTGTCCTCGGACACCGAGAGCGTCTGCGGGCTGACGCCCTGGGCGAGGCCCTCCGCCCCGGCCGGTGCGGGCAGTACCTGCCAGTCGAAGCCCTTGGGCGCCTGCTGGACGATCTGCTGGCGGTAGGAGAAGCCGAGCGGCACCATCGCGTACTTGCCGCCGAAGAACCCCGGCAGCGTGTCGGAGCCGCCCATGCCGAGGGTGGTGCCCGACGCGCTCTTGTCGACGTTGACCTGGTCGTGCACTGTGCGCGGCATGGTCTCGTCGGCCTTGCCGAAGCGGATGTCGACCTTGCCGTCTTCGCCTCGGTGGAAGACCGTGCCGCCGGTGGAGAGCGAGAGGTTGAGCGTCGCGGAGACCGGTTCCTTGAGCGGCCAGGCCACGCCGTACTTGCCCTTGCCGTCGCTCAGGTCCTTGGTGACCGCCCGGAACTCCGCCCAGGACCAGGGCTTCTCGGGGGTCGGAATCCGTACGCCGGACTCCTTCAGCCACTTCGCGTTGGCGATCAGGACGCGGGGTTCCTGGAGGAACGGCACGCCATACACACCGTCCCCGAACCTCGTCGTCCGCCAACTCCGCTCGGGGATGTCGGACTTGAGCCGTTCGGGGAGCAGCTCGTCGAGGTCCGCGAGATAGCCGCCGTACGCGAAGTCGGCGAGGTCGTCCGACGCGTCGTGGATGATGTCCGGCGCCTCGCCGCCCTCGAAGGAGGTGAGGAGCTGGTCGTGGACGCTGTCCCAACTGCCCTGGACGTATTCGACCTTGACGTCGGGGTGGGTGGCGTTCCACTCCTTGACGAGCGCCTTGTTGACGTCGACGGACTCCGCCTGCCAGGCCAGGGACTGGAACTGGAGGGTGATCTTCCCGTCGTCGTCACCCGAGTCGCCGCTGCAGCCGGAGAGCAGCAGCGCGAGAACCGCGGTGGCGGCGGTCATGAGCCGTGGTGCCGCGCGCATCAGGCCTTCACCGCCCCGGCCATCATGCCGCCCGTGATCCGCTTCTGGATGATCGCGAAGATGACGAGCGAGGGGATGGTCGCGAGGAACGCCGCCGCGGCGAGCGGCCCGAGGTCCGCGACGCCCTCGGAGCCGATGAAGCGGTTGAGGATGACCGGCAAGGTCTGCTTCTCCGGGGTCTTGAGCAGGACGAGAGCGAAGAAGAACTCGTTCCATGCGGTGATGAAGGCGAACATCGCCGTGGCGACGATGCCGGGGGCGAGCAGGGGCGCGACGACCGAGACGAACGTACGCACCTTGCTCGCGCCGTCGACCGCGGCCGCCTCCTCCAGCTCGGTGGGCACGGCACGGACGTACCCGACGAGCATCCACAGCGCGAAGGGCAGCGACCACACGACGTACACCATGACCAGCCCGACCAGTGAGTTGATCAGGTGCAGGTTCTTCAGGATCAGGAACAGCGGGATGATGATCAGGACGAAGGGGAACGCCTGGCTGATCACCACCCAGCCCGTCGCGGCCTTCGAGACGCGATTGCGGTGCCGCGCCATGACGTACGCCATGGGGGTCGCGATGACGACCGCGATCAGGGAGGCGCTGAGCGCCGCGATCAGGGAGTTCCCGGCGGCCTGGAGCAGCGGCTGCTCGTCGAAGGCCTGCCGGAAGTTCTCCAGCGTCGGGTTCTTCGGAATCCAGGTGGGGTTCAGGCTGCCCAGTTCCCGTGCGGGCTTGAAGGCCGTGGAGATCAGCCAGAGGAACGGGAAGGCGAGGAAGACGAGATAGGCGGCGAGCGCCACGTACTGCGCGGTGCGCGTGGACTTCTTCGTGCGCATCATGACTCGTCGGCTCCCTTCAGGCGGCCGACGAGGTAGAAGGCGAGGATCACGGAGATCACCGCGACCATCACGCAGCCCATGGCCGCGGCGTAGCCGAACTGGCCGTAGCGGAAGGCTTCTTCGTAGGCGAAGAGCATGGGCAGGCGGGTGCGGCCGCCGGGGCCGCCCTGGGTGAGGACGTAGACCAGGGCGAAGGAGTTGAAGTTCCAGATGAAGTTGAGCGCCGTGATGGCGAGGGCGATCGGTTTGATCGCGGGCCAGGTGACGGTGCGGAAGCGGCGCCAGGCTCCGGCGCCGTCCATCGCGGCGGCCTCGTGCAGTTCGCGCGGGGTGTTCTGCAGTCCGGCGAGCAGCGCGACGGTGGTCTGCGGCATGCCGGCCCAGATGCCGACGACGATGACGGCGAGGAGCGCGGTGGCCGTCCCGGTCAGCCAGTCCTTGCCCTCCCCCAGGCCGAAGTTGGAGAGCGTCTCGTTCAGCACGCCCGCGTCGGGGTGGTAGACGAGCCGCCACATGATGCCGACGACCACCTCGGGCATCGCCCACGGGATGATCGCGAGCGCCCGCGCCAGCCAGCGCATCCGCAGCGGCTGGTTGAGCAGGAGGGCGAGGCCGAGGGCGAGGAAGAACTGCGGAACGGTGACGCCGAACGCCCAGAGCAGGCCGATGCGGAACGAGTCCCAGAACAGGGTGTCGTGCAGCAGGTCCTGGAAGTTCAGGAGGCCGATCCACTCGGTGGGCTCGGTGCGGCCCGACTGGGAGTCGGTGAACGCGAGCGCGATGCCGTAGAGGAGCGGTCCCACGCTCAGGACGAGGATCGGGATCAGCGCGGGCAGCACCAGGAACCAGGCGCCGTGGTCCGGGCCTCTGCGGGCGGACGCGCCGTTCGCTGACCGCTTTGTCGCGGTCGCCAATGTCACGGAATCGGCTCCTTTGGGCGGCTCATCGGGGTTTGGCCGCCCAGGCGGCCCCCGTCATCGTGCTGATGGGATCTTGATACGTCAAGCAGCTACGCAGGCCTCGCAGCCGCTTGGCCTGTGCGAATGGGAGACTGTGCCGGGCCGCGTGGCGAACGCGGCAAGCGGTGCGGGAGGCAATGGATGGACGAGGCGCGGGCACGGGACGTACTGGGCGCCGCGGGTCTCGACCGGGACGCGACGCTGCTCGCGCTCGGCGAGAACGCGGTGTTCGGCGGTGGCGGGACGGTGGTCAAGGTCGGGCGAGCGGCGCCCGAGCTTCTCGACCGCGCGCGCCGGGAGTTGCGGATCGCGCACTGGCTGGAGGAGTCGGGCGTGCCCGCGGTGCGGGCAGCCGAGGGCGAACCCCGGCTGGTGGACGGGCATCCGGTGACGGTGTGGCACCGGCTGCCGGAGGCCGTGCGCCCCGCCGAGCCGCGCGACCTGGCCGCCCTCCTCCGGCTCGTGCACGCGCTTCCCGCGCCGGACTTCGAGCTGCCCCGGCGTGAGTTGCTCGGCGGGGTCGAGCGGTGGCTGCGGCTCGCGGGCGACACGATCGACGCCGAGGACGCGGACTACCTGCGAGAGCGCAGGGACGGGTTCGAGGCCGCGGCATCGGCGCTCACCCCGCGGCTCGCTCCCGGCCCCATCCACGGCGACGCGCTGCCCCGCAACGTCCTCGTGGGCGCGGACGGTCCGGTTCTCGTGGATCTTGAGACGTTCTCCTCCGATCTGCGCGAGCACGACCTGGTCGTCCTGGCGCTCTCCCGGGACCGCTACGGGCTCCCCGCCGACGCGTACGAAGGGTTCGTCGCGGAGTACGGCTGGGACGTGCGGGAGTGGGAGGGGTGCGCGGTGCTCCGGGGCGCCCGGGAGACGGCAAGCTGTGCGTGGGTCGCGCAGCACGCCCCCAGCAACCCGAAGGCCCTGGCCGAGTTCCGCCGCCGGGTCGCGTCACTGCGGGACGGGGACCCGAATGTGCGGTGGTACCCCTTCTGAGGGCAGCGGTCTCCGGAGAGAGGGCAGCCTCTGGCGGGAGTCAGACGCCTGACGCGCTGAACTCCTCCTTGAGCGGCCACACACCGTCCACCACCGCGTCCGTCTCGCCCTTCTTCCGCAGGAACTTCTGGAAGTCCGCGGCCCACTGCGCGTACCAGTCGATCTGACGGCGATGCAGCTCCGCCGGGCCGAACGCGGCCAGCTTGGGGTGCCGCTCGGCTATGGCGGTGGCCAGACGGGCCGCGGCCAGGGCGTCCGACATCGCGTCGTGCGCCGACTCGAGGAGCACGCCGTACTCGGTGCAGACCGCTTCCAGGTTCCGCTTGCCCTTGCGGTAGCGCTCGACCGAGCGGTCGATGGTGTACGGGTCGATGACCGGCGCCGGCTCCGCGCCGCCCAGGCGCTCCCGCAAGGACGGCAGGCCGTACCTGTGCAACTCGGCGGAGAGCAGGGTCAGGTCGAAGGTGGCGTTGTAGGCGACGACCGGGACGCCCGCCTGCCAGTACGACACGAGCACCGCCGCTATCGCGTCGGCGACCTCGGCGGCGGGTCTGCCGTGCGTGGCCACCCGTTCGTTCGAGATGCCGTGCACCGCCACGGCCTCCGCGGGGATCTCGACCCCCGGGTCGGCGAGCCACTCCTTGCGGCCCAGCGTCTCGCCGGCCCTGACCTCGACGACCGCCGCCGTGACGATGCGCGCCTCGCGCGGGTCCGTCCCGGTCGTCTCCAGGTCGAAACCGATCAGCAGCTCCCGGTGCCAGCCCATGGCCGCCCCCTTCTCTGTGGTGCTTTCCCCCATTGACCACCACGATCCCACGCGCCACTGACAATCCGAGGGGCGCGTTCCGCTTGGTCGGGAGACCGCTCGCTCAGGAGACCGGCCGCGAGTCCGCCCAGGCCAGCTCGAACTCCTCCCGGTACGTCTCGAAGAGTCCGCTCTCGTCCGGCTCGTCCGCCTTCACCACCCGGCGGCCGCCGCGCAGCACGAGCACCGGCGCCTCCATCCCACGCGTCCGGCGCAGATACGACTGGACGACCGCGATGCCGTCCGCGCCGTCCCCGTCGACCAGATACGCGGTGAAGCGCGGCGTCTCGTCGAAGACCTGGATCTCGAAGGCACCCGGGTCCCGCAGCCGGGCCCGTACCCGGCGCATGTGCAGGATGTTCATCTCGACGCTGCGGCTCAGCTCGCCCCGCTTCAGGCCCAGTTCACGCTCCCTGCGCTTGACGGCGCTGCTGGCCGGGTTGAGGAAGAGCAGGCGGACCCGGCAGCCGGACTCGGCCAGGCGCACCAGGCGGCGTCCGGAGAAGTTCTGGACCAGGAGGTTCAGGCCTATCCCGATCGCGTCCAGGCGCCGCGCCCCGCCGAAGATGTCCTCGGCCGGGAACTGCCGAAGCAGCCGCACCCGGTCCGAGTGGACGCCCACCACGTCGGCGTACCGGTCGCCGACCAGGGACTCGACGGCGTCGACGGGCAGCCGGCGCGCGGAGGGCGTGTCGGTGCCCGCGCCGAGGATGTCCAGGAGCTTGGCCGAGGCGCGCTCGGCCTGGGCGAGCACGGCGGTGGACAGGGCGCGGTTGCGGGAGACGACGTTCCGGGTGACCTCCAGCTCGTCCAGGGCCAGTTCGACGTCCCTGCGGTCGTCGAAGTACGGCTCGAAGCACGGCCAGTGCTGCACCATCAGCTCCCGCAGCTGGGGCAGCGTGAGGAAGCTGAGGACGTTGTCGTCGGCAGGGTCCAGCAAGTACCCCTTGCGGCGGCTCACTTCGCGTACGGCGACGGCCCGCTGCACCCACTCCTGCCCAGCGGGCCCGGCGGCGGCGACCACCCAGTCGTCGGCGTGGACCGGTTCGTAGATGGGGCGCAGGACAGCGGCCACGACCGCGCGCAGCCGCTGCTCCACGAGATTCAGCCAGATGTAGGCCCGCCCGGCGCGCTGGGCGCGTGTGCGCACCTCGCGCCAGGCGTCGGCGCCCCAGTCCAGTTCGGGTCCGATCTGAGATCCCATCTCCATCGGCCGCGCCAGGGACACCGCTCCGGGCGGGCCGTCCGCGGAACTCCCCTCGTGACCCTCGTCACCAGGGGGCAGTTCCCGCCCTCCCGAGCTCACCCGACACACCCCTTCCGCTCCCCCGAGCACTCCCCCGTTCAACGATCAAGGAAGGGTACTCCGGGAGCGGCGGCCGGTGCAGCCGGATGGGGAGGGTGGATTCTCAACCACCCAGCGGCGGCTGGCCGTTCTGGTCGGCGAGGTCCTGCGGAGTGAGCGGGCTCATAGCGGTCACGTCGCGCGCGGCCAGCGAGAAGCCCTGCCAGTGGACCGGCATCGGCTGCTGGTCCTCGTCACGGGCGATGTGGTGGAAGCCGACGTGCACCCAGGTGATCGGGTGGGTGAGGGACTGACCGTTCACCCACTTGTCGACGCTGTCCGGCGCACCATTGGCGCATCCCGGGTTGTTGCTCGCGTACTGCTCGCACTTCTTGTACTCGGTGAAGTACACGTCGTGCTTGGTGTAGGGGCGTCCGGCGTGCTTGGTGCTGGCCCCGGGCACGATCTCGTACGAACGGGGGTGGCCGTCCTTGTTCTTGCCCGCCCCGCTGACCACGCGCCACCAGCGCATGTCCTTGCGGTCACCGGCGAGTTCCTTGGTGACCTTGGTGCGGGTGGTCTTCGTGGTGGGGCTGCCCTGGCCGGTGGGCGGGGTGACCTTGGAGTCGTACTGCTCGACCTTGGCCTTCGGGGAGCCGTCCAGGCCGAAGTTGAGGCGCCAGAAGACGTTGTGGGCGTGGCTCTCGGCCTTGGCCTGGTCGCCCTTGCCGATGGGCCAGCCGCGGCTGTCGCCGCCGTCGTAGTCGTAGGGCGAGAGGCTGCCGGTCGCGCCGACCTGGGAGGTGATGGTGCCGTCCGAGGAGAACCGCCACTCGGTGATGTACTCGTACCAGGAGGCCTTGTTCACGGTGTAGACGAGCAGGTCCTTGCCCTGGCCGGTGTAGACCTTGCCGGTGCCGCCGGTGCTCTCGTCGTCGTTGAGGCGGTACGCGTGCCCACGCGCGCGCGTGGTGGTGCACAGGCCCTTCACGTCGCCGCGCTGCGGGACCTTCACGGTCTTGATGGTGCCGCCGGGGCACTCGCCGGGGTTCAGGTTCTGCAGGGCCTGGCCGAAGTCGGTGCCGGTGACGTCGTCGTACTCGGCCTCGCCGTCGTCGTAGGGGACGTGGACCTGCGCGAGGCGGGCGCTGGTCAGGACGGGTATCGGCTTCGCCTCGTCCTTGGGCTGGTAGCTGATCTTGTCGAGGATCAGGCCGGACAGCGTGTTGTAGTGCCAGCACATGCGCCAGGTCGTGCCGCCGTCGACGGTCTGCTCGATCTTGTAGGCGTCACTGCAGTCGGCGGCCGCCGCGGGGGCGCTGGGCGCCTGCGGGGCTGCCGATGCGGGCGAGGCGACGGTGACGACGCCGCCGATCAGCGCGGAGACCGCGAGGGCCGTGCCGGCCCTCTTGCGGGCGCGCGAAAGTCTGTTGACGTGCATGGTGGTGAGAACTCCCTCGTACGAGGAGAAGCAGAAATGTGGGGTCGTGCGTGCGGGACCGGCCAGAATCAGCCGAGGCGGCCCACGGTGCGGGTGCTCAGGTCGACGACGAGGGCCCGGGTGTCGATCCACGGGCCGTTCTTGACCTTGGTGACGACCTGGAGGCACCGGTGCTTGCCGCACTCGGCGAGGCCCGACGGCACGCGCTCGACGGTCTCCTTGCGGAAGACCATGCCGCTCAGCTGAAGCTGTCCGGGGCCGGTCAGCGCCTTGCCCGTGGCGTGCTTGAAGTCCTGCTTCAGGCCCTTGCCGAGCGGGTCGGCGATCAGCAGCTGGGCGCCCTCGGCGAGCTCTTCCTGGCTGGGCGGCGGCTGGGCGTTGCTCCTGGTGCTCGTGTTCTCCACCTTGCCGGTCTCCACGTTGACCGTCTTGGTGATGACCACGTCCTTCTTGTAGTCGTAGTAGACGACCTCCGCGCGGCGCGGGGCCGCGGCGCCCACCGCGTCGGGGTCCGGCTCGCTGAGGTTCGTCGACAGGAGCTGCGGGCCGCGGTCGCCCTCGACGTCCCTGGCGCTGGAGCGCAGGGCGCCCGACACCGACGCCTTCTCTGCCCGCTCCATCTCCGCGTCGGTCAGCGGGTCGCTGCCTATGCCCTTCTCGCCCTCCTCGGGCGCGGCCTCGACGACGCCGTCCTTCGCGATCGCGTTCTGCTGCGCGTCCGCCGCGTTGGCCCGGCCGCCCCCCGGCTCGCCCGCCCCCGGCAGTGTGACGCCCACCAGCACCGCGGTGGCGGCCACGGCGACCGCCGTGCCCCCCACCACCTTCCCCAGGTGGCGTCTGACTAGCTCTCTCACTTACTCCCCTTTTCCCCCACGAGCCCCTAGAAGGGGCATACCGAGTAGTGGTCGGTCGGTTAGACGGGTTCAACTCCCGCGTGGTTGCCCCACTTTCGGGGAGACTCTGACCAAAGTGACCCCGAGCCGAGGGGGCGGTAGTGGAAGAGTCGTATGCATGCAGGTGTGGCCAGGGCAGGCGTATCCACTCGGTGCCACGTACGACGGCGCCGGCACGAACTTCGCGGTCTTCTCCGAGGCCGCCGACCGCATAGAGCTCTGTTTGTTGCACGACGACGGCTCGGAGACAGCCGTCGAGCTGCGTGAGTCCGACGCGTTCGTGCTGCACGCGTACCTGCCCGGCGTGATGCCGGGCCAGCGGTACGGCTTCCGTGTGCACGGCCCGTACGACCCCGCGCAGGGGCACCGCTGCAACTCGGCGAAGCTGCTGCTCGATCCGTACGCCCGCGCGGTCAGCGGCAAGGTCGACTGGGGCGAGGAGGTGTACGGCTACCGCTTCGGCGCCCCGGACAAGCGCAACGACATGGACTCGGCGCCGCACATGATGACCTCCGTGGTGGTCAATCCGTACTTCGACTGGGGTGACGACCGGCCACCCCGCACCCCGTACAACGAGACGGTGCTCTACGAAGCACACGTCAAGGGCCTGACCATGCTCCACCCCGACCTGCCGGACGAGCTGCGCGGGTCGTACGCGGCGCTCGCGCATCCGGCGGTCATCGATCACCTCGTGCAGCTGGGGGTGACGGCCCTGGAGCTGATGCCGGTGCACCAGTTCGTGAACGACCACCGCCTGGTGGACATGGGCCTGAACAACTACTGGGGCTACAACACGATCGGCTTCTTCGCGCCCCACAACGCGTACGCCTCATGGGGCGACCGGGGCGAGCAGGTCCTGGAGTTCAAGCAGGCCGTGAAGGCGCTGCACGAGGCGAACATCGAGGTGATCCTCGACGTCGTCTACAACCACACGGCCGAGGGCAACCACCTGGGTCCGACGCTCTCCTTCAAGGGTCTGGACAACGCCTCGTACTACCGTCTGACGGACGATCCCCGCTACTACATGGACACCACGGGGACCGGCAACTCGCTCCTGATGCGGTCGCCGCACGTCCTCCAAATGATCATGGATTCGCTGCGGCACTGGGTCACCGACATGCATGTGGACGGCTTCCGCTTCGACCTCGCGGCGACGCTCGCCCGCCAGTTCCACGAGGTGGACCGGCTGTCGTCGTTCTTCGACCTCGTGCAGCAGGACCCGATCGTGAGCCAGGTGAAGCTGATCGCCGAACCCTGGGACGTCGGCGAGGGCGGCTATCAGGTGGGCAACTTCCCGCCCCTGTGGACCGAGTGGAACGGCATGTACCGCGACACCGTGCGCGACCTGTGGCGGGGCGAACCGCGCACCCTCGCGGAGTTCGCCTCCCGGCTCACCGGCTCGTCCGACCTCTACCAGGACGACGGGCGGCGCCCTCTGGCGTCGATCAACTTCACCACCTGCCACGACGGTTTCACCCTGCACGACCTCGTCTCGTACAACGAGAAGCACAACGAGGACAACGGCGAGGGCAACCAGGACGGCGAGAGCCACAACCGCTCCTGGAACTGCGGCGCCGAGGGCGAGACCGAGGACCCGGACGTCCTGGAGCTGCGCGCGCGGCAGATGCGCAACTTCATCGCGACGCTGATGCTCTCGCAGGGCGTCCCGATGCTCAGCCACGGCGACGAGTTCGCCCGCACGCAGGGAGGCAACAACAACGCCTACTGCCAGGACAACGAGATCGCGTGGGTGCGCTGGCCGGAGGGCGAGAGCGCCCAGCTGGAGTTCACGCGCGCGATGGCGTGGCTGCGGCGCGACCATCCCGTCTTCCGCAGGAGGCGCTTCTTCCACGGCCGTCCGGTGGAGGGCACGCACGACGAGCTCTCCGACATCGCCTGGTTCACGCCCGAGGGCGAGGAGATGACGCAGGAGGACTGGGACGCGTCGCACGCGCGGGCGCTGACGGTGTTCCTGAACGGCAACGCGATCTCCGAGCCGGGCCCCCGCGGCGAGCGGATCTCCGACGACTCGTTCCTGATGATGTTCAACGCCTCTCCGGAGCCGCTGGACTTCGTGATCCCGGTCAATCACGGCCAGCAGTGGCAGGTGGTCGTGGACACCTCGCGGGCGGAGGGCGTGCCGCCGGACTCGGGCCCGAAGGCGGGGGCCGGTGAGCGCCTGACGCTCACCGACCGGAGCCTCACCGTCCTGCGGCGCCCGGCGTGACCTGAGGCCTGCCCTCCGCCGGGGGGCGGGCCACCAGCGCGACGAGGAACGCGACGGCGGCGGCCGCGCTGCCGAGCGCGAACGCCGCTCCGGGGCCGTGCGACTCGGCCAGGAGGCCCGCCACCGCGAGCGTGACCGCCTGGCCCCCGACGAAGGCACTGGCGGCGAACGTCATGCCCTCGGCGAGGCGCTCCGGCGGGCAGGAGCGCTCGGTGAGGGCGAAGCCGGTGATCAGGTTCGGGGCGTAGACGGCGCCGAAGACGGTCACCACGAGATACAGGGCCGTCATGCTGTCCGTCCACACCAGTGGCAGCGAGAGCAGCGCGGCGGCGGCCGTCGCCACACGCCAGCGCGCGTACAGGCCGAACCGCTCGGGCAGCGCGGCCATGGAGAGCCCCACGACGGCGCTCATGACGCCCATGGCGGCGTAGACGAGGCCCGCCTGCCCCGGCTGCCCCAACTCCTCGGTGAGGGCCGTGATGCCCGCTCCGCAGGCGCCGAGCAGGACACCCAGGAAGACGAGCCCGACGCGTACGACGACGACTTGGCGCGGGAGGCGTGGCCGGTCGCCACGCGCGCGTGGCGCCTGCCCCGTCACGAGGGTGGTCCGGCCCGTGGGGTGCAGCGCGAAGCCGGAGCCGCAGACGGCGACCAGGAGCGCGGCCGCGCCGAAGGCGTACGCCGGGTGGCCCGCCACCGCGGCCAGGCCCACGAAGGCGGGGCCGAGCACGAAGGACAGCTCGTCCATGGTGCTCTCCAGGGAGAGCACGGTGTTGACCAGGCGGTCGTCACCGCCCGCCTCGCGGACCAGGGGGACGGCGCGTGCGCGGGCCAGCGGGCCGATCCCCGGGATGCTCGCGCCGGCGAGCACGGCCAGGGCGACGAGCGCGGGCGTGGGCAGTGCGAGCAGGGCGCCGAGCGTGTAGACCGCGATGGTCACGGCGTTGAGCAGCGAGAACCCGAGGACGACGGGGCGCTGACCACGGCGGTCGGCGAGGCGGCCGACGAACGGGCCCATGGTCACCTGGCCGAGCGCGAGCGCGCAGGCGACGACGCCGCCCGTGGCGAGCGATCCGCTGGTCTCGGTGACCAGCAGGACACTGCCGAACTGGATCATGGCGACAGGGAGCCTGCCGAGGAACGAGATCACCGGCAGGAGGGCTCCGGTGTGCCCGATCACTTCCCGGTAGGTGTCCAGGAGTCCGGGTGCGTCCCGGTCCTCCGTCCGCCCGCCCCGCGCGTCCTGCGCGACCTGTGCTTTTGCAGCCATCGTCCGAAGCTAGTCACACCATGACGCCCAGAAGCATGAGTCGATGGCACGAAAGCCCGCCAGGCGGGTACGTACGTTCGCATGACGCCTGAGCGCCCAGAGCCCGCGGTCCCGCCGCCGCCCACCGCCACCTACCGGCTGCAGCTTCAGCCGGAGTTCCCGTTCGACGCCGCCGAGGCGGCCGTCCCGTACCTGGCTTCGCTGGGGGTGTCGCACCTGCATCTGTCGCCGGTCCTGGAGGCCGTCCCGGGGTCCACGCACGGCTATGACGTCGTGGACCACGCGCGCGTGCGGGGCGAGCTGGGCGGTGAGGAAGGGCTGCGGTCCCTCTCGCGCACCGCGCGGGCGCACGGGCTCGGCCTGGTCGTGGACATCGTGCCGAACCACATGGCGGCGGTGCCGCGCCACAACCACGCCCTCTGGGAGGTGCTGCGGGAGGGCCCCGATTCGCCGTACGCGCGGTGGTTCGACATCGACTGGGACGCGGGCGACGGGCGCGTGCTGCTTCCGGTGCTCGGGCGCGGGGTCGGGGACGAGCTGGCGAGCCTGCGGGTGGACGGCGACGTACTGCGTTACCACGAACACGCGTTCCCCTTGCGGGAAGGCACCGCCGAGCTGCCGCTGCCCCGGCTCCTGGACGCCCAGTGGTACCGGCTCGCGTGGTGGCGCCTTGCCCGTACCGAGCTCAACTACCGGCGCTTCTTTACCATCTCGGACCTCATCGGGGTGCGCGTCGAGGACCCCGAGGTGTTCGAGGCGACCCACGCCAAGATCCTCGGCCTGCTGCGGGAAGGGGTCGTGGAGGGACTGCGGATCGACCACCCCGACGGGCTCGCGGACCCGGGGGCCTACCTCCAGCGGCTCCAGGAGGCCACGCACGGGCGCTGGACGGTCGTGGAGAAGATCCTCGCCGACGGGGAGCAGCTGCCCGCCGCGTGGCCCGTCGCGGGCACCACCGGGTACGACGCGCTGCGCCACCTCGACGGTCTCTTCACGGACCCGGCGGGGGCGGGTGAGCTGCTCGGCCAGTACCGGCGGTTCACGGCCCCCGCGGTGGACCGGGGCGGCGACTGGGACGCGACGGTGCGGCGCGCGGCGTACAAGGTGCTCACCCATGAGCTGGCCGCCGAGACCGACCGCCTCACGCGCGAGGCGGCCGCCCTCTGCGCCGCGGACCCCGCCCTGCGCGACCACGCGCCGTGGGCCCTGCGCACCGCGCTCCTGGAACTGCTCGTGCGGCTTCCTGTCTACCGGCCCTACGTCTCCGGGGGCGCCGAACCGGCTTCGGTGCTCACGGTGGGGGCTGCAGAGGAGGCCAAGGCCGCCTTCGCGGTGCGCGAGGAGGCCGAGGCGGTCGACGTCGTACGGGACCTGGTCCTCGGGCGACTCGGTTCGGGGCCCGCGGTCGACGGCTTCCGCGCGCGGTTCGCGCAGGTCTCGTCTGCGCTGCGGGCCAAGGCCGTCGAGGACACGGCGTTCTACCGGCACGCGCCGCTCCTCTCGGCCGCCGAGGTGGGCGGCTCCCCCGAGCGACCCGCGGTGTCCCCGGAGGCCTTCCACGCGTACTGCGCGCGCGTGCAGCGCGACTGGCCGTACTCGGGCACGGTGCTCACCACGCACGACACGAAGCGCAGCGCCGACGTGCGGGCGGGCATCTCCGTCCTCACGCAGTGCCCCGAGCAGTGGGCCGACCTCCTGGTCGACGTGACCGAGCAGACCGCACGGATGGGCGGCGCGAGCGCGCCGGACCCCCAACTGGCCTGGGCCGCCTGGCAGACGGCCGTCGGCTTCGGCTTCCCCTACGACGAGCGCCTCCAGAAGGCGCTGCTCAAGCACGTGCGCGAGGCGGGCCTGCACACGAGCTGGACCGAGCCGAACGAGGCGTACGAGAAGGCCGTGACGGCGTTCGTGGAGGCGGGGCCCTGCGGACCGCCGCTCTACACCGTGGCGGAGTTCGCGAAGAGGCTGCGGCCCCATGTGCGGGCGAACGTCCTCGGGACCACACTGCTCCAGCTCACGATGCCCGGGGTGCCCGACCTCTACCAGGGCACGGAGGGCGAGTACCGGGCCCTGGTGGACCCCGACAACCGGCGGCCCGTGCGGTTCCAGCCCCATGTCCTGGAACACCTGGAGCAGCACCGTGACCGCTGGGACCTCTCCGAGGAGAAGCTGGCGCTGACGGCGGCCGCGCTGCGGCTGCGCAGGCGCCGCCCGGAGCTGTTCGGCGGCGCGGCGACGTACGAGCCGCTGGTGGCGCGGGGTCCCGGCGCCACGCACTGCGTGGCGTTCACGCGCTCCGGAGAGGTGACCGCGGCGGTGAGCCGGCTCTCCCTGCGGCTGGCGGAGGCGGGCGGCTGGCGCTCGACGGAACTGGGGCTTCCGCAGGGGCGGTGGGCTGATCTGCTCACCCCGGGGCGGGAGTTCACCGGGCACGCGCGCGTGGAGGAGCTCTTCGGGGAGCTGCCGGTGGTGCTGCTGGAGCGGGTCCCGGCAGGGCAGGGGCAGGGCTCGGACGAGGGCGCGCTTGTGGATTCAGCGAGGGCGGACGAGTAGCCGGCGTGGGGCCCGCGCCATCACGCCCTGGGGCGCGGGCCTGCAGCCGGGTGCCCAGCGCAGGCCCGGCATGGCGTCAAGGAGGGCCCGCAGGCCGCATTCGGCGGTGAGAGCGGCCAGGGCGGCGGCCGGGCAGAAGCGCTCTCCCGCGCCGAACGCCAGGTGGGCCGGGTCCGGACGGAAGATGTCGTAGCGGTCGGGGTCCGCGAAACGGAACGGGTCGCGCCCCGCGGAGCCGACGAGGCAGGCCACCACGGCGCCCGTGGGCAGCGTGATGCCGCCCAGGGATATCGGCGCGAGCGCGCGGCGCAGCACGACGTGGGCCGGCGGGTCACGGCGCAGGGACTCCGCCCAGGCGCCGGGTATCAGCCCTGGGCGGGCACGCACGAGGGCCAACTGGGCGGGATGGTCGAGCAGGTTGGCGAGGAAGGAGGCCAGCGCGAGACCGGTGGCCTCGCCGCCCCCGGTGAGCAGCGTCCCGGCGAGAGCGGTGACCGTCTCGTCGGAGAGCGCCCGCCCGTCCGCCCGGGCGCCGCACAGCACGGAGAGCAGATCGCGGCCGGGGTGGGAGCGCCGCCTCGCCATGTGGGGGCGCAACAGCCCGCCCAACTCCGGATACGGGCCGTCGGCGTGCGCGGACGCCGTACGGCACCACTCCCGCACCCGCGCCGCGTCCTCCCAGGGCAGCCCGAGCGCGGCCACGGCGGCGGCCGCGGGCAGCCAGGCGCTGAACTCGGCGACGAGGTCGACCTCGCGCCGCCCGGCCACCCGCCGCGCGAGGACGAAGGCGGTGCGTTCGGCGGCGGCCCGCAGCGCGGGCTCGACAAGCCCCCGGTCGACCGGGCCGGGCTCGGCCCCCGCCGCTCCGAGCCGTACGTCGACGAGCGCGGCCCGCACGTCCGCGTACCGGCTGAGCAGCCAGGCCCCCAGAAGCTCGTCGCGGACGAGGGGATGACGCTCACGGAGGAGGCGGTAGTGCGGGTAGGGGTCACGCGCCACGTCGGCGGACAGCAGGCTGGGCAGCGGAGCGGCCGGGGCGTCACCGGGCCGTCCCGGACCTGCGGGCGGGGCCGGTGGCAGGAAGTGCCCGTGGGGGGCCGAGCTCGACAACACGGCAGACTCCCCGTTCCTCTTGGGCACCCCCGCCGGAACGGGCGTGGTCGGTGGGTTTCAGAGGATCACCGCGGGACGCCCCACGCAGTCC
This sequence comes from Streptomyces sp. NPDC055099, assembly GCF_053607685.1. Classification (NCBI taxonomy): domain Bacteria; kingdom Bacillati; phylum Actinomycetota; class Actinomycetes; order Kitasatosporales; family Streptomycetaceae; genus Streptomyces; species Streptomyces sp. NPDC055099. The sequence goes on along the minus strand of NZ_JBSGUA010000003.1, from coordinate 319,253 downwards.
GCATACACCCATTCGAGTGACGCTGCGGGACAACGCCGACGTGGGCTGACATCCCTTGGGCCGCGCGCTTGACACGTGCCCGGCCCCGTGGCGTACTGCGGATTGCGTCAGCGGACAAGGCGGGGGTGAGTCAACTGGCGGACCAGCGCTATCCCAATGTGGCCGAACTCGTGCTGTCCGCCCGGGAGTTGGCGGCCCACCGCCCCGAGCTCAGCACCTTGCGCCAAGTGGGCGCCTCGCGCGCGGGAAGACCTCTGCACCTGCTGTCCGTCGGCCGCTCCCCGCGTGCCGTCCTGGTCGTCGCCGGCGCGCACGCGAACGAACCCACGGGCGGCTCGACGCTGCTGCACCTCGCGGAGTGGGCCCTGCGGGACGCGGACCTGCGCGCCGACACCTCCTGGCACTTCCTGCTGTGCGCCGACCCGGACGGGGCGAACCTGCACCGCACACCGGCCCCGCGCACCCTGTTCGACTACCACCGGCACTTCTTCCGGCCCGCGGGCCCCGAGCAGCCCGAGTGGTCCCCCTCGGTGCTGCCGCCCGACCAGCTGCCTCCGGAGACCCGCGCCCTGACCGGCGTCATCGACGAACTGCGGCCCTACTTGCAGGTGTCGCTGCACGGAACCGATCTCGGCGGCAGCTGGGTGCAGTTGACGCGGGACATCCCGGGGCTCGCGGAACCGTTCGCCAAGTCCGCGGCCGAGCTGCACATACCGGTGGAGACGGGGGCCTCGGACGCCGCGGGCTGGCCGGTCTCGGGACCGGGGGTGCATGTGCTGCCCGGGCCCGGCTCGGCGGCCGCCTACCCGAGCCTCCCCGAGGACGCCCGGCACACGACCTGGCACCACGCCCACCGGTACGGCGGCCTGACCGCCATCGTCGAGGTCCCCATGTGGGCCAGCGACCTCGTGGACGACGCCGCCGCGCACCCCTCCCCGGTGCGCGCGCTGCGCGGCTTCTCGCGGCGGCTGCGCCACGACGCGGGGCTGGTCGAGGACATCCTCCACGAGGCGCTCCCGCGGCTCCCGGAGGCGCAGGGGCCGCTCCTACGCGCGGCGCGCTGGGCGCTCGACCTGGTGCCCGGCCTCGCCGACGACTGGGCCAGGCTGCCGCCCGCGGGGACGTCGATGGCGTACATCGGGAGCGTCGACGCCTTCGGTCGCCGTCTTCCGCTGCGGGCCGCCGCGATGCTGCTGCGGGTCCTCGTGACGGCGGGCGACCCGGCGGCGCCCCGCCTCGAACGGCTGGTCCTGCGGTGGAGCGACGCGTTCGCCGAGCGGTTCAGGGCGCGCTGGGTGCCGCTGGAGGACCAGGTCGAGCACCAGTCAAGGACGACGGTCGCGGCCGCGCGCCACGCGCGCGTGGGGGCCGGTTAGCCACGCCCACGGCACGCGTCCTCTCCCGGAGGGGCTTCACGAACCGGAGAGGCGGAAGCCCATCTTCCCGAAGCTGACCTGATCGCCGTCCTGGACGACGGCCGCCCCGATCACCCTGCGGCCGTTCACGGACGTGCCGTTGGTCGATCCGAGGTCGCGCAGCACCCACATGCCGCCCTGCCTGCTCAGCTCGGCGTGCACCCGGGAGACCGTCTCGTGGCTGAGCCTGAGTCCGTTCGCGGGGTCACGGCCGATCCGCAGCGGACAGGGGTTCCCCGGAACCGGCAGGAGCAGCTTCGGGAGCTTCTCGGCCTGCCAGGCCCTGCGCAGCCGGACCGTGAACCCGGAGACCGCGCCGACGGTGCCGAACACCGCCCGCGAGAAACGGCCCTCGGTCCGCAGATCGGCGGTGAGCGCGGCGAGTTCGTCCGGCTGGCGGGCCGCGAGCGCCAGCTCCATGCGCCGCACGAACGTGTCGTGCGACAGCTTGCCGAGGGCAGCGCCCTCCCTGAGCACCTGCAGCGCCCTGTCGCGCTCGGCGTCGGTCAGCCGCGCGGGGTACGTGTGGATCTCAAAGGACGACGTCACCCTGGTGATTGTCGGTCAGCTCGGCCGGGGTGTCCAGAAAACGCGTAACGACCGCGAACCGATCACTTCTGCAGCACGATGGACACGACGGAACGGACGTCACCACGGATGACGTACGGATCAGGACGGACGGACGACAGCGGATGGCGGACAAGGGGGAACGGTCGGTGGAGTTCGAGGTGTGGGCACCGGAAGCCGAACGCGTCGCACTGCTGTGCGAGGGCAGCACGCGTGCGATGGCGCGCGCCGACGGCCGGGCCGGATGGTGGACGGTGGAGGCGGAAGCCGCCGACGGGGCGCGGTACGGCTTCTCGCTCGACGACGGCCCCGTGCTGCCCGATCCCCGCTCACGGAGCCAGCCGGACGGCCCCGACGGGCTCAGCGCCGTCGTGGACCACGACCGCTACGCGTGGCGCGCGCCCTGGGCGGGGCGCGGGGTGCGGGACGCGGTCCTGTACGAGCTGCATGTGGGGACGTACACACCGGACGGCACGCTCGACTCGGCGGCGGGGCGGCTCGGCCACCTCGCCGAGCTCGGCGTCACCCATGTGGAGCTGATGCCGCTCTGCCCGTTCCCCGGGCGGCACGGCTGGGGGTACGAGGGCGTCTCCCTGTGGGCCGTGCACGAGCCGTACGGCGGCCCCGAGGCGCTGAAACGATTTGTCGACGCCGCGCACGCGCACGGCATCGGCGTCGTGCTCGACGTGGTCCACAACCACCTCGGCCCGTCCGGCAACCATCTGCCCGCGTTCGGGCCCTACTTCACGGAGACCCACCAGACTCCCTGGGGCGCGGCGGTCAACCTCGACGCCCCGGGCTCGGACGAGGTGCGCGCCTATCTGATCGGCAGCGCGCTCGCCTGGCTGCGCGACTACCGTCTGGACGGCCTGCGCCTGGACGCGGTGCACGCGCTGCGGGACACGCGCGCGTGCCACTTCCTGGAGGAACTGTCGGCGGCCGTGGACGAGCTGTCCGAGGAACTCGGCAGGCCGCTCTCGCTGATCGCCGAGTCCGACCAGGGAGACCCGCGGGTCATCACGCCGCGCGCTCAGGGCGGTCTGGGCCTGCACGCGCAGTGGAACGACGACTTCCACCACGCGCTGCACACCACACTGACCGGGGAAGCACACGGCTACTACGAAGACTTCGCCCGAGCACCCTTCGCCGCGCTCGCCAAGACGCTGACGGGCGGCTTCTTCCACGACGGGACGTACTCGACCTTCCGGGGACGCCGGCACGGCCGCCCCGTGGACCGCGCCCGCACGCCCGCGTACCGCTTCCTCGGCTACACGCAGACCCACGACCAGATCGGCAACCGCGCGCAAGGAGACCGGCTCTCCGCCGCCCTCTCCCCCGGTCTGCTCGCCTGCGCCGCCGCGCTCACCCTCACCGGGCCGTTCACGCCGATGCTCTTCATGGGCGAGGAGTGGGGCGCCACGACGCCCTGGCAGTTCTTCACCGACCACACCGATCCCGAGCTCGCGGAAGCCGTACGCCGGGGCAGGCGGCGGGAGTTCGCGGCGCACGGCTGGGCCGAGGGGGACATCCCCGATCCGCAGGACCCGGCCACCCGGGACCGCTCCTGTCTCGACTGGGCCGAGCCCCTGACCGACCCCCACGCGCGCGTGCTGGCCTGGTACCGCGAACTGATCGCCCTGCGCCGCGCCCGCGGCGACCTCCTCGACCCCGACCTGGCGGCGCTCCGGGTCGCCTACGACGAGGAGAGGCGCTGGTTCGCGGTCCGGCGCGGCGACCTGCGGATCGCGGTGAACATCGGCAAGGAGCCGGCCGACATCCCGTTGGACGGCCGGGGCGCCCGGGTGCTCGCGGCCTGGGAGCCGGTCGCGGCGCCCGGGGCGGACGGGCTGCTGCGGCTGCCCGCCGAGTCGTGCGCGGTGCTCGCCATGCCGTGAGGCCGCGGCGGCTCAGGAGGCTTGCGCGGGCGGTCAGTTGACGACGGCGAGCTCGCGCGGCGTGGTGTTGAGGCGCCGTACGCCGTCCTCGGTGACCGTCACTATGTCCTCGACGCGCACTCCGAAGCGGCCCGGCAGGTAGATGCCGGGCTCCACGGAGAAGCACATGCCGGGCACGAGCGGCAGTTCCTCGCCCTCGATCATGTAGGGCGGCTCATGGGTGGTGACACCGATGCCGTGTCCGGTGCGGTGGATGAAGTTCTCGCCGTACCCGGCATCGGCGATGACCGCCCGTGCCGCCCTGTCGACGTCCTGACAGGCGGCACCGGGCCGTACCGCCGCACAGCCCGCTTCCTGCGCCTCGCGCACGATGTCGTGGACCCGCTGTTCCTCGGTACTGGGCTCGCCCACGTGCACCGTGCGCGAGGTGTCCGAGCCGTAGCCGTGCAGGAGGCCGCCGAAGTCGAGGACGACCATGTCGCCGTCCTCGATGACGCGGGCGCCCGCCTCGTGGTGCGGGTTGGCGCCGTTCGGCCCGGAGCCGACGACGGTGAAGTCGACCTGGGAGTGCCCGAACCGCCGCAGCAGATCGGCGAGATCGGCGGCTATGTCGGTCTCCTTGCGGCCCGCGAAGGGGACCTTCTTGATCTCTTCGTACGCCGAGTCCGCGGCGGCGCCGGCCGCCGCTAGGCGCTCAAGCTCGGCGGCGTCCTTGACGGCGCGCAGCATGGGCAGCGCCTCGGTCAGGGACACGTACGAGGTGTTCGGCAGCTCCTTCTGGAAGCCCAGGAGATGCATGGCCCAGGAGTTGTCGCTGATCCCGAAGCGCCCGTCGACGTCCAGGAGCGGCGCGGTCGCGGCATAGGGGTCCTTGCCGTCGGTCCAGTCCCGCAGGGAGAGCGCCCGCGCGCCCGCGGCCAGTTCCGCGTCCGGTGCCTCCAGGGTGGGCACCACGAGCACCGGCTGCCGGCCCGCGGCGAGCACGAGGACGGTGAGGCGCTCGGTGGCGGCCGTCGGCGCGTACCCCGTGAGCCAGACCATGTCGGGGCCCGGCGCGACGAGCAGTCCGGCGAGCCCCGCGTCCGCCGCGGCTGCCGCGGCGCGGTCCATGCGGGCCTTGTAGTCGTCGGCGGTGAAGGGCGCGGGGGTGCCGGTCATGGGGCCTCCAGGGCTGCTCGCTGCGGCGTGTACGGCGCGGTGCCGGTGCTGCCGATCCTGCCCCTGCCCCAGGGCATGCGCGAGCCGATTTCGGCGGCCCCGTCACGTCACGCCACCTCACTTCTCACCTCCCGGCATGTCATGTCACGAAGCCCGGCGTCACCGACAGGTACTGCCGCCCCCCGTTCGCGTGGCGCACGGTCACGGTGACGTTCCTCCCCGGGGCAGCAGCGGCGACCGCGGCCGCCAGCGCCTTGGCCGACGCAATGCGGGTCTTGCCGAAGGCGAGCAGGACGTCGCCCCGTACGAGCCCCGCGGTGTGGCCGGGGCCCGGGCTGTGCACGCCGACGAGCAGGGCCCCGGCGCCCCCGGGAGCGTCGACGGCCTCCACGCCGAGCGTGGGGCGCGCGGTCCGCTCCCCGGCCCCGCCCGGCTCCTTCCGCGGCGGCTCCGGCGGGGCGACGGGCCCGGCCGCGCCGCCGGGGGCCGCCTGGCCACCGGGAGCGGCCTGCCCACCAGGGGCCGTCTGGCCCTGGCCCCCCGGCCCCTTGGCGCCGCCCTGGGCGGCCTGCGCCTGCTTCTGCATGTCGGCGAGTTTGCTCATGCCGATGACGGTGGCGCTCACGGTGCCGAGCCCCACCCCCGCGAGCACGAGGCCGACCGAGAAGAGCAGTCCGAGGAGCAGGGTGACAAGCCGCCGCCCGCGCCGCCGCGCCGCGTGCGGGCGGTGGCCGGGCGCGGACCTGGGCCCCGTGCCGGGCGGCTGCCCGGCGCGGGCCTTCCGCCCGATGCCCAGCCTTCGCCCGACGCCGAACTTCTGACCGGCACCGAATCCGCCGCCTCTGCCGAGTCCGCCGCCTCTGCCGAACTTGCCGCCTGTACCGAACTTGCCGCCTGAGCCGGGCTCCTGTCCGGGCATCGGCTTGGGACGCAACGCAGTCTGTTCCATGGCTCGCCTCCGGCCACAGCCCTACCCGGCGTGATGCGGCGCGACGATTCACGAACGAGTGACGTCCATGTGTGCGCCCTTCACGGCCGACACGGTGGATACCGTGGCCGCATGACGACAGCCTCCGACCTCGCGGCCCTCTGGGCCCGGACCACCAGAGTCGAGATCACCGGGACGATGGGCCAGCCGGAGCTGGAGCGCGACGTGCGCGACCCCGACGAGCTGCGCGAGCTGTCCCGGCTGCTGGCCGTAGACCTCACCGTCGACGGCTTCTGCTGCATGTGCTGGGGCGATCTGCGGTTCACGCTCAGCGATGCCCGCGGCCGGCACGTCGAACAGCTGACACTGCACCTGAGCGCGTCGGGCGGCGACCTCGACTGCGGCAAGGACGGCCAGTTCCCGCTGGTGGATGCCGACGGCCTGCGGGACTGGCTGTCCGCCCGGGGGCTCTGTCAGCCCGTGTGACCCCCCTCGCCACCGGTCCCTGCGCCGCCATGCCCGCCGTCATGACCGCCGTGCCCCGCCCCGTGGTCGAACTTCAGGGCCTCCTTCGGCATGACCACGAAGGGGCGCATCATGCCCATGTCCTCGTGCTCCAGGAGATGGCAGTGGTACATGAAGCGGCCGTACGCGCCGTCGAACTTGCCCATCACCCGCAGCAGTTGACCGCCGGGGACCAGGAAGACGTCCTTCCAGCCCCGCTCGTTCGGGGCGAGGGGGATCTCCGTCTTCGGGTCGAAGGCGATCGGGGCCAGGGTGCCGCCCACGGTGACGTCGAAGCCTGACACGTCGTACGCGTCGCGGCCCAGGAGCTGGAAGTCGGCCAGGTGGATGTGCATCGGGTGGGTGACCGGCGGGTTCACCGCGAGGTTCAGGAAGCTCCACTGCTCGTGGCTGCCCTCGGCGAGGGTGAAGCCGAGACCGTCGTTGAACGTACGGGCCGTGCGGCGGTAGGTCTTGGTCTTACCGTCCGCGCCCCGCAGCTGGATGATCCCCTCGGTCGGGACCCGGACGTCTCCCGCGTTCTTGACCTCGGTCATCTCCCAGATCTCCGGGTGTCCGCCGCCGCCCTTCGTGGCGGGCGGTGTCAGGACGATCAGACGGTGACCGTGGTCGATGTCGTGGCTCAGCGGGCGGAACGAGCCCGAGAGGACCTCCGGGAGCGAGAAGGGGTCATCGACCTCGGCGTCCCGCACACGGAACTCCATGACCTGCGGATAGCGCACGTCGTTCGCCGGGTCCGGCACTCCGGGTGCCTGGCCGCGGCCCTTGTTCACCAGACGCACCCGCTTGCCCGCCAGCGCGCGGAAGTCGATCAGGAGGTCCATCCGCTCGGCCGGGGCGACGGTGAGCGTGGGCAGCGCGTCGTCGAAGTCGACCGGCACCGGACGCGGCAACAGGCCGCCGTCGCTGCCGATCTGGTGCATGACGCCCCGCACCGGGTTGTTGTCCTCGTCGACGAGGACCAGGTCGTAGATACGGGCGTTCGACGCGTTCACCAGGCGGAAGCGGTGCCAGGCCGCGTCGACGCACGCGTACGGCCAGATGCGTCCGTTCACCGTGCTGTAAGGGCCCGTGAAGGGCAGGGAGACCGGCTTGCCCGTCTCGGGGTTCTTCTCCTGGACGATGACGGTCTTGTGCAGCAGGCGGCCGTTCAGCCGACCGTCCTCGTCCGTGTCCAGATTCCGGTCGGCGAGCAGCAGCGGGATCTCCCGCTCCCCGCAAGGGAGACGGAGCGCGTCCTCTTCGTCGTCCCGCACCAGATACGTGCCGTACAGCCCCGCCTGGACGTTCCAACGGGTGATGTTCATAGCATGATCGTGATACCACCATTGAACCGCCTGGTGGTCGTTCGGATACTCGGACAGCTGGGCGTCGCCGAACCCCACCGCGTTGTCCGCCCAGCCGTCGTTGCCCCCACCCGTCTGCGCGCCGTGCAGATGCGTCACCGACCAGGCGGGCAGCGCGGCCACGTCCTTGTTCGGCTCGACGCCCGCGCGCCCGGGCAGGGTGCCGGGGCTCGGGACGGCCCTGGGGACCTCCACGGCGGTGACGGGATACTCGCTGTCCTTCGGGATGCGGTTCGTCCACGCGATCCGGACGCGCCTGCCGCGGCGCACCTCGATCGTCGGGCCCGGCACGCAGCCGTCGTACCCCCACATCAAGGTCGGCGGCAGCTGCGGGTGCAGCCGGATCCAGGCCGGGCGCAGCGCGATCTCGGTCTCCGCGGGCACATCCGTCTCGTCGCGCATGTCGACGGAGTCCGGGCGCAGGACCGGCGGCACCGGCAACGGCGTGACGAACGGCGTCAACTCCCCCTGCGCCCGCGTCGCGTCCGTGTCCGTGTCGGCCGGAGCGCGTGCCGGTCGGTCCGTTTCACGCTCGATGATGTCGGTCATGATGAACACCCCCGTGTTGATCAATGCAAACGCAATGGCCGCTCTGGCGCGGCCGGTTGAGCGGCCCGGTCAGTGGCCGCCCCCCTCACACATGAAGACTCCCGGCGTCCGGCGCAAGTTCCACGAATCCCCCATTCCGCAGGAAAAGTATCCGAAAGCAGTAGGAGAAGGCACGGGGGAATCGGGGAGTCCTGTGGTGGGTCTGCTGGCAGTGAGCGCTGTTACTTTCGGAGCATGACCGAACGTGCACTCCGTCTGCTGCGTCAGGACCCACGCCTGGCCGAGCTGGCCGCGTTCCCTTTCGCATTCGACCTGTCCCGCGCGGACCACGTCGAAGAGGTCCGCCTGGCGTCGGGCGGACCGCTGGAACCGATCGCGGGGGACGATTCCGGGGGCACGTACTTCGTGTGCGGGGACGGCTCCGTGCTGTATGCCGATTCCGAGGGGTCCGCCGGGACCATCGGGGACAGCGTGGACGAAGCCCTGGAGATCCTCGTCGGCCTGCCCGGCTGGCATGACTACGTGGGCCTGTCGCCGACCGACGGCGAGGCGCGGATACTCGCCGAGATCGCCGCCACGGAGGGCGACTTCCGCGAGGACTGCGTGCCCGATCTCGACGCGCGCCGCACCGAACTGCGGACCGCGCTCGGGCTTCCCGAGCGCTCCCCCTTGCAGCTCGTCGCGCGCCTGCACGCCGCGCTTCTGCGCACCGAACCGGACCACCTCCTTCTCAACGCCGTCGAGCACGTGGCGTACAGGCGCCTCGACCCGCATCCGCGTCCGCCCCTGTGGGAGCAGGTGCTCGCCAGGGGCCGCACCGACCTGGCCCTGCTGCGGACGGGTGACCGCACGGTCTGGGACGCCGTGGCGGGGGACCGCGCCCGCAGGGTGGCGGCGCTGCGGGCCGCGCAGTACGACCGGCGGAACACGGACCGCGCCCTCCTGCGCCACCTCCTCAAGCATGAGGCGGAGGCCCCCATGTCCGACGAACTGCGGCTCGCGGTCGTCCTCGTGGGGCTCTACGGCCTGGCGGAGGACCTGCCGCTGCTGCGCGAGGTCCACGAGACGACGTACGACACGTGGTGCGGTCTTGCCGGGCTTCCGCAGGAGGCCGGTCAGGTGCGCGAGTGGGCGCGCTCGTTCGACGACTCCAACTACGGGACGGACCCGGACGACGAGCCGGAATCCACCTGGCTGGAGCTCGCACGGGCGCAAGGGATGGTGGAGGCGGCCCGCGCCTACCTGATCCGCGAGCTGGACGACACCGGCCCCGATCCTGATCAACTGGCTCTGCTGCGTAATGAGTTGGCGCTGATCGGTGACTACACCCAGGCGATGCGGGCAGCGCGTCTGCACCGGTCGCTCCAGGACACCGACCAGGGCCGGGCGGCAGCCGACGCGCGCCTGGCCGAGCTGGAACGGAAGGCCGTGGACGCCCAGGCCGCGGAATCCTAGAGGGTCACCCACCCGGCTCACGCCCCGACCCGCCCCACCCCTCGGCGGCGCCACGCACCCTTGCGACCTCGGAGGGTTGGGGCCAACGTGGTCCCGGGCCGCCACGAACGGCCCTCCCTCAAGGCGATCGGAGTCGACGTGGCCTCCTCCCCCTTCCAGCTCCCCCATGACCTCCTGGGCGACGGCCCGCACAAGGTGATCGCCGTGCACGGCTGGTTCGCCGACCGGTCGGCGTACGCGCCGGTGCTCGCGGACCTCGACCTCGCCTCGTTCCAGTACGCGGTGGTCGATCTGCGCGGGTACGGGGAGGCGAAGGACGCGGCGGGCGCGTACACGACCTCCGAGGGGGCCGCCGATGTCGTCGACCTCGCGGATCGCCTCGGCTGGGACCGCTTCTCGCTGATCGGCCACTCCATGGGCGGCAGCGTCGCCCAGCGGGTCCTCGCGATCGCGCCGCACCGGGTCCGCAGGCTGGTCGGCGTCTCCCCGGTGCCCGCCTCAGGACTCGCTCTGCCGCCGGAGCAGTGGGAGCTGTTCGCCGAGGCCGACCGGCTGCCGGGAAACCGCCGCGCGATCATCGACATCACCACCGGCGGCGCCCGGCCCGCGGCCTGGCTCGACCGCATGGTGGAGCGCTCGCTCGACGTCAGCGAGGCGAAGGCGTTCCGTGCCTGGCTCGACTCCTGGGCGCGCGAGGACTTCCACGACCGGGTCGAGGGCTCGACCGTCCCGGCCCTCGCGGTGGTCGGGGCGCTGGATCCCGCGCTGGGGGCGGAGCTGATGCGCGCGACCTGGCTGCGCTGGTACGCCCGCGCCGAACTCACCGAACTGGCCGAAGCGGGCCACTACGCGATGGACGAGACGCCGCTCGCCCTCATCCGCGCCGTGGAGGACTTCCTGCGGGCCGACAAGGACGGCGACGAGGGCGACGCCGGCCGCCGCTCGTCGTGAGCACCGGACTCCCTGCCGTGCCTGACGTACCCGATGTGCCTGCCGTGCCCGACGTGCCCGACGTGTTCGACCCCCGGCAGTACGCGGACGGGGTGCCGCACGACCGCTACCGCGTCCTGCGCGATCGCCACCCCGTCGCCTGGCAGGACGAGCCGCGGGTGCTCGACTGGCCCGCGGGACCCGGATTCTGGGCGGTGACCCGGCACGCGGACGTCGTCCGCGTGCTCAGGGACTCCGCCACCTACTCCTCGCATCTGGGCGCCACCCAGATCCGTGACCCCGACCCGGCCGACCTGCCGTTCATCCGCCGCATGATGCTCAATCAGGACCCTTCCCCAAGCTCTCAACTTCGTTCGAGCAGGGGAGACCTCAATGACCACGGCCGGTTGCGCCGCCTGGTGAGCCGCGCCTTCACGCCCCGGCGCGTGGAACGCTTCGAGTCCCTGGCCCGCGACCGGGCCCGCGCCCTGCTCGACGCAGCGGTGACCCGCGCCCGGGACGGCGACGGCAACAGCGACGGCACCTGCGATCTCGTCGCCGACGTCACCGACGACTACGCGCTGCTCAACCTCTCCGATCTCCTCGGCGTACCGGAGAGCGACCGCGGTCTGCTGCTGCACTGGACGCAACGCGTGATCGGCTACCAAGACCCGGACGAGGCGGGCAAGTTGAGGCTCGGCCCGGACGGCAAGCCGCTGAACCCGCGCTCCCCCGCGATGCTGGCCGACATGTTCGCCTACGCGCAGGACCTCGCGGCCCACAAGCGGCGCGCACCCGCCGACGACATCATGACCACCCTCGCGACCGACCCCGAACTCAGGCCCGCCGAGCTGGAGATGTTCTTCTTCCTGCTCACCGTCGCCGGCAACGACACCGTGCGCGGCGCGGCGCCCGGCGGCCTCCACGCGCTCATGGAGCACCCGCGGGAGTACCGCCGCCTGCGCGAGGGCGCCGTCCCCGTCCCCACGGCGGTGGACGAACTGCTGCGCTGGCACCCTCCCGTGTTCACGTTCCGGCGCACGGCCACCCGGGACACGATCCTGGCCGGCCAGGCCGTCCGGGCCGGGGACAAGGTGGTCGTCTTCCACGCGTCGGCCAACCACGACGAACGTGTCTTCACCGACCCGCGCCGCCTGGACCTGTCCCGCTCCCCCAACCCCCATGTCTCCTTCGGCGAGGGCCCGCACGTCTGCCTCGGCGCACATTTCGCGCGGCTCCAACTACGCGTTCTGTACGAGGAGTTCCGCGCCGTGATGGCCGGGCCCTTCGAACCGGCGGGGCCTCCGCGGCGCCTTGTCTCCAACTTCATCAACGGGTTGAAATCGCTGCCGGTCCAGGTGCCGGTCCAGCTGCCGGGGACCCGCTAGCCATCGGATACGGTTCAAGATCTACCGCGAGCCCCGCGCGCGAGCCCCCGCGCCACCGACCACGGAGACCCCCGCATGCACGGCGCAGCCGTCCCCGCAGCCGAGGACGAGTACCACGACGACGTCTTCCCGAGCGCCGACGCACCCGAGGACGGCTCACCCTGGCAGGCGCCCGCCGACCTCGAGGAGCACCTGTACGAACTGTGCGAGGCCGACGACGCGTACACCTACCTGCGAGCGATAGCCGTCACCGGCCTGTACCGCCCGGTCGCGGTGACCGACATCGAGCCGGGCGCGACCGAGCGCCCGGTCCTGACCGTCGACATCCCCGACGGCCGCCGGATCGCCCAGATGTACACCGCCGGACTGCTCCCGCGCCCGCACCCCGAGGTGGTCTACGAGTTCGTCACGCTCGGCACGCTCGCGGACCAACTGCCCGACGACATCGACATCCTGGTGGTCAACGCGGCCACGCCCTGCCAGCAGTTCTATCTGACGACCGAGGAGGAGCGGGACGTCTGGGTGGACCTGCACGCGGACCTCTACGTCGACGGCCGTCTGCACGATCGCGTGGAGACCCGCCGCACCGGCGCCCCGGAGTCCCCCACCCTGCTGCACGGCCTGGCCTGCGGCGCCCACCTCTGCTTCGCCAACGGCGACGCCTGGAACACCCTCGACTGGCATGGCGCGGGCTACAACTCCGAGGTCGAGCGCCTCGCGGAGTGGTGGGACGTGCGCAGCCGCGAGGACTGGCTCGCCACGCAGGAGCGGCTCCTGCGGCGTGAAGTCAGCCCGTGGTACTGGGACTTCGTGCTCGGCGCCCGGACCTCGCTGATCGAGCAGTTCGGGCCGCGCGTCGGCCCCGAGCTGTGGCGCGAGTGCGTGGAGGTGACGATCCGCAACCGCATGGCCGAGTCCGGCGGCCCGGACTCCCCGCACAAGCCGGGCGACGACCCCGACCTGGACGACTTCGTCGCCGCGCTGCGCGGCCTCGTCGGCAAGGTCATCCGGTACGAGTCACGCTTCCGCGCCGACGAGCTCCTGCCGCCCGGCGGCCATGTCCGCTCCGTCGCGGCCTGGGACATCGGGCGCGCGTCGAAGATGGCCCGCTGGGGGCGCGGCGCCCGGTACGCGACCCATGCGGAGCTGGTGGCTGCGGTCGAGCGCACGAGCCAGGCGGCCAGGTCGTCGGCGTACGCCTCGTGGGAGGAATTCTCCGCCGGGTACATCCTGGGCCGCTGCCTGCACTTCGACGAGGAGCAGTTCGGCGACTGGTACACGACGGTGCTCCAGGCCCACCGCGAGCTGGCCTCCGATCCGGACAGCCCGTGGCTGACAGTGCCTTTCCGGTGATCCGGCAGCGGCCCCCCAGGGGCGCCCACGGCCGCTTCTGACCACTCCGCTCACCTGAGCACCTCGCATCACAATCTGGTCTCGCTGACCCCTCAGGGTCTTGCCACCCGTCCGTGTAATCGATTCCAATCCTCCGTGTAATCGATTCCACAAGGAGGTGGACCGGCGATGGCGAGCATCAAGGACGTCGCGGCCGAGGCAGGCGTATCCGTCGCCACGGTCTCGCGCGTCCTGAACAGTCACCCCTCGGTCAGCCCGGCCGCCCGCGCCCGCGTCATCGCCGCGGTGGAGAGCCTCGGCTACCGCCCGAACGCCGTCGCCCGCTCGCTGCGCACCGACCAGACCCGCACCCTCGGCCTGGTCATCAGCGACGTGCTGAACCCGTACTTCACGGCCCTGGCCCGTTCCGTCGAGGAGGCGGCCCGCGCGCTCGGCTACAGCGTGATCATCGGCAACGCCGACGAACGGCCCGAGCTGCAGGACCACCATGTGCGCACGCTCCTGGACCGCAGGATCGACGGACTCCTGGTCTCCCCCACCGACGGCGGCTCCCCGCTGATGCTCGACACCGCGCGCTCCAGCACCCCGATGGTCTTCGTGGACCGCTGGATCCCGGGCGTGGACGTCCCCGTCGTCCGCGCCGACGGCCGCGAGGCCGTCCGTGACCTGGTCGCCCATCTGCACGCCGTCGGCCACCGCAGGCTCGCGATCATCGCCGGGCCCGCCGCCACCACCACCGGCAGCGAGCGCGTCGAGGCCTTCCGCGAGGCGCTCGGCGCGTACGGGCTCCCGCTGCCCGACGACCACATCGGGCAGGGCGACTTCCAGGCCGACAGCGGGCGCCGGGCCACCGAGCGGTTCCTCGCGCTGCCCGAGCCGCCCGAGGTCATCTTCGCCGCGGACAACCTGATGGCGCTCGGCGCGCTCGACGCGATCCGCGCCCACGGTCTTCGCGTGCCGCACGACATCGCGCTCGCCGCCTTCGACGACATCCCGTGGTTCGTGCACACCGATCCGCCGATCACCGCCATCGCCCAGCCGACCGGAGAGCTGGGCCGGGCGGCCGTGCAAGCCCTGGTCGACCGGATCGAGGGCAGGCGCCCGCAGTCGGTGACCCTGCCCGCCCGTCTCGTCGTACGCCGCTCCTGCGGCGCGTCCCCCACCGAGCTGAGGAGCAACACGTGAGCGCCACGGACGAGTTGCCGCGCCGCGCCGACGGCGACCCCGACGAGTTGCTGCGGATCGAGGGGATACGCAAGACCTTCCCCGGCGTCGTCGCGCTCGACTCGGTCGACTTCGACCTGCGCCGCGGCGAGGTGCACGTCCTGCTCGGCGAGAACGGCGCGGGCAAGAGCACCCTCATCAAGATGCTCTCCGGCGCCTACCGCCCCGACAGCGGCCGCATCCTCGTGGACGGCGAAGAAGCCCGTATCCACGGGGCGCAGGACGCCGAGCGGCTCGGCATCGCCACGATCTACCAGGAGTTCAACCTCGTACCCGACCTCACCGTCGCCGAGAACATCTTCCTGGGCCGCCAGCCGCGCCGCTTCGGGATGATCGACCGGAAGGCGATGGAGTCGGCCGCCGAGAAACTCCTGAAGCGGGTCGGCGTCCCGGTCTCGCCGCGCGCCAAGGTGCGGGAACTGGGCATCGCCCGGCTCCAGATGGTCGAGATCGCCAAGGCGCTCAGCCTGGAGGCCCGCGTCCTGATCATGGACGAGCCGACGGCCGTCCTGACCAGCGAGGAGGTCGACAAACTCTTCGCGATCGTGCGGCAGTTGCGCGCGGACGGCGTCGGCGTCGTCTTCATCACCCACCACCTGGAGGAGATCGCGGCGCTCGGCGACCGCGTGACCGTCCTGCGCGACGGCCGCAGCGTCGACCAGGTGCCCGCCTCGACCCCCGAGGACGAGCTCGTGCGCCTGATGGTGGGCCGCAGCATCGAGCAGCAGTATCCGCGTGAACGCCCGGACGCCGGGGGCGCGTTGCTCTCGGTCAAGGGCCTCACCCGCGACGGCGTCTTCCACGACGTCAGCTTCGAGGTGCGGGCCGGCGAGGTCGTCGGCCTCGCGGGGCTCGTCGGCGCGGGACGGACCGAGGTGGCGCGGGCCGTCTTCGGCGCCGATCCGTACGACGCGGGCTCCGTCGACGTACGCGGCGAACGGCTGCCCCGGCATGACGTGAACGCCGCGATGGGCGCGGGCATCGGGCTCGTACCGGAGGACCGCAAGGGCCAGGGGCTGCTGCTCGACGCCTCCGTGCAGGAGAACCTCGGCCTGGTGACGCTGCGTTCGGCGACGCGCTCCGGGCTCGTGGACCTCAAGGGCCAGCGCGTCGCGGCGGCCCGGATCGCCGAGCAGCTCGGCGTGCGGATGGCCGGGCTCGGCCAGCACGTGCGCACGCTGTCCGGCGGCAACCAGCAGAAGGTCGTCATCGGCAAGTGGCTGCTGGCCGACACCAAGGTCCTGATCCTCGACGAGCCGACCCGCGGCATCGACGTGGGCGCAAAGGTCGAGATCTACCAGCTCATCAACGAACTGACGGCCTCCGGGCACGCGGTCCTGATGATCTCCAGCGATCTGCCCGAGGTCCTCGGCATGAGCGACCGCGTGCTCGTCATGGCGCAGGGCCGCATCGCGGGCGAACTCGCGGCGGACGACGCGACGCAGGACGCGGTGATGGCGCTCGCCGTCAGCACCACGGAATCCCATGACAGCACAGCAGTCCAGAACGACGAAGCAACCGAAGGGAAGGCCTCCCGTGGCCACTGAAACGCTGAAGAGCAACGCGGGTGGCGCCACCGGTCTGCGCCGCGTGCTGCTCGACAACGGCGCGCTGAGCGCCCTGGTGGTCCTCCTGGTGGCGATGTCGCTGCTGTCCGGGGACTTCCTCACCACCCAGAACCTGCTCAACGTGGGCGTGCAGGCCGCCGTCACCGCGATCCTCGCGTTCGGCGTCACCTTCGTGATCGTCTCGGCGGGCATCGACCTGTCGGTCGGTTCGGTGGCCGCGCTCTCCGCGACGGTCCTCGCCTGGTCGGCGACGTCCGAGGGCCTGCCGGTCTGGCTCGCGGTCATACTCGCCGTCGGCACGGGCATGGCGTGCGGGTTCGTGAACGGCCTGCTCGTCTCGTACGGCAAACTCCCGCCGTTCATCGCCACGTTGGCCATGCTCTCGGTGGCCCGCGGTCTCTCCCTGGTCATCTCGCAGGGCAGCCCGATCCCGTTCCCGGACTCGGTCTCCAACCTGGGTGACACCATCGGCGGCTGGCTGCCGGTCCCGGTCATCGTGATGATCGCGATGGGTCTGGTCACCGCGCTCATCCTGGGCCGTACGTACATCGGCCGTTCCATGTACGCGATCGGCGGCAACGAGGAAGCGGCCCGCCTCTCCGGGCTTCGCGTGAAGCGGCAGAAGCTCGTCATCTACGGCCTGTCCGGCCTCTTCGCCGCCGTCGCGGGCATCGTCCTCGCCTCGCGTCTGGTCTCGGCGCAGCCGCAGGCCGCGCAGGGTTACGAGCTGGACGCGATCGCCGCGGTCGTCATCGGCGGCGCGAGCCTGGCGGGCGGCGTCGGCAAGGCGTCCGGCACCCTGATCGGCGCGCTGATCCTGGCGGTCCTGCGCAACGGCCTCAACCTCCTTTCCGTGTCCGCCTTCTGGCAGCAGGTCGTGATCGGCGTCGTCATCGCCCTCGCGGTTCTGCTCGACACCCTGCGCCGCAAGGCCGGGGCGACCCCGGGCGCGTCCACGGGCGCGGCGGCCGGTGGCGGGAAGAAGGGGCCGCAGGTCCTGAAGATGGGGCTCGCGGCCGTACTGGTGGCGGCCGTCATCGGCGGCATCTCCTTCTTCAACAAGGACTCCTCCTCCGGCACGACGACGAAGGTCGGCATGTCGCTCTCCACCCTCAACAACCCCTTCTTCGTCCAGATGAAGGAGGGCGCGCAGGCCGAGGCCAAGAAGGCGGGCATCGACCTGACCGTGACCGACGCGCAGAACGACGCCTCGCAGCAGACCAACCAGCTGCAGAACTTCACCGGCGAGGGCATGAAGTCGATCATCGTCAACCCGGTCGACTCGGACGCGGTGGGCCCGGCGGTGCGCGGCGCCAACAAGTCGGACATCCCGGTGATCGCCGCCGACCGCGGCGTGAACAAGGCGAAGGCCGCGGCGCTCGTCGCCTCGGACAACGTCGCGGGCGGCAAGCTCGCCGCCAGGACCCTCGCGGAGAAGCTGGGCGGCAAGGGCAAGATCGTCACGCTCCAGGGCGTCGCGGGCACGTCGGCGAGCCGCGAGCGCGGCAAGGGCTTCGCCGAGGGCATCAAGGAGTACCCCGGCATCAAGGTCGTCGCCTCGCAGCCCGCGGACTTCGACCGCACCAAGGGCCTGGACGTCATGACGAACCTCATGCAGTCCAACCCCGGCATCGACGGCGTCTTCGCCGAGAACGACGAGATGGCACTCGGCGCCGCGAAGGCGCTCGGCGGCAAGGCCGGCAAGTCGGTCTCGGTGGTCGGCTTCGACGGAACCCCCGACGGTCTCAAGGCCGTCGAGGCGGGCACGCTGTACGCGTCCGTGGCGCAGCAGCCGAAGGAGCTGGGCAGGATCGCCGTGCGCAACGCGGTGAAGGCGGTACGCGGCAAGGACGTCGAGTCGATGGTGAAGGTGCCGGTGAAGGTGGTCACGAAGAAGAACGTGGCCGACTTCTCCTGACCCGCCCCGGGTCACGTGACCCCACCCTCACCGTCACCCCGTAGAGCAGGAGCTGGATCAACCGATGAACGACCACGATGACGTCACGTACGACCTCCTGGTCGTCGGGTCGGCCAACGCCGACCTGGTGATCGGCGTCGAGCGCCGCCCCGCCCCCGGCGAGACGGTCCTCGGCTCCGACCTCGCCACACATCCCGGTGGCAAGGGGGCGAACCAGTCGGTCGCGGCGGCCCGCCTCGGCGCCCGCACCGCCCTGCTCGCACGGGTCGGCGACGACGCGCACGGCAGGCTGCTGCTCGACTCGCAGCGCGCGGCGGGCGCGGATACGGTCGGCGTCCTGGTCGGCGGGGCGCCCACGGGCGTCGCGCTGATCACCGTCGACCCGTCCGGCGACAACAGCATCGTGGTCTCGCCGGGCGCCAACGCCCGGCTGACGCCCGAGGACATCCGCGCGGCGGGCAGCCTGCTCGCCGCGTCGCGGGTGGTCTCGACGCAGTTGGAGATCCCCGTCGAGTCGGTGACGGAGCTGGTGCGCACGCTGCCGGACGCCGCGCGCTTCGTCCTGAACCCCTCGCCGCCCGCCCCGCTGCCGCCCGAAGTCCTCGCGGCGTGCGATCCGTTGGTGGTGAACGAGCACGAGGCGCGTTACATCCTGGGCGGGACGTCCTCGGACCGCCCCGAGGACTGGGCGCGCGAGCTCCTCGCCCTCGGCCCGCGCTCCGTGGTGATCACCCTGGGCGCGGACGGAGCCCTGACGGCGGACGGCGGCGGCGCCCCCGTCGCGGTGCCGAGCCCGAAGGTGGACGCGGTGGACACGACCGGCGCGGGCGACGCGTTCACGGCGGCGCTGGCCTGGCGCCTGGGCCTCGGCGAGGATCTCCCGACGGCGGCGGCGTACGCGGCGCGCGTGGGGGCCGCTTCGGTCACCCGGCGCGGCGCGCAGGAGTCGTACCCGACGGCGGACGAGGTCGCGCCCCGGGAAGAGAGCGCCTCCGCATGAAGAAGACCGGCATACTCAACCGCCATCTCTCCGGCGCCCTGGCCGAGTTGGGCCACGGCGACACGGTCCTGGTCTGCGACGCGGGCATGCCCATCCCGCCGGGTCCCCGGGTCGTCGACCTGGCCTTCCGGGCGGGCGTCCCGTCCTTCGCCGAGGTGCTGGACGGGCTGCTCGCCGAACTGGTGACGGAGGGCGGTACGGCGGCGACGGAGGTCCAGGAGGCGAACCCGGCGACGGCCCGCCTCCTCTCCGCCCGCGTCGCACCCCTCACCCTGATCCCCCACGAGGAACTCAAGCGCCGCACGGCGACGGCCCGCCTGGTGGTACGCACCGGAGAGGCCACACCGTACGCGAACGTACTGCTGCGGTGCGGGGTGTTCTTCTAGCCCTGCACCGCCACTGACGCGGCCACGGCCCCCGCCCCCGTCCCGCCGGGAAAGCTCAGCGTCCGGTACACCGTCACCCCGCCCGTCAGCTCCCCGCAGGCCTGTGCCGCCGCGCTGACGCGCTGGGTGTACGAGGGGTCCGCGGTGTCGAGGAGGATGCCGAGGGTCGTGCCGCTGTGGGCGACGGCGACACCCAGGCCGCCGACCTCCCGGCAGATCTCCCGCATTGGCTCCAACGACCACTTGTGGCGCAGGAGTTGGTTCATCTGCGCGCTGCGGGTCGCGACCCTGCCGACCTCCGCCAAGTCCCGTCGGCGGACGGCGCACGCGAGCCGGTCGAGGAGGCGCGCGTACTCGTGACGGTCGGCCAGGGTGAACGGCTTGGGGATGCGGTTGAAGTCGACGGTGTCGACCGAGCCGCCCTCGTCGATCCCCACCACGGCCATGACCGGGAGCGATCCGAGGATGCCGCGCAGGCGCACGGTGCGGTGGTGGAAGGCGACGATCGCCGGGTAGAGCACGCCGTCCGTGGGCTCGATGTCCGCGAGCAGCCGCTCGATCCGCGCCGGCGGCATCTCGACGCCCAGCGCCTGCCCGACCGCCCGCGCGGTCGCGACGAGGTCGGCCGATGAGCTGGCCAGACCCTTGCCCTCGGGGATGACGCTGTTGACGTGCAGGGTCCCCCCGCTCGGCACACCCGTCCGCCGCTCCGCCAACTCGCCGATCGTACGGGCCAGTCGGAGCGCCTTGGTCTTGCCGCCCGGACGGACCACCACATCCCCGAAGCCGGGCTCCGGCCGGAAGGTGGCCATCGTCCACCGGGCGACGGGCAGCGTCACCAGGAAGTCACCGTCCTCCTCCGGCAGCACGCCCTGAAGCAGCTCGCCGAAGGTCCCGAAGGCGGTGCCCACACCGATTCCGGCCGATCCGGCACCCGCCGCGCGGGGCCTTGGCCCGGCCTCCTGGGACAGCTTCACAGGTCTCCTCCCGACATCCCGGCGCCTCCATCCCGACGCCTCCAGCGCCCACAGGCTGCCACAACCCAAAGCGTCTTGACAATCATTTTCATCTAGTGTGATGCTCTCGGCTCGCGACCGGCTCGGCGACCGGCACAGGAACGCCGGAACACAGGAACACCGGAACACAGGGGGCAGACGTGCACGACCACATAGCCGAAGCAGTGAAGAAACCCGATCTCATAGCCCTTGAGCCGGACTTGGTCTGCCTCCGGTTCGAGACGATGAAGATCTATTCGGCTCTGGGAGCGGTCCGTCACCTTCTCGACACCGGCGCCGTGAAACCCGGCGACACCCTCATCGACAGCTCCAGCGGCATCTACGCACATGCCCTCGCGCTCGCCTGCCACCGCTACGGAATGAAATGCCACATCGTGGGTTCCACGACCGTGGACCACACCTTGCGTGTCCAGCTCGACATTCTCGGCGCCACGCTGGAACAGGTACGGCCCTCGAAGAATCTCCGGCTCGACCAGGAGCTGAGAGTGCGGCGCATCGCCGAGATCCTCGAAGAGAATCCCTCGTACCACTGGATGCGGCAATACCACGACGGCATTCATTACCTCGGCTACCGCGACGTGGCCGAGACGATCGACGCCGAGGTGCCCGCGGGGCCGCTTGCCCTGGTGGGCGGGGTCGGCTCGGGAGCCTCCACCGGCGCCATCGCCGGTTATCTGCGGGACGCGGGACGCGATGTGTCACTCGTCGGCGTGCAGCCTTTCGGCAGCGTCACCTTCGGCTCGGAGCACGTGGCGGACCCCGACATGATCATCGCCGGGATCGGCAGCGCCATCGAATTCAAGAACGTCCGGCACGAGGCGTACGACCGCGTGCACTGGGTGAATTTCGACTGCGCGGTGTCCGGCGCGGTGTCGCTTCTCAGGAACAGCGGAATCTTCGCCGGTCTGTCCACCGGTGCCGCTTATCTGACGACCCTCTGGGAACAGCGCCGCGACGATTCCCGTACGTACGTCTTCATCGCCGCCGACACGGGTCACCGCTATGTCGAGAGCGCCTACGCGAAACACGCGCAGGCACCGGACATCGACACCTTGAAGCCGCACGAGATCACCTCGCTCGACGAGCTGAGGCACCCCTGGTCGACCACTTCCTGGCCCGACCTGCCCTGAACCAGGGCACCTCACCTCCCCTGAACCGCGGCTCCTCACCTCCCCGAACCGCGGCACCTCACCCCCACTTACCGCGTCCATCCACCACACGGAGAGAACTCCCCATGTCACACCCCGATCCGCGCACCCCGCACAACGTCGCGGAACTCATCGACGCCGTCCTGGCGGGCGAATACGGCCCCCACCCCAAGGACCTCTCCGTCACCAGCGCCTTCTGGCTCTACAACACCACCCGCCTCGCGGGCAGCCAAGTGACGTACCACAACCACTACTTGCTGCTCCGGGTCGGCACGGCGTTCGGCGCCTGCTCCTTCGAGGCCGGTGAACTCGCCCCGGACTTCTGCGAGAACGCGTCGGGCCACACCCTGGACAAGCTGCTGCGCGCCGAGTCCACGCCCGTCCGCGTCGCCGCGCTCGACGCCTATCTCGCACAGGTGAACCCGCACCGGGACGCCGCCGACGCCGAGCGGGTCATGCTGCCCACCGGCACCCCGGAGGTCCGGGCGAAGGCCCGCGACGCGGCCATCGCCGGGCTCCTCGACATCGAGCCGGGCGCGAAGGTGGCGCTCATCGGCGTGGTCAATCCGCTGGTCGCGGCGATACGCGAGCGGGGCGGCGTCTGCCTGCCCTGCGATCTCAACCTCCGTACGACCCAGTGGGGCGACCGGATCACCGACGACATGACGGAGGTGCTCAAGGAGGCCGACGCCGTGGTCGCCACCGGCATGACGCTGAGCAACGGCACCTTCGACCTGATCCTCGCGCACTGCCGCGAGCACGGCGTGCCGCTGGTGGTGTACGCGCAGAGCGGCAGCGCCGTGGCCCGCGCGTTCCTGCCCGCCGGGGTCACCGGGCTCTCCGCCGAGCCCTTCGCGTTCTCGCAGTTCAGCGCCGACGAGACGCCGCTCTACCGCTACAAGGAGGCGGCGTGAGCGTCGACTCCAGGTCCACGGGTTCTGATGCGACTTCCGACGTGACTTCCGGCGTGGCTGACGGCGTGACTTCCGACGTGTCCTACCCCTCCCCCGCCGCCGAGGAGGCGCTGCCGAGCGATCTGCGGATGGCCCGCACGCTGTGGCCCGTCCTGGTCGCGTCCGCGGTCGGCCTGCTGCCGTTCACCGTCTTCAGCACGTATCTGGTGCCGATGGCCGAGGACGCCGACAGCAGCGTCGCCACGCTGGGCGGGCTGCGCGGACTCGGCGGCCTCGCGGCCCTGCTGGTGGGCACCGCGCTCGCCCCGCTGATCGACCGGGTCCGCAAGGAGTGGGCGGCGGCGGGCGGCCTCGCCGCGCTCGGCGTGTCCGCGGCCCTCGGCGCGAGCGGGGACTTCATCCTGCTCGCCGTGTTCTGCCTGCTGGTCGGCGCCAGTACGTCGGTACTGAACCCGGCGCTGACCGCGGCCGCCGCCGACCGCTTCGGTTCCGGGAAGGCGGCCGGGCGCGCGGCGACGCTCGTGACGGCGACCCAGTCGATGACCGCGATGCTGGCGGCACCGGTCATCGCGCTGCCCGCGCTGTTCTGGGGCTGGCAGGGCGATCTGTTCGCGGTGACAGGCGTGTCGCTGCTGCTCGCCGCGATCTTCTTCGTGCGCGGCAAGAACAACCCGGTGGAGGAGCGGGACGAGACGCAACGCCTCGGCTACATCGCCTCGTTCAAGGCGCTAGGGGCCATCCCCGGGGTCGGTCCGCTGCTGCTCATCGCCCTGCTGCGCACCGCCGTCTTCATGGGCTACCTGTCCTACCTGGCGGCCTACTACGACGACCGGTTCCAGCTCGACCCCGCGCTCTTCGCGTTCGTGTGGACGCTCAGCGGCGCGTCGTTCTTCGTGAGCAACCTCCTCACGGGGCGGATCACGAACTCCGAGGAGCCGCGGATCGGCACCGAGCGGATGCTGGCCGTCGGTCTGGTCGCCGCGCTCGTCTCGGTCGTGGGCTTCTACTTCACGCACTGGCTGCCGCTCGCGCTCGCCATGACGTCCCTGCACGCCGCGAGCCACGCCGTCGTGGCCGCCTGCGTGGTCAGCCTCCTCGTCCGCCGCTGCGGCACGCAACGCGGCGCGGCCCTGAGCGTGAACGCCGCGGGGATGAGCCTCGGCGTCTTCGTGGGCGCGGGCCTCGGCGGTCTCGGCCTGGGTCTGGCCGGTTACCCGGGCATCGCCGCGGCCTTCGGCGCGCTGGTGGTCGTGGCGCTGGTGGCCGCGGGGCTCGTGCTGAGGGCCGGACCGGCTGAAGAGGAGCCCGCCTCCTAACCCGCCCCTAGCCCAGGGCCGGCCCCTCTCCGTCCACCGCTGCTCGGGCGCCCGACACCCCACCGCCCCGCCGCCGCACCCACCAGAAAGGCCCGACCGTCATGCCCCCGCCCGCGCTCTCCCCCACGGCAGGCAATGCCTCGGCAGCCACTGCCACGGCGTCCGACGCGCCCCCTCCGGATTCGCCGGATGCTCCGGATGCTCCGGATTCCCCGGCGAACGGCGCGCGGAAGCGGCTCGCCTCCCGCGCGGGTCTGGCGGCGACCTGCGCCGTGCTCCTGCTCGTCCTCCTCGTCTCCGTCGTCGTGGCCATCGGCCTCGGCTCCGCCGTCGTCACGCCGGGCGACACCGCCCGACTGCTGTGGGCGGCACTGAGCGGCGGAAGCATCGACGCGGACGAGGTGACGACGTATCAGATCATCTGGCAGATCCGCACACCGCGCGTGCTCCTGGCGGCACTTGTGGGGGCAGGCCTCAGCGCGGTCGGCGTCGCCATCCAGGCGCTGGTGCGCAACGCGCTCGCCGATCCGTTCGTCCTGGGCGTCTCCTCGGGCGCCTCGGTCGGCGCGGTCGCCGTCACGGTCACCGGCGGGCTCGCGGCGCTCGGCATCTACGCGGTGTCGGCGGGCGCGTTCATCGGAGCGCTCGCCGCCTCCGTCCTCGTGTACGTCGCCTCGGCGAGCCGCGGTGGCGGGCTCTCGCCGCTGCGGCTCGTCCTGACGGGCGTCGCCATGGCGCTCGGCTTCCAGGCCGTGATGAGCGTGATCATCTACTTCGCGCCGGACAGCGAGGCGACCAGCATGGTCCTCTACTGGACGATGGGCAGCTTCGGCGCCGCGAGCTGGGGCACCCTGCCCGTCGTGGCCGCCTGTGTCCTGCTCGGCACGGCTGTGCTCCACCGGTACAGCAGGGCGCTGGACGTCCTGGCGCTCGGCGACGAGACCGCGACGAGCCTGGGCGTCAGCCCCGACCGGCACCGCAAGGGTTTGCTCCTGCTCGCCTCGCTGATCACCGGGGTGATGGTCGCCGTCAGCGGCGCGATCAGCTTCGTCGGCCTGGTGATGCCCCATCTCGTACGCATGGTCGTCGGCGCCGCCCACGCACGGGTGCTCGCCGTCGCACCGCTGGTCGGAGCGGTGTTCATGGTCTGGGTCGACCTGGTCTCACGCACCCTGGTGGCGCCGCGCGAGCTGCCGCTCGGGGTCATCACGGCACTGGTCGGAGTACCGGTGTTCGTCGCTCTGATGCGGCGCAAGGGCTATATGTTCGGGGGCCGTTGAGATGGAGCTCGTACTCGACGGCCTGTCCGTGAGGATCGACGGCAAGCTCCTCGTCCGGGACCTGTCCCTGGAGGTGGGCGGCGGCCAGATCGTGGGCCTGGTCGGCCCGAACGGCAGCGGCAAGTCCACCGCGCTGAAGTGCGTCTACCGCGCGCTGCGCCCAACCTCCGGCGTGGTCCGGGTGGGCGACGACGACCTCTCCCGTCTCTCGCCGCGCCAGAGCGCCCGGGTCGTCGCCGCCATGGCCCAGGACGGCGCGGTGGACCTCGACTTCACGGTGGAGGAGGTCGTCGCCCTGGGCCGCGCGCCCCATCTGCGCGGCAACCAGGCGCTCGGCGAGCGTGAACGCGAGCTGTGCGCGCGGACCATGGCCCGGCTCGACCTCACCCGCCTCGCCGACCGCGGCGTACTGACCCTGTCGGGCGGCGAACGCCAACGCGTACTGCTGGCGCGGGCGTTGGTGCAGGAACCGCGCATCCTGGTCCTCGACGAGCCGACCAACCACCTCGACGTGCGCCACCAGATCGAGCTCCTCTCGCTCCTGAAGGGCTCGGGCCTGACCGTCCTCGTGGTCCTGCACGACCTCAACCTCGCGGCGGCCGCGTGCGACCGCATCGGCGTGCTGTCGCAGGGCGCGCTGGTGGCCGCCGGTACACCGGAAGAGGTCCTCACCACGGGCCTCGTCGACGAGGTGTTCGGCGTCAAGGCCAGCGTGATCAGCCACCCCCTGACCGGCGACCCCCAGCTTCTCTACGCACTGAGCCCGTCCACTCCCCTCTGACACCCGAAAGGCACCACCAAGCCATGCTCAGAACACGCACCACCATCGGATCGGCGCTCGCGGCGGCCTTGCTGCTCGGCGGCTGCGGCGCCGAGGTCGATTCGGACTCCGGCTCCAAGGCAGCGGGCGAGTCCGAGAAGGTCACCGTCAAGCGCTGCGGTGAGCCGGTCACGTACAGGACTCCGCAGCGTGCGGTGGTCTACGAGGGCGGCAGCGCCGACAAGATGTTCAGCCTCGGCCTGACGAAGCACGTCCACGGCTATGTCATGCCGCCGGCCAACCCGCCGGTGAGCGAGTCCCCTTGGGCGTCGGAGTACGCCAAGGTGAAGATGCTCAGCGACGACCTGCTCAACAAGGAGCTCGTCGTGGAGGCCAAGTCGGACTTCGTCGTCGCGGGCTGGAACTCGGGCTTCAGCGACCAGCGCGGCATCACCCCGAAGATCCTGGACAAGCTCGGCATCCAGAGCTTCATGCACACGGAGAGCTGCTTCAACTACCCCAAGTACCCGCAGAAAGTCACCCCGTTCAAGGCGCTGTACTCGGACCTGGACCGCCTCGGCAAGATCTTCAAGGTCAAGAAGAAGGCGGACGAGGTCGTGGGCGACCTCAAGAAGCGCGTGGCCGCCGTCGAGGCGAAGGCCCCCAAGTCCCTCAAGAGCGACCCGCTCCCCGTCTTCCTCTACGACTCCGGCACGGACCAGCCCTTCACCGCGGGCAGCCAGGTCCCGCCCAACGACATCATCAAGTCGGCCGGCGCGAAGAACATCTTCGACGGGCTCGACGAGCGCTGGACCCAGGTGAACTGGGAGGCCGTCGCCAAGGCGGAGCCCGAGGTCATCATCATCTTCGACTACGGCGACATGCCCGCCAAGAAGAAGATCGACTTCCTGAAGAAGTCCCCGCACACCAAGGAACTGCCCGCCGTGAAGAAGAACAACTTCTTCGTCCTCGACTACAACGAGGGCATCAGCGGGCCGCGCAACATCGACGGCCTGGAGAAGTTCGGGAAGTACGTGCGGGAACTGAAGCGCTGACCCCTCGGGGGTCTCAGTGTGCGGCCCGGTCGAGCGCGCCGGTCAGGCGGCCGAGGAGTCCTTGCAGGGCACGGGCCTCCTCGACCGTCAGGCCGCTTGCCTCCATGATCCGGCGCGGGACGCACACAGCCTGCTCCCGCAGCTCCGCTCCCGCGTCGGTCAGCTGGACGGTGACGGAGCGCTCGTCGGCGGTGCTGCGCTCACGCCGTACGAGACCGGCCGTCTCAAGCCGCTTGAGGAGCGGCGAGAGCGTGCCGGAGTCGAGTCGCAGGCGCTCACCGATGGCCTTGACCGGCTGCGGGCCGTCTTCCCAGAGCACGAGCATGACCAGGTACTGGGGATAGGTGAGCCCCAGGTCCTTGAGGGCATCGCGGTAGACGCCGCCGAAGGCGCGCGAGGCGGCGTGCAGCGAGAAGCAGACCTGGTGATCGAGGCGGAGGAGCTCGGCGTCGGGCACACCGGGCAGCTCGGCATCGACCGGGGGCGGTACGGGGGCGGTCGGCGATGACGTCATGGGTCAAGGGTACCTCGCGCACGCCATTCAGTTGTACACAACTAAATCGTGTGCAATCATATGGGCAGAGCGAACGACCCCGTTCCTCTCGATCCGTTGTTCGATCATTCGTTCGATCAGGGAAGAGGCACCCCATGAACGCGCTGTACACCGCCGTCGCCACCGCGAATGGCCGCGAGGGCCGCGCCGTCAGCTCCGACGGCCAGATCGACCTCGCGCTCGCCATGCCCCCGGCTCTCGGCGGCAACGGACAGGGCACCAACCCCGAGCAGCTCTTCGCCGCCGGGTACGCGGCCTGTTTCGCCAGCGCCATGGGCGCGGTCGCCCGTGAGATGAAGGTCGACACGAAGGACGTCTCGGTGACCGCCGAGGTCTCCATCGGCAAGGACGACACCGGCTTCGGGCTCGCGGTCGTGATGCGCGTCGAGCTGCCGGACTCCCTGGCGGGCGAGACCGGGCAGCAGCTGGTCGAGGCCACGCACGCGTACTGCCCGTACTCCAAGGCCACCCGCGGCAACATCGAGGTCGAGCTCGTCATCGAGTAGGCGTTCCAGGGCGGTGCCCGGCGGCAGGTACCGTAGGAGGACCGATCTCATGGGCCTCCTGGTGGGCTGCGTGAACCCCAGGAGGCCCAGCATGACGACGAACCGCGGACGCAAGGACGTGATCCGGAACCGGATGACGTCGACCGGCGAGTCGTACAACGTCGCCGCCCGCAACCTCAAGGCCATGAAGGACATGGGTGCCACCCGCGAGGCCGTCGTCACGCAGCGCTGGCAGCCCGCCGAGACCCTGGACGTGCCGTGCCCCTGCGGCGGCACCTGCGAGCCGGGCGAGAAGTGCGACCGCTGCCACGCCCGCCACCGCCACGTGGCCCGCTACCCCGGCAGCCGCACCGAGGTCGAGACCTGGGCCGACCGCTACGACTGCATGGGCTGCGCCTCCTCGTACACCATCCTCGTCACCCTGCCGGGCCGCCCCTGGGGCATCGCCGAGACGGTGGTCCAGGGCGCGGACGCCGAGCCGGTGATCAAGGCCCGGGTGTTCCCGGGAGTGAAGCACCCACTGCTGCGTCCGGAGACACCGGAAGAGGACTGAGCCCGTCCCCTACGCGACCCATGGCAGGGCGTCCGATATCCGAAACTGGCTGACCGGCATCTGACCGGTTTCCTCTCTTGACGGTGGGTCGTACCAGCTTCAATATCAGGCAACGCACACGCCCCACCCCTCTGCTCAGTACAGCTCCAGCGCCCTGCGGCATCCGCGTCGCAGGGCGTCAGTACGTTCCGTCCCCCTCGCTGTTCGGAATTCGGAGCCCCACATGAGAATCTCCAGACCCGCCATACCCCGCACCCTGAGACGGGCCACCGCGGGCATCGCCACGCTCGCCGCCGCCGGACTGATCGCGGCCACCGCGCCCGCGGCCATGGCAGCCCCGTCCCCGACGCTCGCGGCCCCCGACATCCCGCTCGCCAACGTCAAGGCGCACCTCTCCCAGTTCCAGTCCATCGCCACGGCCAACGGCGGCAACCGCGCCCACGGACGCCCCGGGTACAAGGCCTCCATCGACTACGCGAAGGCCAAGCTCGACGCGGCCGGATTCACCACCACCGTGCAGCAGTTCACGTCCTCCGGCGCCACCGGCTACAACCTCATCGCGGACTGGCCGGGCGGCGACCCGAACAAGGTCCTGATGGCGGGCGCCCACCTCGACAGCGTCTCCTCGGGCGCCGGCATCAACGACAACGGCTCGGGATCGGCAGGCGTCCTGGAGACCGCACTGGCGGTCTCACGCGCCCAGTTGCAGCCGACGAAGCACCTGCGGTTCGCCTGGTGGGGCGCGGAGGAACTGGGCCTGGTCGGCTCGAAGCACTACGTCAACAACCTTCCCGGCACCGAGCGTTCGAAGGTCTCCGGCTATCTGAACTTCGACATGATCGGCTCCCCGAACCCGGGCTACTTCGTCTACGACGACGACCCCACCATCGAGAAGACCTTCAAGGACTTCTACGCGGGCCTGAACGTCCCCACGGAGATAGAGACCGAGGGCGACGGCCGCTCCGACCACGCCAGCTTCAAGAACGTGGGCATCCCGGTCGGCGGCCTGTTCACCGGCGCGAGCCGCACGAAGACCAGCGCCCAGGCCCAGAAGTGGGGCGGCACGGCGGGCCAGGCCTTCGACCGCTGCTACCACTCGTCGTGCGACACCACGTCGAACATCAACGACACCGCCCTGGACCGCAACAGCGACGCCATCGCCCACGCGATCTGGACGCTCGGCACCGAGACCACGACCCCGCCCGGCGACTCGTACGAGAACACCGCTGACGTCGCCATCCCGGACAACGGCGCGGCCGTGACCTCCACGGTGAACGTGACCGGCCGCACGGGCAACGCCCCCGCCACCCTCAAGGTGGACGTCGACATCCGGCACACCTGGCGCGGCGACGTGGTCGTCGACCTGCTCGCCCCCGACGGCACGGCGTACCGCCTGAAGAACTCCAGCGGCAACGACTCGGCGGACAACGTCATCGCCACGTACACGGTCAACGCGTCGAGCGAACCGGCCAACGGCGCCTGGAAGCTGCGCGCCCAGGACGTGGCAGCCCAGGACACGGGCTACATCAACAGCTGGAAGCTGACGTTCTGAGGCGTTCCCGCTGAGGCGTTCCTGACCGGACACGCGTCGGGCCCGGCAGTGTTCTTCCGCTGCCGGGCCCCGATGTCGTGAACCGCCGCTCAGCCCTCCGCAGGCGCCAGCGTCAGTGAGATCGAGTTGATGCAGTACCGCTGGTCGGTCGGCGTCGGGTAGCCCTCGCCCTCGAATACGTGGCCGAGGTGCGAGCCGCAGCGGGCGCAGCGGACCTCCGTGCGGACCATGCCGTGCGAGGTGTCCTGGAGGAGTTCGACCGCGTCCGTGTCCTTGGGGTCGAAGAAGCTCGGCCAGCCGCAGTGCGACTCGAACTTCTCCTCCGAGGTGAACAGCTCCGCGCCGCAGGCGCGACAGGAGTAGACGCCCTTGGTCTTGGTGTCGGTGTACTCACCCACGAACGCGGGCTCGGTGCCGGCCTGGCGCAGCACCGCGTACTCCGAGGGGCTGAGCTCCGCGCGCCACTGCTCGTCCGGCTTCTCGACGTCGTACGACATGAGACTGAACCCCTTACTTCGAAAGCTCTGCCAAGATCTGCGGGCCGAGGTCCGTGACGTCGCCCGCTCCCATGGTGAGAACGAGATCGCCGGGCCTCGTCATTCCCGCGACGGCCGCCACGGCTTCGGTCTTGTCGTGCGCGGCCCGTACGTCGGCGCCCGCGGCCACGGCCGCGTCGATGATCAGGGCGCTGGTGATGCCCGGGATCGGGTCCTCGCGCGCGGGGTAGATGTCGAGGACCACGGAGGCGTCCGCGAGGCCCAGGGCCTGGCCCATCTCCTTGCCGAGTTCCTGCGTGCGGGAGAAGAGGTGGGGCTGGAAGAGGACGAGGATGCGCGAGTCGCCCGCGGAGGAGCGCATCGCCTCCAGGTCCGCGGTCATCTCCGTGGGGTGGTGCGCGTACGAGTCGATGACCTGGACGCCCGCGGCCTCGCCCTTGAGCTGGAGACGGCGCTTGACGCCGGTGTACGAGCCGATGGCCGAGGCGAGGTTGTGCGCCGGGATGCCCAGCTCGATGCCCGCGGCCAGGGCGGCCACCGCGTTGTGGGCGTAGTGGCGGCCGGGGACCGAGACCGTGAAGGTCAGGAACTTGCCGTTCAGGACGACCGTGACCTCGCTGGTCAGGCCGCGCGGGGTGATCTTGTGGATGCGGAGGTCGGAGCCCTCCGAATCGCCGTACGTGACGACCTTCAGGTCGCCCGCGTCGCGCACGCGCTTCGTCAGCTCCGCCGCGCCCGACTGGTCCGCCGCGATCACCAGCGTGCCGCCGGGGACGATCTTGCCCGCGAAGGTCTCGAAGGACTCGTAGATCTCGTCCATCGACGCGTAGTTGGCGTGGTGGTCGAGCTCCACGTTCAGGACGATGGCGACCTCGGGCGCGTACTTGTGGAAGCTGCGGTCGCTCTCGTCCGCCTCTGCCACGAAGATGTCGCCGTCGCCGTGCAGCGCGTTCGAGCCCGGCGCGTCCAGGTCGCCGCCGATCGCGTACGACGGGTCGAGGCCCAGGGTGGAGAGGGTGACGGCGAGCATCGACGTCGTGGTCGTCTTGCCGTGCGTGCCGGCCACCGCGATCGGACGCAGGCCCTCCATGAGGGAGGCGAGCGCGTCCGAGCGGTGGACGACCGGAATACCGAGGTCGGTGGCGCGGGCCAGCTCGGGGTTGTCGGCGCGGATCGCGGAGGAGACGACGACGCAGGTGGCGTCCGACGCGAGGTGCGCGGCGTCGTGGCCGATGTGGACCGTGGCGCCCAGGGTCCGCAGGGCCTCGGCCGTGGCCGACTCCCGCGCGTCGCTGCCGGCGACCTTGGCCCCGCGCTGGGCCAGGATCTTGGCGATGCCCGACATTCCGGCGCCGCCGATGCCGATGAAGTGCGGTCGGTCCATGGCGGTGGGCAGGCCGGGTGCCATACGTGTGTCTCCCCAAGATCCAAGAGTTACGGCAGATGAGCGGCTGAGCAGGGTACGCGCAGCTGAGCAGGGCCCAGACTATTGCCTCGGGCGGACACCGGGCACATCTGAGCCCCGCCTGCCCCCTGCCGGACGCCGCCGGGCTCAGTCCTTCGCGTGGGAGAACAGCTTCAGGACCGGTACGCCCACCTTGTGCCGCGCCCGCGAGGCCCAGTCCCGGTGGAAGAACTCCTCCACGTAGTGCGGGTCGGTCAGCACGATGACCTCGTCCGCGTTCGACTCGTCGACCAGTTGCTTGAGCGCGTCGAGCGGGTGGTCCTCGATCAGCTGGCCCGATGCCTCGCAGCCCGCCGCGCGCAGCGCCGTCAGCGAGACCTCAAGGGCCTTCTGCGCGGGGGCCGTGGCGTCCTGCCCCTCGGGAACGTCGCCTTCCTTGGCCGCCTCGTCGAGCTCCCCCAGAGCCACGTCGTCGATGGCCCGGAGGAGGCGGTCCGCCTGATCGCCGCGGGGCTGGAGCAGCACCCGGAAGCTGACCGTCTCGTCGCCGTGCAAGGTGGTGACGAACTCCACGTCGGCGGACGTCAGGGCCTTCTCGATCATCAATACGCTTGTGAACACGACAGGCGCCCTTCTCATCCGTGGGCTGCCGAGTGTCTGTCTCGACAGCCCCTGCGGAAACCATCCTGCCCCGTGGCCGCACGGGGTCTGCGACTTTTAGTGTGCCCAGCGGAAGCGAAACGGAACGGCCGATTCCGCTGATTGTCAGGTTCGACGGTATCGGGTGAAGAGGAACCCGGCCTCCTCCAGTACGGAAGCCAGTACGAATCGATCCGGCACCGCCAGCGCCGACCCCCAGGCGATCCGCTGCGCGTCCCCCGCGGTCAGCATCGGGGACACCGTCAGACAGAGCTCGTCCAGGGCTCCGGCCGCCACGAACTGGCCGAGCAGCCGGGGTCCGCCCTCGGTGAGCAGCCGGGTCAGGCCGCGTCCGGCCAGGGCGGGCGCGACCCGCTCCGGCTCGACCGCGGTGCCCTCCCCCGCGACCACCACCACGGCGCCCGCCTTCTCGGCCGCCGCGACCCGGTCGGCGGGCGCCGCGGCACCGGTCACCACGAGCGTGGGCACCAGCGGCGAGGTGAAAAGCGGAAGGCTGAAATCCAGGTCGAGGCTCGCGCTGACCACGGCGATCGCGGGCGCCACCGTCTGCCCGGCCGCCGCCCTGCGCTCCGCGAAGGCCTCACGCGCGCGTGCCGGTCGGTAACCCTCCTGGCGGACCGTTTCGGCACCGACGACCACGGCGTCGGCGACCGCGCGCAGGGTGCCGAAGATCCGCATGTCCGTGTCGTTCGAGATGGGGTGCGAGCGGCCGTCGTGCTGGGCCGCCCCGTCCAGCGTGGACACCATGTTGGCGCGCAGCCAGGAGGTCGCGTCCGGGGGGTAGGCGTACGCGTCGGCCAGCTCCCCCAGCCCCCACTCTCGTACTGATGTTTCGTCTGCTCGTACGTACGTTTCGTCTGTCTGGTCGGTCACAGGGAACAGGCGTCGCATGTCCAGCAGTCTTGCACGGCGCTTAGAGTTAGGAACCGTGTCGTCCTCCACCGCCGCCCCCGGGCAGAGCCCCATAGCCGAAGCGGCTCCCCTGTCGCTGTGCGCCCGCGAGCCCCATGTCCCCGCCGACCGCCTGGTCGCCGAGATGGTGCCGCCGCCGCGCTTCGACTCCGTCCGCTTCGATACGTACATCCCGGACCCGAAGCAGCCGAGCCAGACCGAGGCCGTGCGGGTCCTCAGCGGCTTCGCGGCCGGGCTCGGCGGGGCGCACGCCTCCGGAGCGGGCAAGAAGCGCTGGTTCGGGCGTGCCAAGCCCGCGGCGCCCACCGGCCCCCGCGGTGTCTACCTCGACGGCGGCTACGGCGTGGGCAAGACCCACCTCCTCGCCTCCCTCTGGCACGCCGCGCCCGCGGCGCCCGAGCAGAAGGCGTTCGGCACCTTCGTCGAGCTGACGAACCTGGTCGGCGCACTCGGCTTCCAGCAGACCGTGCGCACCCTCAGCGGCCACCGGCTGCTCTGCATCGACGAGTTCGAGCTCGACGACCCGGGCGACACGGTGCTCGTCTCCTCGCTGCTCGCGCGGCTCGTCGACGAGGGCGTGGCGCTCGCCGCCACCTCGAACACGCTGCCGGGCAAGCTCGGTGAGGGGCGGTTCGCGTCCGCCGACTTCCTGCGCGAGATCCAGGGCCTGGCCACCCACTTCAAGTCGCTGCGCATCGACGGCGAGGACTACCGCCACCGGGGTCTTCCGGAAGCTCCCGCTCCGTACTCGGAGGCGCAGGTCACGCAGGCCGCGTACGCGACCGAGGGCGCGAGCCTCGACGACTTCCCGCAGCTGCTCGACCACCTCGCGCGCGTGCACCCCAGCCGGTACGGGGCGCTCACCGACGACCTCCGGGCCGTCTGCCTCACCGACGTGACGCCCGTCCCCGACCAGTCGACCGCCCTGCGCCTGGTCGTGCTCGCCGACCGCCTGTACGACCGTGAGGTCCCGGTGCTCGCCTCGGGTGTGCCCTTCGACCAGTTGTTCAGCGAGGAGATGCTGAACGGCGGCTACCGGAAGAAGTACTTCCGGGCGATCTCCCGGCTCACCGCACTGGCACGGGACGCGAAGAGCCTCGTAAAGCCGTAACGACTCACCGCTACGCGCGTGGTTCCCGCACGCCTAGGCGCGTGGTACACACATCCGGTCATGTTCCTGTCCGCCAGCAGGAGGTCGACCTTTTATGTCCACGACACGACGTCAGGTGCTAGCCCGTACCGGTGCGGTGGGTGCGGGAATCGCCTTCACCGGCGCCCTCACGGAACTCTTCGCGGGCAGCGCCGCCGCGCAGGGCAAGGCCGGATACGGGCCGCTGGTGCCCGATCCCGCCGGGCTGCTCGATCTGCCGAAAGGTTTCCGCTACAAGGTCCTCTCCCGGGAGGGCGGCGACCTGTCCTCCGGTGAGGGCAAGGTGCCGAGCAACTTCGACGGCATGGACGCGTTCCGCGGCAAGCGCGGGGGCGTGCATCTCGTCCGCAACCACGAGAACCGCCACAACGGAAGAACCCCCGTGCCCACGGTCAAGGGCCTCACCTACGACCCGATGGGCAAGGGCGGCTGTACGGCGCTCGCGCTCGACCGCCACAACAACGTCCTGGGCGAGCGCGTCGCCATCGCCGGCACCGCGGTCAACTGCGCGGGCGGGCCCACTCCTTGGGGCACCTGGCTCACCTGCGAGGAGAACGAGGACAAGGCCGGCACGAACGGCTACACCAAGGACCACGGATTCATCTTCGAGGTCGACCCCGTCGAACCGCACCGCACCGGAGCCGTGCCGCTCACCGCGATGGGCCGCTTCCAGCACGAGGCGATCGCCGTCGATCCCCGGCGGGGCGTGGTCTACGAGACCGAGGACGCCTTCCAGAAGCCCTTCGGCCTCTTCTACCGCTTCCTGCCCAAGAAGCCCGAGGGCGGCCGCGGTTCGCTCCGCGCGGGCGGCAGGCTCCAGGCCATGCGCGTACCCGGCGTGCCCGACCTGTCCGCGATCCAGGAGACGGGCGCGTCCTTCGACGGCATCGAATGGGTCGACGTACCCGACCCGCTCGCCGTCCAGACCCCCATCCGCCTCCAGGACTTCGGGCCGAAGGGCATCACGCACGCGCAGAAACTGGAGGGCTGCTACTGGGGCGGCAGCTCCGTCTACTTCGTTTCGTCCTTCGCGCACAGCGCGGAGGGCTCGGCAGCCGACCACTTCGGGCAGATCTGGCGCTACGAACCCTCGAAGCGCCGTCTCACCCTCGTGATCGTCTTCGGCCCGGACACCGACATCCAGCTGCCCGGCGAGTCCCCCGACAACATCTGCCTCGCGCCCAGCGGCGGCCTGATGGTGGCCGAGGACGGCGGCGGCGCACAGCACGTGTACGGCGTGACGCGCCGGGGCGAGGTCTACGCGATGGCCCGCAACCGGCAGAACATCGGCACCCCCGAGGAGCCCGAGTGGGGCGAGTTCGCGGGCGTCTGCTTCTCGCCGGACCGCGACACGATGTACGTCAACTGCTACACCCCCGGCACGACGTTCGCCATCACGGGCCCCTGGCACCGGACCTGACGGCCCCTCACGCGACCTGAGGGTCCTTGACGGGGTGCGCGGTGGTTTGCCGCCGCGCACCCCCGCACCCCGCCCCGCACCCCGCGACCCGCCGCTAGGAACCGATCACCGGGTAGTGGTCGGACAGGTTGGTGTACGTGTACTGCTGGCCCCAACTGGAGACCGTCCAGGGCGCGCTCTGCTCCTTGACCACCTCGTTGCGCCAAGTGGCGGGGCGGGCGTGGCCCTTGCGGTGCAGGACGTAGTCGAGGTCCTCGCGGGGGTCGTCCGGGTAGCGCTCGGACGCGATGGAGTTGTCCTGGGTGTCGAAGGAGTACGGGTGGCCGCCGCGGCCGTCGGCGGGGGCGAAGTTGCCGTCGGCCAGCATCGAGGCGTACTCACCGCTGTGGGAGTCGACGTTCAAGTCGCCCGCCACGATGACCTGTTCACTCGCAGGGATGTTCTTCGCGGCCAGGAAGGCGTCCATCTCCTTGAACTGCAGGGCGCGCGTCGCGGCCGCCTCGCCGGAACCGCAGCCCGGGTCGGTGGACTGGGCGTGGGTGCCGACGACGTGCACCTTCGCGCCGTCGACGTTCAACTGGGCATAGACGAAGCCCTTGTTGGAGTACGAGTCGGAGCCGCAGGCGTCCTTGTAGACGTACTGCTCCTTGCGCACGATGGGCCACTTGCTGAGGACGGTCACCCCGCCGTCCTCCGGGGTCACCGAGGAGTACGCGCCACCGGTGGCGTCCCAGCCGCTCTTGCTGCGGCCCATGACGGGCGTCTGATGCGGGTAGCGGGCCGCCGCGGTGGCCTTCAGCGCGTCGGACGAGGAGTTGTCGAACGCCTCCTGGAGGACGACGACGTCCTTGCCCTGGAAGAAGTCCGCGGCCGGTATGGCCTTGGCGCGGTGGTCCTGGCCCCAGTTCGGGTAGAGGGTCTTGCTGAAGAGGAACGCGTTGTACGAGAGCACCTTGAGTGCGGGAGTGTCGACGGAGGCGGCAGGCGCGTCGGCGGCGGTCGCGGCCGGCGCGACGGCGGTGAGCGTGGCCGCGGCGAGCACGGTGGTGATCGCGGCGGCGTGAGTCCTGCGCAGCGCTGGGTGCGGCACTGAATCTCCTGATGGTGGGGGGTTGTTGGGGGCGTGCACGTGAAATGCGCGTGCACGCGGTGAGTGCGGTGCACGCGGTGTGGCTGATGGGGCGCCGCACATCCAATCAGCCGTGATTACTTCTGGGGATACGTCACGTGAACAAAGAACCCGCGTCGGGGGAGCAGTGATTTTGTGTGTCCCGCCAGGACGGGACAGGGCGCGACAGGACGCAACAGGATGCGAACGGCTGGGCCGACCCGGTGCTCACAGGTCGGCGAGCGCGCTCTCCACCGTGTCGAGCAGCGCCTGCCGGTCGTCCTGGACGCGGGCGAGGACCCGCAGGCCGTAGTACGTGCTCTGCACCCGGCGGGCGACGGTCCGCGCGTCGGCCGTCGACCGGAGCTCACCCGCGCGCCGACCGGCCGTCACGACCGCGCACAGCTCCTCCTCCACCAGGTCGAAGTTGCGGCGGACCGCGTCCTTGACCTCCGGGTCGAGCCCGCCGATCTCGACGGCCGCGTTGATCGCGAAGCAGCCGCGTCCGTCCGCCTCGTCGAGATCGGCGTCCAGGGCGTGGACCATCATGTCCCGCAGCCGCTCCTTGGCCGTGCCTTCACCCCGCAGGATCGCGACCTGCTCGGCAGTGCTCGTCTCGTGGTAGCGCCGCAGTGCGCGCAGATAGAGCTGACGCTTGCCTCCGAAGGTGTTGTAGAGGCTGGAGGGACCGAGACCGGTGCTGTCGCAGAGCGCGCGGGTCGAGGTGCCCTCGTAGCCGTGGCGCCAGAAGGTGTCCATGGCCGCGGTGATGACGCGGTCCTCGTCGAACTCTCGTGGCCTGGCCATGGACCCCAGAGTACGGGTTTTGGAATACGCGTACAAAATACCGCGCCCGCCGTTCTCGCTTCTCGTTCCCCGCTTCGGCTACGCGAGGGCGCCGATGCCCTCGATCTCGATCAGCCAGTCCGGATCGGCGAGTGCTGCGACCTGGACGAAGGACTCCGCCGGGAACGGCGGGGCATAGAACCGCGCGCGGAGAGCCGCGAAGGCGTACTGGTGTGCGATGTCGGTGACGAAGACCGTGATCTTCACGGCCTTGTCCAGACCGGACCCGCCGTTCGTGAGGACGGTGTCCAGATTGGTCAGCGCCCTGTGTGCCTGGGCCTCGAAATCCCCGGCGCCCACCGTGACGCCACGCTCGTCGACCGGCGCCTGCCCCGAGGCGAACACGAGATCGCCCACGCGGATGCCGAGCGATATCCCGGCGGAGGCGTACCAGTCGGGGTCGGCGGTGACGCGGGTGGGGGTGTGGGTTGGGGTGTGACTGAGGGTGTGGCCAGTGTGGCCAGTGTGGCTGGGGGTCGCGGGGGTGGACGTCATGTGATCACTTGCCTCTCGCATCGGATGACTCGTCTCTCGCATCGGATGACTCGCCTCTCGCATCTGGCTCGTTCTTCTCATCGGGCTCGTCTTCCTCATCGGGCTTGCGTCACAGGGGCGCGCGTACGTTCCACCGGCTCCGCCACGCCGCCCCGCTCCGCCCGCTCCAGCCGCCAGGCCCAGAGCACCGCCCCCGTCCCGGCGGTGGCGAGCGCGGCGCCGACCCAGGCCACGGAGGCGTAGCCGAAGCCGGCGTCGATGGTCAGGCCGCCGAGGAGCGGGGCCAGGGTGTTGCCGACGTTGAACGCGGCCGTGTTGGTGGCGCCGACCAGCGTGGGGGCGGCCGGGGCGAGGGTGAACACCCGTGACTGCAGGGCGGGGTTGGTGACGTAGCCGACGAGACCCAGGAGGAACACCAGCACGATCACGACGCCCACGGAACCGGCCGTCAGCGCGAGCAGCGCGGAGAACACGGCGAGTGCCCCGAGCCCCAGGCCGAGGGTCCGCAAGGGGCGGGCCTCGGCCGTGCGTCCGCCGATGGCCAGGCCCACCATCCCTCCGACGCCGAACAGGGCGAGGACCGCCGGCACCCACCCCTCGGGCACTCCGCTCACGTCGGTCAGCAGCGGGGCGAGATAGCTGAAGGTGACGATGACCGCGCCGAAGGCGAAGGCCGTGACGGCGTACGAGAGCCAGAGCTGGGGCCGCGCCATACCGCGCAGCTCCGCCTTCACCGACGTACGCCCGGCCTCGGACCGGCCTCCGGGGACGACGAGCAGCGTGCAGACAAGGCTCACCAGGGTGGCGGCGGCCACCGCCCAGAACGCGGCACGCCAACTGGAGTACTGGCACAGCAGGGTGCCCGCCGGCACGCCGACGACCGTGGCCAGCGTCAGGCCGCCCGCGACCACGGCGACCGCCCTGCTCTTGGCGGCGGGCGGCACGAGGGCGACCGCGGTGGCCACGGCCACGCCCCAGTACCCCGCGTACGCGAGGGCGCTGACCACACGCGTGACGAAGAGGACCCCGTAGCCGGGCGCGAGCGCGCCGATCACGTGGGCGACGACGAAGGCCGCCTGGAGAACGACCAGGGTGGTCCGCCGGGGCCGGCTCAGGGTGGCCACGGCGAGCAGCGGCGCGCCGACGACCATGCCGATCGCGAAGGCTGAGATCAGCAGCCCCGCGTCCGGGATCGACACGCCGAGGTCGGCGGCCATGCCCGGCAGAAGGCCCGACAGCATGAACTCCGAGGTCCCCTGGGTGAAGATGCCGAACCCAACCACGTACACCGCAGGCGGCATTGCTGCTCCTCCTGATCACGAGACTCTTTTTGGAGCACCCGCTCCAAAATCGACGATCAGGACGCTAGCACATTCTGAATCGATCGCTTCAAAATGTGCGCGGCTCGGCGCTCGGCGGATCAGCGGCTGGTGGGCGCTACTTGCCGCACATGGGGACGAGCTGCTTCTCCTCCTCGGTGAGGTCGGGGCCGGGGGAACTGCCGCTCCCGCTGGTCTCGTTGCTCTCCGCGGCCCGGCGTTCCGCGTTCTTCTTGCAGGCCGACGCCTGCACAGCGAGCTGCTCGACCTTGGCCTTCGCCTCCTCGCGGGAGCCCTCGGCGATGACCGACTCGACCTGCTTGCGCTGGTACGGCGGGAGGTATTTGAGTTCGATCTCGGGGTGCTCGTCCTCCACCTTCGACAAACTCATCCAGCCCAGCTCCTGGGTGACTCCCCTGTAGAGCGCGACATGCCCGTCGTGGGCGCCTACGTAGTACCGCGTCTGCGCCCACAGGTAGTAGCCGCCGTACAGGCTGCCGATGAGCGTCAGGACCGCCGCGATGGCGAGGATCATTCCGCGGCGGGACTTACGGGGGACCCTCGCCGTGCCCGAGCCGTCGGCGCGAGGACTGCCGACGGAAGGACCACCGACGGGAGGACCACCGACGGAAGGACCGCCGACGGAAGGCAGCGCCGCCACCACACGGCTCTCCAGCCTCTCCGGCCTCTCCGGCTCCGGCCGGATCCTCGGCGCGGGTGGCGCCAAGGGCGCAGGTGGCGCGGACGGGGCGGCCGCCGCGAGCAAGCCCAGCGCCTGCGCGACGGTCGGGCGGTCGTCCGGCCTCTTCTCCAGCAGCCCCAGGATCAGGGGCGCGAGACGGCCCGCGTACCGCGGCGGAGGGACGAGTTCGTGCGCCACCGCGTACTGCGAGCCGACGACGGTCGCACGGCGGAAGGGCGACACGCCCTCCACAGCCTCGTACAGAGTCGTCCCGAGGGAGAACAGATCGCTCGCCGCATCACCCCTGTGCCCGCGAGCCCGCTCCGGGGAGAGGTACGCCACCGAGCCGATGACCACTCCGGTGCCGGTCAGCCCCGCATCGGCCTCGCTGAAGGCGATCCCGAAGTCGGTGAGCAGGACCCTGTTGTCCGCGCTCACCATCACGTTGGCCGGTTTGATGTCACGGTGCACGATGCCCACCCGGTGCGCCGCCTCCAGCGCCCTCAGGACGGCCGTGGCCACCACCTCGACGGCATCGACCCCCAGCCGCCCCTGACGGAGGCGGTCCTGCAGGGTGGCACCGGTGACGAGCTCCATCACGATCCACGGCACACCGTCCACGATGACGACGTCGTGCACGGTGACGATGTTGGGGTGGTCCCGCAGCCGTGCCGCGTTGCGGGCCTCACGTATGGCGCGCTCCAGGCGGTGTGCCCGGTCCACGGGCGACAGCTCCCACGGCAGGAACAGCTCCTTGACGGCGACGTCGGTCCGGAGCTGCTCGTCATGGGCCCGCCAGACACGGCCCATACCGCCCGCCCCCAGAGTCCGGACGAGCCGATAGCGACCACCGATCAGCTCCCCGGGCTGCGCCCCATGTGTCACGGCCCTCCTCCGCTCACTGTCCGCGAGGACCCTCAAGCTGCCAGCAGAATAGCGGCGCCCCTGCCTGAGATGGCCGAACTCGCTTACGTGGCAGGGGAATTGATGACGTCCGTGCCACACGGGCAATCGCCGTCTCGGCAGTAACTTCCCTCACCCCCGCACAGGGGAGGCGGGACCGGCGGTTCGGCCGTCCGGGGCGGCGTGGAGCGGCACGGGCCGCACCTCACCATTTCATCCTTTTTATGTCGATACGTTCGCCGGATGATCACCCCGACACGAACACTGACCGCGCCGAGACCGGCCACGCGGGGACGGAGGGCGCCGAGGGCACAGAGGCTCACCGTCGGCCGCGTCCTGAGCGCCCTCGCCCTCCCCCTCGCCCTGACCACGCTCGCAGCCTGCGGCACCGACCCCGCGCCCGGCGGCCGCGACCGGGCCGAGCGCCCGACCGTGAGCGCGTCGCCCCGCCCCGCGACCCTCGCCCCCGGCCCCGCCGGCCTCACCCCCGTCTTCAAGAACGCCCCCCGCACCCCCGCGTCCGGCTCCCCCACCGTCGCCCTGACCTTCGACGCCGACATGACGGCCGACCAGGGGCCACGTGCCGCGGCGGGTGAGCGGTTCGACAATCCGGCACTGGTGTCGACCCTGCGGCGCCTGAAGGTGCCCGCGACGTTCTTCATGACGGGGCGGTGGGCCGAGGAGTACCCGGCGCAGGCCAAGGACATCGGCCGGGACCCGCTCTTCGAGGTCGCCAACCACTCGTACAGCCACCACGCCTTCACCGACCGCTGCTACGGGCTGCCGACCGTGCCCGCCTCCCGTATGCGCGACGACGTGGAGCGCGCCTTCGCCGCCTTCCGCAAGGCGGGCGTCGAGCATCAGGTGCCGTACTTCCGCTTCCCCGGCGGCTGCTACGACAACCGGGCGCTGCGCGCGATCGCCCCCGGCGGTGTCACGGCCGTGCAGTGGGACGTGGTGAGCGGCGACGCCTTCGCGACGGACGCCGGCGCCGTGGCCCGGCAGGTACTCGACGGGGTGCGTCCCGGTTCGGTGGTCGTCATGCACTGCACGCGCAGCGCGGCACCCACGACGGAACGTGCCCTGCGGACGATCGTCCCGAAGCTGCGCGAGCGCGGTTTCCGGTTCGTGCGGGTGTCGGAGCAGATCAAGGCGGCGGGCGCGCGGCCCCAGGATCCAGGGTTCTAGTCTGGCGGGCATGGACGACACCGCCGGGCCCGCCGCCACCAGCGACTCCGCCGACGCCACCGAGCCCGCCGGCCCCGCCGCGGGCCCGTTCGCCGAGTGTGTGCTGTG
Source organism: Streptomyces sp. NPDC055099 (assembly GCF_053607685.1). Classification (NCBI taxonomy): domain Bacteria; kingdom Bacillati; phylum Actinomycetota; class Actinomycetes; order Kitasatosporales; family Streptomycetaceae; genus Streptomyces; species Streptomyces sp. NPDC055099. Next base: position 276,302 of record NZ_JBSGUA010000003.1, on the reverse strand, counting down.
CCGGGAACCCACCGAGTATCCGGAGACGCACAAGGGCGTGACGCTGTGCCCCGTGTGTGAGTGGCACGAGGCACAGCGCACGGCCTGCTCGGGCTGAGCCGCCCACCGCCCTCTCCGACGTCCGGGCGTACTCAGCCCCTGCGCGAGGCCAGCCCGCAGACCGCTGCCACAGCCACCGCCGCGAGCGCCGCCGCCCCGGCGACCGGCAGCACCGACACCGGCACCACGCCCTCCCGCGACCCGGAGACGAGCCCGGTCATGACCGCCTTCGCGGGGGACCCGGTGGTCACCAGGGAGAGCAGCGAGGCGAGCAGCATCACTGGGATCGCCCGGCCCGGCGAGCGCATCAGCGGCCAACTCGTGACGGCGCCGATGGCGGTGCCCACCAGCGCGCTCACGAGCATCGCGAGCAGCCCGCCGCCGCTCGCCGCCAGCCGGTTCACCGCGATCCGGTGATCCGTGCTCGCCGGGTCGCTGATCACGGCCACGACGAGCGTGGCGACGGCGCCGAGCACGGCCGTGGCGAGGAACGCGGACAGCAGACAGGCCAACTGGGCGCGCCAGGGACCGGCCGCCGCAGCCGAGCAACTGCGGGCGGCAGGGGGCTCGTTGGTGACGCAGATCCGCACCAGCCAGGCGGCGACGGGCAGCAGCGCGGCGGCGGCGTACGCGAGGGAGTCGAGGATCGGCTGCCCGCTCTGTACGCCGACGGCTAGGAACGCGGCGTACAGGATGACGGGCGCGAGCCAGCGCTGGGAGCGCAGGAGGAGGGCGGACTGATAGCTCAGCAGGGCGTTCATCGCTCGCCCACCTCGCTCGCCTCGGGAAGCATCTCGCTCGTCGCGGGAAGCACCTCGCTCGCCGCGGGAGTCACGTCACTCGCCGAGGGGCCCGACGCTGCCTCCCCCCGTACCGACACCACATGCCACGGCGGGCGAGCCGCCAGCAGTGCGCGCAGTGCGATGTCCGAGTGGGTCGACGCCACCGTCAGTCGCAGCGCCCCTTCCGCGGAGTGCCCGGTGACGGTGCCGGGAAGGGAGGGCGGTGCGACGCCCGGTGGCCCCTGCGCCTTGATGACGGTCGCGGGTGTCCCCTCGGCGGCCGATCCCGGTGAAGTGCTCCCAGCGGTACGGGCGTTCACCGACGAGCCGACCACCGCGTACGTCGCGTCGACCGCCCCCGAGAGCCGCCGCGGGTCATGGTCGACGAAGACGACGGCGCCGCCCTCCGCGACCCGCTCGGCGACAGCCCGGTCGAGTTCGTCGCGGGCCGCCGCGTCCAGGCCCGTCCAGGCCTCGTCGAGGACGAGCAGCTCCGGGCCCGCGAGGAGCGCCTGGGCCACGGCGACCTTCTGGCTGCTGCCCTTGGAAAGCTCCGACAGGGGCGTACGGGCGTAGCTCCCGGCCCCGAAGCGCTCCAGCCACTCCTCCGCGTCCCGCGCGGCCGCGCCCTTGGCCAGGCCGTGGATGCGGCCCATGTGCGTGAGGTAGCCGACGGCCGTGAACGGCAACGCCGCGGGGAAGCGTTCGGGGACGTACGCCGTGCGCGGCCGACCGACGACGCGGCCCTCGGTCGGGGCGTCGATCCCGGCGAGCAGCCGCAGCAAAGTCGACTTGCCGGTGCCGTTCGCGCCCTCTATCCGCACCAGCGTGCCCGCGCGTATGCCGAAGCTGACGCTTCTCAGCACCCATGGCCCGCTCAGCGCATAGCGCCGCCCCGCCCCGTCGAGCCGCAGCACGGCCCCCACAAGATCACTGTCCATGCCGCCATCCTCGCGCAGGTGTCCGACGCCGCGGCAAGGAACGGGCTCATCGGGCAAAGCCCCTGACCGGCCCGATCTTCCGCCTGGCAGACTGGACGCGTGAGCAGCGACCAGACCGCCGGGAACTCCCAGCCGCAGGACACCCCAGACCCCCAGGACAGCCCCTTCCGCACGGAGAAGACGACACGCGACGAGGCACCGCAGTACGTACTGCCGCTGGTGGCCCGCATCGAGCGCGCCGAGCCTCCGCACCGTACGGACGCCCTGGAGACCGCGGCCCGCGCGGTGCTCGTCATGCTCGGCGACGAGCGGTCCCTCGGCGACGGCGAGTGGGCGCAGGCCATGCGTGACTGGCAGGACGCCAGGATCCGCAAGGTGGTCCGGCGGGCCCGCGGCGCCGAGTGGCGGCGGGCCGAGGCGCTGCCCGGCATCACGGTCACGGGCAAGTCGGCGGAGGTACGCGTCTTTCCCCCGGTGCCGCTGGACGGCTGGCCCAAGGACCTGGCCCGGCTCCAGGTCTCGGGCACGGACCTGGACGACCCGGAGGCGGTGCCGCCCGCGGACGCGACCGCGCCGGTCCTGTGGATGAGCCCCGATGTCGACATGTCGGCGGGCAAGGCGATGGCGCAGGCGGGGCACGGCGCCCAACTCGCCTGGTGGGAGCTGTCGGACGAGGAGCGCGTGGCCTGGCGGGACGCCGGTTACCCGCTCTCCGTGCGCACCCCGGGCGCCGCGCGCTGGAGCGAACTCGTGGCGAGCGGCCTGCCGGTGGTGCGGGACGCGGGCTTCACGGAGATCGCCCCCGGCTCCTGCACCGTGGTCGCCGACCACCCCGCCCTGCACTGAGCCGGCCGGACACGGCGTCGAGGAGATCCACATGGCGAGCGAGCCCCGTGTGAGTGTGAGCGCCGGTGCTGCCGGTGCGGCCGGTGCCAAGCTGGACGGGCGCGTCGAGCGCGGCAATCAGACCCGGCGTCTCGTCCTGCGCCGTACGGTCGACATCGCCTCGGTCGAGGGCCTGGACGCGCTCTCCGTCGGCCGTCTCGCCACCGAGCTGAAGCTCAGCAAGAGCGGGGTCTTCGCGCTCTTCGGCTCCAAGGAGGAACTGCAGCTCGCGACCGTACGCGCGGCGGGCCGCATCTTCCTGGACGCCGTGGTGGAACCGGCCGGGCAGTCGCCGCCCGGCCTGGAGCGCGTACGGCAGTTGTGCGCACGCTGGCTCGACTACTCGGAGCGGCGGGTCTTCCCCGGTGGCTGCTTCTTCCACGGGGTGATCGCCGAGTTCGACGCCCGCGAGGGTGCCGTGCACGACGCGCTGGTCCGTGCCGACCGTGACTGGACCGGCCAGGTGGAGCGCTGCGTCGCCGAGGCGCGCGACACCGGGGAACTGCTCCCGGACACCGATGTCCCCCAGCTCGCCTTCGAGCTCATCGCCCTGATGGAGTCGGCGAACGCGCACTCGGTGCTGCACGACGAGCCGCACGCCTACCGCAGGGCGTCCGTCGCGATCACGACACGACTGCGCGCGGCGGCGACCGACCCGTCGCAGGTGCCCCAACTCCCGTGAGCGCCCGCCCGAATACCCTCCGCCGCCCAACCCGGCAGTGGGGCAATCCGGCACGCGAAACAAGTAGCACGACCGTTCGTTTAGATTTACGCTCCTTGCATGCCTTCACCCATCCCGCGCCGTTCACACCACGGAAAGTGAGCAGTGACCCCCGAATGACGGACCTCATCGCACATGACCTCATCGCACTCGACCGCGCCGCCCTCCAGGAATCCCTTCGCGTCCTGCGCGCGGCCCGCGACGCCGACTGGGCGCGCCCCTCCCCCTGCGCCGGCTGGACGCTGCGCGACCTGGTGGCGCACATGAGCGCTCAGCACCACGGGTTCGCGGCGGCGGCTCGCGGATCGGGCGACGCCCGTACGTACTGGATCGCGCCGGATCTCGGACGCGACCCGGTCAGGGTCTACGAGGAATCGGTGCGCCACGTGCTGGCCGCGTTCGCCGAAGAGGGCGTCATGGAAAGGGGGTTCACGCTTCCCGAGATCGGCGGGACGTTCACGGGGCGGATCGCCGTCGGCTTCCATCTCCTGGACTACGTGGTGCACTCCTGGGACGTGGCGACGACCGTCGGCGTCGGTCTCGAACTGACCGGACCCGTCGTGGATGCCGCGCTCGCCATCGCCCGCCGGGTGCCGAAAGATCCCGAACTCCGGGGACCCGGCGCGGCGTTCGCTCCGGCCCTGCCAACCCCGGAGGACGCCTCGCCCCTGGAGGAGATGCTGGCGCTCCTGGGGAGGTCAGCTACGTCACACGACGGCCGGGCAGAGCGTTGAACATCACGCACGCATCTTCCGTATCCCCTGGTACCAGGAAGTAGCTTGCCTCACGGCAGGTTGACGGGCAGGTCGACGGGCAGGAAGGCACGGCACATTGCGGCGCATCAACGGCACGGCTCTGATCATCGCGGCACTCGTGGTCACATTGGGCGCGCTCGCGTTCCCCATGTGGTCCTACGCCGACCGCTCGGGCACCGGGCAGGCCAATCTGGCCGCCGGTTCCGTGGCCACCCAGTGGGGTCCCCTCTCGGCGGCCGACCGCGATCTCCTGGTGAAGGTGCGGCTGGCCGGGCTGTGGGAGTTGCCCGCGGGCCAGCAGGCCGTGGAGCGCGCGCCGACCGAGGCGATCAAGGAGGCCGGTGACCACCTCATCGTCGGCCACACGGACCTCGACAAGCGGGCCCGCGCGGTCGCGGCGCAGCTCGGCGTGGAGCTGCCGAACCAGCCGACCGCCCAACAGCAGGGCTGGCTGCAGGAGTTGACCGAGGCCGAGGGCATGGAGTACCAGCGGAAGTTCGCGAACCTGCTGCGGGTCGCGCACGGCAAGGTGTTCAGCGTGATCGCGCAGGTGCGCGACAGCACCCGCAACACGCTCATACGGCAGCTGGCCAGCGACTCGAACCAGACGGTCCTCGACCACATCACCATGCTGGAGGCCACCGGACTCGTCGACTTCGACGACATCGCCAACGGCGGCGCCGCGACCGCGACGGCAAGCCCCAGCGGTCCGCCGCCGCCCTCCGGCGTCCCCCCGGTGCCCCCGGCGGCGGGCCCGACCGGCGATGTGTCCACGACGTCACGGCCCTCCCCGGCGCCGCCAGGCGAGGTCAACACGAACCGGCCGGAACCTCAAATGTAGCTCTGAACGTCCCTCCTCAGGGGTTCGGCCGCTTCGGCCGGGGCCATGACTCCTGCACATGTTCACAAGACACGGGCGCGACGCGGGGTCTTGGCGGAGGAGGGGGATCATGAAGCATCTGGGGACCGGAATCGGGTGGCGTCCGGAGATCGCGGACGCCGTGGAACGGATGCCCGGCATCGACTGGGTCGAGGCCGTCTCGGAGAACCTGTGCCCCGGGCACCTCCCCGATTCCCTCCTGCGGCTGCGGGAACGCGGGGTCACGGTGGTGCCGCACGGCGTCTCGCTCGGCCTCGGCGGCGCCGACCGCCCCGACGAGACGCGCCTCGCCGCGCTCGCCGAGCGCGCGCAGGTACTCGGCTCGCCGCTGGTCACCGAGCACATCGCGTTCGTACGCGCCGGGGGCCCGCTGACGGCCTCGCAGCCGCTGGAGGCGGGTCATCTGCTTCCGGTGCCGCGCACCCGCGACGCCCTCGACGTGCTGTGCGAGAACGTGCGCATCGCGCAGGACGCGCTGCCGGTGCCGCTCGCCGTGGAGAACATCGCGGCGCTGATCTCCTGGCCCGGCGAGGAGATGACGGAGGGGCAGTTCCTGTACGAGCTCGTCGAGCGCACCGGCGTACGTCTCCTCATCGACGTCGCCAACCTCCACACGAACCACGTCAACCGCGGCGAGGACCCGTCGAAGGCCCTGGACGAACTGCCGGTCGAGGCCATCGCGTACGTCCATGTCGCGGGCGGCTTCGAGCGGGACGGCGTCTGGCACGACAGTCACGCCCACCCGGTGCCCGAGCCGGTCCTGGCGATCCTGTCGGACCTGGCGAGCCGGGTGAGCCCGCCGGGCGTCCTGCTGGAACGGGACGAGAACTTTCCGGCGCCGAAGGAGCTGGAGCGGGAACTGGAGGCGATACGGGAGAGGGTGCGGACGAAGGCTCCCGCATCCGGTGAGTGTGCTTCCGGCACGGCGCGGGACGCCGGGGAGGGGCCCGACGCGACCACGGCGCCCCCCGCCACCCCCGACATCGCCCGTCAGCGGCTCGCCCTCGCGCAGACCGCGCTTCTTTCCGCCCTGGTGGCCAGGACGCCCGCGCCCGAGGGCTTCGACCGGGCCCGGCTGGCCGTGCAAAGCCGGGCGTTGACCGGCAAGCGGGCGGACGTCGTGGCGAAGGTGGCGCCCGAGTTGCCGGAGATCCTCGGCGAGCGCTATCGCGCGGAGTTCTTCGCGTACGCGCAGACGCGGCCGATGACCGGCGGCTACCGGCGTGACGCGCTGGACTTCGCCGAGCGGCTGCTGCTCGCCGGGCTGCCCGAGGACGCGGAGGCGCGGGGCAGGCTGACCCGGTGGTGGCTCGACCGGTCCGGACCCGCTCCGCTGGACGGGCGGCCGGTGACCCGGTGGCTGCGGGCGGCGCGGTTCGCGCTGCGCCGAGGTTAGAGGAGGCGACAGCCGTGGAGATCCTCTCCATCTGTTTCGCCTTGCTGGTCGCGGCCTCGTCGGCCGCTCTCCTTGTCGGTGTCTCCCGCATTCGGCAGGCCGGGCCGCCGCGGTCCGACGCCCGGCACGGCGCGGTGTTCGACCCTCTGGAAGCCGCCTTCCTGGGCGGCGGCCCCGGCCGGGTCGCCGACGCCGCGATCGCGGCCATGCACGAGGACGGGCGCCTGGTGGTCGCGTTCCCCGGCGTCGTCGCGCTCCGGTCGGCCGAGGTCCGCAACCCGGTGGAGGGCGCGGTGCTCCAGGCGCACGAGGCCGCGCCGAGCGGCGCCCTGCACTGGCTGCGCATCGGCGTGATGCGCAGCCCCGCCGTGCAGGCGATCGGCGACACGCTGGCCCGGCGCGGGCTCATGGTGCGCCCCGAGACCCTTGACCGCCTGCGACGCCGCAAGAACCGGCACAACGCCCTGAGTCTCGTCGGGTTCTTCCTCGTCATCGGGGTCATCGCCGTCGAGGACGGCGACGGCCCCTCATGGGATCCCGTGAGCGCGGCGACGATCCTGCTGATCGTGGCCTGGGTGCTCGGCGCCCTGGTCGGTCTGCTCGCCGGCCGCGTCACCCGCACGCGCGTGACCGCCACGGGCCGGACCGCTCTCGCGGAGTACCGCGCCGCGGGCGCGCTCGCGCCGGGCGCCGCGTACCGCGTGGCCGTCGAAGGCCTGGTCGGCGTCCTCGACCCCGACCTGCGCGCCCAGCTCCAGGCCGCGCACCGCGTGCGGCCGGGACGTACGGCGGCGGCATCCTCGTCGTACGCGAGCTCCGGCACCGGCACCATCGCGTGGTGCGGAGGCACGGGAAGCGGCTCGGCGTGCGGCGGCGCGAGCTGCGGCAGCTCCGGCGGCGGCTGCGGAGGCGGGGGCGGTTCCTCGTCCTGCGGCGGCGGAGGGGGCGGCGGCTGCGGGGGCGGCGCAGGGGGCAGCTCCTAGGCGGCCACCCGCGCACCGGCCGCCGGGGCGCGGGCCCGCATCCGATGCCCCTTACCCGTACGGCAGTTGACGTACTCCGTGCCGTATGGCGCAGGTCCCTCTTCGTGGCGCACTAACGTGCGGTGCCGCAACAGGAGGCGTCATGCGATCCATCAACGGCACCGGCCTCATCGTCGCGGGGCTCGTCGCGACGCTGGCCGCGCTGCTCTTTCCCGTCTGGTCGTACGAGGACAGGTCGGGCACCGGCCAGGACATCCTCGACGCGGACACCGTGTCGACGGAGTTCGGCCCGCTCTCCGCGCTCGACCGGGACTTCATCACGAAGGTGCGGCTCGCGGGCCTCTGGGAGCTCCCCGCAGGACAGCAGGCCGAGGCGCGCGGCACCACCAAGGCGGTGCAGACGGCGGGCGAGCACCTCGTCGAGGGTCATACGTTCCTGGACGCGCGCGTACGCGAGGTGGCGACGCGGCTCAACATGGAACTGCCCAACCAGCCGACCGCGCAGCAGCGTGGCTGGCTCGACGAGATGAGCGACGCGCACGGCGGCGCGTACGACGAGAAGTTCGCCAACATTCTGCGCGCCGCCCACGGCAAGGTCTTCTCGGTGGTCGCCGAGGTCCGCGCGACCACCCGCAACTCGCTGGTGCGCGCGCTCGCGGACGACGCGAACACCACCGTCCTCGACCACATCACGGTCCTCGAAGGCACGGGCCTGGTCGACTTCGACGACCTGGCGCGCGACGCGGCGTCGGCGGGCCCCGTCCCGGTGACCCGCTCCCCCGCCCCGCCGGGGCCTACCGAGTCCCCGGCTCCGGCGACCCCGGTCTCCCCCTCCCCCACCTTCTCGCTGCCTCCACCGGCCTCCCGCCCCAAGCCGAAGGAGGACAGGGAGCCGAAGGAGGACAAGGGACCGTCGAGTAAGGACAAGGGGCGCGACAGCGGCAAGGCGAAGCCCGAGCACCGCAGCAAAGCGGAACGTTACGTACCCGCGATCCCGCGTCCGCATGCTGAATGACCCATGGCGCCGCGCCCGCCCCTCGCATAGAACACCGGCATGTTCTGGCTTCCGCTCCTTCTCGTGGCCTGGGTCGTGACGGGCCTGTCCTGCGCCCGGCTCTGCCTCACCGCGTACCGCGCCGCCCGGCCCGACGCGTCCCCGGGGCAAGGCCATGAACTGACGCTCTACGAAGCCGCGTTCCTCTCCGGCGGGCCGGCCCGCGTCACCGACCTCACGCTGGTGTCGATGGCCCGCGCCCGGCGCCTGCTGCTCGCGCACACCGGCTGGGCGACGGTCGTCGACCCGGTGGGCGGCGACGACATGGAGCGGTCCGTCCTCGGCGCGATAGGGCCCGGCGGGCAGGCGCCGATAGCGCCGGTGCGCCGGGCGGCGGCCGGCGCCGACGCGATGCGCGCCCTCGCCGACCGTCTCGTCGCGGCGGGCCTCGCCCTGCCCGAAGGCTCCTGGTCGGGGATCGCGGGAGCGGTCCGGCAGGTACGGGCGACCGCCGTCGCGGTGATCGCGCTCGGCGCCGTCGCGCTGCTGATGCCGGCCCAGGAGCCGCGGGAAGAGGTGCTCGTCGCGCTCTGGTTCGCGCTGCCCTTCACCCTGAACGCGAGCTGCCTGGCTGTCGCCCGCTTCGAGATCCACCCCTACCCGCGCTGGGCCTCTCCCGCGGGCCAGCTCCTGCTGAGCGCCCTGCCCGCGCGCGGCGGCTCCGACCTCACCGCCGTCGCCGTACGCGGCACCCGCGCCCTCGCCGACCCGGAACTCCGTGCGGCCTTCGCGCACCGGGACACGGCGCATCGGGGTCATTGAGCCCGACACGCCCGACACCGGCGGGGCGGTGCTTTACTTCGCCCATTACCAAACGAATCATCCCTTTTGTTCGAGCAACGCACGGCCGAATGAAGGGATGAAGAGCGATGAGAGCAGCAGCCGCCCTCTACGGAACCGCTGGATCCTTGGTCCTGACCGCACTCGTCGCCGCCCCCACGGGAAGCGCGTCCGCGGCCGACACCACCCCGTACCCGGAAACGCAGGGCACCCATATCGCGGCCCAGCGCGCGCAGGCGGCCGGCCTGCGCTTCGCCGCCTGCCCGAAGGCCGAGGGCCTGCCCCCCTCGGTCAAGTGCGCCACGGTGACCGTGCCGCTGGACTACGCGGACCCGAGCGGCAAGCAGATCCGGCTGACCGTCAGCCGCTCCAAGGCCACCGAGCGGGCCGAACCTCGGCGCGGCAAGTCCGTCAAGCGGCAGGGCGCCCTCGTGTTCAACCCCGGCGGCCCCGGCGGCTCCGGCATGTACTTCCCGATGGTCGGCATGCTGCCCGAGTGGAAGCGCATCGCGGCGGCGTACGACCTCGTGGGCTACGCCCCGCGCGGTGTCGGCCGCTCGGCGCCGATCTCCTGCCAGGACCCCAAGGAGTTCGCCAAGGCCCCGACGCAGTCGCCGACCCACCCCGACACCGCCTACAAACTGCAGCGCGTCAAGCAGGCGAAGGCGTACGCGGAGGGCTGCGTCAAGCGTTCCGGCAAGGCCGTGCGGCACTACACGAGCCTGAACAACGCCCGTGACCTGGACGTGCTGCGGGCGGCGCTCGGCGAGAAGAAGCTGACCTTCATGGGCGCCTCGTACGGCACCTACTTCGGCGCGGTGTACGCCTCGCTCTTCCCCTCACACGTGCGCCGCATGGTCTTCGACTCGGCGGTCAACCCCGACCCCGCGCAGATCTGGTACCGCAACAACCTCGACCAGTCCGCGGCCTTCGAGCGGCGCTGGGCCGACTTCCGCGCCTGGGTGGCCAAGCACGACAAGACGTACCACCTGGGCAAGACCCCCGAAGCGGTGCTGCGCAGCTACGAGAAGGTGCGCGACAAGCTGGCGGCCAAGCCCGCGGGCGGCAAGGTCGGCCCCGGCCAGCTCCAGTCGGCCTTCCTCCAGGCCGGGTACTACGACGACTACTGGCCGGCGCGCGCCTCGGCGCTCTCGGCGTACGTGAAGGGCAATCCGAAGCCGCTGATCGAACAGGCCGCGCCCGAGCCGAAGGCGGCCAAGGAGCAGGAGAACGGCAACGCGGTCTACACGGCGGTCGAGTGCAACGACGCGTCCTGGCCGACGGACTTCAAGACCTGGAACCGCGACAACTCGATGCTCGCGCGCGTGGCGCCCTTCGAGACCTGGGACAACGCCTGGATGAACCTGCCGTGCGCCTACTGGCCCGAGACCCGCAGGCAGCCCCTGGACGTCCGCGCCACGGCGGACGAGCTCGCCCCGACGCTGATCCTGGCTGCCGAGCGGGACGCGGCGACCCCGTACGAGGGCGCGCTGGAGCTGAACCGCAGGCTGGGCGGTTCGGTCCTGGTGACCGAGCGGGACGCGGGCACCCACGGCATCGGCGCCGGGCCCAACAAGTGCGTCAACGGCCACATGGAGGCCTACCTCCTCGAGGGCAGGCTCCCCGTGGAGCGCGCGGCGTGCGCGCCCCACAAGGAGCCCGAGCCGCTGTCCGGCGCGCGGGCGGCGGCTCTCCCCGAGAAGCACTAGCTACCGGCTACAGGGCGCCGAGACGCTCCAGCGGGAACGGCGGCTGGGCCAGCGGCCGCACCGCGAGCCGGGTCAGCGGCAGGGCGTTGTCGTCGCCCGCCGTGCGATTGGCGTGCAGGACGCCGCAGTGCGTGCACCGATGGACGAGAACCCATTCGCCGTCTCCGCGTACGGAGATGGCGAGGGGTTCCATCCGGGCGCCGCAATCCGCGTCCCGGTCGCCGGGGGTGTCGTCGAGGTGACGGCTCCACAGGCAGTTCGGGCAGTGGTTGCGGTGGTCGGTGCCGGGTGCGGTCATCGATACGTCGAGACCGCACTGCAGGCAGCGGAAGGACTGGGCGCGCGCCTCAGTGCGGGCCCGCCGGGAGGTGTTGCGGGACATGGGGTGGATGACTCCAGTGCGTCGCGGAATTGGCTGGCTTCGAGCTGATCCGCGGGGCCCTGGGCATACATTCACCGTTCTCTCTGTCCTTGGCTTCGACCTCTCGATGAAACCCGCACCGGACAGGGCGCGGCAACCGAATTAACGGCGCTCCGAATGACCTAGGCGAGGCCCGCCACGAGGTCCGCCACGGACTTGCGGCGGCCGGTGTAGAACGGCACCTCTTCGCGGACGTGCATACGGGCCTCGGAGGCGCGCAGGTGCCGCATGAGGTCGACGATGCGGTACAGCTCGTCCGCCTCGAAGGCGAGCATCCACTCGTAGTCGCCGAGCGAGAACGAGGCGACGGTGTTGGCGCGCACGTCGGGGTAGCCGCGGGCCATCATGCCGTGGTCCTTGAGCATGCGGCGACGGTCCTCGTCGGGCAGCAGGTACCAGTCGTAGGAGCGCACGAAGGGGTAGACGCTGATGTAGTCGCGCGGCGTCTCGTCGGCCAGGAAGGCCGGGATGTGCGACTTGTTGAACTCGGCGGGGCGGTGCAGCGCCATGTTCGACCAGACCGGCTCCAGGGCGCGGCCCAGTTTGGTGCGCCGGAAGAGGTTGTAGGCCTCCTGCAGCTCGTCGGAGGTCTCGGCGTGCCACCAGATCATGACGTCGGCGTCGGCGCGCAGGCCCGACACGTCGTACGTGCCGCGGACGGTGATGTCCTTGGCGGCGAGCTGGTCGAACAGCTCCTGGACCTCGTCGGCGTAGCCGGCGCGGTCCTCGGGGAGCAGGTCCTTCAGCCTGAAGACGGACCACAGCGTGTAGCGGATGACCTCGTTGAGGTCCTTGGCCTTCTTGCCCGCGTTCGGGCTCTTGGCGGGGGCGTCGTCACTCATGGCCCTATTCTCCTCCGCCGCCGTGCAGGCTCTGCACCGGGTTGCGGGTGAGCTCCTGCACACCGGCCAGGTCACCGCCCAGCTGGTCGACGGCGGCGTAGGCGCTCGCGATGCACGCGGGGATGCCCACTCCGTCGTACGCCGCTCCGCACACCGCGAGGCCGGGCAGCTTGCTCACGTGCTCGCGGACGCGGGCCACGCGCGCGTGGTGGCCGACGGGGTACTGCGGCAGGCCGTCGTGCCAGCGGGTGACGCGGGTGGCGACGGGCTCGGCGTCAAGGCCTGTGGCGGCGCGCAGGTCGCGGCGGGAGAGCTCGACGAGCTCGGCGTCCTCGCGCTCGAGGATCTCCGTCTCGCCGTACCGCCCCACCGATGTGCGCAGCACAAGGAGGTCGGGGTCCTCATCGGCGATCCAGCCCCACTTGCGTGAGGCGAAGGTGGACGCCTTGATGGTGTGCCCGTCGACGGGCGGCACGAGAAAACCGCTGCCTTCGGGGAGGTCGGTCTCACTGCGGCGGTAGGCGAGGGTCATCAGGGCCATGGAGGCGTACTCCACGCCTGCGAGCTCGGCCGCGGCGGCGGGGGCCTCGACGCCGAGGAGCGCGGCGGCGGCGTACGCGGGCACGGCGACCACCACGGCGTCGGCGTCGATGGTCTGCTCGCCCGTGCCGACCTGCCAGCCCCGCGCGGCGCGGCGCAGCTCGGTGACCGGCGACCCGGTGCGGATCTCGCCGCCCCGCGCACGGACCGACTCCGCGACCGCGAGCGGCAGTTGGCCGACGCCGCCCTCGATGCCCATGAAGACGGGCCCGGTCTGCTGATTCCGCGCGGCCCTGGCCTGGATGGCGCGGACGCCCTCCGTGAGGGAGTCGTGGGCGCGGGCGGCCTCGAAGAGCTGCGGGACCGCCGAGCGCATCGAGATGCGGTAGGCGTCGCCCGCGTACACCCCGCCGAGCAGCGGTTCCACGAGGCGGTCGACGACCTCGCGGCCGAGGCGCGCGGCCACGTACTCGCCGACCGCGACGTCGTCGCCGACCTCGGTGGGCGGCAGGTCACGGTCCCGCTCGATGCGCCGGAGCCCTTCGTCGGACAGCACTCCGGACAGGGCCGACGCGTCGCCGGGTACGCCCATGACGTGGCCCTTGGGCATCGGCCGCAGGGCCCCGCGGGTCCAGATCGCCGCGGTCGCCGTGGCGGGCGGCTGCAGCCGGTCGGCGAGGCCCACCTCGCGGGCCAGGGCGACGGCCTCGGGGCGGCGGGCCAGCATCGACTCGGCGCCGAGGTCGACGCGGACGCCCTCGATCTCGCCGGGGAGCAGCTTGCCGCCGAGCCGGTCGGAGGCCTCCAGGACGGTCACGCGGGCGCCGGTGCCGAGCAATCGGTGGGCGGCGGCCAGTCCGGCGATCCCGCCACCGATGACGACGACATGGCCCGTTCGTGTGTCCGTTTCGCGCATGCCTCCACTCTACGAGTCGCGCTTCACGGGTCGCGCGAGTCCCGACCGTGACCCCATCGGGACCGGTCGGCAACCATCGTTCTGCCCCTCCCCCGCGTCAAAGGAGCATCAGTCACCACGACCTTCGGGGGTACGCCGAGATGCACGCGTCCAGCGAAAGCACGTCAAGGCACCGCACGGTCCAGGCGTTGTCGGCTCTCCTGCTGGCCGTCGCCCTCGCGCTCACCGGGTGCTCCGCGGGCGGCGACTCCGGCGGCGACAGCGACAAGGCGGCGGGCAGCGCCGCCCAGGAGGGGGCCGACGCGGGCGGAAACCGGGACTCCAAGGGGGTGGGCGGTGGCCAGGCGGACCAGTCCGGCAAGAAGAAGCCGCCCGAGCTGACCGGCACGCACATCATCCGCACCGCCACCCTGACCGTCCGCGTCAAGGACGTGCCGAAGGCCCTGGACGAGGCCCGAGCCGTGGCCGTCGACGCGGGCGGCGTCGTCGGCGACGAGACCACGGACCGCGACGGCCGCGGACACGAGCGCTCCCGCGTCGTGCTGCGTGTCCCGCAGGACCGGTACGACGAGGTCCTGACGTCGCTGGAGGGCACGGGCAAACTGATCAAGCGCAAGGCCGAGGCGCAGGACGTGACCGATCAGGTCGTCGACGTCGAGAGCCGGATCAAGTCGCAGCGGGCGAGCGTGGCGCGGGTGCGGGAGCTGATGGACAAGGCGACCAAGCTGAGCGATGTGGTCACGCTGGAAGGGGAGTTGAGCTCCCGCCAGTCGGAACTGGAGGCGCTGCTCGCCCGGCAGTCCTCGCTCAAGGACCGTACGAGCATGTCCACCATCACGCTCTCGCTCAGCGAGACGGCGGTGAAGAAGGCGGACGCGGACGACGACGACCCGACGTTCGTGGACGCGCTGGCCGGCGGCTGGAGCGCCTTCGTGACGATGCTGCGGTGGGTGGCCGTGGCCCTCGGCGCGATCCTGCCGTTCGTGGCGGTGGCGGCCCTGCTGTTCCTGCTGTGGCAGCGCCTGGTGCGGCCGCGGCTTGCGCGGCGGCCGGCTGTGGCGACGGCTCCCGCGGTCCCGGAGCGGAAGGGCGAGGGCAAGGGCGACGACGACTAGCGGCCCGTCAACTGCCGCCGGGTCGTAGCGTGTCCGTATGAGGAGCGCGAAGGAACGACTGGTGATCATCGGGGGCGACGCGGCGGGCATGTCCGCCGCGTCGCAGGCACGCAGGCTCAAGGGCCCGGAGGAGCTGGAGATCGTCGCGTTCGAGCGCGGCCACTTCACCTCGTACTCGGCCTGCGGCATCCCCTACTGGGTCGGCGGCGACGTCCCCTCGCGGGACGAGCTGATCGCGCGTACGCCCGAGGAGCACCGGGCCCGCGACATCGACCTGCGGATGCGTACGGAGGTCATGGAGATCGACGTCGAGGGCGCCCGGGTCCGCACCAGGGACCTGGAGTCCGGGGCCGAGTCCTGGACGGCGTACGACAAGCTCGTGATCGGCACCGGCGCCCGGCCGGTGCGCCCCTCCCTGCCCGGCATCGACGCCCCCGGCGTGCACGGCGTACAGACCCTGAACGACGGCCAGGCGCTCCTGGACACGCTGGCGGGCACGGAGGGCCGCAGGGCTGTCGTCATCGGCGCGGGGTACATCGGCGTGGAGATGGCCGAGGCCCTGATCCAGCGCCGGTACGAGGTGACGGTCGTCAACCGTGGCTCGGAGCCGATGTCGACGCTCGACCCGGACATGGGCCGCCTCGTCCATGACGCGATGTCCGGCATGGGCATCGAGATGGTGAACGGCGCCGAGGTCACCAAGATCCTGACCGGTGACGACGGCCGGGTCAGGGCGGTGGCCACCGAGGACGCCGAGTATCCGGCGGACGTGGTGGTGCTCGGCATCGGCGTGCGCCCCGAGACGGAGCTGGCCCGCGCGGCGGGTCTTCCGCTCGGCGAGTACGGCGGGCTGCTCACGGATCTCGCGATGCGGGTGCGCGGCCACGAGAACATCTGGGCGGGCGGCGACTGCGTCGAGGTCCTCGACCTGGTCTCGGGCCGCGAGCGCCACATCGCGCTCGGCACGCACGCCAACAAGCACGGCCAGGTCATCGGCTCGAACGTGGGCGGGAGTTACGCGACGTTCCCCGGTGTCGTCGGCACGGCCGTCAGCAAGGTCTGCGACCTGGAGATCGCCCGCACGGGTCTGCGCGAGAAGGAGGCGCGGGCGGCGGGACTGCAGTACGTGACGGTGACCATCGAGTCGACGAGCCGCGCGGGCTACTACCCCGGGGCGGCCGTGATGACCGTGAAGATGCTCGCCGAGCGCCTCTCGGGACGGCTGCTCGGCGTCCAGATCGTCGGCCGCGAGGGCGCGGGCAAGCGCGTGGACATCGCCGCCGTGGCCCTGACGGCCCGGATGACGGTGGACCAGATGACGGCGCTCGACCTCGGCTACGCCCCGCCGTTCTCACCGGTCTGGGACCCGGTCCTGGTGGCGGCGCGCAAGGCGGTCGCGGCGGTGCGGGCGGCGGCCTAGGACCGCGAGGGGCGGGTCCGCACCGCGGACACGCCCCTCCCCCGCTCCTCACCCATCACATTCAGGCGAGATTTTCAGCCAACTACGAGCCAGCCACGAGCCGACTATGGGCCGCTCACGCAACGACCACGAAACGACTTCGTCAGCGTGCGGTCCGCGTGTGGACATGCTCCACGAGCCGCGTCAGGGCGTCGGGGTCCGTGGTCGGCAGGACGCCGTGGCCGAGGTTGAAGATGTGCCCTTCGAGACCGGACGCGGCGTCCAGGACCTCGTCCGTCTTGGCCTCGATCGCCTCCCGCGTGGAGAAGAGGACCGCCGGGTCGAGGTTGCCCTGCAGCGCCTTGCCGGGACCGACCCGCCGTACGGCCTCGTCCATCGGCACGCGCCAGTCGACGCCGACCACGTCGGCGCCCGCCTCGCCCATCAGACCGAGCAGCTCGCCCGTACCGACACCGAAGTGGATGCGCGGGACGCCGTACGGGGCCACCGCGTCGAAGACCTTCCGCGACGCGGGCATCACGGAGCGGCGGTAGTCGGCGGGGGCCAGCGCGCCCACCCACGAGTCGAAGAGCTGCA
This sequence comes from Streptomyces sp. NPDC055099, assembly GCF_053607685.1. Lineage (NCBI taxonomy): Bacteria > Bacillati > Actinomycetota > Actinomycetes > Kitasatosporales > Streptomycetaceae > Streptomyces > Streptomyces sp. NPDC055099. The sequence continues at coordinate 259,547 of NZ_JBSGUA010000003.1, read as the reverse complement.
CGGCGCTCGCGCCCGCCTCGATCTGCACCTTGAGGAAGGCGCCGGTGATCTCCGCGAGCCGGTCGAGCAGGTCGGCCCACAGCTGCGGGTCGCCGTACATGAGCGCCTTGGTGTTCTCGTGGTTGCGGCTCGGACCGCCCTCGACCAGGTAACTCGCGAGGGTGAAAGGCGCTCCGGCGAATCCGATGAGCGGGGTGGACCCCAGCTCGGCCGTCAGCATGCCCATCGCCTCGGTCACGTAACTCACGTCGTCCGGCGTCAGGTCCCGCAGCTGGGCGAGGTCGGCGCGCGAGCGGATGGGGTTCGCGACGACCGGGCCGATGCCCGGCTTGATGTCCAGGTCGACGCCGATGGCCTTGAGGGGGACCACGATGTCGCTGAAGTAGATCGCCGCGTCGACCTTGTGGCGGCGCACCGGCTGCAGCGTGATCTCCGTGACCAGCTCCGGCATCATGCAGGACTCCAGCATGGCCGTGCCCTCGCGCACCTTGCGGTACTCGGGAAGTGAGCGCCCCGCCTGCCGCATGAACCAGACCGGCGTGTGCGGCACGGGCTCACGCCTGCAGGCCTTCATGAAAGCGGAGTCGTACGTCGCTGCATTCTGCTGGCCCGCGGGGCTCTGACTGTTGTTGGCACTCACGCGGAAAGTCTCGCACGGGCCCGCGCGCCCCCCTGCCCCGAGGGACACCCTGCCTTGACCGGGGCCCCTCTCACGGGTGTCTCTCCCTGCGCGAAGCCGCCGTTCCCCTTAATCTTCCCCGCATGGCTGCGGCTCAGGGACAACGGTCGGACGGCGCTGGCGAGATGGAAAGTACGGAGGGGAAGGTGGCGGATTCGGCTCCGTTGCCCTTTCGCGCGGCGGTCGACGCGCTGCGGGGGGCACGGCTTCGGCCCGAGATCGAGATCGACCCGACGCGGCCGCCACAGCGCCTCGCCCCGCATGCGTACGCCCTGGAGGCGGCGGTGGTCGAGGACGACGAGGATCTGGCGGACGGACGGCTCGTCCTGCTGCACGATCCGGCGGGGCACGACGCCTGGCAGGGCACCTTCCGCCTCGTCACGCTCGTCCGCGCGGAGCTGGAACCGGAGATGGCGGCGGATCCGCTGCTCCCCGAGGTCTGCTGGTCCTGGCTGACGGGCGCGCTGCAGGCGCGCGGTCTGGCCTGCGGCGAGCCGAGCGGCACCGTCACGCGTGCGGGCTCGCACTACTTCGGCGGTCTCGCCGAGCGGCCGCCCGCGTCGCAGATCGAGATCCGGGCGTCGTGGACGCCGCGCGAGGGGCACGGCGGGGTGCCGGACACGGCGGCGCATCTCGCGGCGTGGTGCGATCTGCTCTGCCAGATCGCGGGGCTGCCGCCGGTGAACCAGGGGCACGGAGGCGACGGCTCCGTGGTGTCGCTGCCGCAGCGGCGGGGGCCGCAGACGCCTTGACGGGCGGCGGGGCGTTTTTTCTCGAGTGCCCCCGAACAACACCTAGAGCAGCCCCGAACAACACCGAACGGCCCCGAACGGGTTCTGGACGGACACCGGACGATCACGCGGATGAGCGATTCTGAACGACTGCGATTCGGGTTGATCTTCGGATGATCGATCGCATGTCCGAATCGCCCGAATTGTTACTCACCAAATCGTGATCATTCTCTAAAGGCGGACGGGTTTGATGCCGAAGAGGTTGGTGACCTTGAAAGCACGGTTCGTCCCGGCTTCATCCCCGAGCCGGTTCAGTCCCGCACCCCAGGAGGCCTGGTGTCCGTTCTCCTCGAGCAGCCCGCAAGCCTGGTCGCCTACCGCCCGAACAAGCCGACCGCCATGGTCGTCGTGGCCGACCCGCGCGTCCGCTCCACCGTCACCCGCCACCTGTGGGCCCTCGGTGTACGCGACGTGATCGAGGCCTCGTCGATCGCGGAGGCTCGTCCCCGCATCGGCAACCCCCGGGACATCTGCGTCGCAGACGTCCACCTCCCCGACGGCTCCGGCCTGACGCTCCTATCGGAAACCCGCGCTGCGGGCTGGCCGAACGGCCTCGCCCTCTCCGCAGCCGATGACATCGGTGCCGTACGCAACGCCCTCGCGGGCGGCGTCAAGGGCTACGTCGTCACCGGCACCCGCAACAACGTCGGTCTCCCCACCCGCCCCGGCGCCGCGCCCATCGGCTCGGCCGCCGCCCGAATGCACCGCCGCCCGCCGGGCGCACCCAGCCACCCCGGTGGCTACCGAGAGCTGTCCGGCCGTGAGGTGGAGGTTCTCCGCCTCGTCGCGGAGGGTCAGTCGAACAAGGCCATCGGTGTCTCGATGGGGCTCTCCGCCCTGACCGTGAAGAGTCACCTCGCCCGCATCGCGCGCAAGCTCGGCACGGGTGACCGCGCCGGGATGGTGGCGGTGGCCCTGCGCACCGGAATCATCCACTGACTCATTTACACCCCTCGCGCGCCCGTCGACGGAACGTTCCGTCGACGGGCGCTGTGCATACACAGATACCCTTGACAGGTGACCGACGCCCAAGAGACCGCAGCAGACAGCTCACTGCGAACCACCGGAGGCGGCCCTCCGGACGACGTCGAAACGGCGCCGATCCCTTTGGACGAGCCGCGTGATGGCATCCCCCCGGTGGTCGCCGACGAGACCGCCCTCGCAGAGGTGATCGCCGCGTTCGCGGCAGGCAGTGGCCCCGTGGCCGTGGACGCCGAACGCGCGTCCGGCTATCGGTACGGCCAGCGTGCCTATCTCGTGCAGCTGCGCAGGGAGGGCGCGGGCAGTACGTTGATCGACCCTGTCGCGTGCCCCGATCTGTCGGGGCTCGGCGAGGCGATCTCCGGGGCCGAGTGGGTCCTCCACGCGGCCACGCAGGATCTGCCCTGCCTCCGCGAAATAGGCATGATCCCCACCAGCATCTTCGACACGGAGCTCGCCGGGCGCCTCGCGGGATTCCCCCGGGTCGGCCTCGGCGCGATGGTCGAGGGCGTGCTCGGCTTCGTCCTGGAGAAGGGCCACTCGGCGGTCGACTGGTCGACGCGGCCGCTGCCCGACCCCTGGCTTCGCTACGCGGCGCTGGACGTCGAGCTGCTCGTGGACCTGCGCGACGCGCTGGAGAAGGAGCTCGACCGGCAGGGGAAGCTGGAGTGGGCCCGCGAGGAGTTCGACGCGATCTCCTCCGCGCCGCCGGCGCCGCCGCGGGTCGATCCCTGGCGGCGTACGTCGGGCATGCACAAGGTACGGCGCCGTCGCCAGATGGCGGTCGTACGGGAACTGTGGACCGCCCGCGACAAGGTGGCCCAGCGGCGTGACGTGTCGCCCGGCAAGGTGCTCAGTGACGGTGCGATCGTGGAGGCGGCGCTGGGGCTTCCGCCCAACGTGCACGCGCTCTCCGGGCTCACCGGCTTCGGGCATCGCATGGGGCGCCGTCAGCTCGAGCAGTGGCAGGCCGCGGTGGACCGGGCCAGGGCCCTGCCCGACTCCGAGCTTCCGCAGCCCGGAGCGGCCGTTTCCGGGCCCCCGCCGCCCCGCTCCTGGGCGGACCGCGACCCGGCCGCCGCGGCCCGCCTCTCCGCGGCGCGGGCGGCGGTCTCCGCCCTGGCGGAGGAGCTGAACATGCCCCAAGAGAACCTGATCACTCCGGACACGGTCCGCCGCGTCTGCTGGGAGCCACCGGCGCAGGTGGACCCGGAGTCGGTGGCCGAGGCCTTGGCCGCACACGGCGCCCGGCGGTGGCAAATCACCCAGGTGACCCCGGCGCTGGTGACGGCACTTACTTCGGCTTGAGCTGGGGTGGGGGTGGGGTGGCCGGGGTGCCGCGTGGCCGTTACGGGGGCTTCGGTCGACCGGTGGCTTTGGTGGGCGCCGGGGGCCGTCATCTGGGTGGGGTATGCGTGCCGGGTGCGGACTGGTTCGTTGGGGGTGGCCGGGGGTGGAGGGGTGCGCGGCTGCTCCGGGGAGGGGTGCCGGTCTCGTCAAGCGACTGCGGACTGGCTCGTTGAGGGCACCCGGGGGCGGGGAGGTGCGCGGCCGCCCGGGGATGGGTGCTGGTCTCGTCAAGCGGGTGCGGACTGGCTCGTCGGGGGTGACCCGGGGGTGGCAGGGTGCGCGGTCGGCCCGGGAGCGGGTGAGGGTCTCGTCGAGCGGGTGTCTCTCGGACCCGTCCCATCCTGGTTGCGTTGCCCCCTTCGCGGACCTCTCGCCAACCACCTCGTCACGATCTCTCGCCGGAGACTCTCGCGTCAGCCCATCAGCCAGTCGCCAGGTGGGTTACGGAGGGTGCGGGATGCAGCAAAGTCCCGCGAGAAGGAGGCCTGAGGGCGCGGTTCGTGGGACTTCATTGCAATCCGCGCCCGTGGTGCATCGGAAGGGCACGGGGCGCATCGGGAGGGTCGGTGGGTCGTGCATCGGGAGGGCTCGTGGCGCATCGGGGCCTACGCGACGTAGGAGCGCCCTTGACGCCCGGGCCGGAACCACCAACCTCGCGACACCGGATGGCCCCCGGCGCCCACCGAAGCCACCGGCCGACCGAAGCCCCCGTAGCGGCCACGCGGGACCCCCGCCCCCGCCCCAAGTGTGACCTTCGCAACCCCGTAGCAGCGCGCGGCAGCTCTTGGCCGCATAGTTACCGGCAAGTAGCATGGGGTGTGGAAGCGCGCCGGCAGGCGCACCCGCACCCTGGAGGAGAGCCATCGTGCCTCGTACCGTCAGGGACGTCGTCTTCGTTGATGGCGTCCGCACCCCGTTCGGCAAGGCGGGCCCGAAGGGCATCTACCACGAGACCCGTGCGGATGACCTCGTCGTCAAGGCCATCCGGGAGCTCCTTCGCCGCAACCCGGCCCTCGACCCCGCCAAGATCGACGAGGTCGCCATCGCCGCGACCACGCAGATCGGCGACCAGGGTCTGACGCTGGGCCGCACGGCGGGGATCTTGGCCGGGCTTCCGCAGTCCGTGCCCGGGTACTCCATCGACCGCATGTGTGCGGGTGCCCTGACCGCGGTGACCGCCACCGCCGGCTCCATCGCGTTCGGCGCGTACGACGCCGTCATCGCCGGTGGCGTCGAGCACATGGGCCGCCACCCCATGGGCGAGGGCGTCGACCCGAACCCGCGGTTCGTGAGCGAAAAGCTCGTCGACGAGTCCGCCCTCTTCATGGGCATGACCGCCGAGAACCTGCACGACCGCTACCCCACGATCACCAAGCAGCGCGCCGACGAGTACGCCGTGCGCTCGCAGGAGAAGGCCGCCAAGGCGTACGCCAACGGCAAGATCCAGCAGGACCTCGTGCCCGTCTCCGTACGGCGGACCAACGAGGAAGCCGGTGAGACCGGGTGGGGGCTCGCCACCGCCGACGAGCCGATGCGGCCGGGTACGACCCTGGAGAGCCTCGCCGGGCTGAAGACGCCGTTCCGTACGCACGGCCGCGTCACCGCCGGTAACGCCGCGGGCCTCAACGACGGCGCCACCGCGTCGATCATCGCCTCCGAGGACTTCGCCCGGGAGAACAACCTCCCGGTCAAGATGCGGCTTGTCTCGTACGCCTTCGCGGGTGTTGAGCCTGAGGTCATGGGCTACGGGCCTATCCCGGCCACGGAGAAGGCCCTCGCTCAGGCCGGGCTCTCCATCTCCGACATCGGTCTCTTCGAGATCAATGAGGCCTTCGCCGTGCAGGTGCTCGCCTTCCTGGAGCACTACGGCATCGCCGACGACGACGCGCGCGTGAACCAGTACGGCGGCGCCATCGCGTACGGCCACCCCCTCGCCTCCTCCGGCGTGCGTCTGATGACGCAGCTGGCGCGGCAGTTCGAGGAGCAGCCGGACGTCCGCTACGGCCTGACGACGATGTGCGTCGGCTTCGGCATGGGCGCCACCGTCATCTGGGAGAACCCGAACCACAAGGACGCCGGAGGCGACAAGTGAGCAGCTCCACCAGCTCCACCACGGAGCTTCTGAAGGGCGCGGCCGAGCTGTTCCCGGACGAGGTCGTCACGCAGGCGCACGTACGCCACCTCGACCTGCCGGCCGGCGCCGGGCGCTTCGCGCTCATCACGCTGGACAACGGCTTCGACCACACCAAGCCGACCACCTTCGGCCCGGGCTCGCTCGCGAACCTGAACGCCGCGATCGACCAGGTCGAGAAGGAGGCGGCCGAGGGCACGATCGTCGGTGTCGGTGTCACCGGCAAGCCGTTCATCTTCGCCGTCGGCGCCGACCTCAAGGGCGTCGAGATCCTGAAGCGGCACGAGGACGCGCTCGCCATCGGCAAGGGCGGCCACGAGGTCTTCAAGCGGCTCTCCGGACTCGCTGTTCCGTCCTTCGCGTACTACAACGGTGCCGCGATGGGCGGTGGCGTCGAGGTCGGTCTGCACTGCTCGTACCGCACCGTCTCCAAGGCGCTCCCGGCCTTCTCGCTGCCCGAGGTCTTCCTCGGTCTCGTACCGGGCTGGGGCGGCTGCGCGCTGCTTCCGAACCTGATCGGTGCCGACAAGGCCGTCTCGGTCATCATCGAGAACTCGCTGAACCAGAACCGTCAGCTCAAGGGCAAGCAGGTCTTCGAGCTCGGCATCGCCGACGCGCTCTTCGAGGGCGCGGACTTCCTGGAGCAGTCGCTGCTCTGGACGGCCTCCGTCCTCAACGGCTCGCTCACGGTGGAGCGCCCCGAGATCGACCGCGGCGAGGCCTGGGACGCCGCTGTGGCCCGTGGCCGTGGCATCGCGGACTCCAAGGTGCACGGCGCCGCCCCGGCCGCCTACCGCGCCCTGGAGATCATCGAGGCCGCCAAGGACGGTGACCTGCAGAAGGGCTTCGACGCGGAGGATGTCGCGCTCGCCGACCTCATCATGGGGGGCGAACTGCGCAGTGGCATCTATGCGTTCAACCTCGTGCAGAAGCGCGCGAAGCGGCCTGCGGGTGCGCCCGACAAGAACCTTGCGCGTCCGGTCACCAAGGTCGGCGTCGTCGGTGCCGGTCTGATGGCCTCGCAGCTCGCGCTGCTCTTCCTGCGCCGCCTTGAGGTGCCGGTCGTGCTGACCGACATCGACCAGGCGCGCGTCGACAAGGGCGTGGGCTACGTCCACGAGGAGATCGACAAGCTCCTCCTCAAGGGCCGCGTCAACCAGGACAAGGCGAACCGCCTGAAGGGGCTCGTCTCCGGCGTGCTCGACAAGGCCGAGGGCTTCTCCGACGCCGACTTCATCATCGAGGCCGTCTTCGAGGAGATCGGCGTCAAGCAGCAGGTGTTCGCGGAGGTGGAGGCCGTCGCTCCGGCGCACGCCATCCTCGCCACCAACACCTCTTCGCTGTCCGTCTCCGAGATGGCGTCGAAGCTGAAGCACCCCGAGCGGGTCGTCGGCTTCCACTTCTTCAACCCCGTCGCGATCCTCCCGCTCCTGGAGATCGTGCGCGGCGAGCAGACGGACGACGCCTCGCTTGCCACGGCCTTCGGTGTCGCCAAGAAGCTGAAGAAGACCGCGGTCCTGGTGAAGGACGCCCCGGCGTTCGTCGTGAACCGCATCCTCACCCGCTTCATGGGCGAGATCCAGAACGTCATCGACGAGGGCACCCCGGTCGCCGTCGCCGAGAAGGCCGTCGAGCCGCTCGGTCTGCCGATGTCGCCGCTGGTGCTCCTGGAGCTGGTCGGCCCCGCCATCGGTCTGCACGTGTCGGAGACCCTGAACCGCGCCTTCCCGGAGCGCTTCACGGTCTCGCCGAACCTCGCGGCGGTCGTCAAGGCCGGCAAGCGCGGCTTCTACGTCTACGACTCCGGCAAGCCGGAGCTGGACCCGGAGGTCGCCGCTCTCCTCAAGCAGGGCGACACCGTCCTGACCGAGGAGCAGACCCGCGACCGCGTGCTCGACGCCGTGGCGCAGGAGATCGGCCTCATGCTCGACGAGGGTGTCGTCGCCGAGGCGCAGGACATCGACCTGTGCCTGATCACCGGCGCCGGCTGGCCCTTCCACCTGGGCGGCATCACGCCGTACCTGGACCGTGAGGGTGTCAGCGAGCGCGTCACCGGCAAGCGGTTCCTGGCGCCGGGCGTGGCCAGCGTGCCCGCGTAACACCTCCGCATACGGGCGATGCCCGGCCGCCCGAAAGGACGGCCGGGCATCGCCCGTTGTGGCGGTCGTACGGCTACACGCGCGTCCACGCGCCGAGCGCGAGCCCCGACTCCGCCTTCTGCCGCGCGAGCCGCAGGGTTCCGTCGAGGCCGATGGTCGCCATGACCACGCGGCCTTGCGCGTCCAGCGCCAACGCCGGGGAGCCCAGGCAGGGTTCGCCGGTGGCGGCCCACCACGCGCCCGCCTGTTCGTCCTGGGTGGGGTAGGCCGCGATGACCGGGCGGCCGTCGGCGCCCCGGTGGGCGAGGACCGTGCAGTCGTGGCCCTCTATCGTCGCGCGCAGGGCGGCCGTGGGGCCCGGCTCCGGGGCTCCGCCGAGCGGTCGCGCCTCCTCGTCGTCCGAGCGGTGCGCGAGGACACCCCGGCCGCGGACGTCGGTGGCGTAGTACGTGAGGCGGTCCGGGGCCGTCTCCAGGGCCGTGCCCGAGCCGGGGGCCGGGGGCAGCGGGATGTCGTCGGTGCGCTGGAACTCCGCGCCCTGCTTCTCCTGGGTCCAGTGCAGCGTCTTGTTCTCGGCCGGTCCGAAGACCTCCACGCGGCCGGTGGAGGTGGCCAGCGCCGTGATGCCGTCCAGGACCTCGCGGACCTTGAAGTCCTTCCAGCCCTCCCACTTGCCGCCCTTGCCCTCGCGCCGCAGCCGGACGCTGTTCACCGCGTCGCGCACGAAGACGTGGACCGTGCCGGAGGCGTCCACGGCGGCGGTCGGGGCGCCGAGGTGCGGGGCGCGCTCGACCATCTTGGTGTGCGGGTTGCCGAGCGAGCGCCAGTCCATGAGCGGGCGGCCCGACTGGTACTGGACGGCGTGCACGACGTCCACCTCCGTGCCGCCGCCGTCCTTGGGCACCTTGCGCAGGGCAATGAAGTGGACGTACCCGTCGACGCCCTGGGCCAGGGTCAGGTGGGTCAGGTCCGGCGTCTCGAACAGGTCGGGGCCCGTCCAGTCGGGGCCGCCGGGGCGGGTCTCCGTCCAGCGCAGCAGGCCGTCCGCCGAGCGGGCGTAGGCGGTGAGCCTGCCGTCCTTGCCGCGCAGCAGCCAACGGGCGGTCGCGAGGGTGCCGCTCGCCACGTGGACGGCGGCAAAGGCCGTCGGGCGGGAGGATTCCCGCTCGGGTCTGGGGGCGGACCTCTGCGGCATGACTCGGCGCGGACCTTCCTGTGGGCGTGCGTTTCTCCGGCTCGATCAGTCTACGTTTGCGGTGTGCCAGGGTGGCGCCATGAGAACTCTCCTCGTCGTGGACGCCGCCAACGTCGTCGGCTCGGTGCCCGACGGCTGGTGGCGCGACCGGCACGGGGCCGCCGAGCGGCTGCGAGACCGCCTCGTCGCGTACGCCGACGAGGGCATCGCGGGGCATCCGGGGCCGCTGGACGTCGTGCTCGTCGTCGAGGGCGCCGCCCGGGGCGTCGAGTCCGTCGAGGGCGTACGCGTGGTCCCCGCGCCCGGCAGCGGCGACGACCGCATCGTGGAACTGGCCGCCGAGGCCGAGGGCCGCCCGTGCGTGGTGGTCACGGCCGACCGCGAGTTGCGGCGCAGGGTGGGCGAGTGGGGCGCGGAGTCCGTGGGCCCCCGGACGGTACGCGACGGTTGACCTCTCCGCGGCTGCCTCGCGCCCGCCGCCGTCATCGCTCGCCCCGTACGTACACCACCGCTCCCCCCACCCGCGCCACCGGCTCGTACCCGACGGCCAGGACGCGCCGCAGGGACGGCATCCTCTCCGGGGCGAAGGGCTTGCCCCGGGAGTCGTCGACGACGATCGCCGGTGGGTGGTCGGCCAGTTCCCGGCGGAAGACCTTCCACGAGCCCTCGACGGCGTATCTCTCGCCCACCTGCGGCCCGTTCCTGCCCCCGCTGTAGTTGGTGAGCAGCCCCGCCGTGAGGTAGCGGCTCGCGGGCGGGCGGTCGGCGAGCCAGTACGCCTCCGGGTGTATCCCCCAGAACAGCACCCTGTCCTGGGGTGACGTCAGCGCCCGTACGGTCTCCGCGAGGCGCGTGGCGTGCGCCAGTTCGGGGCGCGGCGCCAGCATTCCCCAGGTCAGGAAGAGCGCGCACGCCCCCGCCGAGACCGAGACCGCCGTCAGGGTGCGCTCGCGGGGCAGGATCTGGAGCGCCGCCGTGCCCAACAGGGCGAGGGGCGGCGTCAGTTGCAGGTAGTAGTGGCCGAAGAAGTGGAAGCCGACGAGGACGGCTCCCGCCGATGAGGCGAGCCAGAGCCACAGCTCCGTCGAGCCGGTGCGGGCGATGCGCAGGACCCGCAGGACGGGCGGGATGATCCCGGCGCAGGCCGCGGCGAGGATCGCCGCGTTGGTCAACCCGCGGAAGAGCACGTGGAGTTCGGAGCCGGTGAAGGATGCGTAGGCCCCCGACCCCGTCACCGTCCAGAACAGGAACCCCGCGGGGTCCGTGACCGCGGCCACCGCAAGGACGGGACCGCACAGCCCGATCCCCAGGCGCAGCAGGTCCCTTCGGGCGCCGCCCGCCTGCCACAGCAGCCACACCACCGGCACCAGGACCGCTCCCCCGGTCTGCTTGACCAGGAACGCGCAGGCCACCGCGGCGCCCGCCGCTCCCCAGCGGCGCCGGTCCGCGCACCAGAGGGCGGCCGCGGTGCACGGCAGCATGAAGACCTCGAAGGTCGCCGCCTGGACGTCCTCGGGGTTCAGGCCGACGGAGACGAGAAGGTAGAGCACGCCCGCCGTACGGCCCGCGCCGTCGCCCCAGCGGCGCCTCGCGACACAGACGAGGAGGACGGCGGTCAGGAGCTGGGCCGCGACCGCGAGCACTTTCAGCGGGAGCAGCGTCGCGTCGCCGAAGAGCGCGAACGCCGCCTCGTACAGCCAGGGGACGAGCGGTGGCTTGCGGTCGACGACGGTTTCGTAGAGCTCTCCCCCGTCGGCCAACATCCTTGCCTGGACGGCGAGATAACCCTCGTCCGGGCTCCACAGCGGCCACCGGAAGGAGGGGGCGCGGGTGACGCAGGCCAGTGCGGCGAGGAGTGGCAGCAGGCGCGGCCAGTACGGCGTGGGGGTTCGCTCCGTGCGCGGGCGGGGCAGCCGCGGCCCGTGTACGGAGCGTGGTGATGCGGAGGGCTCGGCGAGCATGAGGTGCACGCTATCCGGCCCCGCAGTTCCCGTCGGAACGGGACATACGGGGCCGGACGATTGGCCGGAAGTCGACCGGTGCGATTACCGGACGTCACCGGTGGACTGCTGCTTGCCGAGCCGGCTGTGCGTGCGCCCGTACACGAAGTACACGACGAAGCCGAGCGCCATCCAGATGCCGAACCGCAGCCAGGTCTCGGCGGGCAGGTTCAGCATCAGCCACACCGAGGCCGCCACCGAGAGGATGGGCACCAGCGGCACCAGCGGGGTACGGAAGGCGCGGGGCAGGTCGGGGCGGGTGCGGCGCAGGATGATGACGCTCAGGGCGACCACGACGAAGGCGAAGAGGGTGCCGATGTTCACCAGCTCGGCGAGTTCGTCGAGGCTGGTGAAGCCCGCGAGGATCGCGATGAGGACGCCGAGCAGGATGGTCGGGCGGTGCGGCGTGCGGTACTTCGGGTGGACGTGGGAGAAGAACCGGGGCAGCAGTCCGTCGCGGCTCATCGCGAAGAAGACGCGGGTCTGGCCGAGCAGCAGGATCATGCAGACGGTGGTGAGGCCGACGGCGGCGCCGAAGCTGATCACACCGCCGTAGAAGGGGTGCCCGGTGGCCTTGAAGGCATCGGCCAGCGGGGCGTCCACGGAGAGTTCGCTGTAGTGCTGCATGCCCGTGACGACGATCGACACGGCGACGTACAGGATCGTGCAGATGAAGAGCGACCCGAGGATGCCGCGCGGCATGTCCCGCTGGGGCAGCTTGGTCTCCTCGGCCGCGGTCGCCACGATGTCGAAGCCGATGAAGGCGAAGAAGACGATGGAGGCCGCCGTGAAGATGCCGAGGACGCCGAAGTTGGTGGGCTCGTAGCCGAACATCAGCTGGATGAGCGGGGAATCGATGCTGTTGCCCGCGGTCACCGCCTCCGCCTTGGGGATGAAGGGCTTGTAGTTGTCGGTGTCGATGAAGAAGGCGCCCGCGATGATCACGATGAGGACGACGGCCACCTTGATGGCGACGATCACCGTGGTGACGCGCGCGGACAGCTTCATGCCGAGGACGAGGACGACCGTGAGGACCAGCACCAGCGCGGTGGCGAGGATGTCGAAGCTGAAGCCCTCGGCCGCATCGGGTCCGGAGAGCGCCGCGGGCAGCTCCCAGCCCGCGTTGTCCATCAGCGAGCGCACATAACCGGACCAGCCGACGGCGACCACCGCCGTGCCGAGCGCGAATTCGAGCACAAGGTCCCAGCCGATGGTCCAGGCGGGCAGCTCACCGAGCGAGGCGTACGAGAAGGTGTACGCCGATCCGGCCACCGGCACGGTGGAGGCGAACTCCGCGTAGCAGAGCGCCGCGAGGGCGCAGACGACACCGGCGACGGCGAAGGCGATCGCGGTGGCGGGCCCCGCGGTCTCCTTGGCCACCGCCCCGGTCAGCACGAAGATGCCGGTGCCGATGACGACGCCGACACCGAAGACCGTGAGGTCGAGGGCGGACAGCGACTTCTTGAGCGCGTGCTCCGGCTCCTCGGTGTCCTGGATGGACTGCTCGATGCTCTTCGTTCTGAAAAGGCTGCTTGCCACGGACGTACCTCCACGCTTGTCGTCCTCGACATGATCGAGAGGGCGAGTACCCCGTAGGCCGTGGCGCGAGCCTATTCACGCGAATGGGCCGGTTCCACCACCCGTACAGGGTGTCGGAACCGGCCCATCGGCGGTGCTCGTTGACGTCAGTCGCGCGCGGGCTCCCCGGCTTCGACGGAGTCCACGGCGGCCGTGCGCTCGAACCGGCCGTCCAGCTTGGCGACCAGACCGGTGACCTGGCGGGAGATGTCCGGGGCGGTGAGCCCGATCTCGGCCATGACCTCCTTGCGCGAGGCGTGGTCCAGGAAGCGCGGCGGGATGCCGAAGTCACGCAGCGGTACGTCGACGCCGGCGTCGCGCAGGGCCTGGGAGACGGCCGAGCCGACGCCGCCGGCGCGGGAGTTGTCCTCGACGGTGACGACCACGCGGTGCTGCTCGGCGAGCGGGGCGAGCGCCTCGTCGACGGGCTTGACCCAGCGGGGGTCGACGACCGTCGTCGTGATGCCCTGCTTGTTCAGGAGGTCGGCGATCTCCAGGCACATCGGCGCGAGCGCGCCCACGGAGACGAGCAGCACGTCGGGCCGGTTGGTGCCCGCCTTGCGCAGGACGTCCATGCCGCCGACCTTGCCGACGGCCTTGACCGCCGGGCCGACCGCGCCCTTGGAGTAGCGCACGACGGTCGGGGCGTCGTGGACCTCGACGGCCTCGCGCAGCTGCAGGCGGACCTGGTCGGCGTCGCGCGGGGCGGCGATGCGCAGGGTCGGCACGCACTGCAGGATCGACATGTCCCACATGCCGTTGTGCGAGGCGCCGTCCGTGCCCGTGACGCCCGCCCGGTCCAGGACGAAGGTGACGCCGCACTTGTGCAGGGCCACGTCCATCAGGAGCTGGTCGAAGGCGCGGTTGAGGAACGTCGCGTACACCGCGAAGACGGGGTGCAGGCCGCCGGTGGCCAGGCCCGCGGCGCTGACCGCGGCGTGCTGCTCGGCGATGCCGACGTCGTAGACCCGGTCGGGGAACGCCTTGGCGAACTTCTGCAGGCCGACCGGCTGGAGCATGGCGGCCGTGATGGCGACGATGTCCTCGCGCTCGTGGCCGAGCTTGACCATCTCCTCGCCGAAGACGGACGTCCAGTCCATGCCGCCCGCCGCGATGGGCAGACCGGTGTCGGGGTGGATGGGGCCGATGCCGTGGAAGTGGTCGGCCTCGTCCTCCTCGGCGGGTTTGTAGCCGCGGCCCTTCTCGGTGATGCAGTGCACGATGACCGGGCCGCCGAAGCGCTTGGCGCGCACCAGGGCGGACTCCAGGGCCTCGATGTCGTGGCCGTCGATCGGGCCGACGTACTTCAGGCCGAGGTCCTCGAACATGCCCTGCGGGGCGATGAAGTCCTTCAGGCCCTTCTTCGCGCCGTGCAGCGTCTCGTACAGGGGCCTGCCGACGACCGGGGTGCGCTCCAGGAGGTCCTTGCCGCGGGCCAGGAAGCGTTCGTAGCCGTCGGTGGTGCGCAGGGTCGCCAGGTGGTTCGCGAGGCCGCCGATGGTCGGGGCGTACGAACGCTCGTTGTCGTTGACGACGATCACCAGGGGGCGGTCCTTGGCGGCGGCGATGTTGTTCAGCGCCTCCCAGGCCATGCCGCCGGTGAGCGCGCCGTCACCGATGACGGCGACGACGTGGTCGTCCTTGCCCCGCACCTCGTTGGCCTTGGCGAGGCCGTCGGCCCAGCCGAGGACCGTCGAGGCGTGCGAGTTCTCGATCACGTCGTGGTCGGACTCGGCGCGCGAGGGGTAGCCGGAGATGCCGCCCTTGGTGCGCAGCTTGGCGAAGTCCTGGCGGCCGGTGAGCAGCTTGTGCACGTAGCTCTGGTGGCCGGTGTCGAAGAGCACCTTGTCCTGCGGTGAGTCGAAGACCCGGTGCATGGCGATCGTGAGCTCGACCACGCCGAGGTTGGGGCCGAGGTGGCCGCCGGTCTTGGACACTGCGTCGACGAGGAAGGCGCGGATCTCGCCGGCCAGCTGGTTCAGCTCCTCCGGGCTGAGCCGGTCCAGATCGCGCGGTCCCCTGATGCGGGTCAGCAGCGGCACCCGTGCCTCCTTGCAGTAGAGCTGTTCAAGCGTTGACCGGATTGTTGCCGGGCCTGTTGAGTCTAATGTTCCGCCGTCGCGGACGGCGTCCGGGCCGTGAGTTCCGCATCACGCGATCGGCGGTGTTTGGACCCCGCACAGAGAGCTGCCCGGCACCGCTCCTTTGCGGTGCCGGGCAGCTCTGCTCTGGGTTCTGGCAGGTCAGGCGCGGCCTGCCGTCTTCTGGGTCTTGCGCGTCACGGAGTCGATCACGACCGTGGCGAGCAGTACGCCACCGGTGATCATGTACTGGACCGGCGTCGCGATGCCTTCGAGCGCCAGGCCGTACTGGATCGAGGTGATGACCATGACACCCAGGAGGGCGTTCCAGGTGCGGCCGCGGCCGCCGAAGAGGCTGGTGCCACCGATGACGGCCGCCGCGATGGCGTTCATCAGGAGGTCACCGGTGCCGGCGCCCTGGTTGGCCGCGGCGATCTTGGAGGCCATGAAGAGGCCGCCCGCCGCCGCGAACGTACCGGCGATCGCGTAGACCGACGTACGGATCAGGGTGACGTTGATGCCCGCGCGGCGGGACGCCTCGACGCTGCCGCCGAGGGCGAAGACCTTGCGGCCGTAGCCGGTGCGGCGCAGCACGAAGTCGGTGCCGACCAGGACCACCAGGAAGAGCACCAGGGCGAGGGGCAGGCCCTTGTACTGGTTGAACATGATCGCGGCGGCGAAGGCCACCACGGCCAGGACCACGGTACGGACGATGATCTCGCTCAGCGGCCTGGACGGGACACCGGCCGCCTCGCGGCGGCGGCTGTCCAGGAAGGAGGAGAGGAAGAAGGCCACGACCGCGACGATCGCGAGGCCGTAGGCCGCGGCGACGTCCGTGAAGTAGTACGAGGTCAGCTTGGCGATCAGGCCTTCGGAGTCCAGGTTGATGGTGCCGTTGTCACCCAGGATCTGGAGCATGAAGCCCTGCCAGAACAGCAGGCCGGCCAGGGTGACGGCGAACGCCGGGGCGCCGATGCGCGCGAAGAAGAAGCCGTGGATGGTGCCGATCACGGTGCCGGAGAGGATGGCGACGATCAGCGCGATCCACTCGGGCGCGCCGTGCGTGACGGCGAGCACGGCGGCGACCGCGCCCGCGACACCGCTGACCGAGCCGACCGACAGGTCGATCTCGCCGAGCAGCAGCACGAAGACGATGCCGACGGCGATCATGCCGGTGCCGACCATGGCCACGGAGATGTTGCTGAGGTTCTCCGCGGTCATGAAGCGCGAGTTCATCGAGGCGAAGATCGCCCAGATGATGACGAGGCCCGCGACGACCGGGATGGAGCCCAGGTCACCGGCGCGCATCTTGCGCTTGAACTCGGTGATGTAGCCCGCGAAGCCCTGCTCGCGGACGAGGAGGCGCGGGTCCACCGCGGTGACGGCGTCGGCAGCGGCCGCCGGGGCGTCGACGGGTGCGTCGTCCGGCGTGGAGGTCTTGTCGATGCTGCTCACTTCTGGGCCTCCCCATTGCGCGCCGCGCGACGGGTCACGGCATTGTCCGTGGCGCCCGTGATGGCGGAGATGATCTCTTCCTGCGAGGTGGACTTCACGTCGAAGACGCCGTTGTTCCGGCCGAGCCGGAGCACCGCCACCTTGTCCGCGACGGCCTTGACGTCCGCCATGTTGTGGCTGATGAGAATGACCGCGTGGCCACGCTCGCGCAGCCGCTCCACCAGGTCGAGGACCTGGGCGGTCTGCTCCACGCCGAGTGCGGCGGTGGGCTCGTCGAGGATGACGAGCTTGGGCTCGCCGAGCATCGAGCGGGCGATCGCCACCGTCTGGCGCTGACCGCCGGAGAGCGAGGCGATCGGGATGCGGACGCTGGGTATGCGGATCGACAGCGTGGTGAGGAGCTCGCGGGCGCGGCGCTCCATCTCGACCTCGTTGAGCACGCCGCGCCTGCGCAGCTCACGACCGAGGTAGAGGTTGCCGACGACGTCGATGTTGTCGCACAGCGCGAGGTCCTGGTAGACGGTCGCGATGCCCAGGTTCTGGGCGTCGTGCGGCTTGTTGATCGATACGGCCTTGCTCTCCCACTCGATGACGCCGTCATCGATGGGATGCACGCCGGCGATCGTTTTGACCAGCGTGGACTTTCCTGCGCCGTTGTCGCCGACCAGGGCGACCACCTCACCGGCGT
This sequence comes from Streptomyces sp. NPDC055099, assembly GCF_053607685.1. Classification (NCBI taxonomy): domain Bacteria; kingdom Bacillati; phylum Actinomycetota; class Actinomycetes; order Kitasatosporales; family Streptomycetaceae; genus Streptomyces; species Streptomyces sp. NPDC055099. The sequence continues at coordinate 242,519 of NZ_JBSGUA010000003.1, read as the reverse complement.
GGACCTCAAGCTCGACGTCGGTGAGCGCCTGGACGGCACCGAATCGCTTGGAGACCCCGCGCAACGCCAACACGGGCGTAGCGGACACGTGAACCATCTCCTTCGCCGCCTGACCGGCGGGAGGTTGAACAGAAGAGAACGAGAAGAACGAGAAGAACGAGAAGAGCGAGAAGAACGCGAGAACGGAATGACCGAAAAGGCCGGTGCGCGACTGGAGCGCGTTTCTGTCCGGCGCCCCGCCTAGAGCTGCGGGGCTGTTGGAACGAGGCGCCGGACAGGGCCTCAATGGCGGTGAAGTCCCGGGAGGAAGCGGGGACTTACCTCAAAGCGGACTTACTTCAGACCGATCTTGCCGCAGTCGGCCTTGTACTTGGCCGTGCAGATCTCGTCGACGGTGTAGATGCCGTCCTTGATGACGGTCTCCTTGATGTTCTTGTCGGTCAGCGAGACGACCGGCACGAGCACGGTGGGAACGTCCTTGGCGGTGGGGCTGTCGACGGTCGTCTTGGCGATCGAGTCGAGCTTCTCGCCCTTGCCGAGTGCGACGGCCATCTCCGCGGCGACCTTGGCCTCCGCCGGGTAGGACTTGTAGACGCTCATGAACTGCTCGCCCGCGACGATGCGCTGCACACCGGCGAGTTCGGCGTCCTGACCGGTGACCGGCGGGAGCTTGCTGATGCCGGCGGCCTTGAGGGCGGTGATGATGCCGCCCGCCATGCCGTCGTTCGCGGAGTAGACGCCGTCGATCTTGCCCTTGCCGAGGGCCGAGATCGCGCCCTCCATGTTGGCGTTGGCGTTCTCCGGCTTCCACTCCTTGGTGTCGTACGACTTGCCGACCTTGACCTTGCCCTTGAGCACCGACTCGGCGCCCTTCTTGAAGAGCTTGGCGTTCGGGTCGGTGATCGCGCCGTTCATCATCACGATCTGGCCGCCCTTGGCCTTGTCCCCGAGGGCCTCGAGGAGGGCCTTGCCCTGGACGCGGCCGACCTCTTCGTTGTCGAAGGAGGTGTACGCGTCGATGGGGCCTTCGGCGAGGCGGTCGTACGCCACGACCGGGATGCCCGCGTCCTTGGCCTTCTTGACCGAACCGGCGATGGCCTTGGAGTCCACCGCGTCGACGATCAGCACGTCCACCTTGTTGGTGATCATGGTGTCGGCCTGCTGGTTCTGTACGGTCGCGTCCTGCTTGGCGTTGGCGTAGGTGACCTTGGCCTTGCCGTCGGTCAGCTCCTTGATGTGCTTCTCGATCAGCGGCTTGTCGAACTTCTCGTAACGCGCGGTCTGGTTCTCCGGCAGGAGCAGACCTATGTTCAGCGCGTCGCCCTTCTTCGAGCCGGAGCCCGCTTCATCCTTGTCACCGCCGGACTCCTTGGCGCTGCCACAGGCAGCAAGGGTGACGGCCATGGTGGTGGCGGCAACGGCAACGGCGGCACGACGCATACGCGTGTTCATTCGGGAACCTCCCTGACGTGGCCGCGTCGTTGCGGCCGAGGTGGCTCGAAGTCAACTCGGCCGCCACACCAGCGTCAAGGAGTAAATCCTTAACGAGATGACAACGGTGCCATGCGTTATCTAAGTGAAGGCAGGTGCGGTGGCGGGCAGAGAGCCGTCCAAAAGGGTCGAATCGCCCATCTCGCTGAGTGCGAGAGCCAGCGCCCCGAGCACCTCCGCGCGGCCGCCCAGGGCCCCAGGAAGGACGGAGAGCTGCCGGGCGGCGCTGGGGATCGCGTAGCGCCCCACGGACTCCCTGATGGGCCCCAGGACCAGCTCACCGGCCTCCGCGAGGTCGCCGCCGAGGACGACCCTGCTCGGGTTCAGGAGGTTGCAGAGGTTCGCCACACCGCTGCCGATGTGACGTCCGACGTCGGCGATCACCCGACGGCAGCCGGGATCGCCCTCGCGCGCCAGGGCCACCACGCGCTCCATGGTCAGCTCGGTGCCGTGGCTGGACTGGAGCAGCGGCAGCACATAGCGGGCCGCCGCGAAGGTCTCCAGGCAGCCGCGGTTGCCGCAGCGGCAGACCGGACCCGACTCGTCCAGGGTGATGTGCCCGATCTCGCCGGCGGTTCCGCCGGGACCCCGGTAGATCCGCCCGCTGATCACCAGACCGGCGCCGACGCCGCTCGCGACCTTGATGTACGCCAGGTCCTTGACCCCGCGGCCGCTGCCCCAGACCAGCTCGCCGAGCGCGCCGAGGTTGGCGTCGTTGTCGACGTGCACCGGGACGCCGAGGCGGTCCTTGAGCTCCTCCGCGGGCTTGGTGCCGGTCCAGCCCGGCAGGATCGACGTCGAGCCGAGCGTCCCGGACTCCACGTCGATGGGCCCCGGCACGCCGAGGCCGATGCCCGCGATCTTCGCGCGGTCCACACCGGTCACCCCGATCAGCCTGCTGACCAGCTGTTCGGCGCGGTCGAAGCCCTGTGCGGCCGACGCGTCCACGTCCAGCGGCTCGGACTCCTCGGCGAGCACCTGGTGGGCGAGGTTCCCCACCGCCACGCGCAGGTGCGTATGACCGAAGTCCACGCCGATGACGATGCCCGCGTCGCCGCTGAGCGAGACGCTGCGGGCCCTGCGGCCGCCTGCCGAGGTGGGCGTGACCTCGACCGTTCCGCCGTCCTTGAGCTCCCGGACGATGTTGGAGACCGTGGCCGCGGACAGTCCCGTCGTCCTGGCGATCTCCGCCTGAGTGAGCGATCCGGCGAGCCGTACGGCACGTACGACCCGCTCGAGATTGGCCCGGTGCAGCGACGACTGCGACCCCGGAGTCTCCATTGACTCAGCCACCCTTTTCCGTATGACGTAACAGCGACCTCGCTGCCCGTACAAGTTGTGAACTCCAAGCTCTGCTGAACGGGTTGGCGCAGTCAAGTCCTTGACCCAAATCGGCACTCTTGAACAGCCGGACAGGCCGGGTCCAAGTGGCGAGGATGCACCCCAAACCACCCAGACCCGGCCTGAGAGGGCCGATCCGTTACTTGACCGAGCCCGCGGTGAGACCCGAGACGACGTGCCGTTCGATGAAGGCGAACAGCACGATGACCGGCACGATCGCCACCACGGAGGCCGCGAAGAGGTAGTTCCACTCCACGGTGTAGGCGCCGATGAAGTTGTTGATGCCGACGGTCAGCGGCTGCTTGTCGGGCTCGGTGGTGAGCGTGAGGCCCATCACGAACTCGTTCCACGAGGTGATGAAGGTGAAGATCACCGCGGTCACCACGCCCGGCAGCGCGAGCGGCAGCGTCACCTTCACCATGGCGCCGAAGCGGCTGGTGCCGTCCACCATGGCCGCCTCCTCCAGCTCCTTGGGGATGGAGCCGATGTAGGCCGTCAGGATCCACACCGCGAACGCGAGGTTGAACGCCGCGTTCGTGATGATCAGCGTCCAGACCGAGTTGAGCATGTCCAGCTGGTGGAACTCGCGGTAGAGACCGACCAGGAGGGCGGTGGGCTGGAACATCTGGGTGACCAGGACCAGGAGCAGGAAGGCCTTGCGCCCGCGGTAGCGCATGCGCGCCGTGTAGTACGCGGCGGGCAGCGAGACCAGGAGCACCAGGAGCGTCGCCCCGCCCGCCACGAGGAGGGTCACCTGCAGGTTCTGGCCGAGCTCCGACTCCTTCCAGACCTCGATGAAGTTCGACCACTCCAGGTTCTGCGGCAGATACGTCCGGTCCCGCAGCTCCTCCTTGGGCCGGAGCGCGGTGATCACCATCTCCAGGTACGGGGCCAGGAAGATCGCCGCGAGCGCCCAGGCGACCACGGTGATGACCAGGGTGCGCGGCCGGAACGTGCGCTTGGCCTTGGGCCGGGGCGCGGGACTCTTCGGGGACCCCGCGCGGGTCTGGGTCGCGGTGGCCATCAGTCCTCCTCGTTCCATCGGCTGACCTTCAGGAAGATCAGCACGAGCACGACGACCATCGCGAAGTTGACCACGGACATGGCGGCGGATTCACCGATGTCGGTCTCCTTCAGCTTGTACATGAACACCATGGTCGTGGAGGTGTCATAGCCGGGACCGCCCTGCGTCATGGCCCAGATGATCGGGAAGGAGTTGAAGACGTTGATGAGGTTGATGACCACGCCGACCAGGAACGCGGGCCGCAGCATCGGCAGCGTGATGTGCCGGTACGTCTGCCAGGGGCTCGCCCCGTCGATCCGCGAGGCTTCGTAGACCTCGTGCGGGATGGTCTGCAGACCGGCGAGCAGCGTGTACGTGGTGAAGGGCAGCGACACGAAGATCGCGACGGCCATCATCCAGGGCCAGGCCGTCTCCGGTTCGCCCAGCCAGTCCTTCGACTTGTCGATGAGGCCGAGGTCCAGCATCAGCGTGTTGAGCACGCCCGCCGTCTGGTTGAGCATCCACTTGAAGCCGATGGCGGTCATCAGGACGGATGCCGCCCAGGGCGCGATGAGCGCCCAGCGGGTGACGGTGCGGCCGGGGAACTTCTGGTTGAAGAGCTGGGCGAGGGCCAGCGAGAGCAGCATCGTCACGCTCACGACGACGACGGTCCAGATGACCGTCCAGAGCAGGACCGCCCCGAAGTCGCTCTCCTCGAAGAGCTTCTTGTACTTGTCGGTCCCCGCGCTGCCGCGCACGATGCCGGCGATGGAGATGTTGAGGAACGAGGTGCGGATCAGCTCGACGACCGGCCAGATGACCACGGCGAGGATCAGCAGGATGACGGGCGCTATCCAGGGCAGCGGGCCGAGCCGGGCGATGCCGCTGCGACGGCTCACCGGCCTGGGTGCGCGCCCGCTCCGTCCCCGGCCGGCGTCGGCCGGGGGCGGAGGGGCCTTCAGTGACACGACGACTCCTTGTGTACGGAGCGAACGGGAGCTGGCTGCCTGCTACTTGGCCTCGGCCGCCGCCGCTTCCGCCTTCTTCTGCAGGTCACCGAGGACCGCCTTGGGGTCATCGCTCGCGGCCTTGCCGCCGGTCTTCTTCATCTCGGCAGAGATGACGTCCCACGCGGTGTCGCCGAGGGGGTAGAACTTGGCGTTCGGCAGGACCTCGAAGAACGGCTCCAGGTCCTTGTGCTTGCCGTTGGTCTGCATCTCCTTGAGCGCGTCCTGGGTGACGGGCATCAGGTTGTACATCTCGTCGAACTCCAGCATCTTCTTGGAGTACGTGAAGTCCAGGAACTTCTTGACGCCTTCCTTCTCGGCGCCGCCGTCCTTGAACGCCATCATCCAGTCGGCCACGCCGAGGGTGGACTCCAGCGGGCCGTCCTTGCCGGGGATCGGCGCGACGCCGTAGTCGACCTTGCCCGCCTTGGCCATCTGGATCAGGCTCGGGTGGCCGTTGAGCATGCCGACCTTGCCGGCCGCGAAGTCGGCGAAGGCCGTCTTGCGGTCGGTGGAGGCGGGGTTGGAGTACGTGAGGCCGGGCTTGACGAGGTTCTTCTGCAGCCATTCGAAGGTCTCGACGTTCTGCGCGCTGTCGAGCGTGTACTTGCCGCTCGCGTCGGTGTAGCCGCCGCCGTTGCCGAGCTCCCACATCATCGTCTCGCCCTGGGTCTCCTCGGGGCCGAGCGGCAGGGCGTACGGGGTGTCGGCGGCCTTGGAGGACTTGATCTTCTTGGCGGCCGCGGCGACCTCGTCCCAGGTCTTGGGCGGCGTCTTGACGCCCGCCTTCTTCAGGACGGCCTTGTTGTAGAACATGACGCGGCTGGAGGAGACCCACGGGATGCCGTACTGCGTGCCCTTGACCTCGCCGGCCTTGGCGAAGGTGGGTATGAGGTTCTCCTGCGTCTTGGGCGAGAGGACCTCGTCGGCCTTGTAGAGCAGGTCGTCCGCGACCTTGTCGGCGTAGCCGCCGGTCTGCAGCAGGTCGGGCTGGTCGCCCGCCTGGATCATGTTCTTGACCTGCTTGTCGATCTCGTTCCAGTTGATGACCTGGACGTCGACCTTGTAGCCCTTGTTCTCCGCCTCGAAGTCCTTCTTCACGCCGTCCCAGTACTTCTTGGAGGCGTTGGAGGCCTTGTCGCCGTAGTCGGCGGCGACGAGCTTGATGGTCTTGCCGTCGCCGCTGTCGCTGTCACCGCCGCACGCGGTAAGTCCCATGGCCATCGCGAGCGTTGCCGCACCGGTGGCGATCAATCGATTCCTCATGCTGTTCAACCCTTCGACATCGGTGTCGACTTGAACGCGGGCAAAGGTCCCCCCGCGGCGCCGTGGGGCCGACATTACTCACGGCCGGAATTGGCACAACAGGCCTAGACCACTTTCGTGGCCAAGCTGAAATCACCGGCGATCAGGGTCACTTGAGAGCACCCGCGGTGAGCCCGGCCTGCACCTGACGCTGGAAGACCGCGTACACGACGAGCACCGGCAGCATGGCGATCGTCAGGCCCGCGAAGAGCGCTCCCCAGTCGCCCCGGTAACCCTGCGAGACCGCCAGCGAGGCGAGCCCCTGCGGCAGCACGTACCTGCCCTCCTCCTCGTTGTTGAGCAGCAGCGGAAGCAGGTACTGGTTCCACTGGCCGAGGAAGTTGAAGATGCCGATGCTCACCAGGCCCGGCTTGGCCATCGGCAGCATGATCTGGAAGAACGTGCGGGTGTGCGAGGCCCCGTCGACCATCGCCGCCTCCTGGACGCCGGTCGGCAGCGTACGGAAGAAGGAGGTGAGGAAGAAGGTGGTGAAGGGCAGCGAGTACGCGATGTACGCGATCATCAGGCCGGGACGGGTGTCCAGGAGCCCGAAGTTCTCCATGACCGCGAAGAGCGGGACGAGGGCGAGGATGACCGGGAACATCATCCCGCCCGCGAAGAGCATGAAGATCAGCCGGTTGCCCGGGAAGGTGAAGCGGGCGATGACATAGGCCGCCATCGAGCCGAGCAGCATCGTGCCCGTCAGTGAACCCGCCAGGATGATCAGCGAGTTGAGGGCGTACTGCCCGATGCTGGCCGTCGTCCACGCGTTGGTGAAGTTCTCCCAGTGGAAGGACGTCGGCCAGCCCATCGGGTCGCTGAGGATCTCGACCGAGGGGCGGAACGCGGTGAGGGCGACCCAGACGAGGGGGCCCGCCGCGAGCACCACCCACAGGACGAGGAAGGCGTGCGAGAAGACGTTGAGGGTCGCTCCGCCGGCCGAGTCGCCCTCTTGGCGCGGTACGTCGGCGGCGTCGGTGCGGGGCGCGGTGGTCGTGGTCATGATGCAGTGGCTCCCGCGGTCTCAGTATTCGATCCGGTCGCGATTCCCGATCCTCATGACGATCAGCGAGAACGCCATGCTGAGGACGAGGAGGACGACGCCGATGGAGGTGGCATAGCCGTACTGGCCGTCCCGGAACCGTTCGTAGAGGAAGACCGGGGTCACCTTCAGGACGTGCTCGGGCACCATGACCAGGACGATCGCGAACGAGTCGAGCGCCTGGATGCCCATGTAGATCCAGCCGGTCCGTACGGTGTCCCAGATCAGCGGGAGCGTCACGCTGAAGAAGGTCCGCCCCCGGCCCGCTCCGTCGAGCAGCGCCGCCTCGTAGATGTCCCTGGGGATCGCGCCCATCGCGGCGGAGAACAGCACCACGTAGAAGCCGACGAAGCTCCAGGAGAGCACGATCATCACGGCGATGAGGGCGAGCGAGCGGTCACCGCCCAGCCAGGCGGGGCCGTCGATGCCCACCTTGTCGAGACCGCCGTTGATCAGGCCGCTGTTGGTGTTGAAGACGCGGCCCCAGACGACGGCGATGATCGCGACGGACAGGACCTGCGGGAAGAAGTAGACGATCTTGTAGAACGACGAGCCCGCGACACCCGCGATGGCCTGGCCCTTACGGTGCCGGCCACCCGACGTGATCATGTACGCGAAGAACATGCCGAGCACGAGCGTGAGCAGCGGGGCGACGATCGCCAGCGTGATGCTCACCTCCAGGGACTCCCAGAAGCGCTCGTCGTTCCACATCTTCGTGAAGTTGTCGAAGCCGATGAAGTTCGCCACCGGCCCGCCGGACCAGTCGGTGAACGAGTAATAGATCGCCTGGACGAAGGGCGAGATGACGAACAGGGCGTAGAACGCGAGCGGCAGCGACAGGAAGCCCACGATGAAGCGGTACTTGTCGAGCGTCCGGTAGCGCCGGTCGTAGCGCACGCTCTGCGGGGTGAAGCGGGGCGGCAGGAGCACCGCCAGGAGGAACAACAGCCCGTTCGGCGCCTTGGGCGTCCGGTCCGGTGCCTTCTTCGAAGGTGGGGAATCGTCCACCCGGGTGTCAGTCTTCACGCCACTCCGCCCCGCCTCGCTCACGTGCCCGTGTTCTCGGTCGATCCGCCGCTGATCAGGACTTCTTGACCTTGACGACGTCAGGGTCCTTGAGGATCCGGGCCGCGGCCTTCTCCATGATGTCCATGGCCTGCTTGGTGCCGATCTGGCCCAGCATGAACTTGGCGATCATGTTGTTGAAGTCCTCGCGGAACAGCTCGTTGTACCAGTCCATGTGCTTCGCGATGACGACGTTCTTGCCGGCGGCCTTGATCGCCGCCTGCACGCTCGCCACACCGTGCGGCATTTCCTGGCCGTCGATGGCCCCCTTGACCACCGGCAGAGCGGAGAGCTCCTTGAAGTTGTTCAGGGCGGCCTGCTTGCTGTACATCGCCCGCAGCCACTCCAGGCCGCCCTGCCGGTTCTGCGCCTTCTCGGGAACGACGTAGAACTCACCGGCCGGCGCGTTGATCGTGCCGAACGGCATCTTGTCGCCCGAGTCCAGTGACGGGCTCGGGCCGAACGACATCCCGAAGTCCTTCGGCGTGGTGTCCTTGGCCTCGTTCTCCACCCAGGAGCCGTTGGGCACGAAGACGCACTTGCCCTCCTTGGTCCAGGCGGTCTGCATCTCCGTGTGCGCCTCGGTGCCGTCGAAGCCGGTCAGGACGTACTTCTTGGCGACCAGTTCCTCCCATGCCTCGAAGACGTCCTTGACCGCGTCGTTCTTCCAGGCGCCCGGCTCGAGGTAGTCCATGGCCGTGGTGATCTCGCGCCCGCCGCGCTGCGCGAACATCGTGTAGATGCTGAAGAACATGTACCGCGGGTGGCCGCCGGGGTAGCTCCAGCCGTGGATGCCCTTGGCCTTGGCCTTCTTGCAGACGGCCAGCATCTCGTCCCAGGTCTTGGGGTACTCGGAGTCCAGGCCCTCCTCGAGGAGCTTCTTGGAGTAGAAGGTGCCGTAGACCGTCAGCGAGATACCGGCCTGGAAGGTGCCAGGGCCACCGAAGTTGCCGCTCGCCTCGACCGCCGGTTCGAGGATGTCGCGCACCTTGACGTTCGGGTCGTCCCACGACGGCGCGTCGAGCAGCTCGGTGAGGTCCGCCACCTGCTTGTTGGAGACCAGCTTGCCGGGGTTCATCTGGTCGGCGCCGGAGTTGTTGATGACGTCGGCCGTCGGGTTGCCGCGGACGATCTTCGGCTGCACCTGGGTGGCGATCTTCGTCGTCGACTTCTGGCCGGCGTCCGAGTCCGGGTACCGCTTCTTGTACATGTCGGTCACGAACTGGGCGTACTTGTCGCCGTAACCGCCGTTGAAGACGACCACGGCGAGCGCGGCGTCTTCCTTCACACCGAGCGGGTTCTTCTTGGACTTGTCGCCCTTCTCCGCCTTGTTCTCGTCCCCGCCACCGCTCGCGCAGGAGCTCAGGGCGCCCACGGCCGGCACTGCGAGAAGGCTGGTGGCCGCCGCCCTCTTCATCACGTCACGACGGTTGATGCTGGTGGATCCCATGCTCAAGTCCTCGCCTTCTCCAGGACTCAGGCGGCGTACGGGGCTCCCGACAGCTCGCCAGTGGCGAAGGGCCCGACACCGCGGGTCAGTTGAAGCTTTCGTGGTGCGTTGCGTGCGACAACTACATGGCAAGGGCTCGCACCCGCCACTCAGGGTGCCGATAGGTATAGTCCACTTCTCGGCAGCAGAGCAAGATCGAACGCAGCTTGGGCCAGCAGTCTTTCCCGAGTTGAGACCTCGCGGAGACACGGCCTGGTTCGTTCACGGCGTGAGCAAATTCAGCCGACGCGAACGGCGGCGTCCGGGACCCGCCGCCGCTCCCCGGCATTGATCTTCCACGGCACTCACTCGCACCTCATTGGACTTTCTCCCCGGTCCCCTTGGACTTTCCCCCGAGTCTCCTCACCCCTGCCGGCTCCCCCGACGCTTCCAACAGCCTTGACACCACCCACCACTTGCCGCCCTACTGGACCCTGAGCAGCGACTTGACAACGTTGTCCAACTCGCAAGAAGGGGTTCGGGGATGCCGCGCAGATCACGCAGGCCTCGCTTCAGACACCATCGTTCGGCCGCGGTCCTCGGAGCGGCCGCGTTCACGCTCGTCGCGACCTCGCAGGGCGCGGCGGTGGCCAAACCGGACGCACCGCCCAAAGTCGCGCGGGAGTTCGTGTCCTCGTTCGAGGAGGACGACGCCCAGCCCGACTGGCTGAACACCGTGGACACCGGCGCCGACGGCAAGAAGCGGACCGCCGGCGTCAACGGCGCGTTCAGTGCGGGCATACCCGGAAGTGTGAACGACCACGTCACGGAGGTCCGCGCCAGCGGCGAGAACTCCGGCAGCGGCGAGGTCAAGGAGAACCTGGTCGACGGTGAACCCACCAGCAAGTGGCTCACCTTCGCGGCCACCGGCTGGGTGGAGTTCGACCTCGACGAGCCCGCCAAGGCCGTGACGTACGCACTGACGTCGGCCAACGACCACGACGAGCGCGACCCCAAGGACTGGACCCTGCAGGGCTCCACGGACGGCAAGGACTGGAAGGTCCTCGACACCCGCAAGGGTGAGACGTTCGACAAGCGTCACCAGACCAAGAAGTACGACTTCGAGAACGGCACGGCGTACGCCCACTACCGCCTGGAGGTCACCGCCAACAACGGCGCGTCCGACGCCCTCCAGCTCTCCGACGTCCAGCTCTCCGTCGGCGGCACTGAGGCGCCCGTCCCCGAGGACATGCTCTCCCTCGTGGACCGCGGCCCCAGCGGCTCCCCGACCGCGAAGTCGGGCGCCGGGTACACCGGCAAGCGCGCGCTGCGCTACGCGGGCACCCACAAGGTGGACGGCCGCGGCTACTCGTACAACAAGGTCTTCGACGTGAACGTCTCGGTGCGCCGGGACACCGAACTCTCGTACCGGATCTTCCCGTCCATGGCGGAGGGCGACCTCGACTACGACGCCACGAACGTGTCCGTGGACCTGGCCTTCACCGACGGCACCTATCTGAGTGACCTCAAGGCCGTGGACCAGAACGGCTTCGCGCTCTCCCCGCAGGGCCAGGGTGCCGCGAAGGGCCTTTACGTCAACCAGTGGAACAACGTGGCGTCGCGGATCGGGCAGGTCGCGCGCGGCAAGACCGTCGACCGGGTGCTCGTGGCGTACGACTCCCCCAAGGGCCCGGCGAAGTTCCGCGGCTGGGTGGACGACGTCTCCCTGAAGGAGAAGGCCCCGCCGAAGCCGAAGGCCCACCCCTCGGACTACGCGGACACCACCCGCGGCACGAACTCCAGCGGCGCCTTCTCGCGCGGCAACACCTTCCCCGCGACCGCCGTCCCGCACGGCTTCAACTTCTGGACGCCCGTGACCAACGCGGGCTCCCTGAGCTGGCTCTACGACTACTCGCGCGGCAACAACGCGGACAACCTCCCGACGATCCAGGCGTTCAGCGCGAGCCACGAGCCGAGCCCGTGGATGGGTGACCGGCAGACGTTCCAGATGATGCCCTCGGTCGACAAGGACACCCCGTCCGCGTCCCGGACCAAGCGCGCGCTGCCCTTCAAGCACGAGAAGGAGACGGCACGCCCGCACTACTACGGCGTGACCTTCGAGAACGGTCTGAAGGCCGAGATGGCCCCGACCGATCACGCGGCGATGATGCGGTTCACCTATCCGGGTGACGACGCAAGCGTCATCTTCGACAACGTCTCGGAGAAGGGCGGTCTCACCCTCGACAAGGAGAGCGGAGTCGTCAGCGGCTTCTCGGACGTCAAGTCCGGGCTCTCCACCGGCGCGACGCGTCTCTTCGTGTACGGCACCTTCGACTCGCCCGTGACGGCCGGCGGCAAGCTCGAGGGCGGCGGTGGCGGCGACGTCACCGGCTACCTCCGCTTCAAGCCCGGCAAGGACCGCACGGTCAACCTGCGCCTGGCAACCTCGCTCATAAGCCTCGACCAGGCCAAGGCGAACCTGAACAGCGAGATTCCCTCCGGCACGTCCTTCGAGCGCGTGAAGAACCGCGCGCAGAAGAGCTGGGACGACATCCTCGGCAAGGTGGAGGTCCAGGGCGCGAGCGAGGGCCAGCGGACCTCGCTCTACTCCAGCCTGTACCGGCTGTACCTCTACCCCAACTCCGGCTTCGAAAAGGTCACTTCGGCGGACGGCAAGTCGAAGTACCAGTACGCGTCGCCCTTCTCGCCGCAGACGGGTCCCGACACCCCGACGCACACCGGCGCGAAGATCGTCGACGGGAAGCCGTACGTCAACAACGGCTTCTGGGACACCTATCGCACGACCTGGCCCGCCTACTCGCTCCTCACGCCGAAGAAGGCGGGTGAACTCGTCGACGGCTTCGTGCAGCAGTACAAGGACGGCGGCTGGACGTCCCGTTGGTCGTCGCCCGGCTACGCGGACCTGATGACGGGCACCTCCTCGGACGTGGCGTTCGCCGACGCGTACGTCAAGGGCGTGGACTTCGACGCGAAGGACGCGTACGACGCGGCCCTGAAGAACGCGACGGTCGTGCCGCCGAGCAAGGGCGTCGGCCGCAAGGGCATGGAGACCTCCCCCTTCCTCGGCTACACCTCCACCGAGACCCACGAGGGCCTTTCCTGGGCGCTCGAGGGCTACGTCAACGACTACGGCATCGCGCGCATGGGCGAGGCCCTCTACAAGAAGACGGGCGAGAAGCGCTACAAGGAGGAGTCCGAGTACTTCCTCAACCGCGCCCGCGACTACGTGCACCTCTTCGACGACAAGGCGGCGGGAGGCGGCACCGCGCCGGGCTTCTTCCAGGGCAAGGACAAGAAGGGCGACTGGCGCGTCCCGTCCGACAAGTTCGACCCGCGCGTGTGGGGTCACGACTACACCGAGACGAACGCCTGGGGCTACGCCTTCACCGCCCCGCAGGACTCGCGCGGCCTGGCGAACCTGTACGGCGGCCGCAAGGGTCTCGGCGACAAGCTCGACACGTACTTCGCCACTCCGGAGACCGGCTCCGCCGAGTTCGCGGGCTCCTACGGGGGCGTCATCCACGAGATGACCGAGGCACGCGACGTACGCATGGGCATGTACGGGCACTCCAACCAGGTCGCCCACCACGCCGCCTACATGTACGACGCGGCCGGTGAGCCGTCCAAGACGCAGGAGAAGGTCCGCGAGGTCCTCTCCCGCCTCTACACGGGCAGCGAGATCGGGCAGGGCTACCACGGCGACGAGGACAACGGCGAGCAGTCGGCCTGGTACCTCTTCTCCTCGCTCGGCTTCTATCCGCTGGTCATGGGCAGCGGCGAGTACGCGATCGGCTCGCCGCAGTTCACCAAGATGACCGTGCACCTGGACAACGGCCGCGACCTGGTCGTCAAGGCGCCGAAGAACAGCGCGAAGAACGTGTACGTCCAGGGCCTGAAGGTCAACGGCAAGAAGTGGAACTCGACCGCCCTTCCCCACAAGGAGATCGCACGCGGCGGCGTCCTGGAGTTCGACATGGGCCCCAGGCCCTCCTCGTGGGGCACGGGCAAGAACGCCCAGCCGACGTCGGTCACCCAGGACGACAAGGTGCCCTCGCCGCGCGGTGACGCCATCAAGGGTGACGGCGCGCTCTTCGACAACTCTTCGGCCACGGACGCGACGTCCGACGCGGCCGTCGACCTTCCGGTCGCCAAGGAGACGAAGGCCGTGCAGTACACACTCACGTCGTCGACCGACAAGGCCAAGGCGCCGGACGGCTGGGTCCTCCAGGGCTCCACCGACGGCGAGAAGTGGAAGGACCTGGACAAGCGCTCCGGCGAGTCCTTCGCCTGGGACAAGCAGACCCGCGTCTTCACGGTCGACGATCCGGGAACGTACGCGCACTACCGGCTCGTGCCGGACGGCTCCGCGACACTCGCGGAGGTCGAGCTCCTGAGCTGATCCGCTCCGGCGGGTCGACCGGTCAAGCAGCACAGGGGCGGGAGTGGCGAGGCCACTCCCGCCCCTTCTCGCGTTCAGACCTCACGGCGACGGAAGGTCATACGTCCACACACCGCATCGGGTCCCGCGTCCCCTCCCCCTCCGCGAACGCCGCCGCGTAGGCCCGCTCCCCCAGGGTTGCGCGCACGAGGCGTTCGACCTCGGTGTGGGCCTCGTGCAGCGGGCGCAGGCCCGTCAGGGCGACGCCCGTCGTGCGCAGGAGGCGGGCCGCCACCCCCAACAGCCGGGCGGCGCGGGCGTGGTCCCCGGTGGCGGCCACGGCCCAGGCCAGTGCCTCCACGCCCCACACCGTCCCCCAGCGGTCGCCGATGGCCCGCTGCCTGCGCAGGGAGTCACGGAACAGTTCCGCCGCCCGGTGCGGGTCGCCGTGCCGTAGCTCCGCGAGCCCCATGCCCCACAGGGACCAGGAGTGCGCCCAGCCCGCGCCGTGGGCCTCGGCCTCCTTCACGTACTCCCGCCCGGCGGCCAGGGCGGGCTCCCGCTCGCCGAAGAAGGCCGTCGCCATGGCCCAGAGCATCGTGGCCATATGCGCGTCGCCCACCTGGCCGCAGGACCGGAACCCCTCCCTGGCCCGCGCCAGGAGCGGGATGGCCCGTACGTCCCCGTGGATGAGGAAGGCGAAGACGCCTTCCATGTAGGCGAGCACACCCAGTGCCGCGTCGTCGGTGCTGTCCGCGCCGAGCCGCGCGGCATCGGCCAGGAAACGCTCGGCGGCCGACCGGTCCCCCTGGCACAGCGCGATCCAGGCGGCGAGCGTCAGGCAGCCGATCCGCAGCGGGGCGGGGGCCTGCGGGGCGAGGTCGAGGGCGCGGGTCAGCCAGTGCCTGCCCTCTCCGAGCGAGCTGCTGAAGAACCAGTACCGGGTGCGGGTGAGGCTGGCGGCGATGGCGAGGCCCGCCGACGCGTCGCCCTTTCCCGTGACGCAGAAGTCCAGCGCCGCCCGGAGGTTGGGCGACTCCAGGCGCAACCGGGACAGCCATGCGACCTCGTCGGGCCCGCACCACCTCGCCGCCGCCCGCGCGGTCATGTCCGCGTAGTACGCGCCGTGGCGGCGGCGCAGCACGATGTCCCCGCCGAGCTCACGGAGCCTGTCCTGCCCGTACTGGCGCAGGGTCTCCAGCATGCGGTATCTCGCCCGGGGGCCGGTGGTGTCGACGGTGAGCAGCGACTTGTGCGCCAGGGCGGCAAGGACGTCCACGATGTCCTCGCGGGCGGTGTCCTCGCCCGGGCACACCGCCTCGGCCGCCGCGAGGTCGAAGCCGCCCGCGAACACCGACACCCCTGCCCACAAGCTCCGTTCCCGTGCGTCGCACAGGTCGTGGCTCCAGTCGACGACGCCGCGCAGCGTGCGCTGATACCGGGGGCCCGTGCGCGTGCCGGAGTCGGAGAGGAGCCGGAAGCGGTCGTCGAGGCGCTCCAGGATCTCCTCGGCCGAGAGGGTGCCGAGGCGCACCGCCGCGAGCTCGATCGCCAGCGGAATACCGTCCAGACGTCGGCAGAGGCGGCCGACCGCCTCCTGGTTGCGTGCGGTGATCCGGAAGTGCGGGGCGCAGGCCTCGGCGCGGTCGGCGAGGAGCCGCACCGCCTCACAGCGCGTCAGCGCCGGTGGTGCGCCCCGGTCCTGCGGGACGGCCAGCGGCGGTACGGGCAGCAGATACTCCCCCGGGACCCGCAGTGCCTGGCGGCTCGTGGCGAGGACGCGCAGGCCCGGCGCCGAGCGCAGCAGCGTACCGACGAGGTGCCCCGCCGCCTCGGCGACGTGCTCGCAGTTGTCGAGGACCAGCAGGAGGCGCCGCTCCCGCAGGTGCTCGACGAGCACCTGCGTGCCGTGGCGTGAGGACTGGTCGGGGATGCCGAGCGCCTCGGCGACCGCACGGTCCAGGA
The DNA here is from genome assembly GCF_053607685.1 of Streptomyces sp. NPDC055099. Lineage (NCBI taxonomy): Bacteria > Bacillati > Actinomycetota > Actinomycetes > Kitasatosporales > Streptomycetaceae > Streptomyces > Streptomyces sp. NPDC055099. The sequence goes on along the minus strand of NZ_JBSGUA010000003.1, from coordinate 226,472 downwards.
GCTGAGGCTCGGTCAGCGGCGCGAGGTCGGCGAGCCACGCGCCGTGCGGGAAGGCCCAGGAGGCCTCGGCCGCCGCGCGCAGCGCGAGGCGCGTCTTGCCGACTCCGCCAGGACCGGTGAGCGTGACGAGCCGGGCGCTCTCCAGGAGCTTCCGCGTGGTGCGGAGCATGCTCTCCCGGCCGATGAACGTCGTCGTCTCGGCCGGGAGGTTCCCCTTGGCCCGCGGGGCGTCCGACGACACGGGCGCGGTCAGCGACGGATCCGCGGCGAGCACCCGCTGATGCAGTTGCCACAGCTCGGCGCCCGGGTCGACGCCCAGTTCGTCGAGCAGCAGCGCGCTGACGGTGCGGTAGCACTCCAGGGCTTCGCCCTGCCGGCCCGAGCGGTAGAGGGCCAGCATGCGCTGGGCCCAGAAGCGCTCCTGCAGCGGGTGGGCGGCGGTGAGTTCACGCAGCCGCGGCAGCGCGTCCGCGTGCCGCCCGAGCCGGAGATCGGCGTCGGTACGCAACTCGACGGCGCCGAGGCGGCGTTCGTTCAGGGCGGGTGCGATCTCGCGGCGCAGTCGCTCCGACGGAACGTCCGCGAACGGCTCTCCGCGCCACAGTGTCAGCGCCTCGCCCAGGAGCACCGAGGCTCGCTCCGGCGCCCGCGCGGCCGCCGCGGCCCTGGCCCGTGCGACCAGGGAATCGAACCGGTGCAGGTCCAGGGCCTCGTCGGGCACATCGATGCGATAGCCGTCCGCGCAGGTGCGGATCGGTCCGCCGGACCGGTCGTCCAGGGTGCGGCGCAGCCGCAGGACGTAGTTCTGCAGGGCGTTGCGGGCGCCGTCCGGTGGCTCGTCCCAGAGTCTGTCGATCAGGGTGCCGGTGGCGACGGCCTTGTTGGCGTCCACCAGGAGCGAGGCCAGAAGGACCCGCTGTTTGGCCGCCCGCAGCGCCACGGGTCTGTCGTCGAACAGCACTTCAAGCGGCCCCAGAAGCCTGTACTCGTACCCCGCGATCCGCACCCCAGTCACGTTGCGTCATGATTCCAGTGCGTGGAGTGAGTGTCGAGTGACCGTCAAGTGAGCGGCATGACAGGGCCGCCCGAAAGCATCACAGGTGTGCGGCCGGCGGTGCGCTTCCCGTGCACCGCGCCGCGGATCCAGAAGGAGTTCCACGTATGAACAAGCCTCGCCTCACCGGGCTCACGCTCAAGCTCGCGGCCATGGCGGCGGTGACGCTGCCGGTGTTCGCCGTTATGCCGGGAGCGGCGGCGGCGCCGCGGGAACCGGCGGTGACCGTCATGGCCCTCACGTGCAGCACGGACACCGACGGCTACTGGGGTCACGCGCACTGCAAGAACAACACCAGCGTCGTGACGGCCTTCCGCGTCAAGGTGGTCTGCGGGGAATGGCCGGACGCCCGAGGTGACTGGAAGACGCTGAAGCCCGGCGAGTCCAACGTGTCGAGCGCGCGCTGCCTGGGTGGCACGGGCGTCGGCAGTGTCAGCTGGGAGGAAGGGTGATCTTCCGGTAGCGGGAGACCAGGATCGCGCGGGAGATCAGGATCGCGCGGGAAATAGCTCGACAGCGTGATGTCGCCGTGCCTAAGCTCCACGGCGGCATCGCGTGTCGGTCACCGGCCGGGTGAGGCATGGAGGTGTCGGGAGATGCCTTCTGGAGGCATTCCTTGTCGGTAGAGCTGAATCACACGATCATCCATGCCCGGGACAACCGGGAGTCCGCCGAGTTCTTCGCGGACCTGCTGGGCCTTGAGATCACCTCGGAGTGGGGTCCGTTCATCGCGGTGGAGCTGAGCAACTCCGTCACCCTGGACTTCGCCACCGTCCCCGCGGACAGGATCACCCCGCAGCACTACGCCTTCCTCGTCTCCGAGGCGGAGTTCGGGGCGGCGTACGAGAAGATCAGCGCACGCGGCATCGAGCACTGGGCCGATCCGCATCAGAAGCTGCCGGGTGAGATCAACACCAATGACGGCGGCCGTGGCGTCTACTTCCTGGACCCGTCACGGCACGCCATGGAGCTCATCACCGTGCCGTACGGCGGCTTCCCCGCCTGACCGCGGGCCCGCCGTTCAGGACGGGCAGCTCTTCTCCTTGTCCCCCCGGTACGTCCGGTACAGCGGCAGCTTCTCCTTGTCGGAGCGGGCCACCGGGGGGAACTCGATGATCGGTACGGGCTTGCAGACGGACCACTGGTTGTTCTCGCCGGGGCCGGTGAACCCGTAAGTGCCGCCCGCCCCGACGAGACAGCCGGTGCAGGTGTCGCCACTGAGGGTCGAGTGGGTGAGCGTGCTGTACATGTCCTTGACAGAGGGCAGCCGGTGCGCGGACGTCCTCTTGCCGTCCTCGCTGATCTCGCTGTACGTCCGGTCCGCGGCCGACACGAGGAGAGCGAAGCCGTCGTAGTACATGGCCGCGTACCCGTCCTCCAACGCCTTCGGGCCCAAGTCGTGTTCGTTGTCGATCGTGTTGAAGCGTGCCTGGAACGGGGAGAAGCCCGAGGGCGCGCCGCCGGGGTCGTCCGCCCACGCGGGGTCGAAGGCCGAGGCGTCGACGATCGTGGCGTTGGCCCTGCGCAGACTGCGTTCGATGTCGGCGGAGGTGAGCGTCGGTTCGAGTCCGATGCCGACCTTGAGGATGCGCAGCTTGCCGCTGCGGGTGCAACCGCCCTCATTGGCGAGCCGGTTGATGAAGGCGGGCAGGTCCTGGTCGCGTCCCGCGAAGAAGACGGTGTCCGCCTTGTCGCGGCAGATCCTCGCCACGGCGTCGGCGAAGCGCTGCGGGACCCCCTGGTCCTTGCCGGACGAACCGATGTAGTGGGAGTTGTGGTTCTTCAGGTCGTAGTCCTTGCCGAAGTGCCGCTCGAAGATCTCGCGCAGGTTCTTCGAGTACACGTCGCCCTCGCGGCTGTCCCAGAGCAGCAGGCCCTTCTTCTTCTGCGGATAGCGGTCGACGTAGTGGGACAGGGCGGTGACGAACTGCTCGTTGTTCGGCGACGTCTTGAAGAAGTACCTGAAGTTCATGGAGGCGGCAGTGATGACCGGGCCGACCGTGGGGATGCCGCGTTCGGTGAGCTCGGCGACCGCCTCGCGGGTCTCCGTCGTGCTGCTCGGGATGCCGGTGACGCCGACCAGCGGGGCCTCGGTGTCCCGCGTCATCTCGGCGAGACGGTCGACGACGGGCTCCCATTCGGTGAGGTGTTTGCCGTCGGGGGCGAAGAGCAGCTGATAGTGCGGCCCGCTGGCACTGTTCGCCTGCAGTTGTGCCGCGTGGGCGCCCGCGAGCGCGCGCCGGATCATGTCGCCGGTCATCGCGCTGGAGGCGTCCGAGGTGAAGGGCATCATCAGGGCGATGCGTACGTAGGGAATGCGGGCGCCGCCACCCGGCGGGTTCTCCCACTCCTGCTCGACGCGGGCGTTCTCGTCGGCCACGGCCTCGATGAGGCTCTCGGTCTTCTCGTCCGCGTCGAAGGCCTGGTCGGTGACCCCGATGCACTCCCCGGCGATCTCCTCGAGGCCGTCCCCGCACGGACCGGGGCGCGAGCCGGTCCAGGTGACCAGGCCGGCGACGAGGGCGGCGGCCACCACCGCGGCCACGAGCCATTCGAGGGGGCCCCACTCCTTGGGCGGGTGGTTGAACATCATGACCCCTCACTGGCGGGGACGGGCAGGACCTGCCGTTTGCGGGCGGCCACCGGCCAGTCGCGGGCGGCCCTGCCCAGGGCTGCGTACCAGGTGGGGTGGCGACGGCAGAGGAAGCCGAGTTCGTCGCCCACGGCCTGGCACAGGGTTTCGGCGTCCGGGTCGATCGCCGCGTCGGCGTACGGCTCGGACAGGTACCACAGGGCGTGCAGGAGCCGGTTGATGCTGCGGCCCGCCTCGTCGAGGTGGGTGTAGCGGGCGGCGTGCTCCCCGAGGGCGATCTCCACCCGGTGGTCGCTCCAACCGCCGGTGTCGGCAGGCGAGTTCGCGTCCGTCCCGGTCCGCCTGGCCGGCGGTGTCGGGGCGGTGGCGCAGTGCCGCAGGCATTCCAGCCAGTGCTGCACGCTCTGCTCCGCCTCCTCCGCGCCGAACTCGTCCGCCAGCATGTCCACCACCTGTGCCGCGTTCCCGGCGGCCAGGCTGTGCCGCAGCGCGTCCGCTTCCCCGGAGTCCTCGGTGTCGGAGCGCTGCACGTGGTGCACATGCAGGAAGCGGTGGATCTCGTACCAGCTGTGCGGGTCGTCGGAGGGGGGCGAGGTACGGCGCGCCTCGTGGACGAGGAGCGACTGCAGGAGCCGGCTCTCGACCAGCGGCGCGTCGACGGGGACGGACTGCTGCCACTGGCGCTCCACCAGATACTGGGCCGCCGCGTTGGCGGGCAGTTGCTCGGGCCCGTCGAGACGCAGGTCCTCGGCGAGTGCCTCCGCGGTCGCGTTGTCCCGCGCGAGGCACAGCACGAGGAGCCGGTCACGCTGGCGCCGGTCGGGCAGCAGGTCCTCCAGGAGCACCTGGGTGACGGGGCGCCCCTGCGGGGTGGGCAGGTCGAGCAGGTCCTTGGGGGCCACCGCGCGGTTCTGCCTGGCCGCGTGCACCACGGCGTCGCACAGCACGGTGCTGGCCGCCGGGTGCCCTCCGGTCAGCGAGTGCAGCGCGGACGCCAGGTGCGGGTGGAGCAGCCGCACGGATGCCCGGTCGAGCATCGACAGGACGTCGTCGCGGCTCAGCGGCGTCAGCGGCACGACGAGCAGTCCGGCGGACGGATCGTGTCCCTCGCGCCGCCAGATGGCGGCGGCTTGTTTGCGCCGCGCACCGCCCGCGGCGGGCAGCAGGTCGGCCAGGGCGCGGCGCACCGCTTGCGGCGCCTCCTCGTGCGGGATGTCCCCGAGGCGGGTGGCGACGACGGTGATCCGGTCGCGGTGAGGCCGCCGTGCGTCGGCACGGTGTTCGAGGAGCAGGTGCAAGAAGCGCTGCCCGGCGGGGGCGTGTGCCTCGTCGATGAGGATCAGCGGCCAGGGCTCCCGGTTCATGTGCCGCACCAGGCCGTACGCGGCGGCCACTTCTTCGAGGAAGGCGGCCATGAGGGTCTTCTCGACGGCGCGGCGGTAGTCGCCGCCCCGGTGGAAGCGCCGGCCGATCTCCAGGAGCGCGTCGGGTTTCCCGGTGGCGCCGTCCGGTGTGGTGTGCCGCCGCCCGTACCAGTTCCGGGCCGGGCCGAGCCCGCGCAGGGACTGGAGTTCACGCAGGATCGCCGCGGTGACCGGCAGCGAACCGTCGTCGTCGGCCGGCTCCGTCCCGTCGTCGGCCGCGCTCTTCGCCTCGGCGACGGAGGCCCCGACCCGCTCCGACCACTGCCGCGCCACGTCCCGCTCGCTTCCGGCGATGAGGCCGCAGGCGATCAGGAGCCGGGCGTGCCGGGCGCACACGGCGTCCCGTCCGTCCGCGTCGTCCGCGGACCAGCCGGAGACCGCGAAGAGGCCGGGCAGCAGGACGGGGAACAGGCCGACCCCGGGTGCGAGCGCGCACACGATCCGTTCGAGGACCTGCACGAAGTCGGCGGCGGGCGCGGCAGGGACGTCACCGTCGCGCGCGGGGACGACGGGCACGGCGGCGGGTGCCCCCGGCACCACGGCCCGCACATGGGCCAGCGGGAGCCGCTTGTGGTAGCGCCGCGCGAGCCCGTCAAGGACGGCACTGCGGCCCAGACCGTGCTGCCCGGTGAGCAGCACGACGGGCACATCGTCCCCGAACTCCCGTTTCCTGCGCGCCCGTTCGTCGTACGCCAGACCCGTGAGTGACGGGATGAGTGAGCCCACCAGTGGATCGCGACCGTACAGCAGTGGCGTTTGCGGCTTGCCCATCCGACGACTTCCTGCTTCCCCCTGGGAGCCTTCGGCCACCATCGGGGCGAGGCGCAGCGCTCCCCCGAATACCAGCCGCTGACTGTTGCTCCAACTCCCCTCGGAACAGTGGAACTTACCCCCCTTCACTTCAGGGCTGCGGGTAAATCTCCAGATCGACCCGGTCCGGTAGATTCACCGCCGCCCGTACCTCACCCGGGTACGCGAGCCTGACCCGTCGCAGCCCGGACAGTCCCGCCAGGTGCGAGAGGTCGATGTCGGAGCCCTGGGTGAGATGGATTTCCTCAAGTCCCGGCAGCCTCCTGGCGATGCGCCGCAACGACACGGGCGCACCCGGCTTGGCGTACACGTAGAGGTGCGTGACCTGCGAGACCTGTGCCCTGGGGTCGAAGAGCAGTGTGCTGAGCTGCTCCGGGGAGAGGGTCAGCGTGCGCAGCTCGGGCAGGCGGGCGAGCAGGGCGCCCCACCCGTCCGGCAGCAGCCGCTCGCCCGCTTCGTGCAGGCGCAGTTCCTCGAGTGCCTGGAAGTTGCTGATCTGCGTGAGCTCGACCGTGCCCATCGGCAGCGCGAGGACGCGCAGGTCATTGAGGGCCGACAGGTCGTCGAGCCCGCGCCAGGGCACCTGCAGCCCCAGGTGCAGGGCACTGAGCCGCGGGCACTGGGCGAGTGTGGACAGGGGCTCGAACTGCGGGAGGTCCTCGAGGACGAGGGTGTGCAGCTGGGGCAGCCGGGTGAGCGGCGCGGGCTCCCTGAGGTTGCGGCAGCCCCGCAGGGTGAGGCTTTCCAGCGCGGGGAAGTCCGCGAGCAGGCCGAGGTCCTCCAGTTGCAGCGCGCCGCGCAGCCGGAGCTCGCGAAGGCGCCGCGGGTCGAGCGCCGCGCGTACGGCCTCGGGGGCGAAGTCGCCGTGGATGCCCACGCGTTCGCAGCCGGGCAGGGTCGCGAGGGCGTCGAGTTCGGCGCCCGAGCGCACGGTCACGGGCTGCGAGGGGTCCGCGGTGAGCAGCGGCCGGAGGATCTCGTCGGCGTACACACCGGTCTCGAACCGGTCCCAGTGGCCGAGGAGTTGGGCCCGCACGACGGGCTGACGGGTGTCGAGGAACTCCCGCAGGCGCGGGATGGCGGCGTCTCCGCCGATCTGGCAGATCGCGTGGACGGTCGCGAGCTCCTCGTCGCCGTCCAGGTCCCGCGCCCTGGGCAGCAGGCCGAGCAGCAGCGGCCCCGTGCGGGCGAGGACCCTGGCCTGGCGCAGGCTACGCGGCGGGACCATGCGCGCCGCCTCGGTCTCGATGGTCAGCCGTACATCGGGGTCGAGCCGGGTGGCCTGTTCGAGCGACGCGAGGGCGAGCAGCCGCAGCCTGGCCTGGACCATCGAGTCCTTCTCGCGGTTGGCGCGGTCGCTGAGCCGGATGAGCAGATCGGCGCGTCCCTTGTGATCGCTGTGCGCGACGGCCATCTGCACCACGTCCTCCCACTCGTCCGCATGGGCGTTCTTCACCAGGATGCCGAAGTCCCGCTCTTCGAGCACCGCTTTGGCCCCGAGATAATCCTGAAAGGTGCGGTGGATGAAGTCGACGGCTCCCGAGGCGGGTTCACGGAGTACGCCGGTGCGCTCGATGAGGTACTGCAGGGCGTCCTCGGGCGCTCCCATCTTCTGGAGGCTCGGCACCTGGGGCTGGAGCCTGCGGACCAGGTCCACGGCGTCCGGGCGCTCGATCTGGGTGCGTTCGTTGCGGATCAGCCAGTACGCGAAGCGCTTGAGGGGTTCGGAGGCGGCCTCCTCGCTGAGCGTGGCGTCCGTCTCGCTGATCTTGGGCCGTACGCCGCGCTCTTTGTCGCGCCGTTCGAGCAGCATGGACAGGGCGGCCTTGTAGAGGGCGGCCCGCCCCTCGGGCAGGAAGCCGTGGCGCTCCTCGTGCAGGGCGCACATCAGGCTGCACATGAGCGGGTTGGTGGCGAGCCTGCTCAGTTCCGGCCGGGTGCGCAGGGACTCGATCAGTTTCTCCCCTGTCCCTCCGCGGGCCTTGGTCGCCGTGTGCCACCGCTGGATGAAGCGCCGCAGGTCGTCGGGGCGCAGCGCGTTCAGGGTGAACTCGTGGAAGCCCTCGCGCTCCAGCCAGCCGGGGGCGAGTGCGGAGGGGCGGGTGGTGGCGAGCCACAGGTTGCCGGAGAAGGCGGCGAGGAGCCGGCGCAGCCACTCCCGGGTGCGCGCGCGGTCGGCCTTGGGGATCTCGTCGAGGCCGTCGATGAGCAGGAGCCCGCGGCCGTTCTGGAGCACGCGCGCCGTCCAGCCGTCGGGTTCGCTCCCCGCGTGCGGGCAGCCCGTGCGGCGCAGGAAGTCCTCGGGCAGGGGCAGTTCGGTGCCTTCGCGGACCAGGGTGCGCAGCGGCAGGACGAACGGGACGCGGCCGAGGAGCTGTGGCAGATGCCCCGGCACCGTGTCCTGCCGCGCGGTGGTCAGGGCCAGCCACTGGACGAGCGTCGTCTTGCCCGTACCGGCGACCCCCTGGAGCAGTACGCGGCGGTGACCGACGAGGACGGACTCGACGCTCTCCTCGATCACCGCCGCCCTCCCCTCGGTGTCCAGGTCGGGTTCGTCGTCCGCGGCGGCCGTCGCGACCGCCCGCAGGCTCAGGTAGGCGCTCTCCAGGGGCCACACCTTGCGGTCGGTCTTGCGCAGGTCGACTCCGTAGAGGGTGAGGCTGCCGTGTTCCTTGATGACGTAGTCGGAGTATTTCTCCTCGAAGCGCGCGTCCGCCGTCGTCCAGTCGTCGCCCGAGACCCGGCGCAGGATGACCTCCAACTGCTCGCTCTGGCGCCGCAGTTCGTGGAACTCCTCGAGCTGGGCGCGGGCCGCGAACCCGGGCCGCTGGGTGAAGAACCGCACGAGGTGCACGCAGGCGGTGCGCAGGAGTACGTCGTGGAAGAGCGCCGCGTCACGGGTGAGCAGCCTGCGCGTCTCGGGCCCGGCCTCGCGGGACAGTGCGGCGGCGAGACCTTCGGGCCCGAGCTTGAAGACTCCCACGTCGTCCATGTCGAGCTCGCCGAGGGCGAAGAGCGTACGGGTCAGGGCCTGGCCGACGGCGTCGTGCTCGTCCTCCGCGATCGGCCGCTCGTGCGGTCCCGCCGACCGCACCGCGCGGCGGACCAGCTCCTGTGCGAGCCGGTGCATGTCGTCCTTGCTGAGCGAGGGGTGGTCCCCGGCGAAGGACAGCAGCCCCTTGATGCGTACGGGCCGTTCGGAGTACTCGGCTCCCGGCGCCTTGGGCGGCGGCAGCAACAGCCGCTTCAGCAACGGCACCACGACCGAGGACGCCACTTTGATGCCCACTGCTCCAGCGTCCACAGAATCCCCCGTCGCCGCCGCGCGCTCTTGCCCTACAAAGGGTAGGGCCCGCACCCCCCGGTGAGGGGGATGCGGGCCCAACTGACCTACGGCAATGCTTACTTGCGCCGGGGTCTACTTCCGGATGAGCGAGCGCAGCACGTACTGCATGATGCCGCCGTTGCGGTAGTAGTCCGCCTCGCCGGGGGTGTCGATGCGGACGACCGCGTCGAACTCCACGCCCGTGTCGGTGCTGACCTTGACGGTGCGCGGCGTGCGGCCCTCGTTCAGCTCGGTCACGCCGGTGAAGGAGAAGGTCTCCTCGCCGGTGAGGCCGAGGGTCTCGGCGGACTGGCCCTCCGGGAACTGGAGCGGCAGGACGCCCATGCCGATGAGGTTCGAGCGGTGGATGCGCTCGTACGACTCGGCGACGACGGCCTTGACGCCGAGGAGCGCGGTGCCCTTGGCGGCCCAGTCACGGGACGAACCGGAGCCGTACTCCTTGCCCGCGAGGATCGCGAGCGGGGTGCCGGCCGCCTGGTAGTTCTGCGAGGCGTCGTAGATGAAGGAGACGGGGCCGTCCTCCTTCGTGAAGTCACGCGTGAAGCCGCCCTCGGTGCCCGGCGCGATCTGGTTGCGCAGGCGGATGTTGGCGAACGTGCCGCGGATCATGACCTCGTGGTTGCCTCGGCGCGAGCCGTAGGAGTTGAAGTCGCGACGCTCGACGCCGTGCTCCGTGAGGTACTTGCCGGCCGGGGTGTCGGCCTTGATCGCACCGGCCGGGGAGATGTGGTCGGTGGTGACCGAGTCGCCCAGCTTGGCCAGGACGCGGGCGCCCGTGATGTCGGAGACCGGGGTGGTCTCCATCGTCATGCCCTCGAAGTAAGGGGGCTTGCGGACGTAGGTCGACTGCGGGTCCCACTCGAAGGTGTTGCCGGTCGGGATGGAGAGGGCCTGCCACTGGGCGTCGCCCGCGAAGACGTCCTGGTAGGACTTGTTGAACATGTCCTCGCCGATGGAGTTGGCGACGACGTCGTTCACCTCGGCCTCGGAGGGCCAGATGTCCTTCAGGTAGACGGGGTTGCCGTCCTGGTCCGCGCCGAGCGCGTCCTTGGTGATGTCCACCTTCATCGAACCCGCGATGGCGTACGCGACGACCAGCGGCGGGGACGCCAGGTAGTTCATCTTGACGTCGGGGTTGATGCGGCCCTCGAAGTTCCGGTTGCCGGAGAGGACGGACGTCACGGCCAGGTCGGCGTCGTTGACGGCCTTGGAGACCTCCTCGGGCAGCGGGCCCGAGTTGCCGATGCAGGTGGTGCAGCCGTAGCCGACGAGGTTGAAGCCGACCTTGTCGAGGTAGGGGGTGAGCCCCGCCTTGTCGAAGTAGTCGGTGACGACCTTGGAGCCCGGGGCGAGGGTGGTCTTGACCCACGGCTTGCGGGTCAGGCCCTTCTCGACGGCCTTCTTCGCGACGAGCGCGGCGGCGACCATCACGTACGGGTTCGAGGTGTTGGTGCAGGAGGTGATCGCGGCGACGGTGACGGCGCCGTGGTCGATCTCGTACGTCGAGCCGTCGGGGGCGGTGACCGTGGTCGGCTTCGACGGGACGCCGTTGCTGGTGGCCGGGGCGTCGGACGCCGGGAAGGACTCCTTGCCGGCCTCCTCGTCGTCCGTGACGTAGTTGCGCACGTCCTGGGCGAACTGCTGCGCGGCGTTGGCGAGGACGATGCGGTCCTGCGGGCGCTTCGGACCGGCGATCGAGGGGACGACCGTGGAGAGGTCGAGCTCCAGCTTCTCGGAGAAGTCGGGCTCGGCGGCCGGGTCGAGCCAGAGACCCTGCTCCTTGGCGTACGCCTCGACGAGCGCGACCTGCTGCTCGTCGCGGCCGGTCAGGCGCAGGTACTTCAGCGTCTCGTCGTCGATCGGGAAGATCGCGGCGGTGGAGCCGAACTCCGGCGACATGTTGCCGATGGTGGCGCGGTTGGCGAGCGAGGTGGCGGCGACGCCCTCGCCGTAGAACTCGACGAACTTGCCGACGACGCCGTGCTTGCGCAGCATCTCGGTGATCGTGAGGACCAGGTCGGTGGCGGTGGTGCCGGCGGGCAGCTCACCGGTCAGCTTGAAGCCGACGACGCGCGGGATGAGCATGGAGACCGGCTGGCCGAGCATCGCGGCCTCGGCCTCGATGCCGCCGACGCCCCAGCCCAGCACACCGAGGCCGTTGACCATCGTGGTGTGCGAGTCGGTGCCGACCAGGGTGTCGGGGTAGGCCTGGCCGTTGCGGACCATGACCGTACGGGCCAGCTTCTCGATGTTGACCTGGTGGACGATGCCGGTGCCCGGGGGGACGACCTTGAAGTCGTCGAAGGCGGTCTGGCCCCAGCGCAGGAACTGGTAGCGCTCCTTGTTGCGGCCGTACTCCAGCTCGACGTTCTGGCCGAAGGCGTCCGCCGTGCCGAACTTGTCGGCGATCACGGAGTGGTCGATGACCAGCTCGGCCGGGGAGAGCGGGTTGACCTTGTCCGCGTCGCCGCCGAGCTCCTTGACGGCCTCACGCATGGTGGCGAGGTCGACGACACAGGGCACGCCCGTGAAGTCCTGCATGATCACGCGGGCCGGCGTGAACTGGATCTCCTGCGAGGGCTGGGCCTGGGAGTCCCAGCCGCCGATCGCACGGATGTGGTCGGCGGTGATGTTCGCGCCGTCCTCGGTGCGGAGCAGGTTCTCAAGGAGGACCTTCAGGCTGTAGGGCAGCCGCTCGGAGCCCTCCACCTTGTCCAGCTTGAAGATCTCGTACGACTCGTCGCCCACGCGCAGCGTGCTGCGGGCGTCGAAGCTGTTCGCCGACACGACAGTCTCCTTCATATATGTGCGCGTTGAATCACATCCTGCCGCCACGACTCCTCGTCGATCCGCTAAGGTAAGGCTTAGTTAGGTAACCCTTACCGAGTGGCGGCTTCTGGTGCGCCTCGGCAGATATCTCGATGTCGAGATAACTCTAGTACATCACCCGCGCGTACGACGAGGCGCGCCCGCCTGCCCGCATGCCGAAGGGAGCACGGAGAACTCCAGCGCACGCAGCCGACCGGATCCGCGACCACCTCGTACGCGGCGATCCGGCCGTCGTCGACCCTGATCAGCAGGGCCAGGACCAGGCGTCCGTGCCGTCGGTGACCCCGCCACGTATTACCAGGGCGGCGCGCAGGGGTACGTCGACTGTCCGGCCGCGGGCTGAGCGCGCGAGGAGTCACGCACCAGGAGGCCCGCCGGTACGACGACGGGGCCCGGCGGCGGTCCGGGGGCGCCCTCGATCAGGTCGACGAGGAGGCCGACCGCGGCGCGCGCCGTCCGCTCCGGGTCAAGGGTCACCGTGGTCACGGGCGGGAGCGTCGCCGCGTACCCGGGGTCCTCGCTCGCGCACACCACCCGCAGCTCGTCCGGGACCCGCAGTCCGAGGCGGGCCGCGGCGGCCAGGAGCTGCCGGCCGCCCGGGTCGTACGCCGCGTACACGGCGTCGGCGCGGTCCGGGCCCTTCAGCAGCGCGTCGAACGCGCGCCCTTGGCCGTCCGTCACGTCGAAGGGCACGACCAGCGGACCGGCGCCGCGCTCCGCGCACCATCCGGCGTACGCCGCCGTCACCGCGCGCGCGTAGTGCTCGTCGCCGTGGCCGGACTGCAGGGCGACGCGGCGGGCGCCGGACGCGGCGAGATGGTCGAGGACCTCGCGGGTGGTGGCCTCGTGGTCGTTGTCGACCCAGCGGTCGCCGGGGCGCGGGTCGCCGGGGACGCCGTCGAAGACGAGCGGGATGCCGCGGGCACGCAGCGCGTGCACCATCGGGTCGCCGCGCGGGCTGTCCATGATCAGCATGCCGTCGACGGCGAGGCTGTGCCACGTGTCGTCGGCGGCGCGGTCGGCGGGCAGCGTGGTGAGGGCGTAGCCGCGTGCGTGGGCCGCGGAGGTGGCCGCGGTGACGGCGCGCGAGAAGTAGGCGACCTCCGTGTAGTTCCAGGCGGTGGGGAACGTGGTCACGGCGATGCCGAGCGTCCGCGTGCGCGGGACGGTGCGGCGGGTTCCGTAGCCGAGGGCGGTGGCGGTCTCCCGCACCCTGCGGCGGGTGTCGGCGCCGAGGCGGCCCGTGCCGTTCAGGGCGTGCGAGACCGTCGCGGTCGATACCTCCGCCGCACGGGCTATGTCGGTGAGGGTGGGCCCTGGCACGGCGGTCATCCTACGGATTCCCTGTGCCAGGGGGCAGTGCCTCCACGGAATCCGTTGTGGTGGGCGGCTTCTGGTTAACGCGTTACTCGCGGAGTGTGCCGGGTGCGGGTCGACGGTTCGTCCCCGTGCCGCCGCTTCAGGGCGGGCCTTTCCCCCCCCCACTCACCCGATCACCCCGAGGAGCCCCGATGCCGTCCGCGCACATCCCTCGCCGTACTCTCCTCGCCGCCGCCGGCGCCACCGGCGTCGTCGCCCTGGCCGGCGCCTCCGAGGCCGTCGCGTCGCCCCGCCGCTCCGCCGCCCTCGTCGTGCACAACTCCCGTGTGTTCAGCGGTACTCGGGGGCACGCCTCCGCGCAGGCCGTCGCCGTCGGGCGGGACGGGAAGATCCTCGCCGTCGGGCGCGACGCCGCCCTCAAGCGGTTCATCGGGCGGGACACCGAGGTCGTCGACGGGCGTGGCGGCACCCTCATGAGCGGCATCCACGACGGGCACGCCCACCCGATGGGCGCCGCCGACCGTTCGCTCAAGCCGTCACTGGCGGGGGCCGAGCAGACCGTCGAGGAGCTGCGCACGACGCTCACCGGGTTTCTGAAGGACTCCGGCGACCAGGAGCCCGACGGGTGGCTCGTGGTGGAGGACTGGAACCCGGTGGGTCTGCTGCCGCACGGAACCGCGCCGCACCACTCCATGCTCGACGCCCTGCCGACCCGGCGGCCCGTGGTCCTGATCGGCGGCGACGGGCACAACCTCTGGGTGAACCAGCGCGGCCTGGACATCGCGGGGATCACCGCCACCACTCCGGAACCGGCCGGCGGCAAGATCGTCAAGGATGCGGACGGCAAGCCCAGCGGTGTGCTCAAGGACGACGCGCAGCCCCTGGTGACCCGGCACGTCCCCGAGCCGGATCGCGAGCAGCTCGTGGCCGCCGCCGCGAAGATCTTCGCCGAGGCCGCCGCGTCGGGGATCACCACTTTCATGGAAGCGGTCGTCGGCAAGCGCGAGCTGAGCGTCTATCAGACGCTCGCCGAACGCGGCGCCCTGCCACAGCGCGTCGTGCCCGCGCTGCGGATCGACTCGGACCTGACCAAGGACCCGAAGGCGGCCCTGGAATTCGCGCGCGGGCTGCGGCGCGACTTCGGTGACGTACGGGGACTTCGCTTCGGCACCGTCAAGGTCTTCCTCGACGGGGTCATCGAGTACCCGGCGCAGACCGCGGCGCTTCTGAAGCCCTATCTCGACAAGGACGGCAGGCCCACCGACCACCGCGGAGACCTGTACGTGTCGGCGGCGGACTACGGCCGGCTCACCGCCGCCTTCAACGAGGACGGCTGGCAGATGCACGCGCACGCCATCGGCGACCGCGCCGTGCGCACCTCCCTCGACGGGTACGCGTACGCCCTGCGCGCGACCGGGGCGCGCGGCCTGCGCAACACCACCGCCCACCTCCAACTCGTCGACCCCGCCGACCTGCCCCGCTTCGCCCGCCTCGGCGTCATCCCCTGCATGCAGCTCCAGTGGGCCACCCGCAACACCTGGACCATGGACGCCCTGCTGCCCTACATCGGTGCCGGGCGGCACCGTTGGCAGTACCCGGCGCGCAGCCTTCAGCGGCACGGGGCGCGGCTCGCCGGTGGCTCGGACTGGCCTGTCGATCCGCTCCAGGTGTGGAACCAGGTGCGTACCGCCGTCGACCGTTTCGGGGCCGATGGCGAGGGTGCCCTGTACCGCGAGGAGGAGGGCCTCAGCCGCTCGTCCGCCCTGCTCATGCACACCCTCGGCACGGCGCGACAGCTCCGTATGGACCACCTGACGGGGTCGGTGGAAACGGGAAAGTCGGCCGATCTGGTGCTGCTGGACCGCGATGTGACGCGGTGTCCGGTGGCCGATATCAGCTCCTCCGAAGTGCGTCTGACGTTGACCGGAGGCACAGTGGTGCATGACGCCGACTCGTCGGCCGGGCGCGCTGCCGCCGCCCGGGTGACGCGCGCGGCGGCCATGCCCCGGCTCACGGCGCAGGCCGCGGTGCACGGGGGGCGGCACGCCTCGTGCGGATGCGGCTGACCTGGCACGGGCATGTGGCGTACGGAAACGACGTACGGGAACTTCCGTACGGAATCGGTTGTTTCCCGCACCGAATCGGTCGTTTCCCGGATGGCCTACCCCAGCGCGTGCGTCATCTCATATCTGAGATAACCTGCGGAACATGGCAGACGATTACCTCGTACGTATCGGCAAGCTCATCCGCGACGCCCGTCAGCACAGGGGCTGGACGCAGTCGCAGCTCGCCGAGGCGCTCAGCACAAGTCAGAGCGCCGTGAACCGCATCGAGCGCGGCAACCAGAACATCAGCCTTGAGATGATCGCCCGTATCGGCGAGGCTCTCGACAGTGAAATCGTCTCGCTCGGGTACGCGGGGCCCATGCATCTGCGCGTGGTCGGCAACCGCCGGCTCTCCGGATCGATCGACGTCAAGACGAGCAAGAACGCCTGCGTGGCGCTGCTCTGTGCCTCCCTGCTCAACAAGGGACGCACGGTGCTGCGCCGCGTGGCGCGCATCGAGGAGGTCTACCGCCTCCTCGAGGTCCTCGGTTCGATCGGCGTCCGCGCCCGTTGGATCAACGACGGGGTCGACCTGGAGATCGTGCCGCCGGCCAAGCTCGACATGGAGGCGATCGACGCGGAGGCCGCGATCCGGACCCGCTCGATCATCATGTTCCTTGGTCCGCTGCTGCACCGCATGGACCGCTTCAAGCTGCCGTACGCGGGCGGTTGCGACCTCGGCACCCGCACGATCGAGCCGCACATGATCGCGCTGCGCCGCTTCGGTCTCGACATCGCCGCGACCGAGGGGCTCTACCACGCGGAGGTCGCGCGTGACGTCGTCCCGGACCGCCCGATCGTGCTGACCGAGCGCGGCGACACCGTGACCGAGAACGCCCTGCTCGCCGCGGCGCGCAGCGACTGCACGACCGTCATCCGCAACGCCTCGTCGAACTACATGGTCCAGGACCTGTGCTTCTTCCTGGAGGCGCTCGGCGTCAAGGTCGAGGGCATCGGCACGACGACCCTCACGGTGCACGGCGTGCCGGACATCGACGTGGACGTGGACTACTCGCCGTCCGAGGACCCGGTCGAGGCGATGAGCCTGCTCGCCGCGGCGGTCGTCACGGAGTCCGAACTGACCGTCAAGCGCGTCCCGATCGAGTTCCTGGAGATCGAGCTCGCGGTCCTGGAGGAGATGGGGCTCGACCACGACCGCACGGCGGAGTACTTCGCCGACAACGGCCGTACGCGCCTGATCGACCTCACCGTCCGGCCCTCCAAGCTGGAGGCGCCGATCGACAAGATCCACCCGATGCCGTTCCCCGGCCTGAACATCGACAACGTCCCCTTCTTCGCGGCCATCGCGGCGGCGGCGCAGGGCAAGACGCTGATCCACGACTGGGTCTACGACAACCGCGCGATCTATCTGACCGACCTGAACCGGCTCGGCGGACGCCTCCAACTCCTCGACCCGCACCGGGTCCTGGTGGAGGGCCCGACCCGCTGGCGCGCCGCCGAGATGATGTGCCCGCCCGCGCTGCGGCCCGCCGTGGTCGTGCTGCTCGCGATGATGGCCGCCGAGGGCACGTCCGTCCTGCGCAACGTGTACGTGATCAACCGTGGCTACGAGGAGCTGGCCGAGCGGCTCAACTCCGTGGGCGCGCAGATCGAGACGTTCCGGGACATCTAGCACGCTCCGGGAGATCGTCTCTCCCGCTACGACTGGGCAACGATCGCCGGTGGTCACTGGAGATGCGCCAGGGCGCGGTGTTGGGGTGGGCGCATGAGAGATCGCGCGCCCGTTCCCGGCATCCGCGCCCTTGTCGCGTGCGTGCTCTGTGCCTCGCTGGCCCTGCTCACGGCGGGGTGCGGCGAGCAGGCCTCCGGCGACGGCAAGGACGCGCGGAGCTCCAAGGGCGGCGGCAATCCCGTGTCGACCCCGACCGCTTCGCGTCCGGTGCCCTCCGACGGCAAGGGCTCCAAGGACCCGGACGACATCAACGGCGACGGTCACCGCGACCTGCTCGTCGCCGTGCCGTCCCGCGACGAGAACAAGGAAGGGCGGACCGGCGTCGTCTTCGGCTCCGCGAAGGGGCTCGACCCCTCGACCCACGCCGTGTACGACTACGCCCCCGGCACCGTCGTCACCGCCGACCTGGACGGCGACGGCTATCCCGACTTCGTCCACAGCGACTGGGTCGAGCATCGGGAGGTGCTGAACGTGGACTGGGGCAGTCCGAGCGGGCCCGAGACCGACGGGACGGCGACCCGCCTCAGGACACCCGGCGGCGATCCGGGCGACACCCTGACCAGGCCGGTGCGGGGCGACTTCGACGGGGACGGCCACCACGACATCGCGGCGCTCCGGCAGGACGGGTCCGTGACCCTGCTGTACGGCCCCTTCGCCCGCTCCGGCGCCCCGGCCCGCACCGACACCCGGCCCCGCGGGGGCGGCTGGCTGGCCGCGGACGACATCGCCCCCTCGGGCAAGCCGCGCGCGACCGGCCTCCTCGTCCACGTGGGCGACGACGGGGAGCAGACGAGCGGGGTGCTCTACCCGGCGCGCGACAAAAGTGGCCTCTCCCGCACGTCCGTCGCCTTGCGCAAGGGCAACGCGGTGGCGTTCGGCGACTTCGACGGGGACGGGGCCCGGGATCTGGCCATCGGCGACAACGGAAGCCGCAACAACGAGCCGGACACGGGAGAGGACCCGGAGACGATCGCCTCGCTCGCGGTCTACCCCGGCAAAGGCGGCGCCCCGGTCACGCACAAGATCCCGCCGAGCCGCAACTCCTACTACGGGCCCGGCGGTTACACGTCCGCGGACCCTGACGGCGACGGCAAGGACGGCATCCTCGTCGCCACGGACAAGGGTGCGCTGCTGCTGGAGGGCGAGAAGGGCCGCACCAAGGTGCTCCGGGAGGGCCCGGCCCGCGTCGACGGCAAGAAGACCCCCGCAGAGTGGCGGCACGCGCGCCCGTACGCCGCGGCCGACTTCGACGGCGACGGCAAGGAGGAGCTGATCCTGAACTGGGGCAAGGGCACGCTCTTCGGCCTCTACGGCGAACGCCCCACGCACTGGTGGCTCACCAACGGCACAACACCGCGGGACAAGACGGCCTTCACCACAACATCCTTCACGGGCCGCAACTGAGCGGCCCCACAAGAGGCGCGGGGCACGCGCAACAGGCCCCACCGGCCCGCAGGCGCCTCACCACACCCGCCCGGCAGACCGCCTGGGCGCCCCACAAGGGGCGCGGGGAACTGCGCGATCAGCCCCCACCGGGCCCGCGCCACGCGGATCAGTCGATGACCGCCACCCCGTCCAGTTCCACGAGGCACTGTTCGTCCCAGAGTCGGACCGCGCCGATCACCGCCATGGCGGGGTAGTCGCGGCCCGCCAACCGCTTCCAGATGCGGCCCAGTTGGGGCGCCTGGGCGCGGTAGTCCGCGACGTCCGTGGCGTAGACGGTGACGCGGGCGAGGTCGGCCGGGGTGCCGCCCGCGTGGCGCAGGGCGGTGAGCAGGTTGGTCAGCGCACGCTCGAACTGCTCGGGCAGGGTGGTGCCGGTGACCTTGCCGTCGCCGTCGAGCGCGGTCTGGCCCGCGAGGAAGACGAGACGGCCGCCGGTGACGGTGACGGCGTGCGAGAACCCGGTGGGCGGGGAGAGTTCGGCGGGGTTGACGCGTTCGAGGCTCATGCGGTGGGCTCCTCGGCGGTGGCGGGCAGGGTCGTGGGGTGAGCAGCTGACGGCTGAGCGGCGGACGGCTGAGCAGTGGACGGCTGAGCGGCGGGCGGCTGTGCGGCGTACAACTCCTTGGCGATGATGGTCCGTTGGACCTCGCTCGCCCCTTCGTAGATGCGCGGCGCCCGCACCTCCCGGTAGAGGTGCTCCAGCAAGTGCCCCCGCTGCAAGGCGCGTGCGCCATGCAGTTGCACCGCCGCGTCCACGACGTACTGCGCCGTCTCCGTGGCAAGGAGCTTCGCCATCGCGGCGCGTCGGGCGATGTCCGGTTCGCCGCGGTCGTACGCGGCGGCTGCCGCGTGCACCATCAGGCGGGCCGCCTCGGTCCGGGTGGCCATCTCGGCGACCTGGTGGGCCACCGCCTGGAGATCCTTCAACTTGCCGCCGAACGCGTCCCGTTCGGCGGTGTGCGCGAGGGTGGCGTCCAGGGCTGCCGCCGCCATGCCGACCGCGAACGCGCCGACGCTGGGGCGGAAGCGGTTGAGGGTGGTCATGGCGACGCGGAAGCCGCGGTCGGGTTCGCCGAGCACGTCCTCGCCGGTGACGGTCACGCCGTCGAAGGCGAGTGCGCCGATCGGATGCGGGGAGAGCATGTCCAGGGGCGTGCCGGTGAGGCCCGCGCGGTCGGCGGGCACGAGGAAGGCGGTGACGCCACGGGCTCCGGCGCCGGGGGTCGTGCGGGCGAAGACGGTGTAGAAGTCGGCTTCGGGGGCGTTCGAGATCCAGCACTTCTCGCCGGTGAGCCGCCAGGCGGACGGGCCGTCCGGTGCGGCGCTCAGCGCGAGCGCGGCGGCGTCCGAGCCCGCCCCGGGCTCGGAGAGCGCGAAGGCGGCGACGGCGTGCCCCGCACGGGCGGGCGCCAGCCACTGTTCGCGCTGCCGCGCGGTGCCGAACGCGGCCACGGGGTGCGCGCCGAGCCCTTGCAGGGCGAGCGCGGTCTCGGCCTCCGTACAGGCGTAGGCGAGAGACTCGCGCAGGAGGCAGAGCCCCAGGGCGCCGGATGTGGCGTGCGGGGCGCGGGACGGAGGGCCGGCGCCGGCCCCCTCCCCCGCGAACAGCCGGTCGAGGAGACCCAGTTTCCCCAGCGCCTCCACGAGCGGTCGGTTCACGCGCCCCGGCTCACCCTTCTCCGCCAGCGGGCGCAGCCGCTCGTCCGCCAGTGTGCGCAGCTCCGCACACCAGGCCGTTTGTTCCGGATTGAGCGAGAATGCCGTCATGCCGGGCCCCTCCTCTATCGCGCACCGTTGACTGCCGTCACCAACACGATACGCTCGTTGCGCGAGCTCACCACAAGCCCGAACGGCAAGGGGGCGACCCGCTGTGGACGCCAAGAGTGCACTCCGACTCCACCCATCGGCTCACGTGGACACCTTCGCCCGGGATCATCTCCCGCCGCCGGAGCAGTGGCCCGCGTTCGTCCACGACCGGCCCGAGCTGCACTACCCCGATCGCCTCAACTGCGGCGCCGAGCTCCTGGACCACACGGTGGAGCGGTTCGGCGGCGACCGGCCCGCGTTCCGCTCGGGCTCCGGCGACGTGTGGACGTACGACGAGCTGCGGCGCCACGTCGACCGGATCGCGCACGTCCTGACCGGCGAGCTCGACGTCCTGCCCGGCCAGCGCGTCCTGCTGCGCGGCCCCACCACGCCTTGGCTCGCGGCCTGCTGGCTCGCGGTGATGAAGGCGGGCGCGGTCGCGGTCACCGTCCTGGCCCAGCAGCGCCCGAACGAACTGGCCACGATCTGCGAGATCGCCGAGGTCCGCCACGCCCTGTGCGACGCCCGCGCCGTGGACGACCTGATCAAGGCCGGGATACCGGGGCTCGGCGTCACCACCTTCGGCGGGGAGGCGGACGACGACCTGACGGCGCGCGCCGCCCGGCAGCCGGAGGTCTACGAACCCGTCGCCACCTCCGCCGACGACGTCGCGCTCATCGCCTTCACGTCCGGCACCACGGGCCGCCCCAAGGGCTGCATGCACTTCCACCGTGACGTGCTCGCCATCGCCGACACCTTCGCGCGCCATGTCCTGAAGCCGGGCCCCGACGACGTGTTCGCGGGCAGCCCGCCGCTGGGTTTCACCTTCGGGCTCGGCGGCCTCGTCATCTTCCCGCTGCGCGCCGGCGCCTCCTCGCTCCTGCTCGAACAGTCGGGGCCGAGGCAACTGCTGCCCGCGATAGCCGAGCACGGCGTGACGGTGCTCTTCACGGCGCCGACCGCCTACCGCGCGATGCTCGACGAGCTGGGCAAGCCGGACGCCCCGGACGTCTCCACCCTGCGGCGCTGCGTCTCCGCGGGCGAGAACCTGCCCGCCGCCACCTGGCAGGCCTGGCACGAGCGCACCGGGCACCGCATCATCAACGGCATCGGCGCCACGGAGCTGCTGCACATCTTCATCTCCGCCGCCGACGAGGCGATCCGCCCCGGCACCACGGGCCGCCCCGTCCCGGGCTGGCACGCGCGCGTGGTCGACGACTCGGGTGCCCCGGTGCCGGACGGCGAGCCCGGCCTGCTCGCCGTGCGCGGCCCGGTCGGCTGCCGGTATCTGGGCGACGAGCGGCAGCTCCAGTACGTACGCCACGGCTGGAACGTCACCGGGGACACCTACGTCCGCGACGCCGACGGCTACTTCACCTATGTGGCCCGCGCGGACGACATGATCATCTCGGCCGGTTACAACATCGCGGGCCCGGAGGTCGAGGAGGCCCTCATGCGTCACCCGGACGTCCTGGAGACCGCCGTCGTGGGGCTCCGCGACGAACTGCGCGGCCAGAAGGTCGTCGCCTACGTCGTCCCGCGCGCGGGCGCCGAACGGGACCCGGACCGGCTGCGCGAGTTCGTCAAGGGCGAGCTCGTGCCGTACAAGTGCCCGCGCGAGATCGTCTACCTGGACGCGCTGCCCCGCACCGCGACAGGCAAGCTGCAGCGGTTCCGGCTGCGGGAGCCCGGGACCGTAGAGTGATCACGTGTCCGAGCAGCACACTCCACGGTCCCTGATCGTCACCTTCTACGGCGCCTACGGGCGCGCGGCCCCCGGCCCGGTGCCCGTCGCCGAGCTGGTCAGGCTCCTCGCCCCGGTCGGCGTGGACGCCCCGTCCGTGCGCTCGTCCGTGTCCCGGCTCAAGCGGCGCGGGCTCCTCCTCCCCGCGCGGACGGCCGCGGGCGCGGCGGGGTACGCCCTGTCGCCGGACGCCCGTCAGCTCCTGGAGGACGGCGACCGGCGCATCTACGCCTCTCCCCCGGCCGCGCGGCAGGACACCGGCTGGGTGCTCGCCGTCTTCTCCGTGCCGGAGTCCGAGCGCCAGAAGCGGCACGTGCTGCGCTCGCGCCTCGCCGGACTCGGCTTCGGGACGGCCGCTCCGGGGGTGTGGATCGCCCCCGCGCACCTCTACGAGGAGACGCGGCACACCCTGGAGCGCCTCCAACTCGCCTCGTACGTCGACCTGTTCCGGGGCGAGCACCTGGGCTTCGCGGCGACGGCGGAGGCGGTGGCCCGCTGGTGGGACCTGTCCTCCATCGCCAAGGAGCACGAGGCGTTCCTCGACCGGCACGAGCCGGTGCTCAGGACCTGGCAGGGACGCACTGACACCCCGGCGGACGAGGCGTACCGCGACTATCTCCTCGCCCTGGACTCCTGGCGCCGACTCCCGTACGCCGATCCGGGCCTGCCGGGTGAACTCCTGCCGGACGGATGGCCCGGCGACCGTTCCGCCGAGGTGTTCACGGCACTCGACGGACGGCTGCGGGACGCGGGGGCGGGGTTCGTCAACTCCCCAGCGTGAGGCGGGGCTTGGGGCCGTCCGTACGCCCCGTCTGCGGGCGGCGGCTGCCCGCGCCGTACTGCACGGGCCAGGCGACGCCCGGTCCGGTGTAGCCCTGCTCGGCCGCCGCGTGCAGGGTCCAGTGCGGGTCGTACAGATGCGGGCGCGCGAGCGCGCACAGGTCCGAACGGCCCGCCAGGATCAGCGAGTTGACGTCGTCCCAGGAGGAGATGGCGCCGACGGTGAGGACGGGGACGCCGGTTTCGTTGCGGATGCGGTCGGCGAACGGGGTCTGGTAGGAGCGGCCGTACGCGGGACGTTCGTCGGAGACGACCTGGCCCGTGGAGACGTCGATCGCGTCGGCGCCGTGCGCGGCGAAGGCACGGGCGATCTCGACGGCGTCGTCCGCGGTGGTGCCTCCGTCGGACCAGTCGGTCGCGGAGATACGGACGGTCATGGGCTTGGCCGCGGGCCACAAGTCCCTTGTCGCGTCGAAGACTTCGAGGGGGAAGCGCAGCCGGTTCGCCAGGGAGCCGCCGTACTCGTCCGTCCTGTGATTGGTCAGCGGCGAGAGGAAGCCCGAGAGCAGATAGCCGTGCGCGCAGTGCAGTTCGAGGAGGTCGAATCCACCGCGCTCGGCCCGCCGGGCGGCGTCGGTGAACTGCTCGCGGATCTCGGCGAGCCCGGCCCGGTCCAGCTCGTGCGGGCGCTGACTGTTCGCCTTGTACGGGAGGGGCGACGGCGCGACCAGCGGCCAGTTGCCCTCGTCGAGGGGTTCGTCGATGCCCTCCCACATCAGCCTCGTCGAGCCCTTGCGGCCCGAGTGGCCGAGCTGGACGCCGATCGCGGTGCCGGGCGCCTGGGCGTGCACGAAGTCGGTGATCCGGCGCCAGGCTTCGGCCTGCCCGTCGGTGTAGAGGCCCGCGCAGCCCGGCGTGATGCGGCCGCGCTCGCTGACGCACACCATCTCGGTCATGACCAGGCCCGCGCCGCCGAGCGCCCGCGCGCCCAGGTGGACGAGGTGGAAGTCGCCGGGGACGCCGTCCACCGCGGAGTACATGTCCATGGGGGACACGACCACGCGGTTGCGCAGGGTGAGGTCGCGCAGGCGGAAGGGCGTGAACATCGGCGGCGTACCGTCCGGGCAGCCGAACTCGCGCTCGACGGACTCGGTGAAGTGGGCGTCGCG
This sequence comes from Streptomyces sp. NPDC055099, assembly GCF_053607685.1. Taxonomy (NCBI): domain Bacteria; kingdom Bacillati; phylum Actinomycetota; class Actinomycetes; order Kitasatosporales; family Streptomycetaceae; genus Streptomyces; species Streptomyces sp. NPDC055099. Next base: position 202,353 of record NZ_JBSGUA010000003.1, on the reverse strand, counting down.
CAGCCGGAGGTTGTCGTGGGTGACGCGGCGGCTTCGGGTGAGCAGGTTGAAGGCGAACTGGCGCGGCGGCTGGCCGAGGTAGTCCGGGAGCCGCTCGAACCACTCCAGGCTCGCGCGGGCCGCGCGCTGCGTGGACTCGACGACGGGACGGCGCTCCGTCTCGTACGCGGCGAGGGCCTCGGGGATGCCGGGCTGCTCCTGGAGGCAGGCGGCCAGCGCGAGCGCGTCCTCGACGGCGAGCTTGGTGCCGGAGCCGATGGAGAAGTGGGCGGTGTGGGCGGCGTCGCCGAGCAGCACCGTATTCCCGTGCGACCAGCGCTTGTTGACGACCGTGCGGAAGTTGATCCAGGCGGAGTTGTTGCCGCGCAGGGAACGGCCGTCGAGCGCGTCGGCGAAGATCTTGGCGCAGCGTTCGGTCGACTCGCGCTCGTCGAGCTCCGCGAACCCGGCCGCCTCCCACACCTCTTCGCGCATCTCGACGATGACGGTGGACTGACCGGTGGATTCGCCGGTGCCCGCCGTGGTGAACGGATAGCCGTGCAGCTGCATCACGCCGTGCTCGGTCTCGGCGATCTCGAAGCGGAAGGCGTCGAAGGCGAAGTCGACGGCGAGCCAGATGTAGCGGCAGCGGTGCGTCTCGACGCTCGGCCCGAAGGCCTCGGCGTGCGCCTCGCGCGTGAGGCTGTGCACGCCGTCCGCCGCGATCACCAGGTCGTACGCGGCGGACAGCTCGGCTGCGGGCGGCGCCTCGGCACGGAAGCGCAGGTCGACGCCGAGGTCCCGGCACCGCTCGTGCAGGATGCCGAGCAGCCTGCGCCGCCCGAGCGCCGCGAAGCCGTGCCCGCCCGAGGTGTGCCGGGTCCCCCGGTGCACGATGTCGATGTCGTCCCAGCGCACGAACTCCGCCTGGAGCGCGGCATAGACGACGGGGTCGGCGTGCTCGATGCCGCCGAGCGTCTCGTCCGAGAGGACGACCCCGAAGCCGAAGGTGTCGTCCGGGGCGTTGCGCTCCCAGACGGTGATCTCGCGTTCCGGGTCGAGGCGCTTGAGGAGGGCCGCCGCGTACAGCCCGCCGGGGCCGCCGCCGATGACGGCGATGCGGTGCGCCTCGGGCCGCGTCGCGCCCATCTCAGCGCCCCTGCCACTTGGGCGGGCGCTTCTCCGTGAACGCCGCGTGGAACTCCTTGTAGTCCTCGCCGGTCATCAGGAGGGCCTGGGTCGCCGCGTCCAGCTCCACGGCGGCGGCGAGGGGCATGTCCAGTTCGGAGGTGAGCAGCGCCTTGGTCTGCGCGTGGGCGAGGGCGGGGCCGTCGGCGAGGCGGCGGGCCAGTGCCTGTGCGGCCTCGGGGGCCTTGCCCTCGTCCGTCAACTCGCTGATGAGGCCGATCCGTTCGGCTTCGGGGGCGCGCACGGGGTCGCCCAGCATCAGGATGCGGGTGGCGTGGCCGAGTCCGACGACGCGGGGCAGGAGGTACGCCGCCCCCATGTCGCCGCCCGACAGGCCGACCCGCGTGAAGAGGAAGGAGAACCGCGCCGAGGGGTCCGCCACCCGGAAGTCGGACGCGAGGGCGAGCACGGCGCCCGCGCCCGCGGCCACCCCGTGCACGGCGGTGACCACCGGGAAGGGGCACTCGCGGAGGGCGCGCACGACCTGTCCCGTCATGCGGTTGAAGTCGAGGAGCTGCGCGGTGTCCATGCCGAGGGTCGCGCCGATGATCTCGTCGACGTCACCGCCCGAGCAGAAGCCGCGCCCCTGGCCGCCGAGTACCAGGGCGCGCACGGACTTGTCGCGGGACAGCTCGGCCAGGAGATCGCGCAGGTCGGCGTAGGCGCCGAAGGTGAGCGCGTTCAGCTTGTCGGGGCGGGCGAGGGTGACCGTGGCGACCCCGTCGTCGACCTCGAAGCGCAGGTGCTGCCAGTCGGGGGTGCGGGGGGCGGAGCCGGTGAAGGGACTCATGGCGACGTGCGGCCTCCTCGGTAGGGGCGGCGGCGGTCCAGCTCTTGACGTTTGCGCTGCCTCTCGAAGTTATCACCCGTCCGTGACTGTCGTCACGAGCGCGCGATAAACGACGTGCCTCACAAGCCCCGACGGGAACTTAAATCTGGATATGCACGTCTTTTCACATGAGGCACCCATGGGCCGGACGTCCCGGAAATGCCCGACCGTCGACCCTGTCGACATAGCGCTTAAGATTCGTACGGTTGAAAGCAGGACCGCCTGCTGCCCTGAACGGACACGCCTTGCCCGAACCCTCCGCTCCCACCTCGTGGCGCATCGCGCTGCCGCACACCACCGCGGCAGTACCGATCGCCCGTGCGCTGGTGCGTACCGCGCTCACGGAGATCGAGTCGCCCGCCGACAGCGATACCGCCGAGCTGCTCACGGCCGAGCTGGTGGCGAACGCGGTGGAGCACACCTCGGGGCACGACCCGATAGAGCTCGTCATCGAGCTCCTGCCGACCGGCTGCCAGGTCGAGGTCCATGACTCGAACCCGCTGCCGCCCGGCGATCTCAGCGATCCCGGTCCGATGTGCGAACCCGACCCCTGGCAGGAGCACGGGCGCGGCCTGCTCCTGATCCGCACCCTCAGCTCGTCCTGCGGTCACCGCCCGACCGGGTCCGGCAAGGCGGTCTGGTTCACGCTCCCCGCGGCGTAGCCGGCTCGGCGTCGGCGGCCTTGCCGAGCCGGGAGTGACGGCGTCCGTACAGCGCGTACACCAGGGAGCCCACGACCAGGAACACGGCGAACTGCACCCACGTCGTCCAGCCCGTTCCCCAGATCAGATAGAGGCAGAAGCCCACGCCCAGGACCGGGCTCACCGGGTAGAACGGCACCCGGAAGGTGCGCTTCAGGTCCGGCGCCGAGCGGCGCAGCGCGAGCACCGCGACATTCACCACGACCATGATCGCCAGCGTGCCGATCGTCGTCAGGTTGACCACCACGTCGAGCGACGAGAAGGCGGCCGGGACGGCGAAGACCGCGGCGACGATCCAGGTGTTGGCGACCGGCGTCGACGTCTTCGGCGACACGCGCTCGAAGACGCGCGGGATGAGTCCGTCGCGGGACATCGACATCAGGATGCGGGTCTGCCCGTACATCACGGCGAGGACCACGGACGCGATGGCCACGACGGCGCCGAAGGCGATGATCCCGCCGCCGACCGCCGAGTCGGTGACCTGGTTGACGACCAGCGAGAGCGCGGCGGGCTTGTCGGCGACCGCGTCCGCTCCCAGTGCGCCGATGGCCCCGAGGGCGACGGCGACGTACAGCAGCGTGGCGACTCCGATGCAGATCAGGATGGCGATCGGGATGTTCCGGCGGGGGTTCTTGACCTCTTCGCCCGCCGTGGTGATCGCGTCGAAGCCGATGAACGAGAAGAAGGCGAGCGAGGCGCCCGCGGTGATGCCGGAGGCTCCGGCGCCCGCGAAGGGGGTGAGGTTGCCGGCCTTGAACGCGGTGAACGCGATCGCGAGGAACAGCAGCAGAATCCCGATCTTGAGCATGGCCATGGCGGCCGTCGCCCGCGCGCTCTCGCGGATGCCGCGCACGAGCAGCACGGCGGCAAGGAGGATCACGACCACGGCGGGCAGGTTCACGATGCCGCCCTCGCCGGGCCCCGCGGACAGCGCGTCGGGCAGGTGCCAGCCGGTGAGGCTTTCGAGCAGCTCGTTCAGGTACTGGCTCCAGCCGACCGCCACGGCGGACACGGAGACGCCGTACTCCAGAAGCAGGCACCACCCGACGAGGAACGCGGTGCGCTCGCCGAGCGAGGCGTACGCGAAGGAGTACGAACTGCCGGAGACCGGGATCGCGCCGCCCAGCTCGGCGAACGAGAAGGCGGTGAAGATGCAGGTGATGGCGGCCAGGATGTACGAGACGGCTACCGCGGGGCCCGCCTCGGCGACGCTGTCGGAGAGGCCGACGAAGATGCCGGTGCCGACGATCGCGCCGACGCCGAAGCACACGAGCTGGAACAGGCCCATGGTGCGCTTGAGGCCGTGGCCTTCCAGGTCGGCGCCTGATTCGGCGACGAGGAGTTCGGGGGACTTGATGCGGAGTCCTGCCGGACCGGTCGAGCGCATGCGGTGGTTCTCATTTCGGTGGTGCTGGGGCGCGGCGGGGGGTTGTGCCGCAAAAAAGCAGGGCCGGGGGAAGGTGTTCCCCGGCCCCACCTGTGTGAGCGTGCTGGTAACGCGTTCAGGCGAGCGTGGCGACGAGGACCGCCTTGATCGTGTGCAGGCGGTTCTCGGCCTCGTCGAAGACGACGGAGTGCGCCGACTCGAAGACCTCGTCGGTGACCTCGAGAGAGCTTAGTCCGTGCCGGGCGTGGATCTCGCGGCCGACCTTCGTGCCCAGGTCGTGGAAGGCCGGGAGGCAGTGCATGAACTTCACGTCGGCGTTCCCCGTGGCCCGCAGGACGTCCATGGTCACGGCGTACGGAGCGAGGGCCGCTATGCGCTCGTCCCAGACCTCCTTGGGCTCGCCCATGGAGACCCAGACGTCGGTCACGACGAAGTCGGCGCCGGCGACGCCCTCGGTGACGTCCTCGGTGAGCGTGATCCGGGCGCCGCTGCCCTCGGCGAGCTCGCGGGCCCGCGCGACGATCTCGTCGGCGGGCCAGTAGGCCTTCGGCGCCACGATGCGTACGTCCATGCCGAGGAGCGCCGCGGTGACCAGGTACGAGTTGCCCATGTTGAGACGGGCGTCGCCGAGGTAGGCGAAGGTGATCTCGGTGAGGGGCTTCGCGCTGTGCTCGGTCATCGTGAGCATGTCGGCGAGCATCTGGGTGGGGTGCCAGTCGTCGGTCAGGCCGTTGTAGACGGGCACGCCCGCGTGGGCGCCGAGCTCCTCGACCGTGGACTGGGCGTCGCCGCGGAACTCGATGGCGTCGAACATCCGACCGAGCACCCGGGCGGTGTCCTTCACGGACTCCTTGCTGCCGATGTGGGACCCGGCCGGATCGAGGTACGTCGTCGACGCGCCCTGGTCGGCGGCGGCGACCTCGAAGGAGCAGCGCGTCCGCGTGGAGGACTTCTCGAAGATCAGCGCGATGTTCCTGCCACGCAGACGCTGTGTCTCGGTCCCCGCCTTCTTGGCCGCCTTCAGCTCGGCGGCGAGATCGATCAGGCCGCGGAACTCCTCGGCGGTGAAGTCCAGCTCCTTGAGGAAGTGGCGGCCGGTGAGGTCGATGGCCATGATGGCGCTCCAGGGGTACGCGTACGGGGACACTGGAAGTCTATACGACGCTCCACATTTCTATACAGAGACATTGTCCCGCAGGTCCTGCGAGGCCGCCCGCCCCGCTGCCCGGCACCGGCTCAGTCGACGGCGTCCCGCTGCACCGGACAGCTCATGCACCGCGGACCGCCCCGGCCGCGCCCCAGCTCACTGCCCCGGATCTCGATCACCTCGATGCCCTCCTTGCGCAGATGCGTGTTCGTCGTCGAGTTCCTCTCGTACGCCACGACGACGCCCGGCTCGACCGCCAGCACGTTGCAGCCGTCGTCCCACTGCTCCCGCTCGGCCGCGTGCACGTCCTGCGTGGCGGTGAGGACCCGGATGCCGGGCAGCCCGAGGGCCGCCGCGATCGCCCGGTGCATGTGCTCGGGCGGATGGTCGGTGACCTTCAGCTCCCGGCCGTCGACGCCCGGCTCGATGGTGTACGAGCGCAGCATGCCCAGGCCCGCGTACTGCGTGAAGGTGTCGCTGTCGACCATCGTCATCACCGTGTCGAGATGCATGAACGCGCGTCTCTTCGGCATGTCCAGGGCCACGATCGTCTGCGCCGAGCCCGCCGCGAAGAGCTTGTGCGCGAGCATCTCGACCGCCTGCGGCGTGGTGCGTTCGCTCATGCCGATGAGAACCGCGCCCCGGCCGATCACCAGGACGTCGCCGCCCTCGATGGTGGAGGGGTAGTCCGACTGCCCCTGGGACCACATGTGGAATTCCTCGGCCCGGAAGAGCGGGTGGTGCTGGTAGATCGCCTCGAAGTGCACGGTCTCACGCTGCCGCGCGGGCCAGCGCATCGCGTTGATGGAGACACCGTCGTATATCCACGCCGAGGTGTCGCGCGTGAAGAGGTGATTGGGCAGCGGACCGAGCAGGAAGTCGTCCAGATCCATGCAGTGGAAGCGCACGGAGGTCGGCTCGGGGTGGCGTTCGAGGAACTCGCGCTTCGTCATCCCGCCGATCAGCGCTTCGGCGAGCTCGGCCGACGGCAACGTCTCGAACGCGGCCCGCAGATGATCCGTCGCCAGCGGGCCGTACTCCTTCTCGTCGAAGACCCGGTCGAGCACGAGCAGGCGTGCCCCGGGCACGTCCATCGCCTCGGTCAGCAGGTCGCCGAAGAGGTGGACGGCCACCCCGCGGTCGCGCAGCACGTCGGCGAATCCGTCATGTTCCTGGCGGGCCCTGCGGACCCACAGGACGTCGTCGAAGAGCAACGCGTCCTTGTTGGTCGGCGTGAGCCGCTTGAGCTCCAGATCAGGGCGGTGCAGGATCACGCGGCGCAGCCGCCCGGCCTCGGAGTCGACATGGAATCCCATGGAGTCCATCTTTCCCCTGCCGGACGGCCGACGCCCGTCGTTGACCAAACCCCGGGCCTCGTTGGCCGGAGCCCGGGGTCTCGGCGGCTGGAGCCCCGGGTCTCGTCGGCTAGAGACGCGGGTCCACCGGCTCCGACTCCAGGGCCAGGACCGCGAACACCGCCTCGTGCACGCGCCACAGCGGCTCACCGGCCGCGAGGCGGTCCAGGGCCTCAAGCCCGAGGGCGTACTCCCGGATCGCCAGCGAGCGCTTGTGGCCCAGGAAGCGGCCCCGCAGCTTGTCGAGGTGGTCGGGGCGGGTGTACTCCGGGCCGTAGATGATCCGGAGGTACTCGCGTCCGCGGCACTTGATGCCGGGCTGCACGATCCTGCCCTTCGCGTCCCTGACCAGCGCCTCGACCGGCTTGACGACCATGCCCTCGCCGCCGCGGCTGGTCATCTCCAGCCACCAGTCGATGCCTGCCTGGACCGACGCCTCGTCGCCCGTGTCGACATAGAGCCGCCGGGTGGTCTGGAGGAGCCCGGTACCGTCGTGCTCCACCATGCGGTCGATCAGGCCGAGCTGTTCGTCGTGCGGGAGAGCGGCGAGGCTGCGTCCCTGCACGGCCAGGATCTGGAACGGCGCGAGACGCACGCCCTCCAGGCCCTCGGTCGGCCAGCAGTAACGGCGGTAGGCGTCCGTGAACGCGGCTGCGTCCATGGCTCGTTCCCGCTGCTTGGCCAGGAGTCCGCCGGTCTCCACCCCGCGCGCCGCCGCCGCTTCCAGGGCGGCGATCGCGCCGGGGAAGACGGCTCCGGACGCGGCACCCACGGCGGCGTACTGCGTGCGGAGCAGACCGGAGGCCTTCAGCGACCAGGGCATCAACTCCGCGTCGAGCAGCAGCCAGTCCGTGTCCAGCTCCTGCCACAGGCCCGCCTCGGTGACGGCGGTGCGCACGCGCCCGAGTATCTCCTCGGTGACCTCCGCGTCGTTGAAGAAGGGGCGGCCCGTACGCGTGCACAGCGAGCCGGTCGGGCCGTCCACACCGAAGCGCTCGCGGGCCACGTCCGCGTCGCGGCACACCAGGGCCACGGCGCGCGAGCCCATGTGCTTCTCCTCGCACACGACCCGGCCGACCCCGTCACCGGCATACGACGCGAAGGCCTCGGCCGGGTGCTCCAGATAGCCCTCACGCTGCGATGTCGCGGTGGGCGCCATCGTCGGCGGGAGGTACGGAAGGAGCCTCGGGTCGACGGCGAACCGGCTCATGACCTCGAGCGCCGCCGCCGCGTTCTCCTCGCGCACGGCGACTCGTCCCGCGGTTGGGGTCTCCCCTGCTCGAACGGAGTTGAGAGCTAGGGGAAGGGTCTCCACGGCGCGGCGGCCGTGCACGTCGTTCAGGTCGAGCGGCCGTCCGTCGTGACCGCCGGGAGCCTCGGTGCGCAGCGGCTTGGCCGGTTCGTACCAGACCCGCTCCGCCGGTACGTCGACCAGCTCGCGCTCCGGCCAGCGCAGCGCGGTGAGGCTGCCGCCGAACACGGCGCCGGTGTCCAGGCAGATGGTGTTGTTCAGCCAGGTCGCGGTCGGCACGGGGGTGTGGCCATAGACCACGGCGGCGCTGCCGCGGTAGTCCTCCGCCCACGGGTAGCGCACGGGCAGGCCGAACTCGTCGGTCTCACCGGTCGTGTCGCCGTACAACGCGTGCGAGCGCACCCGGCCCGACGTGCGCCCGTGGTACTTCTCGGGCAGGCCCGCGTGGCAGACGACGAGCTTGCCCCCGTCCAGGACGTAGTGCGAGACGAGGCCGTCCACGAACTCGCGCACGCTCGCGCGGAACTCCTCGCTCTCGGCCTCCAACTGCTCGACGGTCTCGGCGAGTCCGTGCGTGTGCTGGACCTTGCGGCCCTTGAGGTAACGGCCGAGCTTGTTCTCGTGGTTGCCCGGTACGCACAGGGCGGTGCCGTCGCCGACCATCGACATCACGCGGCGCAGCACGCCCGGGGAGTCCGGGCCGCGGTCGACGAGGTCGCCGACGAACACGGCCGTACGCCCTTCGGGGTGCGTGCCGTCGACGTAACCGAGCTTGCCGAGCAGGGTCTCCAGCTCGGAGGCGCAGCCGTGGATGTCGCCGATGATATCGAAGGGGCCGGTGAGGTGTGAGAGGTCGTTGTAGCGCTTCTCGGTGACGATGGTGGCGTGGTCGACCTCCGCCACTCCCCTGAGGACGTGGACCTTCCTGAACCCCTCGCGCTCCAAGTGCTTGAGCGAGCGCCGCAGTTCGCGCTGGTGGCGCTGGATGACGCGGCGGGGCATGCCGGCCCGGTCGGCGCGCTGTGCGTTGCGCGCGGCGCAGACCTCCTCGGGCACGTCCAGGACGATGGCGATGGGCAGGACGTCGTACTGCCTGGCGAGCTCGATCAGCTGCTTGCGGCTCTCGCTCTGCACGTTGGTCGCGTCGACGACGGTGCGCCGGCCCGCGGCGAGGCGCTTGCCCGCGATGTAGTGCAGCACGTCGAAGGCGTCGCGGCTCGCGCCCTGGTCGTTCTCGTCGTCGGCGACGAGGCCGCGGCAGAAGTCGCTGGAGAGCACCTCGGTGGGCTTGAAGTGCTTGCGGCCGAAGGTGGACTTGCCGGAGCCGGTGGCGCCGACGAGGACGACGAGGGAGAGATCGGTGACGGGCAGCACCCGCCCCGCGTGAGCGGCGGCTGTACTGGTGCCGGCGCTGGTGCTGTCGCTGGTTTCGTTCGTCATGCCGCCTGCACCTCCTTCGCGTTCTTGTCGGTCTGGTCGGCCCTGCTGGCCTGGACGGTCTTGTCGGTCTGGTCGGTCTGGGTGAAGACGGCCATCTGGGTGGGCGGGCCCACCTCGGGGTCGTCGTCCCCGACGGGCACGAACTCCACCCCGTACCCGTGCCGTTCGGCGACCTGGCCGGCCCACCCCCGGAACTCCTCGCGCGTCCACTCGAACCGGTGGTCGCCGTGCCGGACATGCCCGGCGGGGAGCGTCTCCCAGCGGACGTTGTACTCGACGTTCGGCGTCGTCACGAGCACGGTGCGCGGGCGCGCCGAGCCGAACACCGCGTACTCCAGGGCGGGCAGCCGCTCCTCGTCGAGGTGCTCGATGACCTCGCTGAGCACGGCGGCGTCATACCCCTTGAGCCGCTTGTCGGTGTACGCGAGCGAGCCCTGGAAGAGCTTGACGCGCTCGGCCTGCCGCTCTCCCATGCGGTCGAGCTTCAGCCGTCGCGAGGCGATGGTCAGCGCCCTCATCGACACATCGACACCGGCGATCTCGGTGAACCGGGTGTCCTTGAGCAGCGCCTGCACCAACTGGCCCTGCCCGCACCCGAGATCGAGCACGCGCCCGGCCCCGGCCGCCGCCAGCGCCGCGAGTATCGCCTCACGCCGCAGCACGGCGAGCGGTACGGCCTTGTCCGCGCCCTCTTCGGCGTCCGGCTCGGCGCCCTCGCCATCGGCCGCCTCGTCGACAACGTCGTCGACCGCGTTGTCGAGGGCGTCGACATCCGTGTCGTCCGCGTCGGCGAGCCGCACCAGCTCGAGCCGGTGCATGGCCTCCCTGGTCAGCGACCAGCGCCGCGCCAGATAGCGGCTGGTGATGACCTTCTGCTCGGGGTGGTCCGCGAGCCAGCCCTCACCGGCACGCAGCAGCTTGTCGACCTCGTCCGGTGAGACCCAGTAGTGCTTGGCGTCGTCGAGCACCGGGAGGAGGACATAGAGGTGCCGAAGCGCCTCCCCGAGGGTCAACTTCCCGTCGGGCACGTCGAGTACGAGGTGGACGTACCGCGAGTCGCCCCACTCGGGGAACTGCTCGTCCAACGGCACGCGCGTCACCGTGACCGTCCAGCCCAGCGGCTCGAACAGCTTGCGCACCAGGTCCGCGCCGCCACGCGCCGGCAGCGCGGGCACCTCGACGTGCAGCGGCAGCGGCTGCCTCGCCCGCTCGGGCCTCGCGTTGCACACCCCGCGCATGGCGCTGGAGAACACCGCGCTCAGGGCCACGGCGAGCAGCGAGGAAGCGGCGTAGGGCCGGTCGTTCACATACTGCGCGAGCGCGGCGTCGGGTGCCCCGCCCCGCCCCTTCCCCTTGCCCCGCCGCACCAGCGCCACGGGGTCCACCTCAAGCAGCAGCGCGGCGGTGCAACGCTCCACGGACGCCTCGGGGTACAGGACGTGCGCGGTGCCGTACGACGTGGAGAAACGCTGCGCCTTGTCGGGATGCTTGTGCAGCAGGAACCCGAGGTCGGTCGCGGGGCTGTCAGGGGTACCGGAGGTACTGATCGTCAGGAACACGGGTATGCCTCGAAACGCAATCTGAACTGCGGAAACTTACGGGTTGCGGCTCCAGCGCGCCTCTAGACCGTACAGCGGACACCACTGACTCACTCAGGGGTTTTTCGCCCCCTCGTGACCCGTCAGCCCTCCGCCCAGCCGTGGCTCCTGCCGTGCTGCACCAGGTGCTCGCGGAGCTGCTTGATCTGCTCCCCGGTCATCCACGGAGCCGCCTCAAGGAGCAGCTCGGTCACCTCGAACGAGTACTCCGCGACGCTGAGCACATCGCAGGTCGGCTCCTCGCCGTCGTCGAACCCGGCGGCCGACGCCTGGACGGACGGCGGCACCTGGGCCCGGCCGCCCGCGAACGGCGCTGCCGTATGCGCCTGCGCCCCCGCGGGGAGCCGGACGGACGACGCCTTGGGCCCGCGCTCACCCTCCTCGATCTCGAACTCGACCCGCGCCCCCGTGTGCACCAAGGGCTCCGGGATCAGCAGGTCGTTGGCATGCAGGAACACGTCCTCCCCACCATGCTCCGGGGCGATGAACCCGTACCCCCGCGCGCCGTCGAACCGGACAACTCTGCCAGCGACCATCTCGTCCCCAACCCCCACCGCGACACCGTCCCCGGGCCCCTCGCCCGGACAACCAGTGCCGAAGCCTAGCCTCCGGGCCCCCGCGCCACACGGCCGCGCGGCCCCTCACGTGCCTGGGGCGACCCGCCGCAACACGGCTCACGGACGACTGAAACCGCATCGGCCGTCCGGGCAAGATGGCTGTATGGACCTTCGAATCTTCACCGAACCGCAGCAGGGTGCGACCTACGACACGCTCCTCCGCGTCGCCAAGGCCACCGACGACCTCGGCTACAGCGCCTTCTTCCGCTCCGACCACTATCTCGTGATGGGCTCCTCCGACGGTCTTCCCGGCCCCACGGACGCCTGGATCACCCTCGCCGGACTGGCCCGTGAGACCCGGCGCATCCGGCTCGGCACACTGATGACGGCTGGCACCTTCCGGCTGCCCGGCGTCCTCGCGATCCAGGTCGCGCAGGTCGACCAGATGTCGGGCGGCCGCATCGAGCTCGGCCTCGGCTCGGGGTGGTACGAGGCCGAGCACGCCGCGTACGGAATTCCCTTCCCGAAGGAGAAGTTCGGCCGCCTGGAGGAACAACTCGCCATTGTCACCGGCCTGTGGGAGACCCCGGTCGGCGAGCGCTTCACCTTTGACGGCACCTACTACCAACTCTCCGATTCCCCCGCTCTTCCCAAGCCCGCGCAGCCCAAGGTGCCCGTCCTCATCGGCGGCCACGGCGCCAAGCGGACACCCGCCCTCGCGGCCCGCTACGCGAGCGAGTTCAACATTCCCTTCGCCTCTCTCGCCGATACCGAGCAGCAGTTCAAGCGCGTGCGCGCCGCCGCGGAGGAGATCGGCCGCAACTCCGACGAACTCACGTACTCCAACGCCCTGGTGGCCTGCGTCGGCAAGACGGACGCGGAGGTGAAGCGCCGTGCCGACGCCATCGGACGGGAGGTGGACGACCTGAAGGCGAACGGGCTGGCGGGCTCCCCGGCCGAGGTCGTGGAGAGGATCGCCGCTTACCAGGCCGTCGGCTCGCAGCGCATGTACCTCCAGATCCTCGACCTGGACGACCTCGACCACCTGGAGCTGATCTCCTCGCAGGTCATGTCGCAGCTGACCTGACCGCGCCGCGGCCGCCCCTGGGTCGAGCCGTGCCGGTGGAGTCGGCCCCTGCCGCGCTCGTGTCAACTCCACCGGCCCCCGCGGTCGCGTGCCGCCCCGGCCGGGTGAAATTCCGTCAACCAGGCATCCGGTGTGGCCCCGCCCCAGTGACCCGCCACCGCGGATGATCGTTGGCTCGGGCGGAGCCGGACCGCCCGGCACCCGCGCCGGGGGCAGCCGCTGGTGCGTCGCTCGCATCAGCTGCCCTCCACCACCTGGAGGGCGAGGGCCGAGGAGGCCGCCATGTCCAAGGAAGCCGTACCCGAGCAGGAGGCCGCGCGCGAACCGTCCGTGCCCGAGCAGCATGGCCCACCCCCCAAGGGCCTGCTCCAGCAGATGGAGGAGCTGATGGCCGCGCTCAACGCGGACCTGACGCAGCTCGACGCGGATCTGCAGCAGTCCACGACGGCCGACGGCACCACGCCCGCCGCCTCTCGTCCCCCGGCGGGCGACGAGCCCCACCGCTTCTGACGGCACCGGGACTCCCCCGGCACGACCCCGGATCATGGCGACCCCGCCGCCGAGTCGGGCTCGGGCAGGCTCTGTTCGCGCACCGCGAGCCTGCGCAGCATCTCGAGCACCCGGTCCCTCGACTCGTCGGCGGCGTCGATCGCTTCCATGCACTGCCAGTACACCCCCTCGTCGTCCGCGCCCATGGCCACACCCACCAGCGCGATCCCCACATCGCCGAGCAGTTCGTCGAGCCCGCGCAGCACCTCGTGCGCCTGGCCGATGACCGTGAGCCGCGCCGCCCGGATGCCCTCCGTCCCGAGGCCAGGGGTGACCAGGACCCCAAAGCCCCTGCCGCCGACCTCGCTCAGGCCGAGCGCCTCCCCTCGTAACTCCGGAGGCCCCGCGATCGCCAGCCGGCTGCCGATCGCCTGCGCGAGGGCCTGGGACTGCCACACCTCGGCAACGATGTCCAAGGGGTCCTGGCTCCGCGCCAGTGCGTGCCTGCTCGCCTCGATGAGCCGCATCGCCTCCATGCGCACCCCCACCCATCCCGCGCGCACACCCACCGCACGTTCGCCCGAACTCCCTTGCTCACTACCCAGAGTGAGTGCCAGCGGGACGAAAAGCCAGAGCAACCAGGAAATCTGTGGACAAGTTATCGACTGTGGACAATGCGTCCACTCCAGAGAGTGACAAATCTACGCACCATAGATCTGTGCGCACGGCACTCACCCCGCGGGAAAACGCCGCTCGTTCCGGTCGATCTTCGCGTCGAGCGCCGCCAGCGCGTCGATGCCGAGCACCTCGCAGAACTGCAGCAGGTAGGCCAGCACGTCGGCGACCTCGTCCGTCACCCGGTGCGCCGATTCCGGGTCCTCCATCACCCGCGCCGACTCGTCGGGGGTCAACCACTGGAAGATCTCGACCAGTTCGGAGGCCTCCACGCTCAGCGCGGCGGCCAGGTTCTTCGGCGTGTGGTACTGCTCCCAGTCCCGCTTCGCCGCGAAGTCGGCCAGCCTGCGCTGCAGTCCCGCTACATCAAGTTCCGTCACGCCCCCAGGTCTACCATCGCGGCCCCGCCCACCAGCGCGCCCCATGACGCGTCGCTCACCGTCCCGACGAGGCGGATGTGGCCGCGCTCGCAGGTGCCCGACGCCAGTTCGGCGAGTGCGCGCTTCTGCCGCTGGTCGAGGAAGTGGTCGAGTCCGTCGGCCAGCACGGTGAGGCTCTGGTACACCGACGGCACCTCGGCCACCGGGTCCACCTCCAGCACCCCGGGCCCGGTGAGCAGCACCAGGGCCAGCGCCAGATACCGCAACTCGCCGTCCCCGAGCCGCCCGACGGGAGATCTGATGCCGCCGCCCCGGTCGATGAGCGCATGGACCGACCCGTCGTCGGCCACCTCCGCGAAGACGTCCGCGACCGGCCCCGCGCACCCCGCCCGTACCGCGCTCACCAGCCGCGCGTGCCGGTGGCCGCACTCCTGCCGCGTACGGAGAAGCACCTCGGCGAGGTTGTCGCAGCCGCTCAACAGGCGCCCCGCGCCGATCAGTCCGGGCGGCACGGGCAGCCGCATGAGGCCGGGCCGGGGAGCGCACGGGAACACCGAGCGCAGCGCGACCACCACCTGCTCGGCGGCGGCGAGCACCAGGCGCTGCCCCTCGGTCTTGCCCGCGACCCGCAGCGGCAGCAGCGCCGTGCCGAGCCGGTCGTCCGGCAGCGGACCGCGCGTCACCGGCGTCATGCCCGCCGTGTGCCAGGCGGCCTGCACCGCCCGCCGCCCCGGGTCACGCAGCGCCGTCTCCAGGAGCGTGAGCCCGCCCCGGGTCAGCCGCTCGCCCACGACGCGCAGTTCGGGCTCGGCCTGGACCGCGACATCGAGCCGCACCGCCCCGACGGGACCGTCGACCGTGCAGCCGATGCGGAAACCGCGCCGGTGCTGTCCGTCGCCCCGTGCGCGGTCGGGCACGCAGGCCACGGGATCGGCGAAGACGTCGACGAGTTCCTCGCCCGCACCGAGCCTCGCCAGCGCCTCGTACGCGGCGAGCGCGGTGGTCTTGCCGCTTCCGCTCGGCCCCGCGACGAGGGTCAGCGGCCCGAGCGGGAACACGGCGCTCCGGTGCGAGGCGAAGGCAGAGAGACGCAGTTCGGTGACGCGGCTCCGGTCCGGACCCGACGGTGGCTCGGCGCCCGCCTCCGGGAGGTGCACAGTCATGTCCGGACGGTAGGCGGACACGGCTCTGGTGAACCGTTCCGTCCAAGTGACCTTCCTACGAATGAGGGATTCCGCGCGGAGGCCGCCGAACTCCTGTGTCCTCCCCCGCGCCCCCTGCGCCCTCCCCTACGTCCGCTGCGTCCGCTAGGACTGTGCCGCCGCGACAAGCCCCTGCACTTCGGTGCCGGGCGGCGCGAGGAGGAAGACGTTCTTGTCGACCCGGTGCATCCCGCAGCCGAGGCCGAGGACAACGCCGCTGCTGAAGTCCAGTACGCGCTTGGCGACTTCCGTCTCCGCCCCGGTCAGGTCGAGGAGGACCGGGATCTGCGCCATCACGGTCTCTGCGACCTCGCGGGCGTCCGCGAAGATGTTCACCCGCATCACCACAAATCGCCGCCGCGCCTCGGTCTCCGCGTCGGGCATCGCACGGTGGCCGGGCCAGGACGGCCATTCGTTGCGGCTGCGCAGCGGTACGACCTGGGCGAGCCCTTCCCACTGTTCATCGGTGACGTCGTGGCTGTTCAACGCTCCACCCCGTCCTGGCTCGCACTCGATATCTGCACTGGCTCATTCTTACGCGACCTCACCCGTTCAGCCCAACAGCGACACGGAGCGAGCGAACCAGTGTGCCAGTGCCGGCGGGTCAGTGTCCCAGGAGTCCCACAAGCCCTTCGGTCAGACCGGCGCGCCAACAGGCCCAGTCATGACCGCCGTTGTACGCGTTCAGGGTCACCCGGCAGTCGCGCGAGCGCAGGGCCTCGTACAGCTCGCGATGATGATCAAGAATTTCTTTCTCGTGCAGTCCGACGTCCAGGCGCACGGTGAGGGGCCGGGAGGCACCGACGGGCCGGGAGGCGCTGGCGTCGAGACCCGATACGGGCGCGGACTGGGACAGGACGTTGCCGAACCGTTCCGGCCGCAGGAGCCCCGCGTACAGGGAGGTCAGTCCGCCGAGGCCCTGGCCCGCGACGAGCGTGCGCGCGGGGTCGGTGGTGAGGGGCAGTCGGCCGGCCGCCCACGGCAGCAGTTCGTCGGCGAGGAAACGCACATGGCTGTCGTGCGCGCCCAGTTCCCGGGTACGCGTGGCCCGGTCGACGGCGTCCGGGGCGAGGACCGCGAGCGGCGGCACGGTGCCCTCGGCGACGAGGGCGTCCAGGGTGTCCTGGAAGCCGAGCCGCCCGAACCACATGTCGCCGTCGTTCAGGACGAGCACCGGCAGTTCGACCCTCGGACCGCCCGGCGGCGGCAGGTACGCCCACACGTCCCGCTCGGCGCCCAGCACCCCGGCGGGCAGCCGGTGCCGCTCGACACTTCCGCGGGGCACACCGGCGGGCCGTCCGGCCTGGGGCGGGGCGGGCACCCGCGGGAGTTCGTACACGGAGAAGTCGCGGTCCGGCCAACGCCCCGGCATCCTGCGGCGGTTGAGCGGGTCGGGCGCGGCGTGCGCGGAGAGGGAGAGCAGCCGCCGCTGGAGGAGTTCGGCGGACGCGGGCGGTTCGCCGGGCGAGATGTCGGCGGCCATGCGGTACGAGCCGCGGTGGTCGGCGCGCAGGCGGTGGGTGAGGTGCCAGATGTCCGTGCCGGGCAGCGGGCCGAGCCGGGACGCGGCGAGGTCCGCACGGTCGGTGATGCCTTCGGCGACGAGCAGGACCTGCCGGGTGGCGCGGTGACCCCGCCACAGGAACGTCACGGCGCGGTGGTCCGGATCATCGTCGAGCGCCTCGACCAGGGGCGTGCCACGGCTCGCGGCCTCCGCCCAGAACTCCTCCAGGACGGCGGTACGTCCTGCTTCGTCGGCCTCAGCGGCACGGGTGGCCGCGCGTTCGACGAGGGGCACGGCGCCCGCGATTCGGCGGGGCGCCGCGTCGGCCGCGTACACCCCCGTGGTGACACTCATCCGCACACGAAGAGGACCCGCATCGTTCCCCGCCTTCCTGGCCCAGCCCACGACAACATCAACTTAGCCAAGCCTAACCTAAGTCGCATGGGGTCGCGGGGAGCACCGCCGGGCGGGCCGGATCAGCTCCTCAGCGGCCGGAAGAAGGTCCGCAGCTCCCGGGCCACCTGCTCGGGCTCCTCGTGCGCCATGAAGTGCCCGCCGCGCTTCGGGGTGCTCCAGTGGCGCAGGTCGGTGAAGGCGCGCTCGGCCAGGCTCCTGGGGTAGTCCGCGTAGGCCGGTTCGTGGCTGAGGGTGATGGCTCCGGGGACGGTGATGGGCGGCACCGGCTTGTTCCGGGGGTAGTCGTAGTACTGGCGGAAGGACGAGCCGATGCTGCCGGTGGCCCAGTACAGGGTGGCGACGGTGAGCAGCGTGTCCTTGTCCCAACGGGCCTCCAGATCGCCGCCGCAGTCGCTCCAGTCGCGGTACTTGTCGGCGATCCAGGCGACGAGTCCCGCCGGCGAGTCCATCAGGGCCGCGGCGATCGTGTCCGGACGGGTGCACATGATCTCGCTGTAGCCCTGGTCTCCCACGTCGTACGCGGCCAGCGCGTCGAGATACGACCGCTCCTCGGCGGTCGGCGGCTCCGCGTCGAACTGCTCCGTGATCACGGCGGAGGTGATGTGCACCCCGGCCACGGTCCGCGGATAGAGGGCGCCGAGCCACTGTGTGACCCCGCCGCCGATGTCTCCGCCGAAGGCCCCGAAGCGTTCGTAGCCCAGCGTCTCGGTCATCAGCTCGTGCCAGATCTCGGCGACGCCCCTGCGGGTGAACGGCTCGCGCGGCAGCTCGGAGTGGACGAAGCCGGGCAGCGAGGGGATCACCACGTCGAAGGCGTCGGCCGGGTCACCGCCGTGCGCGCCCGGGTCGGCCAGGCGCTCCGCGACCCGCAGCATCTCCACGAAGCTGCTCGGCCAGCCGTGGCTCAGGACCAGCGGCAGCGGCGCGGGGGCGCCCTCGGGGCGACGGCCCCGCAGACGTACGAAGTGCACGCGCCGTCCGGCGACTTCGGCGACGTACTGGGGAAAGGCGCTGAGCCGGGCCTCGGCGGCGCGCCAGTCGAAGCCGTCCGCCCAGTAGGCGACGAGTTCGCGGAGGTAGCCGGGGTCGACGCCCGCCGCCCAGTACGTGGAGTCGGAGGGCTGCGTGAAAAGGGTGCGTTCGAGGCGCGTGCGCAGGTCGTTCAGTACGTCGTCGGAGACGGAGGTCCGGAAGGGTACGGGGTCGGCCGGCATTGGTTCCTTCGATACGGGATCAGGGGCACCCCAGCGCCGCGGCGCCGCAGCGACGGCTTCGCGGCGGGGGCAGGCGCCCATGATGCGCGACACGCAAGAATCTGCCCATGGATTTTGATACGACGGATGCCTACCTGCGCCGCATCGGCGCCGAGCGCCCCGCCGCTCCCACCACGCGGGCCCTGCACGACCTGCACCTCGCGCACCTGCGCGCCGTCCCCTTCGAGAACCTCTCCATCCACCTCGGCGAGGACATCGACCTGACCGAGGACTCCTTGGTCGCGAAGGTCGTCGGCGCCCGCCGCGGCGGCTTCTGCTACGAACTCAACGGCGCCTTCGCCGCGCTGCTCACCGCGCTCGGCTTCGAGGTGACCCTGTTGCAGGCCCGGGTGTACGACGGCGAAGGACGGCCCGGCGTCCCCTACGACCACCTCGCGCTGCGCGTGCGCACCTCCGACGGCGACGACCTGCTAGCGGACGTCGGCTTCGGCACGCACAGCCACTTCCCGCTGGCCTACGGCGAGCGCGGCGACCAGCAGGACCCAGGCGGCGTCTTCCGCATCACCGGGACCCCCGAGGGCGACCTGGACGTCAGCAGGGACGGCAAGGCGCAGTACGTGGTCGACCCGCGCCCGCGCGCCCTCGGTGACTTCACGTCCGGCGCCTGGTGGCACCGCACCTCGCCCCGGTCCCACTTCACGCGGTCGCTGGTCTGCTCGATGCTCACCGAGGCCGGACGGATCACCCTCAGCGGCCGCACCCTCACGACGACGGAGGCCGGGGAGCGGCACACCGCCGAACTGGCCACGGACGCCGACGTGCTCGACGCGTACGCCACGCACTTCGGCATCGCCCTCAAGGAGGTGCCACGGGTGCGGGAGACCTCTTGACCGTTCCTCCCATCGACCGTTCCTCCCATCGACCGTTTCCCCCATCAACCGTTTCTCCCCTTGACCGTTCCTCCAACGCTGCCGCATCTGCCATGGAGGAACGCCCAGAAGTGTTGTAGATGCCAGGTGATGCGGCCTATCGTGTCGCGCATGCAGTCCTACACCATCGGCCAGGCGGCACGCCTGCTCGGCGTCAGTCCCGACACCGCTCGTCGCTGGGCGGACGCCGGGCGGGTCGCCACGCACCGGGACGAAGGCGGCCGTCGGCTCATCGACGGCCGTGATCTCGCCGCGTTCTCCGTCGAGGTCGCGCAGGGGCAGACACAAGGAGCGGGCGGCGAGGAAGAGGTGCCGTACACCTCGGCCCGCAACGCCTTCCCCGGCATCGTCACCGCCGTGAAGCTCGGCGATGTCGCGGCCCAGGTCGAGATCCAGGCAGGTCCGCACCGGCTCGTCTCGCTCCTGACCCGGGAGGCCGTGGAGGAGCTCGGTCTGGAGGTCGGCATGCAGGCGACCGCCCGCGTGAAGTCCACCAGCGTGCACATCGACCGCACCTGACCCCTGGTCCGCAGGCCGGGGTCCGCCCCTGGTCTCCGCAGGCCGGGGTCCGCCCCTGATCCGCACGCCAGGGCCCGCCACTGATCCGCACCCCCGGGTCCCGGTCCACCTCCACCACCACGGGCCGGACCGCGCCGCCGGCCCGGCTTCTAGGAGTTCACGCTCATGTCCCCAGCTCTCACGCCCGTCCGGCGCCGCGCCGCGGCCGCCGCGCTGACGGCCGCCCTGCTCGTCCCGCTCGCCGCCTGCGGCAACGACAACAGCAAGGACGACAGCGGCAAGGAGGCCGCGGGCGCCGCCGCCCCGAAAGCCGATCTCACCGTGCTCGCCGCCTCCTCGCTCACCGATGTCTTCAAGACTGCGGGTGCCGAATACGAGAAGGAGCACCCGGGCACGAAGGTCAACTTCTCCTTCGCCGGTTCGCAGGAACTGGCCGCCCAGGTCAAGCAGGGCGCCCCGGCCGACGCCCTGGTCACCGCGGACACCAAGACCATGGACGGGCTCGGCGCCGACACCGGGAAGCCGACCGTCATCGCCAAGAACCGCCTGGTCATCGCCGTCGGCGCGGGCAATCCGAAGAAGGTCACCGAGCTGAAGGACCTCTCCGACAGCAAGCTGAAGGTCGTCCTCGCCGCGTCCGAGGTGCCCGTCGGCCGCTACGGCAAGCAGATCCTGGACGACCAGGGCGTCGACGTGAAACCGGTCTCGCAGGAGCCCAACGTCCGCGCGGTCCTCAGCAAGGTCGAGTTGGGCGAGGCCGATGCCGGGCTCGTCTACAAGACCGACGCGGCCACCGCCGCCGACAAGGTCGACGCGGTCAAGATCCCTGACGGCGAGAACGCGATCGCCGCGTACCCCGCGGCCACCCTGAAGACCTCGGAGCACGCGGAGGCCGCGACCGCGTTCGTGAAATGGCTCTCCACGCCCGCCGCGCAGAAGATCCTGCGGGGCGCGGGCTTCGAGAAGCCGTAGCCACCGCTCGGAAAGCCGTGGCCCCACGTTGCCGGGAGAGGACGACATCGCCCGGCAGGATGGAGCCGCACCCGCCGAGGTGAGGGGGCCGACCGCCTCCCCGGTCGGGGTGGTCCGGCCGTCTCCCGGACCGCCCCTGACGCCCCCTCACCTCGCGAACCAACGCGAACCAACCCGCGCGCACCCCAGGGACCACGATGAAACGCCTGCGCGGCCGCACCGCCGGCCCCCGCACCACCGGCCCCCGCACCCCGATCGCCCTCGCGATCCCCGCGCTGCTCGCCGTCGCGTTCCTGATGCTCCCGCTGATCGGCATCCTCGCCCGTACGGAATGGGGCGAACTCGGGGCCCATCTGACCAGCGAGGGGACCACGCAGGCACTCCAACTGTCCCTCGTCGTCTCCCTCTGGGCGCTGGTGCTCTCGCTGCTGCTGGGGGTTCCGCTGGCCTGGCTGCTCGCCCGCGTCGACTTTCCCGGCAAGGCGGTCGTACGTTCCCTCGTGCTGCTCCCGATGGTGCTGCCGCCCACCGTGGGCGGCGTCGCCCTGCTGCTCGCCTTCGGGCGGCGCGGGCTGCTCGGGCAGTGGCTCGAGGACACGTTCGGGATCACCCTGCCGTTCCACACGTCCGGCGCGGTGGTCGCCGCGACGTTCGTGGCGATGCCGTTCCTCGTCATCAGCCTCGAAGGCGCGCTCGGCGGACTCCGCCCCCGTTACGAGGAGACCGCGGCGTCCCTGGGCGCCTCGCCCGTACGGGTGTTCCGGACCGTCACGCTGCCCATGGTCGCTCCCGGGCTCATCGCCGGAGCCGCCCTGACCTGGGCGCGGGCCCTCGGCGAGTTCGGCGCGACCATCACCTTCGCGGGCAACCTCCCCGGCACCACCCAGACCCTCCCGCTCCAGGTGTACCTGCTGCTCCAGGACTCCCCCGAGGCCGCGACCTCCGTGTCGCTGCTGCTGCTCGCCATCGCCATGGCGGTGCTCGTCGCGCTGCGCGGCCGCTGGATGGGCACTCCGGGCGACCGGCGCAAGGGGCGATACGAACGGTCGCCGCAGGAGGCGGCTTCGCCCGCGCTTCCCCCAGCCCTCGCACCGGAGACCCCGGCGGTCGAATCGCAGCCTCCGCCCGCGCCCCCGTCACCCTCCCCGTCGCCGGAGCAGTGGTCCCTGCACGCCGAGGTCACCGGCTTCAACCAGCTCATCCTGGACGCCGCGCCGGGCACCACCATCGCCGTCGTCGGGCCCAACGGCGCGGGCAAGACCACGCTGCTGCGCGCGCTCCTCGGCCTCACCCCGCGCGCCCACGCCGAGCTCAGGCTCGGCGACACCGACGTGACAGGGCTTGCGCCGCACCGCCGCCACGTCGCCTGGGTCCCGCAGGACGGCGCCCTCTTCCCGCACATGAGCGCCCTCGCCAACACGGCGTACGGACCGCGCGCCCTGGGTGTCCCGCGAGCCGAGGCCCGGCGGCGCGCCCAGGAGTGGCTCGACCGGCTCGGCGTCGGACACCTCGCGCACCGCAAACCGGCGCAGGTCTCCGGCGGTCAGGCCCAACGGGTGGCGCTGGCAAGGGCGTTGGCGGCCCGGCCCCGGCTGCTCCTGCTGGACGAACCGCTCGCCGCCCTCGACCAGACCACCCGGGCCCACGTGCGCCACACCCTGCGCACGCACCTCGCCTCCTTCGGCGGCGTCTGCCTGATCGTCACGCATGATCCCGTCGAGGCGGTGTCCCTGGCCGACCGGGTTCTCGTACTGGACCAGGGGCTCGCCCTCCAGGACGAGGCGCCCGCGGAAGTGACCCGGCATCCGCGCTCCCCCTGGGTCGCCAGGATGCTGGGCCGCAACGCCTGGCCCGGCACCGCGGGACCCGAGGGGCTCGCTCTGCCCGGCGGAGGCACCCTGGTGATCGCCGACCCGCTGCCGCCGGGCACCGAGGCCCTGGCGATCATCGCCCCGGAGGCGGTCTCCGTGCACCGCGACAGACCCACCGGCAGCCCCCGCAACGTCTGGCCCGGCACCATCCGCGAGATCACCACCAGCGGCAGCAGGCTCCGGCTCCTGATCACCTCGCCCCAGGCCCCCGACCTCGTCGCCGAGATCACCCCGCAGGCCGCCGCCGAACTGGGCCTCGCCGACGGCACGCGGGTGTGGACCAGCGTGAAGGCGACGGAGGTCACCGTCGTGCCCACGTGAGGCGGCCGTGGGCGGCGACCACACGCCTCACCAGGGCGGCGTCGACTCCGGCGCGGCCGTCGGGAGGAGTCGAAACCATGCGGGGATCATCGACTCCCGCAATCGCGCCGCGCAATGAACTATCGAGTTGTCGAGCGATTGGAACGACTTCAGTCAACAGTGATCACCACGGCCGCGCCGCCTCGCGCGGACCCTAGGGTCTGCCCCATGGATGCCAGTTCTGTGACCAGGACGGTCTCCGTCACCCGTCTGAATTCCGGGGATCACGCATGCCTCGGATTCGACGACGACGAAACCCGCTGGGAACTCCGTGCCGCGTACGCCGACATCGGCCTGTCGCGCGGCGAGCAAGTGGTGTTCTTCACCGACCGTGCCACCACACCCGCCGTCGCGGCCGAGCAGCTCAGCGCCGGCGGATTTCCGCTGGGGTCCGCGCTCATGGACGGCCGCCTGGTCGTGGTCAACGAAGTCCCGGGGTTCGATCCGGTCACCGGCTTCGACCCCGTGGAACGCGCGGCCACCTGGGTGGAGCTGACCGACAAAGCACGCCACGACGGCTTCTCCGGGATCCGCGCGGTCGGCGACATGGGGTGGGCCACCGACCCGGGCGTCGACCAGGATCTCCTGGTCGAGTACGAGAGCGGACTCTCCCCGCTCTTCGCCGACATCGGGTTCACCGCCCTCTGCGAGTACGACCGGCGCAAGTTCGACGAGGACCTCCTGGACCGGGTCTGCCGCGCCCACCCCAAACAGATACTGCGCCACCTCGGCGCCCTGGACATCGCCCGGATCGGCACCGAACTGCGGGTCGCCGGAGACGCCGACCTCGCCACGCGCGAGGAGTTCGACTCGGCGCTCGCGCGCGCCCTGAGCGGCCCGGACCGTCCGCACCTGCTCGACCTCTCCGAGCTGTGCTTCATGGACGTACACGCCGCGTCGACGCTGGTGCGGCTCGCGGGCGGGCTGCCCCGCGACCACCTGCTGGCGGTCCGCTCACGGCCCGAGCAGGACAGAGTGATGCGGCTCTGCGGAGCCCTCGAAGTGCCTCAACTGGTCTTGGGCGAAGGGTGATCCGCGAAGTGATCCTCAACCGCGGCATCGGCAACGACGACAACGGCGGTGACCCGGCCCCGCACCGGGAGCACATCGACGCCACCCTCACCCCGGCACCGGGCAGGACGACCCTCCTGGAACTCCCCTTCACCATGGCCGACTTGGCCCGTCTGCGATTCCTGGTCACCCGCCGCGCCGAGGACGCGGGCCTCTGCGACCCCCGGCTCAGCGACTTCGTGCTCGCCGTGCACGAGGTCGCCAGCAACGCCGTCGTACACGGCGGCGGCAAGGGCCGCATCCATCTCGCGCACACGGCCGAGGGCCTGCGGTGCGTGATCGGGGACAGCGGCCCGGGGCTGCCCAGGGCGGAGCCGTGCACGGCGGCGGCCCTCCCCGACGGCGACGAGGCCGAGAGCGGCAGGGGCCTGTGGCTGGCCCAGGCCCTCGCGGACCGCGTCGACATCACGGTCTGCCCGGCCGGAACCACGGTAACGCTGGTAGCACTACTGTCCTGACACCCGACCCCACACAACCGCCACCCCTCACGCCGACGCCCGCTCGACCAGCACCGGACGGAACACCACGGACAGCGGCGCGCGCCCCGGCCGCTTGATCCGCCCCAGAAGCAGCCGCGCCATCTCGGCGGCCATCTCCTCCACCGGCTGCCGGACCGTGGTCAGAGCGGGTTCACACGCGTCGGCGGCCTCGCTGTCGTCGAAGCCGACCACCGCCACGTCCAGCGGCAGCCGTCTGCCCGCCCGCAGGAGGGTCTGCAGCGCACCCTGCGCCATGAGGTCCGACGCGACGAACACACCGTCCAGGTCCGGGCGTTCGGCGAGGAGCCGCCGCGTGGCCTCGGCGCCGCCCACCCGGGTGAAGTCGCCCTCCGCCCAGGGCGCTTCGGTGATGCCGTGCGCCGCCAGCGCGTCACGGAAACCCTGGAGGCGCTCCTGGGCGGCCGGCATGTCCTGCGGTCCCGCGACGCTGCCGATCGCGCGGCGGCCCCCGGCCACCAGACGGTCGACGGCCAGCCGTGCCCCCGCCCGCTGGTCCACCTCCACATACGGCAGCGGAACCGTCTGGGCGGGGCGTCCCGCGAGCACGGCGGGCAGCCCGGTCTCCGCGAGCAGCCGGGGCAGCGGATCGGAGGCGTGCGAGGAGACGAGCACCGTCCCGTCCACATGCCCCTGGCGCAGGTACGAGAGGAACTGGCGGCGCGAGGTGTCGTCGTCCACCAGCATCAGGACCAGCTGGACCCCGGCCGGGCGCAGCACGTCCAGAAGGCCGCCGACCACCCTGCCGAAGTGGGGGTCGGTGAACATCCGGCCGACGAAGGGAGCCTCGACCGGCCGGCGCTCGCGCTCCGACACGACCAGGGCGATGGAGTCGGTCCGCTGGGTCACCAGGGAGCGGGCGGCCTGGTTGGGGACGTAGCCGGTGGCCTCGACCGCCTCCTCCACCTGGCGGCGCAGCACCGGGTCGACGGTGGGCGCTCCGTTCACGACCCGGGAGACGGTGGCGCGCGAGACCCCCGCCGCCCGGGCCACGTCCTCCAGGGTCACGGGGCGGGCGGGGCGCGGGGCGTCGGCAGTCACGGGGTCTTTATAGCAACCGGGGTGGGTGGGCGTTCGGCTCTCCTTGCCTGATGCGGGGGCAAGTCCGCTGGCGGCAACGGCCGTTGGGGGCACCACTCCACCACCGGACATATCACTCACGTACGGGCGATTGGCGCCAACTTGCCCACACGTGCACCTAGTTGACTTCTGCCCGTCCAGTCGACGCGACATCGTGCGCACCCCCTTGACGCGCCTTGCCCCAGACACAACTATCCAACGCGAGAGAGCGCTCTCTCAGCGATCACCGTTCAGGTTCTGAACGAATCTCTGAACGAAGTCCGGAATCTGAACCGACCGCGCACGGCACCGCTCCGCCCCATCGATCCGGAGCGGCGCCGCCCCCACCAACAGCACCTCAGCACCTCAGCACCTCAGCGTGCCAACCGCCCAGCCGACAGAAGGACGTGCCATGTCTGAGCACCAGCCTGCGCCCGCCGCGAGATCCACCCTCTCCCGCCGCTCCGCCCTGGCCGCCGCTCTGGCGGTCCCGGCCACCGGGATGCTCGCCTCCCAGGCAGTCGCCGCCCCCGACGCGCCCCCGGCGCAGGCCCCCGCCGCCCGCCGCCCGCGGCCCGCGAACGCCTTCGCCCCCGACTTCGGTCCGAACGTCATCGTCTTCGATCCGTCCACCGGCGGCATCCAGGGGAAGCTGGACGAGATATTCAGGAAGCAGGAGTCGGCGCAGTTCGGCACCGACCGCTACGCCCTGCTGTTCAAGCCCGGCAACTACAGCGGTCTCAACGCCCAGATCGGCTTCTACACCTCGATCATGGGCCTGGGGCTCTCCCCCGACGACACCCACTTCAACGGCGACGTCACCGTCGACGCGGGCTGGTTCAACGGAAACGCCACTCAGAACTTCTGGCGTTCGGCGGAGAACCTCTCCCTCTCCCCGGTCAGCGGCGCCAACCGTTGGGCGGTCTCCCAGGCCGCCCCCTTCCGCCGCATGCACATCCGCGGCGACCTGAACCTCGCCCCCGACGGCTACGGCTGGGCCAGCGGCGGCTACATCGCCGACAGCCGCATCGACGGCACCGTCCAGCCGTACTCCCAGCAGCAGTGGTACACCCGCGACAGCTCGATCGGCGGCTGGCTGAACGCGGTGTGGAACATGGTGTTCTCCGGGGTGGAGGGCGCGCCCGGCGACTCCTTCCCCAACCCGCCCTACACGACCCTGAACAACACCCCGTACTCCCGCGAGAAGCCCTTCCTCTACCTCGACGGCGCCGAGTACAAGGTCTTCCTGCCCGCCCTGCGCACCAACGCCCGCGGCACCAGCTGGGGCCACGGCACCCCGCAGGGCCAGTCCCTCTCCCTCTCCGCCTTCTACGTCGCCAAGCCGGGCGACAGCGCGGCCACCCTCAACGCGGCCCTCGCCCAGGGGCTGCACCTCCTGCTCACCCCCGGCATCTACCACCTCGACCGGCCGATCGAGGTCAAGCGGGCCAACTCCGTGGTCCTCGGCATCGGTTACGCCACCCTCATCCCGGACAACGGGGTCACCGCGGTGAAGACCTCCGACGTCGACGGGGTGCGGCTCGCCGGGTTCCTGGTGGACGCCGGGCCGCAGAACTCCAGGACGCTCGTCGAGATCGGCCCGGCGGGCGCGAAGAACTCGCACGTCGGCAACCCGACCACCGTCCAGGACGTGTTCATCCGCATCGGCGGCGCGGGCGCGGGCAAGGCCACCACCAGCATGGTGGTCAACAGCCGCCACACCATCGTCGACCACACCTGGGTCTGGCGCGCCGACCACGGCGACGGCGTGGGCTGGGAGACCAACCGGGCCGACTACGGCGTGGTCGTCAACGGCGCGGACGTCCTTGCGACCGGCCTGTTCGTAGAGCACTTCAACAAGTACGACGTGCAGTGGAACGGCGAGCGCGGGCGCACGATCTTCTACCAGAACGAGAAGGCGTACGACGCCCCCAACCAGGCAGCCATCCAGAACGGCAGCCTGCGGGGCTTCGCCGCCTACAAGGTCGCCGACTCGGTCAACACCCATGAGGGTTGGGGCCTGGGCAGCTACTGCTTCTACAACGTCGACCCGACCATCGTGCAGGAACACGGCTTCGCGGCGCCGAACAAGCCGGGCGTGAAGTTCCATCACCTGCTCGTCGTCTCGCTCGGCGGCAAGGGTCAGTACGCGCACGTCATCAACGCGATCGGCGCTCCCACGTCGGGCTCGAACACCGTGCCGTCCACGGTGGTCTCCTTCCCCTGAACGGGCCGGCGTCCTGACCCAGGCACCACGAAGGACTCTGGCGGGCGCCGCGTCGTCGGTGACGCGGCTCCCGCCGGCCCGCGGGGTCCGGGCCCGACCCGGTTCGGGGGAGGCATCCGGCCCTTCGGGCGCTACGCTCGAAGCCGTCCTGGACCGGCGGCTCCCGAGGGGGCAGCGTGTCAACGATGGTGATGACCGGCGGGACTTCGGGCTTCGAAGCGATCGCCGCGCGACGACTGACGCGGCCGGGCGAGGCCCGGCTGATCCTGGGGGCGCGCCGTCCGGCGGCCGGTGGCGGAACCCTCCCGCTCGATCTGACGGAGCTCGATTCGGTGCGTGCCTTCGCGGCGGCGGTCCGCCGGCGCCTGGGCGGGGCTCCCGTCGACGCCCTGGTCCTGAACGCGGGCGTGATCCGCCCCGACGTCACCGGCAGAACGGCGGACGGCTTCGAGCCGACGTTCGCGGTCAACCACCTCGCGCACTATCTCCTGGTGCGGCTGCTGCTGCCCGTCCTGCGGGACGGGGCGCTCGTCGTGCAGACCACGAGCGGTACGTACGACCCCGCCACCGGGGCCGGTCTCACGCCGCCGCGCCACGCGGACGCGGAGCTGCTCGCCCACCCCGAGCTCGACCCCGGGCGTGACCCCCGGCCGCGCAAGGCGGGCGAGCACGCGTACACCGCGTCCAAGCTGTGCGCCGTGCTCACCGCCCGGTCCTTGTCGGGGCTTCCGGACCACCGCCTCACCGCGCTCGCCTTCGATCCGGGGCAGGTCTTCGGGACGGGCCTGGCCAAGGATCTCGCGCTGCCCCTCCGGGCGGCCTGGTCGCTCCTCGGCACACCGGCCCTCGGGTGGCCGCTGCGCAGGCTCAACCCGCACTTCAACACCCGTACGGCGGCGGGGAACGCCCTGGCCGACCTGGTGCTCGGCACCGCGAAGCCACCGGACGGCCGCGTGCTCGCCGCCCTGCGCAAGGGGCGGCTCAGCTGGCCGGACGTGTCGGAGCTCGCCCGTAAGGACGAGGTGGCGCGGGCGCTGTGGGAGGACAGCGCGAGGCTGGTCGGCCTGGCGCCGGCCCCGGGCTGAGACCCGCGGCGGGCCGCGGGCTCAGAAGGCGTACCTGACGCGCAGCCACGGCGCGTGCTCGGTCAGCAGTTCTTGGACGCGGGCCAGGGAGTTCCGCTTGATCTCCTGGTTGTAGCGGACGTTGAGGGCCCCGTTCTGGGAGCGCTTCGTCTCCTGGGCCTCCGGCTGCCACAACACGTCCTCGGCGCGGGGGTGCCAGCCCAGGTTGACCTCGTGGAGCGCCTGATTGTGCGTCAGCATGATGACCTCGGCCGCCGCCTGCTCCTTCACGCGGGCGGGCAGGACGTCGTCGAGGTGGTCTAGCAGCTCGGCCCAGTCCCGCTGCCAGCCCGGCCGCAGCACGACCGGCGAGAGGTTGAAGTGCACCTCGTAGCCCGCGTCGAGGAAGTCCGCGGCGGCGGCGATCCGCTCGGCGACCGGGCTGGTGCGGATGTCCAGGAGACGGGCGTCGTCGGCGGGCATGAGGGAGAAACGCACCCGGGTGCGCCCTTGCGGGTCGTAACCGAGCAGATCGGGGTTGACGAACTTGGTCGCGAAGGACGCCTTCGCCGTGGGCAGGCCGCGGAACGCGGCGACGAGATCCGCGGTGTTGTCGCAGACCAGGGCGTCGACGGAGCAGTCGCCGTTCTCCCCGATGTCGTAGACCCAGGCTCTCGGATCGCACTGGTTGGGTTCCGTCTTGGGCCCCTGGGCCCGTACGTGGCGCCGGACGTGGGCGACGATCGCCTCGATGTTCGTGAACAGCGTGATGGGGTTGGCGAAGCCCTTGCGGCGGGGGACGTAGCAGTACGCGCAGGCCATCGCGCAGCCGTTGGAGGGGCCCGGCGCGATCCAGTCGGCGGACCTGCCGTTGTAGCGCGTGGTGAGCGTCTGCTTGACCCCGAGGACGAGCGTCTCGGTCTTGATGCGGACCCACCGGCCGATGTTGCCGTCGTTGCCGTGGAGTTCGGGGATGCGCCAGTGCCCGGCCACCTCCGTCACGCGTACGCCCGGCAACCGGGCCATGATCTGCTGGCCGCGCGGCGAGTCGAGCGCCGCCCGCTCCGCGTAGACCTCCCGCACGTCGAGCATCCGCCGGGCCTGCGGACTGTCCCGGAAGGCCCCGGGCGCGGCGGGCGGCGCCGCGGAGGCGTCCGACCACCCGAAGAGAGCCTGCTGCTCGGGCTCTGACGCCCCGGCCCCCGCCGCTCCTGCCGCAGGCTGCTCCACGTGCCGTCCCTTTCCGCGCCGGGAAGCCGGCGTCAGGAACCCTTGGTGGCGGGCTCCAGAATCGCCACGCACTCCACATGGTGAGTCATCGGGAACAGGTCGAACGCCCGCAGCGTCCGCACCCGGTAGCCGCCCTCACGGAAGTACGCCAGGTCCCGTGCCAGCGCGGCCGGGTCGCAGGCCACGTACGCGATCCTGCGTGCTCCCAGACCCGTCAAGTGTTTCACCGTCTGCTTGCCCGCGCCCGCGCGCGGCGGGTCGAGGACGATCAGGTCGACCTCCGTGATGCCGGTGCGTGGCAGGGCGGCCTCGACCTTGCCCTGCTCGATGCGGACGCGGTCGAAGGCGGCGAGGTTGTGGCGGGCGTCCTCGACGGCTCGCTTGCCGGACTCGATGCCGAGGACGGCGCCCTTGTCGCCGACCCGGTCGGCGATGGCGCCCGCGAACAGGCCCACGCCGCAGTAGAGGTCGAGGGCCGAGTCGCCCTTGCGGGGTGTGAGGCCCTGCATGACGGCGAGCATCAAGGTCTCGGCGGCCTTCGGGTGGACCTGCCAGAAGCCGCCGTTGCCGACGCGGTAGGTGCGGCCGTCGGCGCGCTCGCGCACGAAGGGGCGGCCGTGGACGCGGTGGATGCCGCCGTCCTGTTCGGCGACCCGGAGGACCGACACCGGCTTGTCCAGCTCGACGAGCGGCAGGCGCGCGCCCGGCTTCGGTTCGAGGATGACCTGGCGGTCCTGGGAGCCCGTGGCCGCGATCGCCTCGACCGATGCCATGCCGGCCCAGTCGTGCTTCTCGATGCCCAGCTCGGAGACCCCGGGAGCGGCGATCATGCAGTGCTCGATGGGCTCGACCTCGTGCGAGCGGTGGCGGCGCAGGCCCGCGTTGCCGTCGGGGTCGATCGCGTACTGGACGCGGGTGCGCCAGGACGGGACCTCGCCCGGGGGCAGCTTGTCGCCCTCGGCGGGGACGACCGTGCCGTCCCAGCCCGCCTCCTCGGGGGTCAGACCGGCAAGCCGCTGGAGCTGCTCGGCGATGACCTCGCCCTTGAGGCGGCGCTGCGCGCCCGGCTTCGCGTGCTGCCAGTCGCAGCCGCCGCAGCGGCCGGGGCCCGCGTACGGGCAGGGGGCCTCGACGCGGTCCTTGGACGGGTCGAGGACCGTCACCGCGTCGGCACGCAGGAAGCGGGACTCCTCGTCGCCGTCGGTGACGCGCGCGATGACCTTCTCGCCGGGCAGCGTGTGGCGGACGAAGAGGACACGTCCCTCGGCCGTGCGGGCGACGCAGTGCCCGCCGTGGGCGACGGGGCCCACCTCGACCTCGTACTCCTGCCCGATGAGGGAGGCCGCCTGCGAGCCCTCCTTCGAGTTCCCCGCCTGCGATTTCTTCGGTTCTGCCTGCATGGCGGGGTGACTCCACTACGTAAGGGGGCATCGGCCGAAAGGAAACGGCCGGACAACAGCCCACCAGTCTACGTGGGTGTCGTCCGGCCGCTCACCAACCGCGGGGGTCAGGCCTTGTTGCTGGGCTCCTTGGGGCGCTTCTCCACCGGTCCCCGGCGCACCGCACCCGGCGCGTTCCACTCCGACCGCTTCCGGGCCCGCTTCTTCGCGGCCTCGGAGGAGTCGAGCTGGTAGGGGACGGAGGTGACCATCACGCCGGGGGTGAAGAGCAGGCGGCCCTTGAGCCGGAGCGCGCTCTGGTTGTGCAGCAGGTGCTCGTACCAGTGGCCCACCACGTACTCCGGGATGATCACGCTGACCACGTCACGCGGGCTCTCCCGGCGCAGGTTCTTCACGTACTCGATGATCGGCCGGGTGATCTCGCGGTAGGGCGAGTCGAGGATCTTCAGCGGGACGGTGATGCCGCGCCGCTCCCACTCGCCCTTCAGGGCCTTGGTCTCCGCCGGGTCGACGTTGATGCTCAGCGCTTCGAGCGTGTCCGAGCGCATCAGCTTGGCGTAGGCCAGGGCGCGCAGCGTCGGCCGGTGGATCTTGGAGACCAGGACGATGGAGTGCACGCGCGAGGGCCGCACGCTGTCGTCGGACGGGGTGTCAGGGGCGGCGATCTCCTCGGCGACGCGGTCGTAGTGGCGGCGGATCGCCGACATCGTCGCGTAGAAGATCACCATGCCGAGCAGGGCGACCCACGCGCCGTGCGTGAACTTCGTGACGAGTACGACGACCAGGACCATGCCCGTGAAGAAGGCACCGAAGGTGTTGATCGCCCGCGAGCGGATCATGTGGCGGCGCTTGGCCTGGTCCTTCTCCTTGCTCAGGTGGCGGTTCCAGTGCCGGACCATGCCGATCTGGCTGAGCGTGAAGGAGACGAAGACGCCGACGATGTAGAGCTGGATCAGGCGGGTCGAGTCGGCGCCGTAGATGACGACGAGGAGGGCCGCGGCGCCCGCGAGCAGCACGATGCCGTTGGAGAAGGCGAGCCGGTCGCCGCGGGTGTGCAGCTGGCGCGGCAGGTAGCGGTCCTGCGCGAGGATCGAGCCGAGCAGCGGGAAGCCGTTGTACGCCGTGTTGGCCGCGAGGAACAGGACCAGGGCGGTGGCGGCGGCCAGGACGATGAAGAGGAAGCTTCCGTTGCCGAAGACGGCCTCGGCGACCTGGGAGATCACCGGGTTCTGGACGTAGTCGCCGCCGACCGGGACACCGTTGTGGAACAGGTCCTTGGCCGGGTTCTCCGCCATGCGGACCTTGGTCGTCATGGCGAGCGCGATGATGCCGCAGAACATGGTGACGGCAAGCGCGCCCATCAGGGCCAGGGTGCTCGCCGCGTTCTTGCTCTTGGGCTTGCGGAAGGCCGGGACGCCGTTGCTGATGGCCTCGACGCCGGTGAGCGCGGCACAGCCGGAGGAGAAGGCCCGCAGGAGCAGGAAGACCAGGGCGAAGCCCGCGAGGCCCTGGTGCTCGGGTTTGATCTCGTAGTCCGCCGTGGGCGCCTTCATCGTCTCGCCGAGGACGATGCTCTGGAAGGCACCCCAGGCGATCATGATGAAGACGCCGACGACGAAGACGTAGGTCGGGATGGCGAAGAGCTTCCCGGACTCCTTCACGCCGCGCAGGTTCATCAGCGTGAGAAGCACGATGACGGCGACGGCGCAGAGCACCTTGTGCTCGACGACGAACGGGACCGCCGAGCCGAGATTCTCGATGCCCGAGGAGATCGACACGGCCACGGTCAGGACGTAGTCGACGAGCAGCGCGCTCGCGACGGTGAGTCCGGCCTTGGGGCCGAGGTTGGTGTTGGCGACCTCGTAGTCGCCACCACCACTCGGGTAGGCGTGCACGTTCTGCCGGTACGACGCGACGACGGTGAACATCAGCACGACGACGGCGACAGCGATCCAGGGGCTGAAGTGGTACGCCGACACACCCGCGATCGAGAGGACGAGGAGCACTTCTCCTGGTGCGTAGGCCACGGAGGAGAGCGGGTCGGACGCGAACACCGGTAGAGCGATGCGCTTCGGCAGGAGGGTTTCTCCGAGCCGGTCGCTGCGCAGTGCGCGCCCGATGAGGATCCGTTTGGGCACGTCGGTCAGTTTGGACACGCAGAGGATCGTAAGCGTTCGAATGGGTGCCCGCCCACCCACCACCCCCTAACCGCGCCGGTTAGCCACGACGCGCCGCCGGGCGCTCCGCCTCATGCCCGGAAAGCGGACCGCCGTCGGCGGTCTGCGGTGCCTCCGGCATCTCCCGCGCCTCCCGCGTCCCGTACCGCTCGGCCGCCCGCTGCTCGGCGCGGTGGATCGCGCGGGACGGCCACCAGGTGGCACGGCCGAGGAGCAGCAGCGCCGCCGGCAGGATCATGATGCGGATCACGAACGCGTCGAGCAGGACGGCCGCCGCGAGGACGAAGCCCATCTGCTTCATCTCCAGGATGTGCAGCATCACGAAGCTCGCGAAGACGGTGACCATGACGATCGCGGCACTGGTGACGACCTTGGCCGACGAGCCGATGCCCTCGATGACGGCCTGCCGGGTGGGCACGCCGTTCAGGGCGGCCTCCCGGATCCGGCTGACGACGAACACCTGGTAGTCCATCGAGAGCCCGAAGAGGATCACGATGAGGAAGAGCGGCACCCGCGAGGAGATCCCGCCGAGCGAGACGAACGAGAGCAGTTCCTCGGCCCATTGCCCCTGGAAGACCAGGACGAGCAGGCCGAGCGCCGAGGCGGCGGAGAGCAGGTTGAGCACGATGCCGAGCAGTCCGAGGACGACCGAGCGGAACGCGACGACCGTCATGGCGAAGGTCATCAGGAGCAGGAAGCCGAGGACGAGCGGCAGCTTCTCGTTCTGGTGCTCCACGTAGTCCGTGCCGCGGGGCACCTCGCCGGTGACGGCCGTCTCGACGCCGGGCAATGTGCCGACGGTGGCGGGGAGGTGGTCGTCGCGCAGGTGGTCGAGGGAGGCGACGGCCTTGTCGGAGTACGTGGCGTGCGGGGCGTTGAGCTCCAGCGTGGTGGTCCTGCGGTCCTTCGAGGTGCGCAGGAGCGGGGTTGCGGAGGGGTGCGAGAACAGCGGGTCGGCCTGGGCCCTGCGGTCAAGGGCGGTCAGCGCCTCGCGCACCTCGCCGGCCCGCGAGGCCTCGGCCCGCACCACGACCTGGTGCCGGATGCGCTGCTCGGGAAAGGCGTCGAGCAGCCGGTCGTACCCCTGCATGGCCGGGATGTCGCGCGAGAAGCTGTCGCGCGACGGGTCCTTGAGCTCCATGTCCAGGGCGGGCAGCGCCAGGCCGAGCAGGGCGAGGACGGAGAGGCCGAGGGTGAGCGCGGGGCGCTTGCGGGCCGGGGTCAGCAGCGCGTTCCAGGCCCGTCCGGGCTTCTTCTCGCCGTACGTCCGCACCGGCTTGCCCTGCGCCTGCCGCTTCAGCGCCCGCCGGTCCGCGCGCTTGCCGAGCCTGACAAGGAGCGCGGGGAGCACGGTCACCGAACTGACCACGGCGACGGCCACGACCAGGATGGTGCCGGTGGCGAGGGAGTCGAAGATGACGTCGCCCGCGAGGTAGAGGGCGGCGGTGGAGACGATCACCGCGAGTCCGGAGACCACGATGGCGCGGCCCGCGGTGGCCGCGGCCGCCTCGACCAGCGCCTCGGAGGTCAGGCGGCCCCCCGTGCGGGCCCGTTCCTCGCGCTCACGCTTGAGGTAGAAGAGCGTGTAGTCGACGCCGACCGCCATGCCGATGAGCAGGATCATGTTCATCCCGACGCCGGTGTCGGGCAGCAGGTGCGAGGCCAGCATCGCCAGGCCCATGGTCGCCATGATCGAGGTGACGGCGAGGAGCAGCGGTACGCCGACCATGACCACGGAGCCGAAGACCAGGGCGAGCGTGATCAGCGTGACGGGGAGCGTGATCGCCTCGGAGAAGGCGAGGTCCTCGCCCCGCTGGTCGTTGACGCCCTTGCTCACCGAGGCGGCGCCGGTCTCCTCGATCACCAGGTCCGGGTGGGCCTTCTTGACCTGCTCGGTCTGGGCCTGGAGCGGGATGACGTTCTTCTTGCCGTCCTGGTCGGGCCCGTTCAGCTCCACCTGGACGCGCAGGACGCGTCCGTCCTCGGAGCGGACCGGGGCGGCGACCGACGCCACCTCCGGGAGCGACTTCATCCGGGCGGTGACGTCCTTGACGGCGGCGCCGGCCGCCGCCTTGTCCAGCGGGCCCGACTTGGCGCGGATCAGCACCTGTTCCGTGGGCCGCAGCTGGACGCCGCCCTCGGTCGCCAGGGCCTCGGCACGCCCCGCCTCCCCCACGCGGTAGTCCTCGCTGCTCGCGCTGTTCATGCCGGTGGCGATGCCGCCCCCCAGGCAGAGCACCACGAACACCAGCCAGCCGATGATCGCGCGCCCCGGATGCAGCGCGCTCCATCTGGCCACCCCCACCGTGACCGATCGCTTCCCCATGACCATCCCCACCCCTTCGCCATCTCCTGGCGTTCATTCCTTCATGTGTAAGTAGAGACTTACAGGTGAAGGAGTGAGCCGTCAACTGTCATGCGCGGCTGCGCGGAAGCGGGCGGAAGCGGGCGGAAGCGGATTGACAGCGGTTCCCGTCATGCGTAAGCCTTGGCTGACAGGTTTCGGGACCAGCGCGAAGACGGCTGGCAGACCAGCGATAAGGCGGGCCATGGACAGCGAAGAGCTGCTCGCCTTTCTCTCCGCCGTCGGCCACGCCCAGCGGATCCGGATCATCACCGAGCTCGCCCCGGGGCAGCTGTACGTCAGCGAACTGGCGCGGCGGCTCGGTGTCTCCCGGCCCCTGCTCTACATGCACCTCGAACGTCTGGAGAAGGCCGGTCTCGTCGTCGGCCGCCTGGAGCTCTCCGACGACGGCAAGGCGCTCAAGTACTTCGAACTGGCGCCGTTCGACGTGCGCCTGAACGTGGACACGATCCTCGCGGCCGTCCGGGAGGACGCGTCCGACGAGGCCACACAGCACTCACCTGAGGGGTCTTAATGGACGACGTGATCATCCCGGTCGCCTTCTTCCTGATACTCGCCGGCGCGGTGGTGGCGGTCGCCTACTTCCAGTCGCAGCGCAACCGCGAGCGCGACCGCCAGTGGGCCGAGGCGATGGAGCAGTACCGCGAGGTCGTCGAGCGCGCCAGGTCCGAGCAGGAAGCGGCCCGGCTGCAGATCGTGGAGCTCAGCTACCGGCTCAAGAGCGTCGAGGGCCTGCTGCGCAGCGTGGACTGACCCCCGCGCCGCCTCCGTGAGCACCGGCAGGTGCACGGGGGTGCCCTCCGCGGACCGTGCGTGTGTAGCTTGGGCGTCGGTCTGAGACGCTTTTACCGTTCAGCCTGAGCAAAAAGTATTGACACAGCCGGAAGGACGGGCGTGCACATCGTCATCATGGGCTGCGGGAGAGTCGGATCCGCTCTCGCGCAAACCCTGGAACAACAGGGGCACACGGTCGCCGTGATCGACCAGGACCCCACCGCCTTCCGCCGTCTCGGCTCCGGCTTCGGCGGCCGTCGCGTCACCGGCATCGGCTTCGACCAGGACACCCTGCGCGAGGCCGGCATCGAAGAAGCGGGCGCCTTCGCCGCGGTCAGCAGCGGCGACAACTCGAACATCATCGCCGCCCGTGTGGCCCGCGAGATGTTCGGCATCGAGAACGTCGCCGCCCGCATCTACGACCCGCGCCGCGCCGAGGTCTACCAGCGCCTCGGCATCCCCACCGTCGCCACGGTCCGCTGGACCGCCGACCAGATGCTGCGCAGGCTGCTGCCCTCCGGGGCCGAGCCGCTGTGGCGCGACCCCACCGGCGGCGTACAGCTCGCCGAGGTGCACGCGTCCGCGTCCTGGATCGGCCACAAGATCAGCGAACTCCAGGAGGAGACCGGCGTCCGCGTGGCCTTCCTCACCCGGCTGGGCGAGGCGGTCCTGCCGACCTCGCAGACGGTGCTCCAGGAGGGCGACCTGGTGCACGTGATGATGCGCACCGACGAGGTCGAGAAGGTCGAAGCGGCATTCGCCGAAGGCCCCGAGGAAGGCGGTCACTGATGAGGGTCGCCATTGCCGGAGCAGGCGCGGTGGGACGTTCCATCGCCGGTGAGCTCCTGGAGAACGGGCACGAGATTCTGCTCATCGACAAGGCGCCGACCGCCATCTCGGTCGAGCGCGTCCCGCAGGCCGAGTGGCTGCTCGCCGACGCCTGCGAGATCACCTCGCTCGACGAGGCGGCACTCCAGCGCTGCAACGTGGTGATCGCCGCGACCGGCGACGACAAGGTCAACCTCGTCGTGTCGCTGCTCGCGAAGACCGAGTACGGCGTCCCGCGGGTCGTCGCCCGCGTGAACAACCCCAAGAACGAATGGCTCTTCAACGAGTCCTGGGGCGTCGACGTCGCGGTCTCGACCCCGCGCCTGATGTCCGCGCTCGTCGAGGAGGCGGTGAGCGTCGGTGATCTCGTACGCCTGCTGCGCTTCAGCCACGGCGACGCGAACCTCGTCGAGCTGACCCTGCCGCCCGAGTCGGCGCTCGCGGGCACGACGGTCGGCGACGTCCAGTGGCCCCAGGACACCTCGCTGGTGACGATCATCCGCGGCACGCGTGTCCTCGCGCCGACCCCGGACGACTCCCTGGAGGCGGGCGACGAGCTCCTCTTCGTGGCGGCCCAGGCCCGCGAGGAGCAGCTGGAGGATCTGCTGTCGGTGCGGAAGGAAGACGCGGCCAGCTAGCCGGTGGCGAGCCCGCAGCGTTCTACGGAGAGGGGGCGCCCGGAAACTTCCGGGCACCCCCTCTCCGTACAGCAAGCGCTGCTCAGGCCTCGCGGCCGCGCGCGGCGGTCTTGCGCTCTTCCTCGGCCTTCTCGGCGGCCTCCATCTCGGCGAAGACGTCGATCGGCGGCGGCGCCTTCGCCAGGAAGACCCAGGTCAGCCAGACGGCGAGCAGGAAGGGCGGGATCTTCAGGGCGATCAGGACCCAGCCGAACTGCGTCGTGTCCGCCCACCAGTAGAGCGGGAAGAGGATCGCGCACTTCGCGAGCAGGATCAGGCCCCAGGCCCAACTGGCCTTGGTGTACGCCTTCTTGCGGCCCGGGTTGCGGGTGCGCCAGGAGAGGTTCTCCTTGAAGACCGGGCCGAGGATCAGGCCGATCAGCGGGACGCCCGCGATGGCCGTGATGATGTAGGCCAGGGCGAGGCCCAGCGTGTAGAGCATGCCCGGCAGATAGAAGTCCTTGGCGTTGCCGGTCATCATCGCGAAGACGACACCGAAGGCGACCCCGAAGACGCCGCTGAAGGCGTGCTTGACGGTGTCCTTCATGACCAGGCGGACCGCCACGAGCACCAGGGACACCGCGAGGGCCGCGATGGCCGACATGTGCAGATCCTTGTTGATCGTGAAGATCGTCACGAAGAGGAGGCCGGGCAGAACGGTCTCCACCAGACCCCGCACGCCGCCGAAGGCCTCGAAGAGCGCGGCCTCGGTCACGGCCCTGGAATCGTCTTCCTGATCCGTGGTGCCCTGGTCCGTCGGCTTGTCGAGGGACGTCACCGGCTACTCCCGTCCGAGGGGTCTGAGTTCGTATTTCGGGTTGAAGAGCACCCGGCGGCCCCGGCTCATCGAGACCCGGCCGGACGCGATCAGCCTGCGCCCCGGCTCTATCCCCACGATGGAGCGCCTGCCGAGCCACACCACGTCCAGAGCCGCGGAGCCGTCGAACAGCTCCGCCTCCAGGGCGGGTACGCCGGCGCGTGGTCGCAGGGTGACCGTGCGCAAGGTACCAGTAACCGTGACTATCTGGCGGTCGTGGCAGTCTCCGATACGGGTGCATCCAGCCGTCTCGGAGTCCTCGCGCAGCTCCTCCGACTCCAGATCCTCCTGGGAGGAGGACAGCCGGTCGAGCATGCGCCGGAAACGGCCTGCCGGCTTCTCGGAACCAGGAACAGCACTCATACAGGAAGCGTACCGGGGGTCGCCGACAGCGCCGCAATGGGTGCGCTCATCTGT
The DNA here is from genome assembly GCF_053607685.1 of Streptomyces sp. NPDC055099. Taxonomy (NCBI): domain Bacteria; kingdom Bacillati; phylum Actinomycetota; class Actinomycetes; order Kitasatosporales; family Streptomycetaceae; genus Streptomyces; species Streptomyces sp. NPDC055099. The sequence continues at coordinate 162,698 of NZ_JBSGUA010000003.1, read as the reverse complement.
GCTTATGCCCGCTCAGCCCCGCCTTGACCCTTGACTCATCGCTCGAACCTGTAACCCATTCCCGGCTCGGTGATGAAGTGCCGCGGATGGGCGGGGTCCGCCTCCAGCTTGCGGCGCAGCTGCGCCATGTAGACGCGCAGGTAGTTGGTCTCCGTACCGTACGAGGGGCCCCACACCTCCTGGAGCAGCTGCTTCTGGCTGACCAGTCGCCCGGTGTTGCGCACGAGGACTTCCAGGAGGTGCCATTCGGTGGGCGTCAGACGCACGTCGCGTCCGTCGCGGTTGACCTTCTTGGCGGCCAGGTCGACCGTGAAGTCCTCCGTGTCCACCATCACGTCGTCCTCGCCCGCTCCGGTGGGCTCGGCCCTGCGGATGGAGGCCCTCAGGCGGGCCAGGAGCTCGTCCATGCCGAAGGGCTTGGTGACGTAGTCGTCGGCGCCCGCGTCGAGCGCCTCGACCTTCTCGTCCGAGCTGTGCCGCGCGGAGAGCACCAGGATCGGGACGCGCGTCCAGCCGCGCAGGCCCCTGATGACCTCGACCCCGTCCATGTCGGGCAGACCGAGGTCGAGCACGATCACGTCGGGGTGGCGTGCGGCGGCGAGCTGGAGCGCGGTGGCTCCGTCCGGGGCCGCGTCCACGTCGTACTTGCGCGCCTTCAGGTTGATCACGAGGGCGCGTACGATCTGCGGCTCGTCGTCGACCACGAGCACCCGGGTCATGCGTACCTGCCTTTCGGGCTTGTCGGTGGTGGCCGCCTCGGCGGTCATGAGACGACCTGGGCGGAGAGGTCCGGGAGGGGCGGCGGTCCACCCGCCGCCGCCCGCAGGGTGAGGACCATGGTGAGGCCGCCGCCGGGGGTGTCCTCGGCCTCCAGCGTCCCGCCCATGGACTCCACGAAGCCGCGGGCGACCGCGAGGCCCAGGCCCACGCCCGCGCCGCGCGGAGCGTCACCGTAGCGCTGGAAGGGCTCGAAGATGCGGTCCTTGGCGGCATCGGGGACGCCGGGGCCACGGTCCACGACCCGCAGTTCGACGCGGTCGCCGAGCGTGCTCGCGGAGACCAGGACCGGTTCGGCGGCGCGGCTGTACTTGACCGCGTTCTCGACGATGTTGGCGACCGCGCGCTCCAGGAGGCCCTTGTCCACGGAGACCATCGGCAGCGTCTCGGGGATGTCGAGGTCCGCGCTGCCGTCGGGGACGCCGCCGAGCGCCATCGGGACGACCTCGTCGAGGTCGATCGCGCGGATCAGCGGTGTGACGGTGCCGGTCTGCAGGCGGGACATGTCCAGGAGGTTGCCGACCAGGTGGTCCAGGCGGTCGGCGCCGTCCTCGATGCCTTCGAGGAGCTCGGCCTGGTCCTCCTCGGACCAGGCCACGTCGTCGGAGCGCAGGGAGCTGACGGCGGCCTTGATGCCCGCGAGGGGCGTGCGCAGGTCGTGGCTGACGGCGGCGAGCAGCGCGGTGCGGATGCGGTTGCCCTCGGCGAGGGTGCGGGCCTGTTGCGCCTCGTCCCGCAGGCGCTGGCGGTCGAGGACCACGGCGGCCTGCGCGGCGAACGCGGCGAGCACCCTGCGGTCCTCGGCGGGCAGCACCCGGCCGGACAGGGCGAGCGCCATGTGGTCGCCGACCGGCATGTCCACGTCCGCGTCCTCGGGGCGCTCCAGCGTGCGGCCCTCGCCGACCCGGCCCGCGCAGGTCCAGGGGGCGACGTCACTGGCGCGCTCCAGGAGGGCCACCGAGTCCATGCTGAAGGTCTCGCGTACGCGTTCGAGGAGGGCGTCCAGGCTCGTCTCGCCGCGCAGCACGCTGCCGGCGAGGAAGGAGAGTATCTCCGACTCCGCGCGCAGCCTCGCGGCCTGGTGGGTGCGGCGGGCGGCGAGGTCCACGACGGAGGCGACGGAGATCGCGACGCCCACGAAGACGATGATCGCGACGATGTTCTTGGAGTCGGAGATCGTCCAGAGGTGCAGCGGTGGCGTGAAGTAGTAGTTCAGGAGCAGCGAGCCGAACGCCGCCGAGGCCAGGGCCGGCAGCAGACCGCCGAGCAGTGCGGCGGCGACGGTGAGGGTCAGGAACAGGAGCATGTCGTTGGCGAGCCCCAGGTCCGCGTCGACATGGGTGAGGAGCAGCGTCAGGAGCGCCGGGCCGCCCACGCCCACCAGCCAGCCCCAGATGCTCCGGGACCGGCCGAGCCGTGCCCCGCGCGCCACGGGCAGGCCGCGGCCCTTGGCGACCTCGTCGTGCGTGACGATGTGGACGTCCAGGTCGGGGCCCGATTCGCGGGCCACCGTCGCGCCGACGCCGGGTCCGAAGATGTACTGCCAGGTCTTGCGGCGCGAGGAGCCGAGGACGATCTGGGTGGCGTTGACGCCGCGGGCGAAGTCGAGCAGCGCGGCCGGTATGTCGTCGCCGATGACGTGGTGGAAGGTGCCGCCCAGGTCCTCCACCAGGGTGCGCTGCACCGCGAGCTCCTTGGGCGAGGCCGCGGTCAGGCCGTCGCTGCGGGCGATGTAGACGGCGAGGATCTCGCTGCCGGAGCCCTTGGCGGCCATCCGCGACGCGCGGCGGATCAGGGTGCGGCCCTCGGGGCCGCCGGTGAGTCCGACGGCTATGCGCTCGCGGGCCTGCCAGGTGGAGCGGATGTCGTGCTCGCCGCGGTACTGCTGGAGGTACTCGTCGACCCGGTCGGCGACCCAGAGGAGCGCGAGCTCGCGCAGGGCGGTGAGGTTGCCGGGCCGGAAGTAGTTGGACAGGGCCGCGTCGACCCGGTCGGGCTTGTAGATGTTGCCGTGCGCCATGCGGCGGCGCAGCGCTTGTGGCGACATGTCGACGAGCTCGATCTGGTCCGCGCGTCGCACCATTTCGTCCGGCACGGTCTCGCGCTGGCGTACGCCGGTGATCGACTCGACGACGTCGCCGAGGGACTCCAGGTGCTGGATGTTCACGGTCGAGACGACGTCGATGCCCGCGGTGAGGAGTTCCTCGACGTCCTGCCAGCGCTTGGCGTTGCGCGAGCCGGGGACGTTCGTGTGCGCCAGTTCGTCCACCAGGGCGACGGCGGGCGCGCGCCGCAGGACGGCGTCGACGTCCATCTCGGTGAAGAGGGTGCCGCGGTGGTCGAGTTCCCTGCGGGGCACCTGCTCCAGGCCGTGCAGCATCACCTCGGTGCGCGGCCTGTCGTGGTGCTCCACGAAGGCCACCACGCAGTCGGTGCCGCGCTCGATGCGGCGGTGCGCCTCGGACAGCATCGCGTACGTCTTGCCGACGCCCGGTGCCGAACCGAGGTATATCCGAAGCTTGCCGCGTGCCATGGCCCCATTGTCTTCCCGAAACTGCTGTGTACGCAGAGTCGACCTTACGGCCAACATTTGCCGCGAACCGGACGAAGGTGCGCCCGCGGGCGCACCTTGACACAACCCTGATGTGGTGGGCCACGGGCATCGATGCGGCGGGGGCCGTGATCAGGGCCCGACGATCTCGCCGTCGCGCAGTTCCAGGACCCGGTCGGCGAGGTCGAGCAGCGCCGCGTCGTGCGTGGCGACCAGGGCGGTGACGCCCTCGCCGCGGACGACGGCACGCAGCAGCTCCATCACGGCATGACCGGTCTCGGCGTCCAGCTGCCCGGTGGGTTCGTCGGCGATGAGCAGGGCGGGCTTGTTGGCGAGCGCGCGGGCGATCGCCACGCGCTGCTGCTGCCCTCCGGAGAGCTCGCCCGGCCGCTGCTCGGCGTGGTCGGACAGGCCGACGAGGGCGAGCAGCAGCGCGACGCGCTCCTCGCGCGCGTGAGGGTCGGTCTTTCGGAGCCGCAGGGGTACGCCCACGTTCTCGGCGGCGGTGAGGATCGGGATGAGCCCGAAGGACTGGAAGATGAAGCCGACGCGGTCGCGGCGCAGCTCCAGGAGGCCGTCCTCGCCGAGTCCCGCGAGTTCGAGCCCTTCTACGGTGATCTTGCCCGCGTCCGGGGTGTCGAGCCCGCCGACGAGGTTGAGCAGGGTGGTCTTGCCGGACCCCGACCGGCCCTTCAGGGCGACCAGTTCGCCGCGCGGGACAGCGAAGGAGACGCCGCGCAGGGCGTGCACGGCGGACGCGCCGCTGCCGTACGTCCGGTGCAGGTCCTCGACGACGATCGCGCCCTCGGTCATGCCCACTCCCCCCGTGCGGCTCTGTGGGGCCGGGCGCCAGTATGGGCACGGCGCGCCCGGCCCAACAAGGTTGGTGTCAGCGCGGGTTGTCCGCGTGGGTCAGGGTCTCCCAGGCGACGAACAGGTTGTTGGAACCTGCCGGACGGTTGCGTTCGGTGAGCTTCTGGGTGTTGGTCATGGCGTGGCCGAGACGGTTGTGGAGCGCGTTGTAGCCGACCTCGGTGACGGGCCCGAAGCCCCGGTGGACCGATCCGCCGCAGAGCGAGCTCGGCGGGGCCTCACCCAGTTCGTACTTGGCGTGGAAGCCGAGGCCCTGGCGCAGCCGCTCGCCGACGTCCGTCTTGTAGAGGTCCTCGCCCTGGATGCGGCTGGTCTCGGCGACATGGGAGATCGCGGAGAGCCCGTACCCGGTGTGGGTGAAGTCGCGGCACGTCTCCTGCGAGAGCCCGGTGGTGAAGGTGCCCTGTCCCTGCCAGTACTTGACGATCTTGGCGCGGGTGTCCAGGTTCTGGCTGGGCACGGTCTTGGGCAGGTCGCCGTCGGAGGCGAGATAGACGTACGCGGCGGTACGCGTGCGGAACTTCGCCATGGCCTTGTCGTAGGACCCCTTGTCCTCGATGAAGACGGAGATGCCGATGGCGGCCTCCATCATCGAAAGCTCCCAGTTGCCGTTGGAGTGGGAGCCGTTGATGATCTCGGGCAGGTAGACGGTGCGCAGCATCGTCGCGAAGCGGCCCGAGTTGCTCCAGCCGCCGGTGTACGTGTGCTTGATGATCTCGGCGGCCCTGGGCCAGGTCGATCCCGCCCAGCCGGTCTGCAGCGGGGCGTTGCTGTTGGTGTGGTCCTTGATCGTGCCGGACCAGGCGTCCATCAGCTCGATGGACTTCTTGGCGTAGCGGTCGTCACGGGTGATGTACCAGGCGAGGGCGGTGGTGTACGCGGCTATGGCGTCCTCGCGCTCGTCGGTGCACCCGTAGTTGGGGTTCGAGTAGGAGCCGCACTCGACGACCGCGCGGGGCTTCGGTGCGCGCGACAGGGAGGCGTACTTGCTGCCCATCATCTGGTCGTAGGCGCCCTTCCAGGGCTGGGCGCCGGCGTTGACCTTCTCCCTGGTGAAGTCCAGCTGGCCGCGGGAGACGGTGACTCCGGGGTGCGCGAAGGTGCTGGGCGCCGCGTCGGCGCGCTCGGCGCCGGGCCAGGCCAGGACGGCGGCGACCAGCGCGGTCACCACGGTGGCGAGGGTAGCGAGGACCGGCGTGCGGGGTCTGCGGTGGTGGCGCACGGATGTGGGGGTGTGAGCCATGCGAAGGCCATCCATTCTTGTATGTGAACTTCAAGTGCCTTTCTGAACACGCGTGTTGGGCCGTGACCATAGGTACAGACCTGAGGTCCGTCAAGGCTTCAGGAGGTGGGCGCGGACGAATCCGGCCCTTCACCCCAGACTCCGATGTGATCCGGCTCCTCCGTGAGCCGTACGCGACCGCGCAGCCCATAGCGCTCCACGTAGTCGCGCGGCAGCTGCAACCGCCCAGCCCGGTCCAGAACCGTGAACTCCTCGCCCGCACCGCCCCGTTCACGCAGCGTCTCCGTGGCCGTGCGGCCGTCCCGGATGCGCACGGTGCGGCGGACCTGACCGGAGACCAGCGGATCGTGCGTGACCACCAGGACGGTCGCCCCCAGTTCCTCGTTCGCGCGCCGGAGGGCGGCGAACACCTCCTCGCCACTGGCCGTGTCCAGCTCTCCGGTGGGTTCGTCGGCGAGCAGCACCCGCGGGGCGTTGGCGGTGGCGACCGCCACGGCGACGCGCTGCTGTTCACCGCCGGAGAGCTCGGCGGGCCGCCTCGCGCCGCAGTACGCGACTCCGAGTACGTCGAGCAGTTCGGCGGCCCGCGCCGCGCGTTGGCGTCGGGGCACGCGCGCGTACCTCATCGGCAGCGCGACGTTCTCCAGGGCGGTGAGGTACGGCAGCAGATTGCGCCCGGTCTGCTGCCACACGAAGCCGACGGTGTTCCTGCGGTAGCCCAGGCGTTCGCGGCGCCCCATGGAGAGCAGGTCGTGCCCGGCGACCCTGGCCCGGCCGGCGGTCGGCAGATCGAGCCCGGAGAGGATCGACAGGAGGGTGGACTTGCCGGACCCGGACGCGCCCACGAGTGCCACGCACTCCCCCTCACCGACCACCAGGTCGAGTCCCTGAAGGGCCTGTACCTCCACCTTCTCGGTGCGGTAGACGCGTACGAGGTTGTCGCACACGACAAGGCCCTCGTCCCGCGCGGGGCGGCGCGCGGCGTTCGCGCGGGCCTCCAGATCGGCCAGCTCAGTCATCGTTCCTCCCCAGTCGCAGCACTGCTCCCAGTCCCCTTCGCCGCCCCAGCCAGGTCTCCAGACCCACCGCCACGGCCACCAGGGCGACGGTCCCGGCGGCAAGCACCGCGGTGAACAGGGCGTCGGTCCGCAGGGCGGGTGCGGTGGGACCGCCGGTGAACACCCGCAGGTCGAGGGCGGGGCCTAGCAGTCCGGGCAGGGTCAGACCGAGCGCGAGGCCCCCGGCAACGGCCGCGAGCACCATGGGCAGCAGCTGGAGCAGATGCAGCCCGGCGGTGGCGCGGCCGCCGAGCCCCAGCGTGCGCAGCCGGGCGGCCGTGTCGCCGCGGGCGGGCGCGGACAGCAGGAGTTCGAGGACCAGGGCGAGCAGCGCGAGGAAGACGGCCACGGCGGTGCAGGCGGTGTGCGCGACGGTCATGGCCGCGATCAGACCGTCCTCCTCGGCCTCGGACTGCTCCTCGGCGCGAATCCGCAGCTCCCCGGTGGCGGCGCCGGGCGCGGTGCGCGGGACGACCGAGCGCAGCTCACCGGCGTCCAGACGCGGGCCGTACAGGAGCAGGGCGGACTCCTCGAACTCGCTCGCCCCGAAGGCCTTGAGGTCCCTGTTGTCGGCGAGCAGGAGGTGGTCCCTCGCCTCGGTGGAGGAGCGTACGGGGCCCAGGGCGGGGTCGCGTCGCACGGCCTCGGGGAGGGTGCCCACGACGCGCAGGCGGTGCTCCTTGCCGTGCACGGTGATGGTCAGCAGGTCCCCCGCGTCGGCGGCGTCGGCGAGCACCCGGATGTCACGCCCGGCGCCCTTGGCCCCGCCCCCGCTCAGACCGGCGTCCCGCAGCGCGCGAGCCGCCGCCGAACCTCCCGCGGCGGACCGCAGTTCCGTGCCGTCGACGCCCACCAGGCTCGCGATTCCGTACCGCCCGCCGTCCTCGGCGCTCACCGGGTCGACCCGCAGTTGCCGCACCGCCACCGTCTCCCGCACGCCACGCGCGCGTGCCAGGCGCTTCGCGGTGTCGGGGTCGCGCCCCGCTCCCAGGAAGGAGGCATCGGCGCCCACCCGCCAGGCTGCGGTGTCCCGGCGCCCCTCCGTGAGCGTCTGCGCGACCAGGCCGCCGAACACGGCGCCGGCCAGCGTCACCACCAGGACGAGCAGCGCGAGCGCCCGCGCGGGGGCCTCCTTCGCGGCGCCGCGAAGCGCTACGAGAGCCACGGTTCCGCGTCCACGGGCGGCCCGGCGGGCGACGAGGCGTACCGGCCACGGGTAGAGGCGCACCAGGACCACGACCGTGGCGAGCCCCAGGAGTACGGGGACGGCGGCGAGCAGGGGGTCGCCGCTGGCCCCGCCCTCCGTCCCGCGCGCCCGCAGCGCGAGGACGCCCGCGACGGCGACGGCCACCACACTCACCTCGGCGACGACGCGGCGCCCGCCGCTCGCCCCCTTGCCCCGCAGCAGGGCGCGGTCGCGGACGGCCCACCAGGTGAGCAGCGGCTGCACCAGCCACGCGCCCAGGGCGACGAGCAGTCCCCGCCCGTACGCCGCCGACGACCCCGGCAGCAGCGAGGCAGCCGCGCACCCGCCCACGAACCCCAGCAGCACGGCCGGCGCGGTCACCGCTCCGCGCCCCAGGGCGATCCCCGGGGCCGACGCGCCACGCGCGCGTCGCAGCCGATGGGCGTCGAGGCGACGGCGTACGGAGAGCAGCGCGCCGACGACCACGGTGGCGAGGCCCACCGCCGTCACCGAGGCGAGCGCGAAGGAGATCACGACACTGCCCTGCCGCCACTGCTCCTGGAACTCCTCCAGGGCGTCCGGCAGTTCGGTGGCGGTCTCCGTCTCGGCGGCCGGGTGGGCACCGAAGGCGCAGTACATGCCGCCGCCGACCGCCCCCACCTCACACGTGCCCTGCCGTACGGATTCCGGGTAGCGGAGCATGTGGCGCTCGAAGTCGCGCTGCCCCTGGTCGCCGACGTAGCGCGCGGCGTTCTCGCCGGGGTCCAGGCGCATGCCCCACACCACGGTGAGGTCGGCCTCCGCCTGGCTCTGCAGTACTTCCACGCCCTGGGGCGCGAGCAGGGCGCCCGCGTAGCGCACCGCCCCGCCCCGCGGTTCCTGTCCCGGACGCGCGAGGAGGGGGTGCTCGCGCCAGAGCCGCCGCTCGCCCTCGGCGGCGTAGAACCCGACGACCCGTGCCGGGGCGTCCGCGATCTCCAACGCGCCGGGGCCGAGCCGTAGTTCCTGCCCGAGCCGCAGCTTCAGGGCGTCGCGGGTACGGGTGGAGACGGCGATCTCCACGACGCGTCCCCTCGCGGCGGGGGGCCGGCCGGCTGCGTACGCGGAGCGGGGCGGGGCGTCGCTCGCGTACACGAGGGACAGCGTGGTGCCGTCGCGCGTGCGTACGCCGGGCAGGGCGATGCGGGTGGAATCGCGCCGGAGTTCTCCGCGGAGGGCGGCGGGGGTGGCGTTCTCGACGATCTCCGAGAACCGCCGCAGATCGGCGTCCAGGGTGCTGTCCGCGCCGGGCCGCTTCTCCTCGGGCCCGAACCGCATCCGGTGGGTGATTCCCGGGGCGTCCCGCTGCACCTGCTCGAGCCGGTGCCCCAGCGCCTGCCCCGAAGCCACGTCCAACAACCCCGGCCCACCGGCAGCGACACCACAGAGCACCAGAACAACGAGGGCGAGGCCCCCCAACTCCCCCCACACCCAATCCCTACGCCGCATCGCCCCTCCCCGAACAAGCGCTCCCACCCACCAACGCTCTCCCACCCACCCACCCGATCACCCCGCACCAGCGTGCGGGACTGTTCGGGTTTGTGTCGGTGCGATCCCGTCCCAGGCCCCAGGCCCCGGCCCCGCCCACGCCCCCAGCCCCGCCCCGGACAGACCAATCCCGCCCCCACCCCCCGTCCGCAGTCCCCCTCACCCGTCCTCACCCGCCCGTAGCACCCGCCCCAGGTCCACCCGGCCGAGGACCCGTACCACCCCGCTCACCACCCCGCAGATCACCAGCGTCACGCCGGCCGCCACCAGCCAGACCCGCATCCACGGCACCTCGGTGAGCAGTGCGGGGAAGACCGGGGCGCCGGTCGCGTCGACCGTGACCACCGGCATGATCACCGTGGCGAGGCCCGCTCCCAGGAGGGTGCCGAGGAGGGCTGCCATGCCCGCCAGCGTCAGCTGTTCCGTCCACAGGTACGCGGCGAGTTGGCCCCTGCGTACCCCCAGGGCCCGCAGCAGCGCGAACTCCCGTTCTCTGGCCCGCGCCGCGAGCACCGTGTGCAGCGTGAAGGCGATGACGGCGAAGGCCGGTGCGAGGGCGAGGCAGAGCCAGAGGCCGCCACGGGCCCCCCGTCGCAACGGGTCCTCGCCGAGGGCCACGCGCGCGTGCGGCACGTCCACGGCGCTTCCGAGCCGAGGGCTGTCCCGCACCGCCTTCCACGCGGCGCGCGCCTCACCCCGTACCGCCCCCGCCCACCAGGCGCTCTCCGCCCCCGGCAACGCCCCGCTCAGCGCCAACTGGGCCGCCATCGCACGCGAATCGGCCAGGAGACGGGGTCGGTCGCGCGCCTCGCCCGGCACCGCCTCGATCCGTCCGACGATCTTCAGCCGGACACTGCCACCCGTACCGCGCCGCACCGTCACGACGTCCCCGACCCGCACCGCCCCGGAGTCCAGCAGCGCACGATCGGCGAGAGCGGACGCCGCGGGGCGCCCCTTGGCGCTGTCCGTGCCGAGCCGGACGCTCCACGTCGGGTACTTGAGCCGCGTGTCCGGCCCCCGAAGCACCGCGTCGAGCAGGACACCGGCCCCAGGCCTGTCACCGCACAGCACCGGGCCCGGAGCCTCCCCCACCTCCCCGCGCGGCCGCTCGGCCTGGGGGCACCCCGCCCCGTACCGGTCCGGCGCGTCCTCGCGCAGGTCACGCCAGTCGGCCTTCCGGGTGAGCCCCGGCACGCGGTCGATCCGCAGACGGTAGGTGCGCCGTACCGTCTCGTCCGCCATGCTCAGGTCGATCTGCAGGATGCGCAGACCACCGCTTCGTACGGGCACCTTCAAAGGAAGAGTCCGAGGGCCGCCTTCTTTAAGAAGGAGGGCACTTGAGTGGACGAGACCGTCGTCGTCCTCGAAGTAGACCGTCAGCCGCACCGGCACGGTGCGACCGGGCCCATCGGCCGACAACCTCACCCGCAGCGGGAGTTCACGTACGGGGCGAGTACCGCCGACGCCGTCGACACCGCCAACAACCAGCCCGTGCGCCGGAATCCCCCTCCCCAGCGGCGCCACAAGCTCCCCCACGGGCCGCCCCGCAAGATCCCCCCGCAGCGAAGGCACCGGCCCACGCCCCGTGTTGACGCCCGTGACGGCCACCGCGTCCTGCCCGATGTATCCCTCCGTGGTCACCACGGGAGTGACCGCCTCGACCCCGGGCAACGCACCGTACGTCGCACGCCGCTCCCCGGCGGGCACCCCCTCCCCCGGTTCGATCCGCAGGTCGGCGCCCACCTGGAAAGCGGCCTGGTCGTGGTCCCCCCGGTCGAGTATGGCGAGGGCGGTACTGCTCAGCGCCGCCACGGCCAGGGCCAGCGTGACCACCAGGGCGGGGCCCGCGTGCCGCGCCGCCCGCCGCGCGATCTGCCACCCGCCGAGCGGCAGCACGAGCCCTTTGCCGCGCCGGGCGAGGGGGCCGACGGCCCGCGTCAGGAAGGGCAGCAGGCGCAGCACGAGCAGGGCGGCCGCGGTGGTCATCACCACCGGAGCGAAGACGAGCACCGGGTCGACACCGTCACCGGTCACGGGAGAGCGGTACTGCCGCAGCTGCAGCCACCCCAGGACAGCCACCGCCCCAAGGACCACATCGGCCCCCACCCGCTGCGCCCCCGCGAACCTCCCCACCCGCAGGCGAAGCCGGCTCACCGCCTGCCGGTCCCGCACCAACCGCAGCGTCGGCAGCAGCACCGCACACCCGTGCACCACGACGGCGAAGGCGGCACCCACCCACGCGGCACCGATCACGGCGGCGTCCGGCACCCCGCCGTGCAGCACCCCCGCCCCTTCGAGGAGCCGCAGCAGCGGGCCCGCGAGGAAGGGCGCGGCCACCCCCGCCGGCAGGGCCACCACCGCCCACTGCACCCCGGTCGACACCATCAGCCGCCGCGTCCCGGCACCCCGCGCGGCCAGCAACGCCAGCTCCGCGCGCCGGTGTTCGGCGAGTTGCCGCCCGGTGAGCACCAGGGCCGCGACCGCGAGGGCGGCGAGCAGCGTGGCGGGTACGTAGAGCCCCGCGCGGGCCACGGCAATGGGCGTGGTGAGCCGGTCGAGCGCCCTGCGCAGCCCTGCCGAGACCGTCAGCTCCGCCGCGGGGTCCGAGCCCCGCAGCACCGAGAGCGAGGCATCGCTGCCGCCGAACCGCCGGGCCCGCTCGGCCAGCGGCCCGATGTCGCCGAGCCGCAGCCCCCGCGCGTCGGGCACGCCCAGCCACACCGCGCCCGCGTCCTTCGCGAGCCCGGGCCGCGCCGTGAACGCGCCGCGGGGCACGAGCGCGAGGGAGTCGGGCGTCCCGAACGTACTGCTGAGCCCCGCCCAGACCGCGGGCGCGCGCCCCTCGGTCCCGTAGAGCCCGACGACCCGCATCCGCACCAGGCGCCCACCGGCGCCGCGCACGTTCACCGAATCGCCCGTGCGGACCGCGAGTTCCGCGGCGAACGTCCTGGTCAGCACGGTCTCCACGGGCGCGTCGGCCGAGCCGCCGGCGCCCGCGCGCGGCCACCGGCCCGCCACGAGAGCGGCGTGCGATCTGGCCCCTTGGAGCGCGATCACGGACATGGTGACGTCCTCGCGGCGCCGGCCACCGGCCTCGGTCACGGAGAGCTCGTCGTTGCGCGCCGCCGGTGCCCGCAGCGCGAGCCGGGTCCGATGGGGCACCTCGCCGTAGGTGCGGCCGACCGCGGCGCGTACGTCCGCGTCCAGCCGCCGCACGCTGTCGGCGTCGTAGCGCCCGGCGACCTCGACGGCGGCTTCCCGGTCCGCGGCGAGACGCTGCCGCACCCCGCCCTCGACGGCCTTCTCGGTCAGCGCGGCAAGGGCGGCGAGCACCGTGGCCGCCAGCAGGACGGCAAGCCCGGCCGCCCCGAGCACCATCCCGTGGTACCGGCCGCTCCGCACCACGGCGGGCACGCGCCGTCCGCTCACCGCACCGGTCTCCCCCCGCGTGACCGGCACAGTATGGACGTACGCGATTGTGGCCCGCAATGCTTCGGTCGCCGGGATCACCGGGACCGAACCACCGCGAGCCACAAGGGAGTTGAGGAGCAGGAGGCTCCTCTTCTACGGATTCTACGGAGATCAGCCCCTCCCGCCGACAAGCTCCTTCAGCGCCACATTGAGCTGGAGGACATTGACGCGGGGCTCGCCCATGAAGCCGAGGATCCGCCCGTCGGTGTGCTCGTCGACCAGCTTCTCGACCGCGCCCACGGCGAGGCCGTTCCTCTCGGCCACTCGGTGGGCCTGAAGTTCCGCGTACTCCGGGGAGATGTGGGGGTCCAGGCCCGAGCCGGACGAGGTGACGGCCTCGGCCGGCACGTCCGAGGGCCGCACCTTGAAGCCGGCCGTGGAGTTTTCCTTGACCACGGCCGCCTTGGCCGCCTTGACGTCCGCGATCAGGTCCTTGTTGTCACCGGCCAGGTTCGTCGCCCCCGACAGGATCAGGTCGTACTGGGTGTTCACGCCCGCGTCCTGGTTGGAGCCGAGACCGTTGGACGGGCGGGGCTGGAACCACTTCAGGTCGGGCGCGGCGGTCTCCTGGCCCTTCTTCAGCGGCAAGTCGTAGCGCTGCCCGATGAGTTCGGAGCCGACGACCTCGCCCCCGCTCCTGATCTCGGAACCGTTGGCCTTGTCGTGGAACAGGCCCTGGGCGATTCCGGTGACGGCGAGCGGATAGATGACACCGCAGATCACGGTCAGCACGAGCAGCGCGCGCAGACCCGCGCCCAGCAGCCGTGCGGTACTTCCGACGGAGTTGTTCATGACGATAAGCACGCTTTCAGGAACTACAGCCCGGGGATGAGGGAGATGACCATGTCGATGAGCTTGATGCCGATGAACGGGGCGACGAGACCGCCGACTCCGTAGACGCCGAGATTGCGCCGCAGCATCCTGTCCGCGCTCATCGGCCGGTACCGCACGCCCTTCAGGGCCAGCGGCACCAGGGCGACGATGATCAGCGCGTTGAAGACGACGGCCGACAAGATGGCCGTCTCCGGAGAGGACAGGTTCATGATGTTGAGCTTGTCGAGACCGGGATACACCACGGCGAACATGGCGGGGATGATCGCGAAGTACTTCGCGACGTCGTTGGCGATCGAGAAGGTCGTCAACGCGCCCCTGGTGATCAGGAGTTGCTTGCCGATCTCGACGATCTCGATGAGCTTGGTGGGGTTGGAGTCCAGGTCCACCATGTTCCCGGCCTCCTTGGCGGCCGAGGTACCGGTGTTCATGGCCACGCCCACGTCCGCCTGGGCAAGGGCGGGCGCGTCGTTCGTGCCGTCGCCGGTCATCGCGACGAGCTTGCCGCCCGCCTGTTCCCGCTTGATCAGCGCCATCTTGTCCTCGGGCGTGGCCTCGGCGAGGTAGTCGTCCACGCCTGCCTCGTCCGCGATGGCCTTGGCGGTCAGCGGGTTGTCACCGGTGATCATGACCGTCTTGATGCCCATGCGCCGCAGCTCGTCGAACCGCTCCCGCATGCCTTCCTTGACGACGTCCTTGAGGTGGATGACGCCGAGGACGCGGGCCCCCTTCTCGTCGTCGGCGGCGACCAGGAGGGGTGTGCCACCGGCCTGCGAGATCGTGTCGGTCAGGGCCTGGGCGTCCTCGGAGACCGTGCCGCCGTTCCGCGTGACCCAGGCGACGACCGAACCGGCCGCGCCCTTGCGGACCTTGCGCCCCGCGCCGCCCTCGACGAGGTCGACGCCCGACATCCGCGTCTGCGCGGTGAAGGCGACCCATTCGGCCCCCTCCAACTCCCCCTGGTGACGCTCGCGAAGCCCGTACCTCTCCTTCGCCAGTACGACGACGGAGCGTCCCTCGGGCGTCTCGTCGGCCAGCGACGAGAGCTGGGCGGCATCCGCGAGCTCGGCCTCGGTCGTCCCGCGTACCGGCACGAACTCGGCGGCCTGCCGGTTGCCCAGCGTGATGGTGCCGGTCTTGTCGAGCAGCAGCGTCGAGACGTCACCGGCGGCCTCGACCGCCCGTCCGGACATGGCGAGGACGTTGCGCTGGACGAGCCGGTCCATGCCCGCGATGCCGATCGCGGACAGCAGCGCGCCGATGGTCGTGGGGATCAGGCAGACCAGGAGCGCGGCAAGCACGATCATGGACTGCTCGGCACCGGCGTACACGGCGAACGGCTGGAGCGTGACGACCGCGAGCAGGAAGACGATGGTGAGGGACGCGAGAAGGATGTTGAGCGCGATCTCGTTGGGCGTCTTCTGCCGGGCCGCGCCCTCGACCAGGTTGATCATGCGGTCGATGAAGGTCTCGCCCGGCTTGGTCGTGATCTTGACGACGATCCGGTCGGAGAGGACCTTCGTGCCGCCGGTGACGGCGGACCTGTCGCCGCCCGACTCCCGGATGACCGGGGCCGATTCCCCGGTGATCGCCGATTCGTCGACGCTCGCGACACCGTCGACGACATCGCCGTCGCCGGGGATCACGTCGCCCGCCTCACAGACGACCAGGTCGCCGATGCGCAGCGCGGTGCCGGGCACCTGCTCCTCGGCCGTGCCGTCCAGGCGGCGCGCGACCGTGTCGGTCTTGGCCTTGCGCAGCGTGTCCGCCTGCGCCTTGCCGCGGCCCTCGGCCACCGCCTCCGCCAGGTTGGCGAAGATCGTGGTCAGCCAGAGCCAGACCGCGATCGCCCAGCCGAACCAGTCCCCCGGGTCCTTGACCGCGAGGACGGTGGTGATGACCGAGCCGACGAGCACCACGAACATGACGGGCGACTTGACCATCACCCGCGGGTCGAGTTTCCGCACGGCGTCCGGGAAGGACTTCAGGAGCTGCCTGGGGTCGAACAGGCCCCCGCCGACCCGGCCGCCGTCCTGGTGGCCCTCATGGCCGCCGGGCACGTCCTGGTGCGGCGCGCGGGTGGGAGTAACGGTGGACATGGAGCCGGGCTCCTCTGGCTTCTTCGTCGCGGTGGTCATGACGCCAACCCCTCGGCCAGCGGCCCGAGGGCGAGCGCCGGGAAGTACGTCAGACCGGTGATGATCATGATGCTGCCGACCAGCAATCCGGTGAACAGCGGCTTTTCGGTGCGCAAGGTGCCCGCCGTCGCCGGGATCGGCTTCTGCTCGGCCAGCGAACCCGCGAGCGCGAGGACGAACACCATCGGCAGGAAGCGGCCGAGCAGCATCGCGAGACCGATCGTGGTGTTGAACCAGTTGGTGTCGGCGCTCAGTCCGGCGAACGCCGAGCCGTTGTTGTTGGCGCCCGACGTGTAGGCGTAGAGGATCTCCGAGAAGCCGTGCGCCCCGGAGTTGAGCATCGAGTCCTTGGGCGTGGGCAGCGCCATCGACACCGCCGTGAAGCCGAGCACCAGGGCCGGGGTGACGAGGATGTAGCAGGCCGCGAGCTTGATCTCGCGGGTGCCGATCTTCTTGCCCAGGTACTCCGGCGTACGGCCCACCATGAGCCCGGCGATGAACACCGCGATGATCGCCATGATCAGCATTCCGTACAGACCCGAACCCGTGCCGCCGGGTGCGATCTCCCCCAACTGCATGCCGAGGAGATCGAGTCCGCCGCCGAAGCCGGTGTTGGAGGAGTGGAAGGAGTTGACCGCGCCCGTCGAGGTCAGCGTCGTGGCGACCGAGAAGATCGCCGATCCGGCGATCCCGAACCGCGTCTCCTTGCCCTCCATCGCCCCGCCCGCGATGTCGAGGGCGGGAGCCCCGTGGTGGAACTCCGTCCACATCATCAGTGCGGTGAACACGACCCAGATGGTCACCATCGTGGCGAGGATCGCGTACCCCTGCCTGAGGGAACCGACCATCCGCCCGAAGGTCCTCGTGATCGCGAAGGGGATCACCAGGATCAGGAAGACCTCGAAGAGGTTGGAGAATCCGTTCGGGTTCTCGAAGGGGTGGGCGGAGTTGGCGTTGAAGTAGCCGCCTCCGTTGGTGCCCAGCTCCTTGATGACCTCCTGCGAGGCCACCGCGCCGCCGTTCCACTGCCGGCTGCCGCCCATGAACTGGCCGACCCCGTGGATGCCGGAGAAGTTCTGGATCGCGCCACAGGCGACGAGGACGACCGCGCCGATCACCGATATCGGGATCAGGACGCGTACGACACCGCGCACCAGGTCGGCCCAGAAGTTCCCCAGTTCACCCGTGCGGGAGCGGGCGAAGCCGCGTACCAGGGCCACCGCGACGGCGATGCCGACGGCGGCGGACACGAAGTTCTGCACCGCGAGGCCGCCGGTCTGCACGACGTGGCCCATGGCCTGTTCGCCGTAGTACGACTGCCAGTTGGTGTTCGCCACGAAGGAGGCGGCGGTGTTGAAGGCCTGGTCGGGGTCGATCGACCTGAAGCCGAGCGATCCGGGCAGTGAGCCCTGGAGCCGCTGCAGGAGGTACAGGAACAGCACGCTCACGGCCGAGAAGGCGAGGACCCCGCGCAGATAGGCGGGCCAGCGCATCTCGGCGTTCGGGTTGGCGCCGATGCCCTTGTAGATCCACTTCTCGACGCGCAGGTGCTTGTCGGAGGAGTAGACCCGGGCCATGTGGTCGCCGAGCGGACGGTATGCCAGGGCGAGCGCCACGATCAGCGCGAGGAACTGGAGCACACCAGCAAGAACAGGGCTCATGGCCGTACTCAGAACCTCTCCGGGAACACAAGAGCGAGTACGAGATAGCCCAGCAGGGCGACGGCCACGACGAGACCGACGATGTTCTCGGCAGTCACAGCTTCGCCACCCCCTTGGCGATGAGCGCCACCAGCGCGAAGACCGCGAGCGTGGTGACGACGAAGGCCACGTCGGCCATCGTGTGCTCCTAGATGAGAGATGAGATGCGATTGATCCGGCGCCTTGAGCAAACCTCCTCCCTGGCCGGAAACGACCGCCGTTGACGGCTCCCTTACGGTGCTTGGCGCCTCATTGACGACTCTCTTACGTCTGCGGTCGCCCCACCGCTCTCACCTGCGAAAACGCCGATGGGCCGCACTCCCGTCAGGGAATGCGGCCCATCGGCTTGCGACTCGTGGGGCATCAGCGCCCCGTAAGGGGCGCGGGGAACTGCGCGACCAGCCACCACCGGCCCGCGGGTTCATCACCGCACGGGCAGCGGAGCGCTAGCGCACCTCGGTGATCTCGGGGCCCCTCTGGAGCTGGCCCATGCCACCGGAGAAGCGCGAGCCCTCCTGCTGCTCCTGCTGGACCGCGCCCTCGGCGACCATCTGGGCGTCGTCCGGCAGCTTCAGGACGATCGGGTCACGCGGCGCCATCGGGCCGTCGCCACGCACGACGACGGTGTCCCGGAAGATCTGCTCCAGGAGACCCGCGGCCTGCGGCTGCACCGCGCCCTGGCCGGAGATGACCCCGCGCAGGAACCACCGCGGACCGTCGACGCCGATGAAGCGCACGACCTGCACGCCACCCGTGCCGTCCGGCAGCTGCACCGGCACCTGCGCCCGCAGCTCCCAGCCGAGGGGACCCTCGACCTCGTCGATGACCCCGCCCTGCTGGGTGATGCCCGAGGCGATCTCCTCGCGGACCTCGCTCCAGATGCCCTGCTTCTTGGGGGCAGCGAAACCCTGCAGCTGGATGGCGCTGTCCTGGAGCACGACGGTCGCGGCGACGATCGCGTCTCCCGCGACCTCCACCCGCAGCTCCATGCCCTCGACACCCGGTACGAAGAGGCCACCGAGGTCCACGCGGCCCTCGCCGGGCTCCCGGACCTCCGAGACGTCCCAGGGGCCGTCCGGGCGGGGCTCGGGCTCGAGCCTCACGCGCGACTGCGCGGCGGCCGTGTCGTCGCTGTCAGAACCGTCAGGGCCCTCGACGACCTGCTCGGCCTCGCCCGCCGCGTCCTCGGCGGCACTGTCCTTCTTGCGACGTCCGAACACGTCACTGTCCTTCCCGGTCAGATACGACCGATGCGTATCGATTCCCACCCGTTTTGTCACCCGAGCCGGCGCCCACGGCGGCATGGCCGCCGGTGGACCCGAAGCCCCCCTCGGCCCGCGCCGAGTCGGGAAGCTCCGCCACCTCGCGGAAGCGCACCTTCTCGACCTGCTGGACGACCAGTTGGGCAATCCGGTCGAAGCGCTCGAACCGCACGCGCTCGCGCGGGTCGAGATTCACCACGATCACCTTGATCTCTCCACGGTACCCGGCATCCACCGTCCCCGGGGCATTCACTAGGGCGACACCGCAGCGGGCCGCGAGCCCGGAACGCGGGTGCACGAAGGCCGCGTACCCCTCCGGCAGCGCGACAGACACCCCGGTGGGCAATACCGCCCGCTCGCCCGGGGCGAGTTCGCACGCCTCGGTGGTCCGCAGATCCGCTCCGGCGTCGCCGGGCTGCGCGTACGACGGCAGCGGTACATCGGAGTCGACGCGACGGATCAGCACGTCGAGCTCCGGACGGGGTGCGGGGGTCACGGGTTCACCTCGAAGGCACGTGCGCGGCGGATCTGGTCCGGGTCGTCCATGGCGGCCCGGATCTCCTCCGGGCGGCCGTTGTCGATGAAGTGGTCGACCTTGACCTCGATGAAGAGGGCCTCGGCGCGGACGGCCACGGGCCCCTCGGGGCCGCCGATCCGCCCGGTGGCCCGGGAGTAGATCTTCCGTCCGGAGACGGCGGTCACCTCGGCCTCGAGGAAGAGCACGGTGCCCAGCGGAACGGGCCGTACGAAGTCGGTCTCGAGCCGGCCGGTCACGGCGATCACGCGCAGCAGCCAGTTCAGCGAGCCGAGCGTCTCGTCGAGCGCCGTGGCGAGCACTCCGCCGTGGGCGAGGCCCGGAGCACCCTGGTGGGCCTCGCGGACGGTGAACTCGGCGGTGACGCCCACGCCTTCACCGGCACGCGTCGCGAGGTGCAGCCCGTGGGCCTGTCCTTCGCCGCAGCCGAAACAGTGCTCGTAGTGGGCTCCGATGAGCTCGCCGGGGGCGGGCGCGTCGGGGTGGCGGACGGGCGCTATCGCGTCGGCCGGGGGCGTCAGAGCTGCTGAAGTACCACTCACAGCCGCAGACCTTACCCGCGAGTCCGGCCACACAGCTCATCGTGCCAAGCTTGCATACATGCAGCCTTACGAAGAACGCCTGACGGCGCCCCGTTCCTGGTGGCTTGTCTCGCTCCTGGTCGGTGTCGCGACCGCGCTGATCATGGTCCCCTTCGGCACCCTGCCGCTGCTCGGCGGCCTGGTCGCCGGGACGGCGGTCGCCGCGGTCGTCACCAGTTCGTACGGCTCCCCGCGCATCCGCGTGGTGGCGGACTCGTTCGTCGTGGGTGACGCGAAGATCCCGGTCTCCGCCCTGGGCGAGCCCGAGATCCTGGACGCGGAAGAGGCGCGCGCCTGGCGCGGCCCTAAGGCCGACCCGCGCGCGTTCATGCTTCTGCGCGCCTACATCCCCACGGCGCTGCGCGTGGAGATCACGGACCCGCAGGACCCGACTCCGTACGTGTACGTGTCGACGCGGCACCCGGAGGCGCTGGCGACGGCACTCACGGCGGTTCGCGCCTCGTAGACCCGCGGCGGGGGCTCGGCGTCAGGCGCCCAGCTCCTCCGGCGGGCTGCCGGGACGTGACGGGTCAAGGGGCTGCGCGGGCTGCTCAAGGGGCGGCAGCTCGACGAGGGCGCCCCAGGACACCTGCGACCTCCGCAGGTCCGCACGGACCCGCTCAGCGAGTTTCTTGGTGTCCCGGCGGTTCATCACCGCCCCGACCGCGGCGCCGACCATGAAGGGCATCAGGTTCGGGAGGTTCCGCACCATGCGTTTCATGATCTGCTGGCGCAGTTCGCGCTTCATCTGGCCGCCGAGCGCCGCGTTGATCGACGCGGGCTTGGCCACGTCGATGCCGCGCTCCTCGGTCCACGACGTGAGGTAGGCGGTGCTGCGCTCCTTGAGGTTGCCGGGCGGGCGGCGGCCGTAGACCTCGTGGAGTTCGGCGATCAGCTTCAGCTCGATCGCCGCGACGCCGGTGATCTCGGCGGCCAGCTCCGCGGGCATCGCGGGCGGCACGGGCATCATCACCGCGATGCCGATCCCTGCCCCGACCGTCGAGGTCGCGTTGGCGGCGCCGGAGATGAGCTTGTCCGCGAGCTGATCGGGGCCGAGGCCCGGGAACTGCTTGCGGAGGGTGGAAAGGTCGCGGACCGGGATCCGCGGGGCGTTCTCGATGATCCGGTCGGCGAGATAGCCGATGCCGGCCTTGGCGCCGCGTCCGCTCATGCGTACGCCCGCCATGACTCCGTCCGTGACGGCGGCAACGCGGCCCTTGGATCCTTGGATCCCGGACGCCTTGTCGGCCGCCGTCTCGTCCTGTGCCGTCTCCAGGGCGTTCGCCGGTCCGAGCGAGGCTGTTCCTGTGGGGGAAGAGCCCCGCTCGTCGTCACGCACGCCGTCGGGGACGGCGCTTTCTTGGTCCGCTCCGCGCTTACGGAAGCGGCGCTTCCTCGGCGGGGTCGAGCCTGTCACGGCCGACCCTGCCCTAGTCGCAGTCGCGGCAGATCGGCTGGCCGTTCTTCTCCCTGGCCAGCTGGCTGCGGTGGTGCACCAGGAAGCAGCTCATGCAGGTGAACTCGTCCTGCTGCTTCGGGAGCACCCGAACGGCGAGCTCCTCGTTCGACAGGTCCGCGCCGGGCAGTTCGAGGCCCTCTGCGGCCTCGAACTCGTCGACGTCCACTGCCGAGGTCGACTTGTCGTTCCGCCGCGCCTTGAGTTCCTCGATGCTGTCCTCGTTGACGTCATCGTCGGTCTTGCGTGGGGTGTCGTAGTCCGTTGCCATGTCGCTCTCCCCCTCTGGGTGTCTGCGGTGTCTCAGCGCACGTAACGCGTGAGAGGCCGGACTTGTGCCCGACCTGAGGCGGAGATTTTGCCTCACATCAAGGTCTGTTACTCAATCGACACCCAACCGCACCCCTGAAGAGGTGATCGGTTTGGATGGCGATCGGGACCGTACACGGTCCGAATGTCGCACTTCACAGGCGCCACCCCGTGTACTTCCCGTGATCAAGACCCCTGAAAACCCGGATTTTCCCGGCTTTCCAACGACTTTCACGATCACGGAGAGTAGATGGCCGAAAATTCGCCCCTGTGATCGATCGCACAGAAGATCTCTGGGAACAGGTCCCGAAAATTCCGCGCAAAGCGAACATGGCGGCGCGTCTGCGGCAGCATCTCAGAGAGGAAGGGTGACTCGCATCACGAGCCCTCCCCCCTCGCGCGGCTCCGCGATGATACGGCCCCCGTGGGCCCGTGCCACCGACCGGGCGATCGACAGGCCGAGTCCGACGCCCTTGTCGCTGCCCGTCCGCTCGGTCCTGAGCCGCCGGAACGGCTCGAAGAGATTGTCGATCTCGTACGCGGGCACCACAGGGCCCGTGTTCGACACCACGAGGACCGCCTGGCCGTGCTGGGCCTCCGTGGTGACCTCGACCCAGCCCTCGTCCGGCACGTTGTACCTGACGGCGTTCTGGACGAGGTTCAGGGCGATCCGCTCCAGGAGTACGCCGTTGCCCTGCACGACGGCAGGGCCGCGCTCCCCGCGGATCTCCACGCCCTTCGCGTCCGCCTCCGTCAGCACCTGGTCGACGGCGCGGTCGGCGACCTCGGCAAGGTCTACCGGTTTGCGCTCCACGATCTGGTTGTCGCTGCGGGCGAGCAGCAGCAGGCCCTCCACGAGCTGCTCGCTGCGTTCGTTGGTCGCCAGGAGCGTCTTGCCGAGCTGCTGGAGCTCGGCGGGCGCCCCCGGGTCGGAGAGGTGCACCTCGAGCAGCGTGCGGTTGATCGCCAGCGGGGTGCGCAGCTCGTGTGACGCGTTGCCGACGAACCGCTGCTGGGCCGTGAAGGCCCGCTCCAGGCGGTCCAGCATCTCGTCGAAGGTGTCCGAGAGCTCCTTCAACTCGTCGTCCGGGCCGTCCAGTTCGATGCGCCGCGACAGGTCCGTGCCGGCCACCCTGCGCGCGGTGCGCGTGATGCGGCCCAGCGGCGACAGGACGCGGCCCGCCATCGCGTAACCGAAGGCGAAGGCGATCACCGCGAGTCCGAGCAGGGCGAGCAGCGAGCGGCTCAGGAGGTTGTCCAGGGCGTGCTGGCGCTGTTCGTTGACGCAGGCGTTCATGGCGTTGTTGAGCTCTCCGGCCGACGGCGAGCTCGGGAAGTTGCAGCTGTCGCTGGCCACCTGCCCGGAGACGATCTTGAACGGCAGGTCGGCGCCCACGTTCAGTGCCTGCGCGGCCAGCAGGTAGATGATCGAGAGCAGCAGGATGCCGGCGATCAGGAACATGCCGCCGTACAGCAGCGTGAGCCGTATGCGGATCGTGGGGCGCAGCCACGGGAAGGGCGGTTCGGCCTTCCTGGGGTCCCAGGTGGGTTTCGGAGGCGCTGCTGGCGGCGCCGGGGTCGCGGCCACCGGGGATCAGATCCGGTAGCCGGAGCCGGGCACCGTCACGATGACGGCGGGCTCGCCGAGCTTTCGCCGCAGGGTCATGACGGTCACCCGGACCACGTTCGTGAACGGGTCGGTGTTCTCGTCCCAGGCCTTCTCCAGGAGCTGCTCGGCGGAGACGACGGCGCCCTCGCTGCGCAGCAGCACTTCGAGGACGGCGAACTCCTTGGGCGCGAGCTGGATCTCCTTGCCGTCGCGGAAGATCTCCCGGCGGTTCGGGTCGAGCTTGATCCCGGCGCGCTCCAGGACGGGCGGGAGCGGCACGCTCGTACGCCGGCCGAGGGCACGCACGCGTGCCGTGAGCTCGCTGAACGCGAAGGGCTTGGGCAGATAGTCGTCGGCGCCGATCTCCAGGCCCTCGACGCGGTCGCTGACGTCGCCCGACGCGGTGAGCATCAGGACGCGGGTCGGCATGCCGAGCTCGACGATCTTGCGGCAGACGTCGTCCCCGTGCACGAGCGGGAGGTCCCGGTCGAGCACCACGACGTCGTAGTCATTGACCCCGATGCGTTCCAGGGCGGCCGCTCCGTCGTACACGACGTCGACGGCCATGGCCTCCCGGCGCAGTCCGGTGGCCACCGCATCGGCGAGCAGCTGCTCGTCCTCGACGACGAGTACGCGCACGGCGCTGTCCTTCCTCTGTGCCCCTGCGGGCAGGTCTGTTCGTGGGGTGTGGCCTCCATCCTGCCCCTTTCGGCCATAAACCGGCTGTAAGGCGGTGTCCTGGCCGGGGAATGCGGGATTTTCTCCGGGGGTTGAGGTTTCCGTGGAAGGGAGCGAGGGGAGGACGACCTCACACCCGCGATCACGCTTTGTATGTGGCGCGCCACGAACCGCTTCCTCCAGGGCGGCTTGAGACGTGATCGCCCCTTCTTGAGGGCACACCCCCGTGCCATCGACCCACGACCCAGCCGAGGGGGCGCAACCATGGACGCTTTTACCGCAGGACTGCTGCAGCGCATAAAGGCCACGGAATCCGACCTCACGAAGGCCCGTGAGACGGGCGACGACTTCCTTGCCGAGGTCGAGCAGGCCGAGCTCGAAGATCTCCACCGTCTGGCCGCCGAGCACGGGGTGGAGGTCGGCGTGCTGCACGCCTGATCCATCGCAAGCAGAAGGGCCCCGGCATCCGTGGACGAGATGCCGGGGCCCTTCCGCGTGCCGATCTGCGCGGCGGCTCAGTCGTGCCAGGCCCCGAGCTCCTCCAGGCGGCCCTGCAGGTCCTCGAAGAGGCCGGGCGGGGCGGCGATGGTCAGCTCGCCCGTGGGGGGCTCTCCGGGGCGTCCACCGGTCAGGGCGCCCGCCTCCCGCGCGACGAGGTCACCGGCCGCGAAGTCCCAGGGGTTGAGGCCGCGCTCGTAGTACGCGTCCAGGCGGCCGAGTGCGACGTCGCAGAGGTCGATGGCCGCCGAGCCGCCCCGGCGGATGTCACGGACCAGCGGGATCAGCTGCCGGGCCACCTCGGCCTGCCGGACGCGGCGCTCGGCGACGTAACCGAACCCGGTGCCGACGAGGGCCTGCGCGAACGGGGGTGCGGGGCGGGTGCGCGCGGGCCTGTCGTTGACGAAGGCGCCCTCTCCGAGGACGGCCCGGTAGGTCTCCCCGCGCATCGGGGCGTGCACCACGCCGACCAGCGTCTCGCCGTCCTTGCGGGCCGCGATGGACACCGACCAGTCGGGGCGCCCGTACAGGTAGTTGACGGTGCCGTCGATGGGGTCGATCACCCACTGGACGCCGCTGCTGCCCTCGAAGCTCGCGCCCTCCTCGCCCAGCACCCCGTCGTCGGGCCTGCGTTCGGCGAAGAAGTCGGTGATCAGCTTCTCCGATGCGATGTCCATCTCGGTGACGACGTCGACCGCGCTGGTCTTGGTGGCGGCCACGCCCAAGTCGTCCGGGCGGCCGTCGCGCAGGAAGGCTCCCGCGCGGTGCGCGGCCTCCAGGGCGACGGCGAGGAGTTCGGCCTTGAGGTCGGTCACGTCGGCGTCCTTACGCGTACGGGCTGTCGGCGCCCGCGGCCGCGGGCTTGGGGGCGCGCGCCGGGCAGCAGCCCACCGGGCACAGGTCGTGGCTCGCGCCGAGCGCGCCCAGGGCGCAGGGCGCGACCTCGCGGCCGCTCTCCTTGGCGGAGCGTTCGAGGACCAGCTCGCGGATCGCGGCGGCGAACCGCGGGTCGGCGCCCACCGTGGCCGAGCGGCGGACCGGCAGACCCAGCTCCCCGGCCTTCGCCTCGGCCTCGGTGTCGAGGTCGTACAGCACCTCCATGTGGTCCGACACGAAACCGATCGGGACCATCACCACGGCGGGCGCGCCGGCGTTCTTGCGCTCCTCCAGGTGATCGCAGATGTCGGGCTCCAGCCACGGGATGTGGGGGGCGCCGCTGCGGGACTGGTAGACGAGCTCCCAGGGGTGTTCGACGCCGGTCTCCTCGCGGACCGCGTCGGCGATGAGGCGGGCGACGTCCAGGTGCTCCTTGACGTACGCGCCGCCGTCCCCGTGGTCCTCGACGCGGCCGGAGGTGTCGGCGGCCGCGGTCGGGATGGAGTGCGTCGTGAAGGCCAGGTGCGCCCCTTCCCGCACGGCTTCGGGGAGATCGGCCAGCGACTTCAGGACCCCGTCAATCATGGGGCGGACGAAGCCGGGGTGGTTGAAGTAGTGCCGCAGCTTGTCGACGCGCGGCACGTCAAGGCCCTCGGAGGCGAGCACGGCGAGGGACTCGGCCAGGTTCTCGCGATACTGACGGCAGCCCGAGTACGAGGCGTACGCGCTGGTGGCGAGGACGAGGACGCGGCGGTGGCCGTCCCGGACGATCTCGCGCAGGGTGTCGGTCAGGTAGGGCGCCCAGTTGCGGTTGCCCCAGTAGACCGGCAGGTCGAGGCCGTGGTCGGCGAAGTCCTTGCGCAGCGCGTCGAGCAGGGCGCGGTTCTGGTCGTTGATCGGGCTGACCCCGCCGAACAGGAAGTAGTGCTGCCCCACTTCCTTGAGCCGCTCCTTGGGGATGCCGCGGCCCCGCGTCACGTTCTCCAGGAACGGGACCACGTCGTCTGGCCCTTCGGGGCCGCCGAACGAGAGCAGCAGCAGGGCGTCATACGGAGAGGCATCAAGCGCATCGGACATGTATCCGATCCTGCCACTCGCCACTGACAGCCGGAAAATCATGGTGCGTCCGGCCCTGTCGGAACCGTAAGCTGTATGGGCCATCTTTACGCCTTACCGGGGCCCCTCCGCGCACATCCGTGCGAGGCCGTCCCGGCGCCTCAGCGGAGTCCCACGTGCCCAGCCCCTACCGCGCCATCTTCGCCGCCCCCGGCACCAAGGGGTTCTCCACGGCGGGCTTCCTCGGCCGGATGCCGCTGTCGATGATGGGCATCGGCATCGTGACGATGGTGTCCCAGCTGACCGGGCGGTACGGACTCGCGGGCGCGCTCTCGGCGACGGTGGCGCTCTCCGCCGCCGCGATCGGCCCGCAGATCTCGCGTCTGGTCGACCGGTACGGCCAGCGCCGGGTGCTGCGGCCCGCGACCCTGGCGTCCCTCGCGGCGGTCGCCGGGCTGCTGCTCTGCGCGAAGTACGAGCTGCCGGACTGGACGCTCTTCGCCTTCGCCGCGCTGGTCGGCTGCGTGCCGAGCGTGGGGTCGATGATCAGGGCACGCTGGGCGGTGCTCTACCGGGACACCCCGCAGCTGCACACCGCGTACTCCTTCGAGTCCGTGGTGGACGAGGTCTGCTTCATCTTCGGGCCGATCATCTCGATCGGCCTCTCCACGGTGTGGTTCCCGGAGGCCGGCCCGCTCCTCGCCGGGGTCTTCCTCGCTGTCGGCGTCTTCTGGCTGACGGCCCAGCGGGCCACCGAGCCCGTGCCGCACGGCCGAGAACACCACACGAAGGGATCGGCGCTGCGCTCCGGCGGGCTGCAGGTCCTGGTCGCGACCTTCGTGGCGACCGGCGCGATCTTCGGGTCCATCGACGTGGTGACCGTCGCCTACGCCGAGGACCTCGGCCACAAGGCGATGGCGAGCGTGGCGCTCGCGGTGTACGCGCTCGGCTCCTGCCTGGCCGGAGCGGCCTTCGGGCTCGTGCACTTCAAGGGCGCTCCCGCACCGAGGTGGCTGCTGGGTGTCTGCACGACGGCCGTGAGTATGATCCCGCTTCAATTGGTCGGGAACCTTCCGTTTCTGGCCGTGGCGTTGTTCATCGCGGGCCTCTCCATAGCGCCGACCATGATCACGACGATGGCCCTCGTCGAACAGCACGTACCACGCGCGAAGCTGACCGAGGGCATGACCTGGGTGAGCACCGGACTCGCGGTCGGCGTCGCGCTCGGCTCCTCCGCGGCCGGCTGGGTCATCGACGCTGCCGGATCGGATGCCGGGTACGCGGTCCCCGGAGTTTCCGGGGCCGTCGCGGTGGCGGTCGGATTCCTTGGGTATCGCCGGCTGAACACGCCGGCTCCGCAACGGGGAGGGACCCATGAGCACGGCAACGGGCACGGGCAGCGGGAAGAGCACAGCACCGTGGCGTAACTGGGCGGGCAACGTCACCGCACGCCCGGCCAGGGAGGTCACCCCCGCGTCGGTCGACGAGCTCTCCGCCGCGCTCCGCGCGGCCAGGGAGGACGGCCTCAGGGTGAAGCCGGTCGGCACCGGCCACTCCTTCACGGCGACCGCGGCGACCGACGGCCTCCTGATACGCCCCGACCTCCTCACCGGCATCCGGAACATCGACCGCGAGGCCGGCACCGTCACGGTGGAAGCGGGCACTCCGCTGAAGCGCCTGAACGCGGCGCTCGCCCGCGAGGGCCTGTCGCTCACGAACATGGGCGACATCATGGAGCAGACGGTCTCCGGCGCGACCAGCACCGGCACGCACGGCACGGGCCGGGATTCGGCCTCCATCTCCGCCCAGATCAAGGCACTTGAGCTGGTCACCGCGGACGGCAAAGTCCTCGTCTGCTCCGAGAAGGAGAATCCCGAGGTCTTCGCGGCGGCCCGCATCGGCCTCGGCGCCCTCGGCGTGATCAGCGCAATCACCTTCGCCGTGGAGCCCGTCTTCTTCCTCACCGCCCGTGAGGAACCGATGACCTTCGACAAGGTCACCGCCGAGTTCGACGCCCTGCACGCGGAGAACGAGCACTTCGAGTTCTACTGGTTCCCGCACACCGGCAACTGCACCACCAAGCGCAACAACCGCAGCCTCGGCCCCGCCGCCCCGCCCGGCAAAGTGAGCGCCTTCGTAGAGGACGAGATTCTCTCCAACGGCCTCTTCCAGGTGGTCAACACGATCGGCAGGGCCGTCCCCGCGACCATCCCGGGCATCGCCAAGATCTCCAGCAAGGCACTCTCCGCCCGCACCTACACGGACATCCCCTACAAGGTCTTCACAAGCCCGCGCCGCGTGCGCTTCGTGGAGATGGAGTACGCCGTTCCGCGAGCGGCCCTCGTGGAGACGCTGCGTGAGCTGAAGACGATGGTGGAGCGCTCGAATCTGCGCATCAGCTTCCCCGTCGAGGTCCGTACGGCCCCCGCGGACGACATCGCGCTCTCCACGGCCTCGGGCCGGGAGAGCGCGTACATCGCCGTCCACATGTACCGGGGCACGCCCTACCAGGCGTACTTCACCGCCGCGGAGCGGATCTTCACCGCGCACGAGGGCCGACCCCACTGGGGCAAGATCCACACGCGCGGCGCCGACTACTTCGCGCAGGCCTACCCGCGCTTCGCCGAGTTCACGGCCCTGCGCGACCGCCTCGACCCGGAGCGCGTGTTCGGCAACGACTACTTGCGGCGCGTCCTGGGCGCCTGAGAACGGCCGGCCACGGGGAGGGCCCGCCTACGGAGTGGCGGTCTCTCCCCGCTGTACGTCGCTTCCGCTGTCGGTGCCGTCACCGCTCGACGGGGTCGGCGTCGGAGTCGGGGTGGGGGTCGGCGTCGGGGTCGGGTCCGTCTTCGAGCCGTCGTCGTCCCCGGAGTCCGTGCCGGAGTCCGATCCCTTGTCGGGGTCGTCCTTCGAACCGGAGCCCGAGTCGTTGCCGTTGTCCGGCGTCTGCGCGTTCGTCCCGTCCGGGTCCTGCGACGCGTCGCCGCCCTGCTGCGAACCCTCGTCCGTCCCCGTGGAAGCGCCGTCGGACGGCTGCCCGGAGGGATCGGTCGACGGAGTGGGCTGCTGGTTCGGCGAGCTGTTCCTGCCCGAGAAGCCGTTGCCGATCGTGGTGCCGTGGCCCCCGCTGAAGTCCTCGCCGGAGACGAGTTCGTACGTCGTGATGCCGGCCATGGCGACACCGAAGACCACCGCGGCCGCGATCAACGGCCGCTTCCAGCTTCGGACCTGGGTGCGGTGCGTGGTGCCGTGGGTGAACTCGTCCGAGGGAAGCGGTGGCGCCGTCGGCTCCTGGGGCACGGGCGCGGCCGCCTGCCGCAGGACGCGCGTCGCGTCGTCCCGGGGCACGAGCTGGGTGGCGTCGACCGATCCGAGCAGCTGCGTCTTCTCGGCGTCGGCGTCGGCTCCGGTGTCCGCCACGGGCAGCAGGGTCGTGCGGTCCGTGTCGGCGTCGGTGTCGGCGTCCACCACCGGCAGCACGTTCGTGCGATCCGCGTCAACAGCGGAGGTGGCGGGAAGCACGGTCGTGCGGTCCGCGTCCGCGTCACCGGAGGGAGGCGGCACCGAAGCGGCGCCCGGCTCGACCGTCCGTCCCCATGTCGTCGTCACGGGCCCCGCCCCGGTGTGCGCGGCCGCCCCCGTATAGGCCTTCGCTCTGAACGTCTGCGCCACCGGCGCTCCCGAGCCGTCGGTGAGCGGGACCTGACGCGCCCTCGGCTTGGCCTGCACCGTGACGTCACGTATCTGCTCGCCCGTGCGGCTGAAGAAGTGCTGGAAGATCGTGCCGCCGCAGGTCGCGACGGCACTCACCACTCCGGCTCCGAGGATCGTGCCGTAGACACCGAAGCTCGACGCGAGCTTCGCCGCCACGACCGCCGCCACGGCGCTTCCCGCCACCTGTGGCACGCTCAGATCGAGACGCCGCTTCGTCTCCGCCGAGTCCGTCGGTTCCGTCCGGTCCTTCGACTCCTTGCCGGAATCCGGCTTTTCACGCATCTCCGACCCTTGCCTGCCTTTCTCGACTGACTGCACGAGAAAGGGACGTATGGGTGAAGTGGATAGTTCCGCTTTTGGAGATTCCGTGAAGTGTGCCACTCGTACACCACCCTGCCCGGGTATCCCGAGGCGCCAACTCCCGTCCCCCGTGAGAACTTCGGCGGCGCGGCGGACCACCCACATGGCCCGAATGGAGTACTGTTGCGAGCCCTGGGTCCGGTCTCCCACCTGGGTGCCCGGGGCCTTCCAGAACCGCCGGGAGGGGGCTCGCTGCACAGGGTGACCAAAGTGGTCACTGAGAGTTGCGAAGAGGTAACCGTGCCATAACGGCGACCTTGGGCCCATGCCCGACACGCCGGGCAACTCGGCAAGGTTGTGGCAGGCTGCACCCGGGCAGGCCACACTCGACTAGCGGAAGCAGCGACGCACGTGACGTCGGCAGGCACCACCCGGGAGGTCCCCATGCCCGAACTGCGTGTCGTGGCCGTCAGCAACGACGGCACACGGCTGGTGCTGAAGGCTGCGGACAGCACGGAGTACACGCTTCCGATCGACGAGCGACTGCGCGCCGCGGTGCGCGGCGACCGTCCGCGTCTCGGCCAGATCGAGATCGAGGTGGAGAGCCACCTCCGCCCCCGTGACATCCAGGCGCGTATACGGGCCGGTGCCAGCGCGGAGGAAGTCGCCTCGCTCGCCGGAATCCCCGTCGACCGTGTCCGCCGCTTCGAGGGACCCGTGCTCGCCGAGCGCGCCTTCATGGCCGAGCGGGCCCGCAAGACTCCCGTGCGCCGTCCCGGCGAGAACACCGGACCCCAGCTCGGCGAGGCCGTATCGGAGCGTCTGCTCCTGCGCGGCGCCGACAAGGAAACCGTCCAGTGGGACTCCTGGCGCCGCGACGACGGCACCTGGGAGGTCCTGCTCGTCTACCGCGTCGCGACCGAACCGCACTCCGCGAGCTGGACGTACGACCCGCCCCGGCGGCTCGTGCAGGCCGTGGACGACGAGGCGCGCTCGCTGATCGGCGAGACGGACGACATCGCCGCGCCCGAGCCCAGCTTCCCGTTCGTGCCGCGCATCGCACGGCTGCCCCGCGACAGGCCCTCGCTCGACCGGCCCCTTGACCGCGCCCTGGACCGGCAGTTGGAGCGTCCTGCCGTGCCGCTGCCCCCGGAGCCCGCGGAGGAGGGCGCGGCGACCGCCGCGACCGCCGCCGTGTCGGAGTCGGAGCGGGACTCGCTCACCAGCCTCCTGGAGGCGGTGCCGAGCTTCCGCGGCGACATGATCGTGCCGGAGCGCCCCGCGCTCCCGGCGACGGATCTCCCGCCCGCGGAGGAGCCCGAGCAGGACCCGGAGGCCGAGGAGCCCCCCGCCGCGTCGGCGGGCGCGGGCGCCGCGTACGCGGACGTCCTGATGCCGCGCTCGGTGGCCAGCCACCGCGACCGCCTGACCGGTACCACCGACCGCCAGGCGGAGGCCGACGGCGTCCGTCCCGGGCGGCGCGCGGCGGTGCCCAGCTGGGACGAGATCGTCTTCGGCACGCGCCGCAAAAAGCAGGAGTAGCAGAACAGCAGGACGTCGTACGTCGGCCGGGGCCCCGCACCGTGCAGGTGCGGGGCCCCAGTCATGCCCTTCGGCTACTGCGGGTCCGGGCCCTTGGCCACCGGGCGGGACTCGTCCGACGACCACTCCGACCACGAGCCGACGTACAGCGACGCCGGGATGCCCGCCACCGCGAGGGCGAGCACCTCGTGGGCGCCGGACACACCTGAGCCGCAGTAGACGCCGACCTCGGAAGTGTCCGATGCGCCCAGGGAGTTGAAGCGTTCCGCGAGGTCGGCGGCGGGCCTGAAGGTGCCGTCCGCCGTGACGTTCTCCGTGGTCGGCGCGGACACCGCACCCGGGATGTGACCGCCGACGCGGTCGATCGGCTCCACGTCACCGCGATAGCGCTCGGCCGCGCGGGCGTCCAGGAGCAGCCCGGAGCGGGCGAGGGCCGCCGCGGCGTCGGCGTCGAGTAGGTCGGTGGTGTTCGTCTCGGGTGCGAACGACCCCGGGGCCGCCGGACGCTCGTCCCCGGACTCCAGCCGCCCGCCCCACGTGGCGAGCCCGCCGTCGAGCACCCGCACGGAAGGGTGACCCGTCCAGCGCAACAGCCACCAGGCGCGTGCGGCGGCCCAGCCCTGCCCGCCGTCGTACACGATCACGTCCCGGTCGGCCGAGACACCGGCCGCCCGCATCACCGCCCCGAAGTGCTCCACGTCCGGCAGGGGATGCCGTCCGCCCGAGCCGGCCGGACCCGCGAGGTCGGCGTCCAGGTCGACGAAGACGGCGCCGGGGATGTGCCCCTTCTCGTACTCGGCCCGGCCGTCGAAGGCGGGTGCGCCCGCCGCCTTGGCGGTGCTCAGCTGCCAGCGGATGTCCAGGAGCACTGGCGGGTTCTCGCCCGCCAGGTCGCTCGCGAGTTCGGATGCGGAGATGATGGCATTCATGGGCCCATCCTCGCGCACGGGGTGGCCGCATCGGTCAGGTCCGGCTACCCTGCTCCGCCGTACGACCGCCGAACACGCGGCGTATGGAAGCGGGCACACCGTGTACTGCCGAACGACACCACAGAGCAACCGCGCGTTTACGGATGAGAACCGGCAAACCGGGCATCCTCTGGGCGGAGCCGGGACAAGCGGCGCGGCCGGGGCGCGGGGCGCCACAGGTGGTGCGAGCATCTGCACGGGCGGGCCAGGGCGCGACACAGGTACGTGCATTCGAAATGCGGAGCCGAGCGGCCACCTGAAGGGCCGAGGAGAGAGTGACGATGACGGAGGCACGGGGGTCGACGGACCGGAGTGACGGCCCGGGGGCCGTCCGCCGCGCGCCCGGCACACCCACCTGGGTGAGTCTGATGGCGCATGGCCTGGCCACGACCCAGGAGTTCTACGGAGCCTTGTTCGGCTGGGAGTTCCGTCCCGGGCCGGATCAGCTCGGGCCCTACGTACGGGCGCTGCTCGACGGCCACGAGGTCGCCGGGATCGGTCAGTTGCCGCCCGACCACCACCTGCCGATCGCCTGGACGCCGTACCTGGCGTCGGACGACGTGGACGCGACGGCCGAGGCCGTGCGGCACTGCTGCGGCACGATCGGCGTCGGACCGCTGGACGCGGGCCCGGCCGGGCGGATGGCCATCGCGGTGGACCCCGCGGGCGCGGTGTTCGGGATCTGGCAGGCGGCGGAACATGTGGGCGCCGCGCTGGGCGGCGAGCCCGGGGCCACGGCCTGGAACGAACTGGTCACCCAGGAGACGGCAGGCGTCGTCAAGTTCTACCAAGCGGTCTTCGGATATACCGAAGAGGCAGTCGTCTCGGCCGACTTCGACTACGTCACGCTGCAGGTCGACGGCCGCCCCGTGGCCTCGGTGCACGGCGTCGGCCAGGCGCTGCCGCGCGACCGGGGCGCGCACTGGATGACGTACTTCGAGGTCGCCGACGTGGACGAGTCGGCGGAGCGGGTGGTGGAACTCGGCGGCCACGTCGTCAGGCCCGCGCACGCGGGCGCCCACGGACGGGAGGCCACGGTCGCCGACCCGGAGGGGGCGGTGTTCACGCTCGTGCGCTCGGAGAGCTGACTCAGACGCGGGCGGACGTGTCGACCGGCAGCACGTCGGGCGACAGGGCGCCCGCGCGTGATGTCGCCGCCGTCATCCGGCGCCTGTGGTGACGGCGGCACAGCACCTCGTAACCCACTTCGTCCGCCGCGTGGTTGACGTCGCCGATGACGACCTGGGCACCCTCGACGACCATCGCACCGCCTATGGTGCGGGCGTTGTGGGTGGCGCGGGCGCCGCACCAGCACAGCGCCTCGACCTGCAACACCTCGACGCGGTCGGCGAGTTCGACCAGACGCTGCGAGCCGGGGAAGAGCTTGGAGCGGAAGTCCGTGGTGATGCCGAAGGCGAAGACGTCCAGGCCCAGGTCGTCGACGACGCGCGCCAACTGGTCGATCTGGCCGGGCGCGAGGAACTGCGCCTCGTCCGCGATCACGTAGTCCGCGCGGCCGCCCTGCGAGAGGTGGTCGACGAGATGGGCGTAGAAGTCGAAGTCGTCGGCGGCCTCGATCGCGTCCGTGACGAGACCGAGCCGCGAGGAGAGCTTGCCCTCGCCCGCGCGGTCGTCACGCGTGAAGATCAGCCCCTGCAGGCCCCGCGCCGATCGGTTGTGTTCGATCTGCAGAGCCAGGGTGCTCTTTCCGCAGTCCATCGTTCCGGAGAAGAACACCAGCTCGGGCATGGGGAGTTGAGGCCTTTCGGGACGTACGAGGGGACTGCGGGGAGGGCGGCCGGACATCGGGAGACCGGTCAGGGGCGTACTTCGATGAGCGGCACGAGCTGCTCGACGGGGGTCATGGAGCCGTGCATGCCGACCAGGGCCGACTCCTTCGGCTCCCTCTCGGAGGCGATGATCGCCACGTCGTCGTGGGCCGCCGCGATGACGTCGCCGATGCGTCCGTACACCCGCTCGTCCACGGCGCCGGGCGGGCCGAACCAGCCCGCCGCGATCGCCTCGTCCCGGCTCGCCACCCAGAACTGCTCGCCGAGCACCTCGCGCCAGACGGTCAGGACGTCGTTCTCGGCGCCCGGGACCGCGTACACGTGGCGCGCGCGGCCCTCGCCGCCGAGGAGGGCGACTCCGGCGCGCAGCTCCCAGTCCTCGTCGAAGTCGATGCGGGACTGCTCGTCGAAGGGGATGTCGAGCATGCCGTGGTCGGCGGTGACGTACAGGGCGCTGCGCGGCGGGAGCTGCTCGGCCAGGCGCTGGACCAGGCGGTCGACGTACATCAGCTGGCCGCGCCAGGCGTCGGAGTCGACGCCGAAGCGGTGCCCCTTGCCGTCGACCTCCGCGTAGTACGTGTAGACCAGCGAGCGGTCGCCCGCGCCCAGTTGCTCGGCCGCGAGGTCCATGCGGTCCTCGCCGGAGAGCTTGCCGCGGAAGCTGCCGCCGCTCAGCGCGATCTTGGTGAGCGGGGTGTTCTCGAACGTCGGGGAGGACACCTGGGCGGTGTGCACGCCCGCCGCGTGGGCCTGCTGGAAGACCGTGGGGTACGGCTGCCACTTGCGCGGGTCCGACCACGGGTTCCAGCGGAGCTGGTTCATCAGCTCGCCGGTGGCGGGATTGCGCACGGTGTAGCCGGGCAGGCCGTGCGACGAGGGCGGCAGACCCGTGCCGACCGAGGCCAGGGACGTCGCGGTGGTGGCGGGGAAGCCCGCGGTGATCGGGCGGCCCGTGCCGCCGCGCGACGAACTGATGAGCGAGGTCAGGAAGGGCGCCTCGTCCGGGTGGGCGCGCAACTGCTCCCAGCCGAGGCCGTCGATCAAGAAGACGCAGTTCCGGTCGGCCGGGGCGAGTTCCGGGATGACGGGCGTGAAGCCTTCGACACCCTGGTGGGAGACGAGCGTGGGCAGCAGGTCGGCGAGCGAGCCCACGCCGTACTCGGGCAGGGGCGCGGAGTCGAGGGCGAGCGGCTGCACGTCGTCCCAGGCGGGCAGGGACATCAGCGGTTGGTGTCCGCGGTCGCCTCGGACAGCGCCTGGGCGAAGGCCAGGGTCTGGCGCACGGTGTCCGGGCCGTCGCCCGCCTCGCTGACGCGGAGGCTGAGGTCGTCGGCGGTGGAGCTGCCGGTGTACCCGTGGTCCGCCTCGCAGTTGGGGTCGCCGCAGGCGGCGGGCTCCAGGTCGATGCGCGACACGGCGCCCCAGCCGATGGTCAGGACGACCTCGCGGGGCAGCGAGCCCGGGACGTACTTCTCGGGGTTGGCGACGACGCGGCTGACGACCACGGACGAGATCCGGCCGATCTTCACGGACTCCGTGGAGGTCGTCGCGTACGGCGTCGGGGAGGTGCTGTCCGCGGCCTGCTCGTCGGTGTGGCTGACGATGAAGCGCGTGCCCGTCAGGACGAGGACCGTCACGTGCCGGCGCACTTCGTTCGCGTCGAACGTGGTCTCCTGGTGGACCAGGTAGGACCCGATGGGTTCGCCGCCGATCGCGGCCTCCACCGCCTCGGCCACGAGGGCCGGGTAGTAGCCGCTGCGCTCGATCGCCGCGCGCAGCCCCTGGGTCGTCGTACCGGTCTTTGCCATGCCGTCCATCCTACGACCCGACGGAGGGCGCACGGTGCCCCACTGGCCGCCTCAGTACCCGGGCAGGGCCCGCGGGCCGAGGTCGCCGCGGGCCGGCGGGGGCGCGAGCCGCACGGAGGCGCCGAGCACGGAGAGGCCACGCTGGGCGACGACCACGGGCTCCAGGGACACGGCGACCACCTCGGGGTGATCGTCCACGAGGCGCGAGACCCGCTGGAGCAGCTCTTCGAGTGCCGGGGTGTCGACCGGCGCCGATCCGCGCCAGCCGAAGAGGAGCGGGGCGGTCCGGATGGATCTGACCAGGGAACCCGCGTCGCGCTCGGTGACCGGGACGAGGCGGTGCCCGGTGTCGCCGAGCAGCTCGGACGGGGCGCCGGCGAGCCCGAAGGAGAGCACCGCTCCGGCCGCCGGGTCGATGACCGCGCGGACCACGGTGTCCACGCCGCGGGGCGCCATCGCCTGCACGACGGGCCGCAGCTCGGCGGGCTTGCCGAAGGCGCGGGTCAATTCGGCGTAGGCCCTGCGCAGTTGCTCCTCGTCCGCCAGGTCGAGCCGGACGCCGCCGAGGTCGGCGCGGTGGCGCAGGTGCGGGGCCGTGGTCTTGAGGGCCACGGGGTAGCCGAGCGCGTGGGCGGCGGCGACGGCCGCGTCCGGGTCGGGCGCGGGCCGGGCGTCCCGTACGTCGATGCCGTACCGCCCGAGCAGTTCGCGGGCGTCGTCCTGGGCGAGGGTGGCGCCGCGCGGGTCGTCCTGCGCGGCGAGCAGCTCGTCGATCCGCCGGGCCGTGCCGCCCTCGTCGATGTCCTCGTACTCGTGCACCTTGCCGGGTTCCTTGGCCTCGCGCCGCCACTGGGCATACTTCACGGCTTCGGCAAGGGCCCGCACGGCACGCTCGGCGGCGGGGTAGGCGGGGATACGGTACCCCGTCGCTGCCGCTGCCGTGGGCGCCCCCGCTGCGGGTGCGCTCTCGCTAGCCGCCGTTGCTGTGGGCAGGCGTTCCGCAGGGCGATTGGGGTCTCCCCTGCTCGAACGAAGTTGAGAGCTTGGGGAAGGGTGGGCACAGCCCCCGCTGCCGGGCACAGTTACAGCAGCGTCAGGGCGAGTCCGGGTCGCGGCAGCCAACGCTTCGGCGAGCCCGCCGAGTTCCACGTGCACCACGGCCACCGGCTTCGCCGGGCACCCGGCGGCAGCCGACCGCAGCGCAGCGGCAAGCTCCTCCCCCTCGGGGGCAGCAGTGGTGGCCCGGTCCTCCCCCACCCAGGGAATGGCGGTGACGATCACGGCATCGCAGGCCTCGTCCGACAAAGCATCGGACAGCGCGGCGCGGAAGTCCGCGGGAGTGGCCCCCGTGGTCAGATCCACCGGCGGCAGCGGCCGAAGCCCGTCGGCGACACACGCGTCGTATGTGAGGAGCCCGAGCGACTCGGAGTTCCCGAGGATCGCCACCCGCGGCCCGGAGGGCAACGGCTGCCCCGCGAGCAGCAGCCCCGCGTCCACCATCTCCGTCACGGTGTCGACCCGGATGACCCCCGCCTGGCGGAGCAACGCCGACACCGTGGCATGCGGAAGCCGCGTGGCCTGCACCGCGTGCCCCGTGGGCGCGATCCCGCTGTGCTTGGCCCCCTGCACCACGACCAGCGGCTTCGCCGTCGCCGCGCGCCGGGCGAGCCGGGTGAACTTGCGCGGGTTGCCGATGGATTCGAGGTACATCAGGGCGACATCGGTGTCCGGGTCCTCGTACCAGTACTGGAGGACGTCGTTGCCGGACACGTCCGCGCGGTTGCCCGCGCTCACGAAGGTCGACAGGCCCGCGCCGCGCCGGTGCAGGCCGGAGAGAAGCGCGATGCCGATCGCTCCGGACTGCGTGAAGAGGCCGATCCGGCCGCGCTCGGGAGGATGCGGGGCCAGCGACGCGTTGAGCCGCACGTCCGGCGACGTGTTGATGACCCCGAAGGCGTTCGGGCCGAGGATGCGCGTGCCGTACGACCGTGCCTGGCGCACCAGTTCGCGCTGCCGCTCCCGCCCTTCGGGACCGCTCTCCGCATACCCGGCGGAGATCACGACCAGCCCGAGCACCCCGCGCTCCCCGCACTCGTCGACGGCCTGCGGCACCCGCTCGGCGGGCACGGTGACCACGGCGAGCT
Organism: Streptomyces sp. NPDC055099; assembly: GCF_053607685.1. NCBI lineage: Bacteria > Bacillati > Actinomycetota > Actinomycetes > Kitasatosporales > Streptomycetaceae > Streptomyces > Streptomyces sp. NPDC055099. The sequence continues at coordinate 124,217 of NZ_JBSGUA010000003.1, read as the reverse complement.
CGACGGTCTCGTCGATGTCCCGCACGGAGCGGTACGCGGGCACGCCGTCGACCTCGGCGCTCTCCCCTGCCTCGAAGTCGAACGCGCTGTTCACCGCGTACAGCCGCCCCGTGAAGCCCGCTTCGCGCAGGTTGCGCAGGACGCTGCGCCCCACGCCGCCCGGCGTGCGTCCGACACCGATCACCGCGACCGACTTCGGCGTGAGCAGCCGCTGCACCGACCGCGCCTCGGCCCGCTGCTCACGGGCTCGCTGCACGGCGAGCGAGCGGTCGGTCGGCTCCAGATCGAATTCGAGCCGTACGACGCCGTCCTCGAAGCTGCGCTTCTGCTGGTAGCCCGCATCCGTGAACACCTTGATCATCTTGGTGTTCGCGGGCAGCACCTCGGCGGCGAAGCGGCGGATGCCGCGCTCCCTGGCTACGGCGGCGATGTGTTCGAGGAGGGTGGAGGCCACTCCCCTGCCCTGGTGGGCGTCCTGCACGAGGAAGGCGACCTCGGCCTCGTCGGCGGGCGCACTCGCGGACATGCCGCGCTCGTCGATGCGGTCGAAGCGGACGGTGGCGATGAACTCGCCGCCCACGGTGGCCGCGAGACCCACCCGGTCGACCTGGTCGTGATGCGTGAAGCGGTGCACGTCCTTGGCGGACAGCCGTGGGTAGGGCGCGAAGAAGCGGTAGTACTTCGACTCGTCCGAGACCTGTTCGTAGAAGCTGACCAGGCGGTCCGCGTCCTCGGCCGTGATCGGCCTGATCCGGGCGGTGCCGCCGTCACGCAGGACGACGTCGGCTTCCCAGTGGGAGGGGTATGCGTGCCGGTCCGACGGGGTCTGCATGGGCCCAGGGTACGGGTCGCGGGGGCGCCTCGGCCGGGGCAGTCTAGGAGTCGTCGAACAGCCGGCGGAGCACTCGTGACGGCATGAGACACTGGTCTAGACAAGTGTGAGACACCTGGAAGGGCAGCAACACATGGCTGAGCGCCGCGTCAACGTCGGCTGGGCCGAGGGCCTTCACGCCCGACCCGCCTCCATCTTCGTCCGCGCGGCCACCGCCGCCGGCGTCCCCGTGACGATCGCCAAGGCTGACGGCAACCCCGTGAACGCCGCCTCCATGCTCGCGGTGCTCGGTCTGGGCGCGCAGGGCGGCGAGGAGATCGTGCTCGCCTCCGACGCCGAGGGTGCGGACGCCGCCCTCGACCGTCTGGCGAAGCTGGTCGCGGACGGCCTCGAGGAACTCCCCGAGACCGTCTAGTAAAGACTGGTACTCATACGCTGAAGGGCCTGCCCCGAAATAGGGGTGGGCCTTTCGGCTTTTCCACTGCTATTCGGGCAGCAGAAATAAGACCCCGCCCAATAGCGCTTCTTTGCACTTCTTTGTATACGGCGCCTCTGTTAAAGACGCAGACCCGCCGTGTTTACGGAATGTTGCGAACCCCTCACACCGGAGAGATGGCGCACGAAGCGCGGCCGGTGCGCGGAGGCCGTTCGCTCCGTGTGCTGAGTGGTGAGCGCGCGGGCCCGTTCCGCGTCCCCGCGAGCGACCGCGTCGACGATCGCGGCGTGCTCGGCCCAGGCCTCGGCGGGAGCCTCCGTCGGCTCGACCACGTACATCCATGCGATCTTGTGCCGGAGCTGCGTGAGCAGCGCCGTGAGGCCCGGGCTGCCGGACGCCTGGGCGAGCGTCTCGTGGAACCAGCCGCCCAGGGAGCGCAGATCCTCGCTCTGGCCGCGCCTCGACCGCTCCTGGCCGAGCCTGACGAGACCGCGCAGGACCTTCAGGTGCGCCTCCGTGCGGCGCTGGGCGGCGCGGGCCGCGCCCAGGGGCTCCAGGAGCGCGCGGATCTCAAGGAGGTCGGCGGCCTCCTGCTCGGTGGGCTCCGCGACGCACGCGCCCGCGTGCCGGCGCGTGACGACGAAGCCCTCGGCCTCAAGGGTGCGCAGGGCTTCGCGCACCGGGACGCGGGAGACTCCGTAGCGGCGCGCGAGCAGTTCCTCGGTGAGCCGGCCACCCCGTTCGTAGACACCGGAGACGATGTCGTCCCGGATGGCCGTGCATACCGAGTGCGCGGGAATGCGCATGACTGACCTCCGCCTTAATCCCCGCGAAACGCGGTCGATCGACGCCTGTTCTGCGACTCTATTGCAGGACGGCCGAATTTCCGACGGCAGGCCGAAATCCAGGGATACTTTTGGCCAAAGGAGATACGGGAACGGCGAAAGCCCCGGCTCTCGACGAGCCGGGGCTTTCGGTGAATCAGTGGCGCTTCGCGCGTCCGCCTTCGTCCGCCGGGATCAGACGTTGACGCCGTGCGAGCGGAGGTACGAGACGGGGTCGATGTCCGTGCCGTAGTCCGCGCCGGTGCGGGCCTCGAAGTGCAGGTGCGGGCCGCTGGAGTTGCCGGTGGAGCCGGAGAGGCCTATCTGCTGGCCCGGAGTGACCGCCTGGCCGACCGTGACACCGAGGGACGACATGTGGCCGTACTGGGTGTACGTGCCGTCGTTCATCTTGATGACCACGTTGTTGCCGTAGGCGCCGCCCCAGCCGGCCTCGACGACGGTGCCGGAGCCGACCGCGTGGACGGGGGTGCCGGAGGCGGCGTGGAAGTCCACGCCGGTGTGGCTGCCGGAGGACCACATGGCGCCGCCGGTCTGGTAGCCCGTGGAGACGTACGAGCCGGAGATCGGGGAGACGTAGGTGTTGAGGCGCTTGCGCTCGGCCTCGCGAGCGGCACGCTCCTTGGCCTCGCGCTCCTTCTTGGCCTTGGCCTTCGCCTCGGCCTCGGCCTTGCGCTTCGCCTCTTCGGCCTTCTTCTTGGCGGCCTCTTCGGCCTTCTTGGCCGCGGCGGCGGCGTCGGCGGCCTGCTGCTGGGCGGCGGCCTGCGCGTCGATGCTCTCGGCGAGCGAGTCGCCGACGGAGACGGCCTGGGTCAGGCCGGTGTGCTCGAGGGCCGCCGCGTCGTCGGCGGCGAGCGCCGGAGCGGCCAGGCCTCCGATGACACCGGTGGTGGTGAGGGCTGCGACGCCCGCCACGTTCGCGGTCGTACGCGTGAGGCGGCTCGGGCGACGGTGCTTCCCGGTGGCACGGGTGAACGCCATGAAGCGGCTGATCCTTTCCTTCCTTCTCGCCTACCGGGTTAGCTGACGGGTTCGGAGCAGGAAGGTCTCCTACGAGTCCCTCACCTGACGGCAAGGTTCCCGATTCACCCCAAGGGGACATGTGGGTCCCCGGCTCCCCTGGCTCGCGCCGTACGGGGACTCGGCGATGACTGTCCGGTGCCGCGGGTGCGACTACTGCATGACGAACAGCCGGGATGACGCTAAGCGGGCCGTCTTTCAAACGACAAACGGATCAGAGCTTTTGTAGCGCACGCCACAGGTCAGACACGTAACCTCCATAGCAATTCGGACATATGAGAACCCCAGTGGTAAATCTCAGCCACTGGGGTCCCGATATGTCCTGACTGTGACTCAGCTCGCGGTCACCCCGTGACCACACTCACTTCACCGATGCCGAGCGCCCTGACGGGCTCCTCGATCTGCGCGGCGTCACCGACGAGCACCGTCACCAGACGGTCCACCGGGAAGGCGCTCACGACGGCGGCAGTGGCCTCCACGGTGCCGGTCGCGGCCAACTGGCGGTAGAGCTGGGCCTGGAAGTCGTCCGGCAGGTGCTGCTCGACCTGGTCGGCGAGCGTGGCCGCGACGGACGCCGCCATCTCGTACTTGAGCGGGGCCACGCCCACCAGGTTCTGCACGGCGACATCGCGCTCGGCGTCCGTGAGGCCGTCGGCCGCGAGGGTGCGCAGGACCTTCCACAGGTCGTCGAGCGCCGGGCCCGTGGACTCAGTGTCCACGGAGCCGCTGATGGCGAGCATCGCGGCGCCGGTGCCGTCCGGTGCGGAACGCAGGACCTGGGCGAACGACCGTACGCCGTAGGTGTATCCCTTCTCCTCGCGCAGGACGCGGTCCAGGCGTGAGGTGAGGGTGCCGCCGAGGCAGTACGTGCCGAGCACCTGCGCGGGCCAGACACGGTCGTGGCGGTCCGGTCCCACGCGGCCGATGAGCAGCTGTGTCTGGACGGCTCCGGGGCGGTCCACGATGACGACACGCCCGGTGTCGTCCGCGGTCACCGGGGGCACCGGACGCGGCTCGGCGGTGCCGCCCGTCCAGGCGCCGACGGTGTCGGCGAGGACGGCGTCCAGGTCGACGCCGGTCAGGTCGCCCACGATGACGGCGGTCGCCGTGGCGGGACGCACGTGCTTCTCGTAGAAGGTGCGCACCGCCGCCGAGTCGATGGCCGTGACCGTCTCCTCGGTGCCCTGACGGGGGCGCGACATGCGGGAGGTCGCCGGGAAGAGCTGCCGGGACAGCTCCTTGGCGGCGCGGCGCCCCGGGTTCGCGGCCTCGTGCGGGATCTCGTCCAGGCGGTTGCGCACGAGGCGCTCGATCTCGCTGTCCGCGAAGGCGGGGGCGCGCAGGGCGTCGGAGAGCAGGCCGAGCGCCTTCGGGAGGCGGGAGACCGGGACTTCGAGCGAGACGCGTACGCCGGGGTGGTCGGCGTGCGCGTCCATGGTGGCGCCGCAGCGGTCGAGTTCGGCGGCGAAGTCCTCGGCGGAGTGCTTGTCCGTACCTTCGTTGAAGGCTCTCGCCATGATCGTGGCGACGCCGTCGAGGCCGGCGGGCTCGGCGTCGAGCGGCGCCTCCAGGTGGACCTCCACCGCGACGACCTGCTGGCCGGGCCGGTGGCAGCGCAGCACCGTGAGGCCGTTGTCCAGGGTGGCGCGCTCGGGCGCGGGGAAGGCCCACGGCCGTGCCTCGCCCGCCTGGGGCTGCGGGTGGAACTGCATCGTTGCGGCCTCGGTCACTTCGCCGCCTCCTCTTCGTCCTCGTCGGTGGCTTCAGCGCCCGCTGTGTCCGCTACGGGTTCGTACACGAGCACCGCGCGGTTGTCGGGGCGCAGGCGGGCCGCCGCGGCCTCCCTGACCTCTTCCGCGGTGACGTCCAGGACGCGGCCGACGGCGGTGAGGGCGAGCTGCGGGTCGCCGAACAGGACGGCGTAGCGGCAGAGTTCGTCCGCGCGGCCCGCCACCGTGGAGAGGCGGTCGAGCCACTCGCGCTCCAGCTGTGCCTGGGCGCGCTCCATCTCCTCCTCGGTGGGGCCCTCTTCCGCGAAGCGGGCGAGCTCCTCGTCGACGGCGGCCTCGATGACGGGCACCTCGACGTCGCCGGACGTCTTCACGTCGAGCCAGCCGAGCGAGGGGGCGCCGGCGAGTCGCAGCAGGCCGAACCCCGCCGCCACGGCGGTGCGGTCGCGGCGCACGAGGCGGTTGTAGAGCCGGGAGGACTCGCCGCTGCCGAGGACCGTCAGCGCCAGGTCGGCCGCGTCGCACGCGCGCGTGCCGTCCTCCGGGAGGCGGTAGGCGGCCATCAGGGCGCGGGCGGGGACCTCTTCCTCGACGACCTCGCGCAGCTCCTTGCCGATGATGTCCGGCAGCGAGCCGTCACGCGGCGGCTGCTTGCCGTCGTGCGAGGGGATGGACCCGAAGTACTTCTCGACCCAGGCGAGGGTCTGCTCCGGGTCGATGTCGCCGACGATCGACAGGACCGCGTTGTTGGGCGCGTAGTAGGTACGGAAGAACGCCCGCGCGTCCTCCAGCGTCGCCGCGTCCAGGTCGGCCATGGAGCCGATCGGAGTGTGGTGGTAGGGGTGGCCCTCGGGGTACGAGAGGGCGGTCAGCTTCTCGAACGCCGTGCCGTACGGAACGTTGTCGTAGCGCTGGCGGCGCTCGTTCTTGACGACGTCGCGCTGGTTCTCCATGGATTCTTCGTCGAGCGCGGAGAGCAGCGAGCCCATGCGGTCGGCTTCCAGCCACAGGGCCAGCTCGAGCTGGTGGGTGGGCATGGTCTCGAAATAGTTCGTGCGCTCGAAGCTCGTGGTGCCGTTGAGCGAACCGCCCGCGCCCTGCACCAGCTCGAAGTGGCCGTTGCCCTGCACCTGCTTCGAGCCCTGGAACATGAGGTGCTCGAAGAGGTGCGCGAGGCCCGTACGCCCCTTGACCTCATGGCGTGAACCGACGTCGTACCAGAGGCAGACCGCGGCGACCGGGGTCAGGTGATCCTCGGAGAGCACCACGCGCAGGCCGTTGGCCAGCCGGTGCTCGGTCGCTGTCAGGCCGCCGGAGCCGGCCTCGGCTGTGGCCGTGTGACCCATGGGCATGTACGTCCCTTCGATCGCGAAAAGCTGGAAATTCTGCCAGTCCTGACACTGTATGCAAGCGTGCCGACAACCTGTGAAGTTCCCGCTCCGCGCTCGGCGTAGTCGGCCCCGAAGTCCGGGTCGTGGTCGGCGTTGTCAGTGGGACAGTCCACAATGGTCGGCGTCAGATCCCTTTGATGCCCTGGCAGACACCCTGAAGGAGCCGCAGCAGCGATGGCCCGCCGCAGCACGAAGACCCCGCCGCCCGATGACTCGTTCGAGGAGAAGATCCTCGACATCGACGTCGTCGACGAGATGCAGGGCTCCTTCCTCGAGTACGCGTATTCGGTCATCTACTCGCGCGCCCTGCCGGACGCCCGCGACGGCATGAAGCCGGTGCACCGCCGCATCGTCTACCAGATGAACGAGATGGGCCTGCGCCCCGACCGCGGCTATGTGAAGTGCGCCCGCGTCGTCGGCGAGGTCATGGGTAAGTTGCACCCGCACGGCGACGCGTCGATCTACGACGCCCTGGTGCGCATGGCCCAGCCCTTCTCCATGCGCCTGCCGCTGGTGGACGGCCACGGAAACTTCGGCTCCCTCGGCAACGACGACCCGCCGGCCGCCATGCGGTACACCGAGTGCAAGATGGCCGACGCGACGTCCTTGATGACGGAGTCGATCGACGAGAACACGGTCGACTTCGAGTCGAACTACGACGGCCAGGAGCAGGAACCGGTCACCCTCCCGGCGGCCTACCCGAACCTCCTGGTGAACGGTGCTTCGGGCATCGCCGTCGGCATGGCGACGAACATGCCGCCGCACAACCTCGGCGAGGTCATCGCCGCCGCCCGCCACCTGATCAAGCACCCCGGGGCCGACCTGGAGACGCTGATGCGTTTCGTGCCGGGCCCCGACCTGCCCACGGGCGGCCGCATCGTCGGCCTGACCGGGGTCAAGGACGCGTACGAATCAGGGCGCGGCACCTTCAAGATCCGCGCGACGGTGGCCGTCGAGAACGTGACCGCACGCCGCAAGGGCCTGGTCGTCACCGAACTTCCCTTCTCCGTGGGCCCCGAGAAGGTCATCTCGAAGATCAAGGACCTGGTCGGCTCCAAGAAGCTGCAGGGCATCGCCGACGTCAAGGACCTCACGGACCGCTCGCACGGCCTGCGCCTGGTCATCGAGATCAAGAACGGCTTCGTCCCGGAGGCCGTCCTGGAGCAGCTCTACAAGCTGACGCCGATGGAGGAGTCCTTCGGCATCAACAACGTGGCCCTGGTGGACGGCCAGCCCCTCACGCTCGGCCTGAAGGAACTGCTCGAGGTCTATCTCGACCACCGCTTCAACGTCGTGCGCCGCCGCAGCGAGTTCCGCCGCGGCAAGAAGCAGGCCAGGCTCCACCTGGTCGAGGGCCTTCTGGTCGCCCTCCTGGACATCGACGAGGTCATCCGCCTCATCCGCTCCAGCGAGAACTCCGCGCAGGCCAAGGAGCGCCTGATGGAGCGCTTCTCGCTGAGCGAGGTCCAGACGCAGTACATCCTCGACACGCCGCTGCGCCGCCTCACCAAGTTCGACCGCATCGAGCTGGAGTCCGAGCGCGACAAGCTCAACGCCGAGATCGACGAGCTGACCCGCATCCTGGAGTCGGACGCCGAGCTGCGCAAGCTGGTCTCCGCCGAACTGGCCGCCGTGGCGAAGAAGTTCGGCACGGACCGGCGCACGGTCCTCCTGGAGTCCGCGGGCACCCCGGCCCCCACCGTCTCGCTGCAGGTGGCGGACGACCCCTGCCGCGTGCTCCTCTCCTCGACCGGCCTCCTGGCCCGTACGGCCAACGGCGAGCCCTTCGCCGAGAGCGAGACCAAGCGCGTCAAGCACGACGTGATCGTCTCCGCCGTGCCCGCGACCGCGCGGGGCGAGGTGGGCGCGGTGACCTCTGCCGGACGCCTGCTGCGCCTCTCCGTGGTGGACCTCCCACAGCTCCCGGAGACGCACTCGGCGCCGAACCTCTCCGGAGGCGCGCCCATCTCGGAGCTGCTCACCCTGGAGGCGGACGAGAAGCTGATCTGCCTGATGACCCTGGACGAGTCCTCACCGGGCCTGGCCCTCGGCACGGAACAGGGCGTGGTCAAACGCGTGGTCCCGGACTACCCCGCGAACAAGGAGGAGTTGGAGGTCATCACCCTCAGGGACGGTGACCGGATCGTCGGCGCGGCCGAGCTGCGCACGGGCGAGGAAGACCTCGTCTTCATCACGGACGACGCGCAGCTGCTGCGCTACCAGGCCTCGCAGGTGCGCCCGCAGGGCCGTCCCGCGGGCGGCATGACGGGCATCAAGCTCGCGGACGGCGTCAAGGTCATCTCCTTCGTGGCGGTGGACCCGGCCGTGGACGCCGTGGTCTTCACGGTGGCGGGCTCGCGTGGCACGCTCGACGACTCGGTGCAGACGACGGCGAAGGTGACGCCGTTCGACCAGTACCCCCGCAAGGGCCGCGCCACGGGTGGCGTACGCGTCCAGCGCTTCCTGAAGGGCGAGGACTGCCTGAGCTTCGCGTGGGCGGGCCCGACGCCACCGCTGGCGGCCCAGCGCAGCGGCCTGCCGGCGGAGCTGCCGGAGATCGACCCGCGCCGCGACGGCTCGGGCGTCTCTCTGGCGAAGCCGGTGGCGGCGGTGGCGGGCCCGGCGTAATCACTCGCCTTGGGGCTCCTGCGGCTCCTGCAGCTCCTGCGGCTCCTGGACGTACCGAAGCACGCCCCACATGCCGCGCTCATCGGCGCCGGCGTGTGGGGCGTACTCACGGGCGGCCTCAAGCTCCTTCTCCAGGGCGGGTACGTCGATCCCGGCCCCGATGAGAACGAGCTGGGTCAGCCGGGCCTCCCCTGCGGCCCACGGCTCCGGGTAGAACCGCAGGAACCGCCCCACGGCGTGCACGGCGTACTTGTTGCGCGGGTCGGCGGCGCCGAAATCGACGTACCCCTTGATGCGGTAGAGCCCTTCGGGCCGACTGTCGAGGAGGGCCATGAAGGGGCGGGGGCTCATGGGCACTTCGGAGGAGAAGGAGAGACTTTCGTAGGCGGAGTGCAGATGGTCGTGGTCGTGCCGCCCGCCTTCCGACTCATGCTGATGCAGGTCATCGAAGGAAAGCTGCCCAAGCCGCTCCCCCACGGGCTTCCGATCAAGCAGCAGTTCCACATCAACGCGCCCGTAGGAGGCGGGAACGACGGCGGCACGATCGGCAAGCTCACGAACGACACCAAGAACCCGCTCCCGCTCACTCTCTGCCACCCGATCGACCTTGTTGACGACAACAAGATCGGCGATCCCGAGATGCCGGTCGACTTCGGGATGCCGCTCCCGGGTCGAGTCGAACTCAACGGCATCAACAACCTCGACGAGCCCGCCGTACACGATGTGCGGATTCTCGCTGGCGAGCACCATCTTCACGAGCTCCTGCGGCTCGGCAAGCCCACTGGCCTCGACGACGATGACATCGATCGCGGCGGAAGGCCGGGCGAGCCGCTCCAGATACTCGTCGAGCTCACTGGCGTCGACGGCACAGCACAGACACCCGTTACCGAGCGAAACGGTCGAGTCCCCGAGCTGCCCGGCAACGGCCATGGCGTCGATCTCGATGGCCCCGAAGTCATTGACGATCGCCCCGATACGACTGCCACCGCTGCGGTGAAGCAGGTGATTGAGCAGGGTCGTCTTCCCTGAACCCAGGAAACCGGTGAGGACGACGACCGGGATCTGCCCGGCACCCGGCTGAGTCAACGTGCGACCCCTTTCACACTGACGCGTGCACCGGCGTGAGCACCGGCTCTCGTACGACGAATGACTGCTGCCCCAGCATACGAGCGCGTAGAAAGCCCGCGAAGTGAACGATTGTTAGCGGCGCAGGCGGGGCACACATCTGGCACGGCGCCGGGACATGCGACCACTGATGCCCTCATGCGCCTCCTCTCCGCCTCCCCGCCGATCAGAGCCGCTCGGCACCCTGGGAGACGGCAAGCGCGCCGCCCATCGCTCGCCGGTCCGCTTTCTGTCGACCCGCACACGACGACCGGCGGACGGTCGCCTGATTCGGGGGTTGACATGGCACGGATAAAACATGCGGCAGGAGTGTTCTGCTGCTTGGTCACGACCGGCTTCGGTCTGGCCGCGGGAGCCGTGGCGACCACGGCCGCGCAACGACGCGCCCTGGATGCGCTGGAAGCGCGACTCAAATGCGTGGAGCGGGCATCGCGATCCCAGCGTCACGCGAATCTGACCAACCAGCAGCGCCTTCACTGGGAGTTGCTGAGCAAGGCGATGGACGATGCCGACCTTGCCGAGGTACTCGACGCCTACGGAGAGGGGGTCTCGCCCAAGAGGCAACGTCAGTACCTCTACGCCAACGCGATGTACACCAACATGGTGCTCAACTACCGCCTTGGAAACTTCACCCGGGAGCAGTTCTACGGATACGTCCGGGGCATGCTCCAGAACCCGATCGTCCGGGAGTACTGGCATGCGACACAGCATCACAGGGCGACGCTGGACAGCACTACGGAGGAGGCCGACCTCGGCTTGCTCGTCGACGACCTGCTGCAGCAGTTGGAGGAAGCTGACATCGACGAGTGGTGGGTGATCGGCGACGTGGATGAGCCGCCGTCAGGCGCTGAGCGGCACCCTTGATCCCGGCCTGCGCTTTTCGGGGGCGCGCTATGACCAAAGTCACATCGGCCACGCTACTTGGGATAGGCTCCGCCCACACGCACACGCGCGTGAGACTTCCACAAGAGTGCCGACGTTCCTGCGGTCTTGTCGGCCTCCCTGGCCTCGGAACGCTGCGTCGGGCGCAAGGCCAAAGGGAAACGACAGTGGCTCAGATTATCCGTCGGATCGGTGCTTCTCCCCGCGCTCGCGGCTGCGCGACGGGCCAGAATTGCCCCGACATCTTCGAACTCTCCGACGGAAACTTTGCCGTTATCGGCACAGAGGCGACAGCCGCGCTCGACGCCGAACTCCCTGACGATGCCTCACGTGCCGACTACGAGCGCATCGTCATCGTTTCCCGCGAGACTCTCATCCGGGCCAGGGCCGACATTCCGCAAGCCTGACGTGCGACACCGCGTTCCGTGAGTCCAGGGCGCAGACCTGCACCCTGGACTCACCGAACGCACAGACCCGGTCAGGCCATTGCCGGAACCGCCTGCGGCGCCCCCACCCCCACATACCGAGCCGCCGGCCGAATGATCTTCGAGTCCTCCGCCTGCTCGAGGACATTGGCCCCCCAACCCACCACCCGCGCCGCCGCGAACGTAGGCGTGAACATCTCTCGTGGCAGCCCGCACAGCTCCATGACCACGCCCGCGTAGAACTCCACGTTCGTGTGCAGCTCGCGGCCCGGCTTCAGTTCGGCGAGGATCGCCTCCACCTGGCGTTCGACCTCGACCGCGAACTCCACCATGGGCCCACCGAATTGCTGCGCGATCCCCCGCAGCATGCGCGAACGCGGGTCCTCCGTGCGGTACACGGGGTGGCCGAAGCCCATGATCCGGTCCCCCGCGAGCACCCGCTCGCGGATCCAGCCGTCGATGCGATCGGGCGTGCCGATGGCGTCCAGCGTGTCCAGCGCGCGGCTCGGCGCCCCGCCGTGCAGCGGACCCGACAGCGCACCCACGGCCCCCACCAGGCAGGCCGCGACATCCGCACCGGTCGAGGTGATCACCCTCGCCGTGAAGGTGGACGCGTTGAAGCCGTGATCAATGGTTGAGATCAAGTACTGCTCGATCGCCCTCGCACGATCCGGATCCGGTTCCGAACCCGTCAGCATGTAGAGGTAGTTGGCCGCGTACGAGAGGTCCTCGCGGGGCTCTACGGGATCGATCCCCTGACCGAGCCGGTACAGCGCCGTGAGCAGGGTCGGCACGACAGCGGACGCGGCGAGCGCGTCGGCACGGCGCCGGTCGGCGTCGATGTCGTACACCGGACGGAAACCCTTCGCCGCACCGAAGAGCGACAGCGCCGTACGCAGCCCGGAGAGCGGCCCCGACAGAGCGCTGGCGCGGGCTATGGCGGGCAGCGCGGCACGCACCTCGTCCGGCAGGCGGCGGAGGCCCGCGGTCAGCTCGGCGAAGGCGGCCCGCTGCGCCGCGTCCGGGAGCTCGCCGTGGAACATCAGGTGCCAGACGTCCTCGAAGCCGCGGCTCTGCGCGAGCTCGACGGCCGAGTACTGGCGGTAGTGGTAGAAGCCCTCGTATCCCCTGACGTCCCCGAGCCGGGTCTCGGTCACGACGACGCCCGCGAGCCCGCGGGGAACCTCCACGGGGCCGGTGGGGATGGTGGTGGTGGAGCCATTGATCGGCATGTTCTTCCTCGACTTCCTCCCTGGACTTGATTCAACTGTCCATGCTTGACTGAGTCATTGTCAATATTGATCCAATCAACATAAGGTCAGAATGGATACGGTGTCGCCCATGACGGATCAAGAGGCCACCCCGAAGGAAGGCCGACGCCTGAGCACCCGGGAGGCCGCGGAACTCCTCGGCGTGAAGCCGGAGACCGTGTACGCCTACGTGAGCCGCGGCCAGCTCAGCAGCCGCCGCGGCCCCGGCTCCCGGGGCAGCACCTTCGACGCCAAAGAAGTCGAGTCGCTCGCCCGCAGAAACCGCCGCGAACCCGCCGCCACCTCCGCGAGCAGCGAACTCTCCGTCCGCACCCGCATCACGCTCATCGACAAGGACCGCTACTACTACCGGGGCGTCGACGCGACGGAACTCTCCCTGGCGCACTCGTACGAAGAGGTCGCCGAGTGGCTGTGGACGGGCGTCATGCGCCCCGGAATCCACTTCACCGCCCCCGCGGAGACCGCCGACGCCGCACGCCGTGCCGTCGACGCGCTCCCCGAGCACAGTGGCCCGACCGACCGCCTCCGCGTGGCCGCCATCGCGGCCGCCGCGGCCGACCCCCTCCGCTTCGACCTCTCCGAAGACGCCGTCATCGGCACCGCACGCACCCTCATCCCCACACTTGTCACGGCGCTGCCCCCGGTGAGCCGCGCCCACCGGGACGAGGGCCCCCTGGCCCGCCGCCTCTGGGCACGGCTGAGCGGCCGGCGGCCCCGGGAAGCCTCGCTGCACGCCCTGGACACCGCGCTCGCGCTGCTCGTCGACCACGACCTCGCCGCATCGACGCTCGCCGTCCGCGTCGCCGCCTCCGCCCGCGCCCACCCGTACGCGGCGGTGTCGGCAGGCCTCGGTGTCCTGGAGGGCCCCCTGCACGGCGCGGCGAGCGGCCTGGCGCACCGCATGCTCCTGGACGTCCTCGACCGCGGCAGCGCGGCCCCCGTGGTGGCCGACGAGCTGCGCGCGGGCCGCCGCGTCCCGGGCCTCGGCCACCGTCTCTACCCCGGCGACGACCCGCGCGCACAGGCCCTGTTCGCGCTCCTGGAGACCATCCCCGAAGCAGGACCCGCCCTCGCGGCGGCCCGCGACGTGGTGGCGACCACGGCCCGCCACACGGACCTGCACGCCAACGTCGACCTGGCCCTCGCCGTCCTGACCGCCTCCTCCGGGATGCCCGCCGAGGCGGGCGAGACGATCTTCGCCGTGGCGCGCACGGCCGGCTGGATCGCGCACGCCCTGGAGGAGTACGAGGAACGCCCGCTGCGCATGCGCCCCAGCGGGCAGTACGTAGGAGTGCGTCCGCCGCAGGCCATGCCCGCGCCCGACGAGGGATGAATCAGCCCAGACCCGGCGCAGGTTAGGCTCACCTCTGTGAGTACGTGCACCACCGCTTCGCGGGACCTGGACGAGCCTCTCGCGGGGACCGCGGCCACCGCCAGGACCTGGCTGCTCCTTGAACAGCCGGGCCCGTGGGGCGCCAGAGCGCTCACTTCGAGCCACCTGGACCCAGAGGTGGGCCGCGCTCTCGAGGCCGCCGCCGAGGGAACCGGCGTACGTGTCGCGCTCATCCGCCGCCCCGGCCGTCACGCCGACAGCCACCCCTCGGCCCGCCGACGGGTGTACGTGGGCCACACCACGCCCGGCAAGACCTGGCTGCGCGGACATGTCACGGACCGGCCACAGGAGCTGCTCGGCCTCGACTTCACGGCTCTCGGCGCGGGTGACCACGGCGGATTCGGAACCCCGCACACCGGCGACCCGCTCGCCCTGGTCTGCACGAACGGCAAGCGTGACCGTTGTTGCGCGCTCCTGGGCAGGCCGCTCGCCGCCGAACTCGCCACGTCAGGTGAAGAAGGCGCCTGGGAAGTCACTCATCTGGGTGGTCACCGCTTCTCCCCCACCCTCCTCGTCCTGCCCTACGGCTACGCGTACGGCCGCTCCGACCAGACCGCCGTCAAGGAGATCCTCGAAGGGGTGCGTACGGGCCGCGTGGTCACCAAGGGCTGCCGGGGCAGTTCCGCCTGGGAGCGCCCCGGACAGGCCGCCGAGCTGGCGGTGCGCGCCGCGACGGGCGAGGAAGCCGCGGGCGCCCTGAGCGTCGTCCACACGGCCGGCGGGGCCCCGCGCTGGGATGTGACGGTGGTCCACACCGACGGACGGCGCTGGCGCGTGACGGTCGCCCAGGGGGCCTCCCAGCCACCCAGGCCGGAGAGCTGCGGCGCGGCGCTGGCGTCCCCGGCGCGCATGGATGTCGTGGCGGTGCGGCTGATCGGGGACGGAGCCGCACAGGAGATCCCCGCCACAGTGACTTCGGAGTAGCCCTCCGCTCGCCGTACCGTTCGTACACATGAGCCCGACCTCCCCTGCCCGACGACTCCGCCTCGGCCTGCCGCGGCGCGTGTTCTCGCAGGTGCTGCTCATGCAGCTGGCCATCGCCGCCGGGGTCGCCGTGCTCGCCACGGGGCTCTTCCTCGCGCCGCTCAGCGATCAACTGGACGACCAGGCGATGCGCCGCGCCCTCGCCATCGCCCAGACCACGGCCGCCCAGCCGCAGATCGCCGAGGACCTGCGTTCCTCGAAGCCGGCCGTCGACGGGCCCGTGCAGACGGAAGCGGAGCGCATCCGGCGTGCCAGTGGCGCCGAGTACGTCGTGATCATGAACAAGGACGGCGTGCGCTGGTCCCACACCGACCATGGCCAGATCGGCCGCGTAGTCTCCACCGACCCCAGCGAGGCGCTCGCCGGGGACGAGGTCATGGAGATCGACGACGGCACCCTGGGCCGCTCGGCCCGCGGCAAGGTGCCGCTGCGGGACATCGACGGGGACATCGTGGGGGCCGTCTCCGTGGGCATCGAGTACGACAGTGTCCGCGCCCGTCTGATCCACGCCATCCCCGGGCTCTTCGCCTACGCCGGCGGGGCGCTCGCCGTCGGCGCCCTCGCCGCCTATCTGATCTCACGCAGGGTGCAGCGGCAGACCCGTGACCTGGCCTTCTCCGATATCTCGGCCCTCCTTGCGGAACGCGAGGCGATGCTGCACAGCATCCGCGAAGGCGTGGTGGCCCTCGACCGCGCGGGCCGCGTACGCCTGCTCAACGACGAGGCCCAGCGCCTTCTCGGCCTCGGCGCGGAAGCCATCGGGCAACCTCTCGACACCGCGCTCGGCCCGGGGCGTACGACTGACGTGCTAGCCGGACGGGTCACCGGCACCGACCTCCTGACCGTCCGCGGCCAGCGAGTCCTGGTCGCCAACCGCATGCCCACGGACGACGGCGGCGCCGTCGCCACCCTGCGCGACCGCACCGAACTGGAGCAGCTGGGCCGCGAACTGGATTCCACCCGCGGCCTCATCGACGCCCTGCGGGCGCAGGACCACGAACACGCCAACCGCATGCACACCCTGCTCGGCCTTCTGGAACTGGAAATGTACGAGGAGGCGGCGGAGTTCGTCGGCGAGGTGGCCGGCGCGCACCGGGTGACCGCCGAACAGATCACGGAGAAGATCGGCGATCCGCTGCTCGCCGCGCTCCTGGTGGGCAAGGCCACGGTCGCCGCGGAGCGCGGGGTCGTCCTCGCTGTTCCGCGCGAGACCGCGCTGCCCGACCGGCTGATCGATCCCGGCGGTCTGGTCACGATCGTCGGCAATCTGGTCGACAACGCGCTCGATGCCGCGGCGGGCACCCTCCACGCGCGCGTGGAGGTCGATGTGCGCACGGAGGAGCGCTCCGTCGTGCTGCGGGTGAGCGACACGGGCCCTGGCGTACCGGCCGAACAACGCGAGACGATCTTCACGGAGGGCTGGTCCACCAAGGAGCCTCCGGCGCACGGCAAGCGCGGCATCGGGCTCGCCCTGGTCCGCAGGCTCGCCGAGCGGCAGGGCGGCAGCGCACGGGCCGGAGCCTCCCCCGAAGGGGGCGCCGAGTTCACCGTCGTCCTGCCCGAAGCGCTCGCCCAGTCCGAACTGGCCCCGACGTCCGGCCTTGCCCCCACGGAGGAGACACGATGATCGAGGTGCTCGTCGTGGACGACGACGTCCGGGTCGCGGACGTCAATGCCGCGTACGTGGAGAAGGTCCCCGGCTTCCGGGTGGCCGCGAAGGCCCACAGCGCGGCCGAGGCGCTGCGGCGCATCGAGGAGCTCCCCGTCGACCTGGTGCTCCTCGACCATTACCTGCCGGACGAGACTGGCCTCGCGGTGGTCCGCACGCTGCGTGAGCGCGGCCATCAGACCGACGTGATCATGGTGACCGCCGCGCGCGACGTCGCCACCGTGCAGGCCGCGATGCGCCACGGAGCCCTGCAGTACCTGGTCAAGCCGTTCTCGTACGCGGGACTTCGCGCGAAGCTCGACGCGTACGCGACCCTGCGCCGCACGCTGGACGGCGGGGGCGAGGCCGAGCAGGCCGAGGTCGACCGCATCTTCGGCGCCCTCTCGGCGACTCCGGCGCCGGAGCTGCCCAAAGGGCACTCCCCCACCACGGCCGAGCTGGTCCGCAGGGCCCTGATGGGCGCGGAAGGGCCGCTGTCCGCGCAGGAGTTGGCCGACCGCACCCGGCTGAGCCGCCAGACGGCCCAGCGCTATCTGAAACTCCTGGAGCGCTCGGGTCGCGTCCGGCTCAGCCTCAAGTACGGCGACACGGGCCGCCCGGAGCACCGCTACGAGTGGGCGTCCAGCGCCTCCTAGCCGCCGGTGGAGGGCCGTTACGCCGCTCCCGCCCCGGTGAGCGAGCGCACCTCGGTCTCCGCGTGCTTGGCCTCGTCAGCGGGCTCCGAGGAGGTCACGGTGCCCAGCCATCCGGCGAGGAAGCCCAGCGGGATGGAGACGAGCCCCGGGTTCTCCAGCGGGAAGTACTGGAAGTCCACTCCCGGAAAGAGGGAGTTCGGCCCTCCGGAGACCACGGGTGACAGCACGACGAGCACCAGGGAGGGCAGCAGGCCGCCGTAGACCGACCAGACCGCTCCCCGTGTGGTGAAGTTCCGCCAGAACAGCGAGAAGAGCAGCACGGGCAGATTCGCGGACGCGGCGACCGCGAAGGCCAGACCCACAAGGAACGCCACGTTGAGATCGCGGGCGAGCAGCCCCAGCCCGATCGCGACCACCCCGATCCCGGCGGCGGCGAGGCGCGCCACCGCCACCTCGCTGCGCGGCTTCGCGTGCTTGCGCCGCAGCGACGCGTACAGGTCGTGGGCCACCGATGCCGAGGAGGCGAGCGTGATCCCGGCGACGACGGCGAGGATCGTGGCGAAGGCGATCGCGGCGACGATCGCGAAAAGAACCGTTCCTCCTGTGGAGTCCGCGCCGCCCCCCAGATCGAGCGCGAGCAGCGGAACCGCCGTGTTCCCCGCGGCGTTCGATCCGCGCACCGCATCGGAGCCCACGATCGCGGCGGCGCCGAAGCCGAGCACGATCGTCATCAGGTAGAAGCTGCCGATGAGACCGATGGACCAGACGACGGAGCGGCGGGCGGCACGCGCGGTCGGCACCGTGTAGAAGCGGGAGAGGATGTGCGGAAGACCGGCCGTGCCTAGGACGAGCGCGAGTCCGAGACTGATGAAGTCCAGGCGCGAGGTCCAGTCGCCGCCGTACCTCAACCCGGGCGCGAGGAACTGGCTGCCGTGTCCGCTGCGGTCGGCGGCGGTCCGCAGCAACTGGTCGAAGTCGCCGTGGAATCGCACGAGCACGAGCACGGTCAGCGCGATCGCGCCGCACATCAGCAGGACCGCCTTGACGATCTGGATCCAGGTGGTGGCCCGCATCCCTCCCAACGACACATAGATGACCATGAGCGCACCGACACAAATGACCGTCCAGGCCTGCGCCGCCCCGCTCGTCCCACCGAGCAGCAGCGCGACCAGTGAGCCGGCCCCCACCATCTGCGCCACCAGATAGAGAACGGACACGGTCACCGAGGAAGTTCCCGCCGCGATGCGCACGGGCCGCTCCCTCATCCGCGCGGCCACGACATCGGCGAGCGTGAACCGGCCGCAGTTGCGCACCAGTTCGGCCACCAGGAACAGCACGACCAGCCAGGCGACGAGGAAACCCACCGAGTAGAGCAGCCCGTCGTACCCGAAGAGCGCGATCAGCCCGGAGATGCCGAGGAAGGAGGCGGCCGACATGTAGTCGCCCGCGATGGCGAATCCATTCTCCATGGGCGAGAAGAGCCGCCCGCCGGCGTAGAACTCCTCCGCCGAACCGTGCCGGTTGCGGCTCACCCATGTCGTGATGGCGAGCGTGACGGCCACGAACACGCCGAACAGCAGCAGGGCGAGTGTCTGGTGGTCCCCGGTCATCGCTCGCTCCCCCGGACCAGCCGCTCGCTCCCCCGGGCCAGTTCCTGCTCCCGCTTCTGCTCGAACACGGCCCAGCGCAGATCGAGCGCCGCGTGGTCCCTGCGCAGCCGGGCGTGGCGGGCGTACGCCCAGGTCAGCAGGAAGGTGGTGAGGAACTGGCCGAGGCCGGCGAGCATCGCGACGTTCACGGAGCCGGCTACGGGGCGCGCCATCAGCCCCGGGGCCGTCGTCGCGGTCACTACGTAGGCGACGTACCAGGTGAAGAAGACGGCCACCCCGGGGAAGACGAACCGGCGATAGCGGCCGCGCACCTCCTGGAAGGCAGCACTGCGCTGGACCTCCAGATAGATGTCGGCCGCGCTCGCGACCCGGTCCGGCGCGGCCCGGGGCGCCACCACGGGCGCCGGCGCACCCGTGCCGTCCAACTCACCCCAGCCGGACGCAAGCGCGTCGTACCAGGGATCCCTCGGATCGCCGGTCCGCGCCTGCCCCGCATCGCGCCCGTCGTGCTTCTCCACCGAACTCTCCTTGTCCGCAGCCTTGTTCGGCCGCGTGCCCAAGGATGGACAGAACGGGAAGATCCCTGACTCTTCTCTCCCTGCTCTTCACCCCATCAGGTGAAGGACCGCATCAATGGCCCCCGGAAACGGGACATGGGTGGAGCCAAAGGGCTCCACCCATGGTGGAGTGCGTCCCGCGCGAGCGGCACACACCATGGCGTCGCGCGAGCGCTACGCGTCGATGCGCGAACGGTCCAGCGTCGCCGCGGAGCTCGTGATGAACTCCTTGCGGGGCGCCACGTCGTTGCCCATCAGCAGATCGAAGACCTGCTCGGCGGCGTCCAGGTCGCCGATGTTGACCCGTCGCAGGGTGCGGTAGCGGGGGTCCATGGTGGTCTCCGCCAGCTGATCGGCGTCCATCTCACCGAGGCCCTTGTAGCGCTGGATGGAGTCCTTGAAGCGGATCCCCTTGCGCTGGTACTCCAGGAGGGTCTCGCGCAGCTCGTTGTCCGAGTACGTGTAGACGTACTTGTCCTGGCCCTTCTTCGGCTGGACCAGCTCGATCCGGTGCAGGGGCGGCACGGCCGCGAAGACCCGGCCCGCCTCCACCATCGGGCGCATGTAGCGCTGGAACAGGGTGAGCAGCAGGATCCGGATGTGCGCGCCGTCGACATCGGCGTCGACGAGCAGAATGATCTTCCCGTAGCGCGCCGCGTCGATGTCGAAGGTCCGGCCCGACCCCGCCCCTATGACCTGGATGATCGCGCCGCACTCGGCGTTCTTCAGCATGTCCGTGACGGATGCCTTCTGAACGTTGAGGATCTTGCCGCGGATCGGCAGGAGTGCCTGGAACTCGGAGTTCCGTGCCAGCTTGGCGGTGCCGAGCGCCGAGTCGCCCTCGACGATGAAGAGCTCGCTGCGCTCCACGTCGTCGCTGCGGCAGTCGGCGAGCTTGGCGGGCAGCGAGGAGGACTCCAGGGCCGTCTTGCGGCGCTGGGCGTCCTTGTGCTGGCGGGCAGCGATGCGCGTACGGGCCGCGGCGACGGCCTTCTCCATCACGGCGCGCGCCTGCGCCTTGGCGTCGCGCTTGGTGGACGTCAGGAACGCCTTGAGCTCCTTGGCTACGACGTTGGCGACGATGCGGTTGGCCGCCGAGGTGCCGAGCACCTCCTTGGTCTGGCCCTCGAACTGCGGCTCGGCGAGACGGACCGTGACGACCGCGGTCAGCCCCTCCAGGGCGTCGTCCTTGACGATGTCGTCCTCGGCGACGCGCAGCACCTTCTGGGTGCGCAGCACCTCGTTCATCGTCTTCGTGAGGGAACGCTCGAAGCCCGTCACATGGGTGCCGCCCTTGGGGGTGGCGATGATGTTGACGAAGGACCGGAGCGTCGTGTCGTAGCCGGTGCCCCAGCGCAGGGCGACGTCCACGGCGAGTTCACGGGTGACCTCCGTGGGGGTCATCTGGCCGTGGTCGTCCAGGACCGGGACGGTCTCCTTGAAGCTGCCCTGCCCGGTCAGGCGCAGGACGTCGCAGACGGCCTTGTCCTGGGCGAGGTACTCGCAGAACTCGCTGATGCCGCCGTCGAAGCGGAAGGACTCCTCCCCCTTGGTGCCGCCCTCGCCGAGACCGTACTCGTCGCGTACGACGATGGTCAGGCCCGGGACCAGGAAGGCGGTCTGCCGGGCACGCTGGTGCAGCGTCTCCAGGTTGAGCTTGGCGTCCTTGAGGAAGATCTGGCGGTCGGACCAGTAGCGCACGCGCGTGCCGGTGCGGGTCTTCGGGATCTTCTTGGTCTTGCGCAGCTTGGCCGACGAGTCGAAGTCGGCGTCGGGGCCGGGCTTGGCGAAGGCGCCTGGGACGCCGCGACGGAAGCTGATCGCGTGGGTGTGCCCCGCGCGGTCCACCTCTACGTCGAGGCGCGCGGACAGGGCGTTCACCACGGAGGCACCCACACCGTGCAGGCCGCCGGAGGCAGCGTAGGAGCCACCGCCGAACTTGCCGCCGGCGTGGAGCTTGGTCATGACGACCTCGACTCCGGAGAGGCCGGTCTTGGGCTCGACATCCACGGGGATGCCTCGGCCGTTGTCCCGGACCTCTACGGAGGCGTCGTCGTGGAGGATGACTTCGATGTGGTCGCAGTAGCCGCCCAGGGCCTCGTCGACGGAGTTGTCGATGATCTCCCAGAGGCAGTGCAGCAGGCCACGGCTGTCCGTAGACCCGATGTACATGCCCGGACGCTTGCGGACGGCTTCGAGCCCCTCCAGGACGAGCAGGTGCCGCGCGGTGTAGTTGGAACCGTCCCGGTCTGCTCCGGTCAGCAACGCTGTGGACGGCACGGACGTCTCGGCGGTCACGCGGTTCGCTCCTCGCTGAATTTCAAAAGGGGCCTCTTGGGGTAAGGCCTCGGCTTCGGTTGCCGCTCAGAGGGTACCGAGGCCTGGTAGAGCCGTTGTAACGCCACCCTCGTCACTACTCACACTAGTCCAGTGCCGCACGCTTGTTCGATCCCTCGATTGAGTGAAGTGCACGTCACGTTCCCTTCCAGGCATGAACCATTTAGGCTCCGGGCACGTCCTCATGAACAACCGGCAACCCAGCCGGCGGACGACCGACCTGACAGACAGCGCGAAACCGTACGACACGTTAGAGACGTAATACGGCACATTCGCCGCCAACCGGCAGCAGACAGCCGCCTCGGAAAAAACTTCGAGGAAAAGCCACGAGCGGGAACGTTTTCGGCCTGGTTGGATGTTGACCCTGGTACGACAGCTCGTCGAGCTAGAGAAGAGGCGACGTGACTACTGTTCTGACCCCCGCGAGCCCCCTGACGGCCGCTGATCGCTGCGACCGCTGCGGCGCCCAGGCATACCTGCGCGTCGTCCTGTTGAGCGGCGGTGAACTGCTCTTCTGCGCCCACCACGGCCGCAAGTTCGAGCCGGAACTCAAGAAGATCGCCGCTGAGATACAGGACGAGACGGAGCGGCTGACGGCCGTCCCGGAGACCAACGACGAGGATCGCTGACACCTCGCACCCACGACGAGCGATCCGGCGCACGCCAGGCCGGTGACCGGGCGGCCGACCCTGCCAACCCCAGGGTCGACCGCCCGCTCGCGTTGCAGGGGCACTCAGGCGCCTTCTCGGCGGTCCTCACGGCGCCCCTCACCCCGCACTCGGACAACTCCCGTACTTTCAGCCGCGCCCAGGCATCGCCCGCGCGGCGCTCGAGACCCGCGTGTAGACCCCGGGGCTCCCGGTCCGCCCACAGCCGCTCCCCCACGACACCAGGCCGATCAGCCGCCCGCGCGCGACCAGCGGACCGCCGCTGTCCCCCTGACAGGCGTCTCGACCGCCCTCAAGTTCCCCCGCGCACAGCATGGATACGGCCGAGTACTTTCCGTCAGAATTGCCCGGATAGGCCTCCCGGCAGGTGGCATCAGGCAGTACGCGCACCTGCGCGGAGTGCAACGTCCGCGCGTAGTCGCCTGATCCCGTGGTGTCACCCCAGCCGTACACCGTCGCGCGCGTGCCCGGTTGGTACGCCTGGTCCCCCGCCGCCGCCATACCGATGACGTAGCCCTGCGGAAGCGGGCTCGCCAGCGACAGCACCGCGAAGTCGCCGGAGTTCGAGGAACTGTCGTACTCCGGATTGACCTTCGCCTCGCGCACCGGAATCTCACGGCCCTGCGCTCTCCCCAGATCATCCCGGCCGGCGATCACCTTCAGGTCACTCATCTCGCCCAGCCGTACTCCGAGGACTTCCTCTCCCAGGCAGTGGGCCGCCGTGAGGACCGTGGAGCGCCCGACCACCACGCCTCCGCAGAACTGTCCCGAACGCGTACCACCGAACCGGTCACGGCTGGACAGCGCCACCACCCAGGGACTGTCGGCCACCCGGACCGGGCCACCCCCGACGACGACGCTGTCGGCGGACGCGGGGGCCGTGGAAGCCAGCGGCAGCGCCACCACCGGGGCGACAAGGGCCAGCGTCGCCGTAAATGTGCGAGCGAAAGGACGAGGCATGCGATCTCCTCACTCTGGGTTCTCGTGAAACACCCACAGTGATCCAGTGCGTCACACCCCGCACCCGCGCCACGCGCGTCCGCGTCACGGCGAACGTGTCACGGCGGGCGCGTCACGGCGGGCGCATCAACAAACAGAAGACCCGAGGCCTCGCGTGAGGCCTCGGGTCTTCTTCGTGGAGCGCTGGTGACTAGTCGAGGTAGTCGCGCAGGACCTGCGAACGCGACGGGTGACGCAGCTTCGACATCGTCTTCGACTCGATCTGACGGATGCGCTCACGCGTCACTCCGTAGACCTTGCCGATCTCGTCCAGGGTCTTCGGCTGGCCGTCCGTGAGACCGAAGCGCATGGAGACCACGCCCGCCTCACGCTCGGACAGGGTGTCGAGCACGGAGTGCAGCTGCTCCTGAAGGAGCGTGAAGCTGACCGCGTCGGCCGGAACGACCGCTTCGGAGTCCTCGATGAGGTCACCGAACTCGCTGTCGCCGTCCTCACCCAGGGGGGTGTGGAGGGAGATCGGCTCACGGCCGTACTTCTGGACCTCGATGACCTTCTCCGGGGTCATGTCGAGTTCCTTGGCCAGCTCCTCCGGGGTGGGCTCACGGCCCAGGTCCTGGAGCATCTGGCGCTGCACGCGCGCGAGCTTGTTGATGACCTCGACCATGTGCACCGGGATACGGATGGTGCGGGCCTGGTCGGCCATCGCGCGGGTGATCGCCTGACGGATCCACCAGGTGGCGTACGTGGAGAACTTGTAGCCCTTGGTGTAGTCGAACTTCTCGACCGCGCGGATCAGACCGAGGTTGCCCTCCTGGATGAGGTCCAGGAAGAGCATGCCGCGGCCGGTGTAGCGCTTGGCCAGGGAGACCACCAGACGGAGGTTGGCCTCCAGGAGGTGGTTCTTGGCGCGGCGCCCGTCCTCGGCGATGATCTCCAGCTCGCGCTTGAGCTTCGGGGCGAGCTTGTCGGCGTTGGCCAGCTTGTCCTCGGCGAACAGGCCGGCCTCGATGCGCTTGGCGAGCTCGACCTCCTGCTCGGCGTTGAGCAGCGGGACCTTGCCGATCTGCTTCAGGTAGTCCTTGACGGGGTCGGCGGTGGCGCCGGCCGCGGCGACCTGCTGGGCCGGGGCGTCGTCCTCGTCCTCGTCGGACAGCACGAAGCCTGCCTGGGGACCCTCCTCCGAGGTCTCGCCCTCACCGGGCTTGCCCTTGGCGGTCGTCTCCTCAGTGGCCTCGTCGTCCACCATCTCGTCGTCCTGCTTGGACGTCTTCTTTGCCGTCGCCTTCTTGGCGACGGTCTTCTTGGCGACGGCCTTCTTCGCCGTCGTCTTCTTGGCGGCGACCTTCTTCGCGGGCGCGTCCTCAGCGGCGACATCCACGGCCGACGCCTCGGGGGCGGCGGACGCGGTGGCCGGCTTCGCCGTGGCCGTCTTGGCCGCGACGGTCTTGGTCGCGGTGCGCTTGGCCGGGCTCTTCGCTGCGACGCTCTTGCGGGGGCGTTTCGGCTCCGCGGCACTGACCATCAGCGTCACACCCTCTTCCTCGAGGATCTGGTTGAGGCTGCGCAGAACGTTCTTCCACTGAGTGGCCGGAATCTGGTCAGCTTCGAAGGCACGACGCACGTCATCGCCGGCGATCTGCCCATCAGCCTTTCCCCGCTCGATGAGCGCCATGACAGAGACGGATTCGGCGATCTCCGGCGGGAGCGTACGGGATGTGCTGGCCGACACGAACAACCTCTCGGAACGTTGGAAAACGGCTTCCGGCCCCGTCCATTGTGGACCAGGACCGACGACCGACGACTAGGGATGGGCCGACGGCGCAGGCGGGGCCGGGGAGCTACACAGCGCCGCGAACGACTGCTGTATTCCCTCCTCGGCTATCACCTCTTAGGTCATCGCGCTGCCCCGACGAGCGTTACGCCCAATCTACGTGGCCCGAGTCACACCCCGTAAGCGCTCAAAAGCGGCCAGATACGGTCAGAGGCGTGCAGACCTAAGCCCTGACGGCCCTCAACCCCGCAACGGCCGCGTCGCCGGGTCCCTGCCGGATCCCCGAGGAACCCGCAGAAGCCCGGCGACGCCACCGCG
Organism: Streptomyces sp. NPDC055099; assembly: GCF_053607685.1. Classification (NCBI taxonomy): domain Bacteria; kingdom Bacillati; phylum Actinomycetota; class Actinomycetes; order Kitasatosporales; family Streptomycetaceae; genus Streptomyces; species Streptomyces sp. NPDC055099. The sequence goes on along the minus strand of NZ_JBSGUA010000003.1, from coordinate 98,733 downwards.
CCAACGGAGTGATGAGGTCGGACCGCGAGGCGCATCAGCCGGCCGTACGAACGCAGACCCGGCCGTCAGTGCTCGCGGGGGGCGGGCACGACGCGCTCCACCTCCGGGTGGACGGTGAGCAGCTGGCGCATGGCGGCCTCGGCGCCCGGACCGTCGCCCGCGCCGAGGGCGTCGGCGATGCGCGAGTGGTGCACCAGGGACGCCTCGGTGGGGCGGTCGCAGCCGGTGATCGGACCGCCCGAGACCTGGAGCGCGGCCGAGACGATGCCCGACAGGTGCTCCAGCATGCGGTTGCTCGCGAGCTGGATGAGCAGCGAGTGGAACTCGGCGTCGGCGCGGGAGAAGGTGATCCCGTCGCCCTGGCTCAGGGCGTGGCCCATGATCTCGACCATGTCGGCGAGCCGCTGCTGCACCTCCTCGCGGCCGTGGCCGGCGGCGAGCCGCGCGGCGAGGGGCTCGATCGTCCAACGCAGCTCGCTCAGTTCGCGGCGCTGGTCGTCGCGCTGCGGCCCGAACGCGCGCCATTCGATGATGTCCGGGTCCAGGAGGTTCCAGTCGCTGACGGGGCGCACGCGCGTGCCGACATTGGGCCTGGCGCTGACCAGGCCCTTCGCCTCGAGCACGCGCAGCGACTCCCGGACGACGGTGCGGGAGACCTCGAAGCGCTGGCCGATCTCCTCGGGGACCAGCGGGCGGTCGGCTCCGAGGTCTCCGGAGACGATCATCTGGCCGAGCTGCTGGACGAGTTGGCCGTGCAGTCCGCGGCCGCGACTGCCGGCGGTGCGTCGTCCCACACGGCCGAGGTCGTGGTCGGCGCTGTCCCAGGAGGGCGCGACGACGCGGTCGGCACCCGGAGCCTCGGCGTAGGGGTAGCGGTCGAGTTCGCCCGGACCGGCGAGGCCGGAGTCGGCGGAGCGGGCGGCGGTCATCATGGTGTGCGCAAGGGTACTCACGGAACCTTTGTCGGCGTGGCTCCCAAGTCCCTTGAGGTCTTTGGTGAAAAGCACACGAAAGGGTGATCGCTTACCCCGCCGCAATTGACGCCTTATCGGAAAGAAACGGGCGTTCTCCGGGGGAGTTGTGCGCAGCACGTGAACGGAACCGACGGACGGTTGTCATCGAGCCCTGCCGCGCACCCCGGTGAGCAGATATGCGCAGAGCAGAGCGGTCAGCGACAACGTCAGCGCGCTGCCCACAGGTTGAGCGACCATCCGGACTCCACCGGCCAGATATCGCTCGACACCGAAGGGCCACTGCACCAGCGCGAGGTCGCGCAGCCTCCCTGGGAGCCCCGCCGCCGATCGCACAGACGGCCCCTCCAAGGCCTTTTGTACGAGCGGTACGACGACGATCGGCACCGCGAGAACCGCGGCGAGACCGGCGGTCGTGGAGCGGAAGACTCCTCCGGCGAGGACCCCCGCCCAGGCGCAGCCACCGACCAGGGCGACCCAACTGACGCTCGCCGAGAGCCAGTCGGCGGGAACTTTCGCGACCTCTTCTCCGTATACGAGGTGCAGGAGAGCGGCGTCGGAGACCAGGACAAGCACGCTCAGCAGGAGCGCGGTGGCGGCCGCGACGGTCAACTTGGCGCTGAGCAGCCCCAAACGGCGGGGGACGGTGCCCCGGTCGGCGGCCAGGGCGGGATGACGGAATTCCTCACCGAAGGCGAGGGCGCCGAGCAGTCCGGCGCCAAGCGCCGCGGGCGGCAAGGGAAGTTCCTGGGGCCAGGCGGCCAGCAGGTACGGCTGCGGCGTGTGACCGCTCCTGGCGAGGAAGACGCAGATCACGGCGGAGACGGCGAGCACAGCGGCCGTGGTGAGGTAGCCGGTGCCCACTCCGGTGGCCCGGCGCAGTTCGTAGCGCAAGGGGCGCAGGGGGCTGCGGGCAGGGCGGACGGAGATGGGGGGCGGCAGGTGGGACGGCGCCGCGGGGACCTGCTGGGGGCTGACGGCGGTCGTGGCGGTGACCGGTTCCGTGGTGGCGAGCGGGATGAGGTTCTTGGTCGCGGAGACGGCCTCTTCCGCGGGCGCCCTCTCCGCTTGGGGCGAGGTCTTGGCTCCGGCTTCGGCTCCAGCCCCCGCTGCAGCTGTGGCTGTGGCTGCGGCTGCGGCTGTGTCGGCGATTACGGAGGTGGGTGCGGGCGTCGGCGCGGGGACGCCATCAGTTTCGGGTAGAGGCGCGACAGCCGCAGCTGCCGCAGGCCCCGCATCCCCGATCTCGTCGGCGAGTTGGTGGACGAGGATTCCGTGGCGGAAGGCTGTCTCTCCGATGTCGGCACAGTTGCTGCCGTACACCGAGAGCCGGTTGCCGTCCTCCTTCACCACCTCGATGGAGCGTTGCCCGGCGCGGGCCTCCTTGGCCAGCAGCGCGCCGAGCCGTGCCGCGTGCGGGCTGCGCACCGCGACCCGGGGGCGCAGCCGGGTGCGGGCGAAGTCCCTGGCTTCTTGGTCGGCCACCAGCCGTCCGGCTTCCAGTGTCACGACGCGATCGGCGGCCCGCGCGGCTTCCTTGGGGTCGGCCGTGGAGAACAGGACGGTCCCGCCCTGGGCGGCGTGCGCGCGCAGGACCGCGTGCAGCCAGCCGCCCTCGCGGGCCGAGAGCCCGTCGGCGGGGTCGTCGAGGACGAGTGTGTGCGGGTCGGCGAGCAGAGCGCAGGCGAGGCCGAGACGGCGGTCCATGCCGCGCGAGAGCGTGCCAAGGCGCTGATCGCGAAGGCTCACCAGGCCGACTACTTCGAGTACCTCGTCGGCGCGCTGGACAGGCACGCCTGCGGCCGCGCACAGCATGCGCAGCTGGCCTCGGACCGTACGGCCCGGATGTCCGGGCACCTCGCCCAGCAGGACGCCCACCTCGCGTGACGGATAGGTGATGCGGTGCAGCGGACGCCCTCTGAAGTAGGTGACACCTCGGCCCTGTTGGAGTTCGAGCATGAGCCTCAGCGCCGTCGTCTTGCCGGCGCCCTGCGCGCCGAGCAGTGCCGTCACACGGCCTGTTCGCGCCTCGAAGGACACGTCGTCGACGGCAGGCGGCAGCTCCTGGCGGGGATTGCTTGTCAGTCCGATGGCCTGGATCATCGCTTCTCTCGCGGGATGTGCGACCGCTCGACGGCCGGGGTTCGTCCGCCGGGTCGGGGACGGACGAACTCCGTGGGTACATCAGCAAGATAACGCGATATTTCTGGCATTTCGGTCAGGGCGTGGGCCACGGGTGTTCATCACGCCGCCAGACCGACGGGGACCGAGTGGTGACCGGCCGGGCGACCAGCGGAGCAATCCCCCGCGCGACCCGTGCCGCGAGCCTCAGACTTCGGGGCGCAGCATCGGCGGGTTGAGCAGCGTCGCACCGCCCGCGCGGAAGAGCTGAGCGGGGCGCCCACCCTGGCGCGTGGTCGTGCCGCCGGTGGGGACGAGAAAGCCCGGCGTGCCGGTCACCTTGCGGTGGAAGTTGCGCGGGTCGAGCACGACGCCCCACACGGCCTCGTAGACCCGGCGCAGCTCGCCGACGGTGAACTCGGGTGGGCAGAAGGCCGTCGCCAACGACGAGTACTCGATCTTCGAACGGGCACGCTCCACGCCGTCTGCCAGGATCTGCGCGTGGTCGAAGGCGAGCGGCGCCGCCTGCTCGTCCTCACGTCCGTATCCACCCTGGTTAAGCAGCGCCTCGACCGGCGCCCAGCGCGCACTGTTCGCGTCGCCGCCGGCACGCGGGGCGGGGAGGTCGGGAGCGAGCGCGAGGTGGGCGACGCTGACGACCCGCATCCGCGGATCACGCTTGGGATCGCCGTACGTGGCCAACTGCTCCAGATGCGCGCCGTTCGCCTGGGCCGGAGAGTCCGGATCGTGCGCGCACAGCCCCGTCTCCTCGACCAACTCTCGCGCGGCGGCCGCCGACAAGTCCTCGTCGTCACGCACGAATCCGCCGGGCAGCGCCCAACGCCCCTGGAACGGCGACTCGCCCCGGCGTACGGCAAGCGCGCAGAGCGCGTGACGACGTACGGTCAGCACGACCAGATCGACGGTGACAGCAAACGGCGGGAAGGCCGACGGGTCGTAGGGCGACATGCCGCGATCATAGTCGTCTGCCTGACGATAAACAGCTCCTCCGGCATCCGAACCCGGTCGGATTCACCGCCCCTCGCGTCGGGTTTCGGCCACGCCCACCGCAGGTGAGCCACACCGGCCGCCGGTCCTTCCGGGTATAAGGGCCACACCTCTGCAGCGTGATCCCCCTCGGTCCGTGAGATCCCCCTCGGTCCGTGAGTCACACTCCCAGCTGCAGTCCGTCGGCTGCTTCCTCGACCATGGCGAGGCCGAGTCGGCTGACGCGCACGGAGAACGGGGCGCCCGCGACGCGCAGCCCCGTCAGCTCCAGCTCCCCCAGGGGTGCGCTGCGGACGGGGCTCAGCGTCACCGTGCCCGACGGGGCGTCGGGCCGGATACCGGCGAGCGCGGTGAGGAGCTGCACCCCGGCAGCCGCGGCGGTGGCCGCCGGGCGGCAGGCAGCGGGATGCGGCAACGGCGCACCGCCCTCCGTGCGCTGCTCCCCCGCGTACATCTCAGGCAACCGGTATCCGAACGTCTCGGCTGCCGCCATCACCCCTCGCAGCAGCGCGTTCGCCTCCTTCTCGTAGCCCGCGGCGGCCAGACCCGCGACGGCGACCGCCGTCTCATGGACACGGACCGCCCCTCCACGATGTCCGAAGGGGTTGTACGCCGCCTCCTTGACGCCCAGGCTCCGCAATCCCCACCCCGAGTCCATGGCGGGCCCGCCCAGCAGCCGGGCGAGCTGCTCCGTCCGCACCTTGTCCAGCAGCCCTGGCGCGAGCACGCCCGCTCCGAGCAGCCCCGTGTCGAGGAGGTACGCGGCCCCGCCGGTGAGCAGCGGCACGGGGCGCCCGTCGGCCAGGCAGGCCGCGGCGGGCCGGCCACCCGCCCGGCCCTCCACCCAGAGGGCCTCCCGGAAGGCGCCTCGCAATCGCTCCGCCCACTGGCGCAGGTCGGCTCCGCCCGGGCGGCCATGGGCGTCCAGCAGGTCGGCGCCGAGCAGCGCGGCCCTGTGGGCGTGGGCCTGTGTCTCGCAGCGCGCGGGCCCACCCGGGTACGGGTCCGGCAGGAGCCCCCGGTCGCCGCCAACCGCCGCGGCAAGCAGCCACCGCAGGCAGCGCTCGGCCGCCGGGAGCAACTCCTCCGTCTCCTGAGCGGGCAACCCCCAACGCCACGCCTCCGCCAACAGCACCGGAAAGAGCAGCGTCGCCTCGACCCCCGTGCACCCGGGCGGCAGATGCGGCCCCGCGTTCCGCAGCGGCCCGGGGATCATGCCCACCCGTGGCCCCTTGCCCGCGAGTTGACGGCGGGCCAGCGTGCGCAGTGTCCCCACGGCGATCCCGGTGCCGAGCGGCAGGGCCATCCGCGCGGCAGCGAGCGCCTCGGCAGGCGCGAGCCCGCAGCGCCATGGCGCCCCCGCCCCCAGGTGGACGTCGGTCGGGTGCCCGGGGTCCCGCAGCAGCAAGGCCTGGAGATCCTCCACGGACCGGTCCAGGAGCGCGCATGCCCTGGGGTCGTCGCCCGCGGCCCGCGCCGTGGCGAGGGAGCGGGTCATCCCGTGCCCGACCGCCCTCACCGGGCCCGCGCCCTCCGGCCGGACGCGCAGCTCCAGACTCCAGGTGCCGCCCGGCGCCAGCTCCACCTCCCAGCGCAACAGGCCGGCGGAGGCCAGCGCGTCCGCGGGCGCCGGGTGCGCGGTGACCACACAGGTGCCTGACGGCGCGGACCAGCGCATTCCGGAGTCGTGCACGGTGGGCGACAATTCGGGACCGGTGTTGCCGGAGGCGACCGCTCCGAGTTCCGCGAGATCCGTGCCGAGCGAAACCTCCACCGGTAGTCGCAGATACCGGCCGGCGACACTGCGCAGGATGATCTGCTCCGTGCCGTCCGCGTACCGGGTCCGCTCGACGATCACGTCCGGATCCGGGCCGCCGTCCGCGGCGGGACGCAGCGTCGACATGAAGCGGGCACGGTCGGCCGAGAGCATCCGTGCCTGCACGGCGATCGGCTCGCGCCCCGCCACTCGTAGCTGACAGCGGGACAGCAGCCTGCGCCCCGCGCGGTAGAACCCCTCGAGTCCGCGGCCGGTCAACTGCCCCTGGTCCGTGGAGATCGCGAGTGCCGGCAGGGCGACACAGATCAGCGTGGCGTGCGCGGGCGGCAGCTGCGCTAGGCGCCGCGGCGCGGGAGCGCGCGTGGATACGCCGGGAGGGAGCGTGGAGCCCGGCACGGGCCTCTGGGGACCCCCTCTGCCGGAGACGGGGGACGAGGCGGGCAGGGGCATGAGATGGCCTCTTCTGCGCTGTCCGCGCTACGGGAAGTCGGAGGTCGTACGGCGATTCGGCCCAGGTACCGATACAGGCACACGTACCGCCACTCAGGTGAACGGGCCTGCCCCGCACCAGGTCACGCCCACCGGACGGGAAGCCACTCGCCCGGCCCTGGCCTCCCCTGTACGGCAGCACGACTGGCACTCGTCCCGCCCTTGCCCTCCGGTGCCGCACACCCGCGTTCACGTGTCGTTCCTCGCCGTGCGACGGATGGTGCGGCGGCGGTTCTGCGGCCCCGTGGACGGACGGTCGGTCGTCGGCCTGCCGGTGGTCGGCCTGCCGGTGACCCGTACGCCAGTGCCGCCCTTCGGGCGTGCGGGGCGGCGGCGAGCAGCTACACCCACCGGCTCACCCGCAGGGTCCGACGACCCCGAAGCCCCCGAAGCCCCGGAAGGCTCCGAAGGCTCCGAAGGCTCCGAAGGCTCCGAAGGCTCCGAAGGCTCCGAAGAGATTGGCAGTTCGGTCTGCACTGCCGTGGCATTACGGTCGCTTCGCTCCGTGCGCAAGCAGCGGCGGATCGGCTCGGGGTCGAGATCTCCGGTGCAGGCATGGTGCAGAAGTTGCGCGAAGGTGTAGCTCGGATCGGCACGCAGCGCCATGGCCAGGGCTTCCTGGCCCTCCGTGGTGTCGCCCAGGGACCAGGCGACCCACCCCGCGAGCGACAGCGGCGCCGCCGCGTGCTCCCCGTACGCCCCGACGCAGCGGCGGGCCAGGACCCTCCAGAGACGCAGTGCCGATGCGGCGACATCGCCTTCCATCCACTCCGCGGCCCGATCGCGCGTCGTACGGTCCTGCAGACCGAGGATCAGCGCGGCGGCCTCGTCGTGCGCGAGGAGCTCGTCGTCCTGGAGGTCCGCCTCAAGCCTGTCGACGACAGCGGGGGCAGCCACCATGCGTGCCATGATCCGCCGGGCCAGGTCAAGCGTGTCGGCGGCGACCTCGGCCTGCCCGTCCTCCCCCAGCATCCGGTGTACGAGCGCCATGCCCGCCGCGTCGAGCGCGGCTTCCTGGTCGGCTGCGGCGACGGATTCCCAGGGAGTCAACCGCGCCCGCATCTCCCGCGTGGTGACGCCAACTTGGATGCCCGCGTAGGCCGTGGCGGCGGCCAGTACCGAGGTGCCGGGGCGCAGCAGTGGCACGCCCTCCGGCGGGCAGCACTGCTTGTTCGGGCAGCAGTAGGTCCAGAAGGTGCCCGCCGAGATGCACACGACCTCGAACACCGGGACGTCGAGCCTTCCGCAGGCGGTGCGGAGCACCTGTGCCAGTGGCCGCAGGCGCTCCATGACCTGCCGGCCGGTCTCCGTCCCGACCGGCTCCGCGCACAGGAAGGCCACGATGCCGTCAGGCCGGGCGCCGCGCCGCTCACAGCCGCCCACCAGGCACTGGGCGAGCTGCTCCGCGATGGGCGGCCAGTCCTCCGCACGGCCGGGAATACCGAGGCGCACCCGGCCGCCGAACCGTCCCCGCTCGCCGTGCAGGGCGATGAGGACGACACTCTCCTCGGGCCTGAACCCGAGCAAGTACGGCAGGGCGTCCGCGAGTTCGGCGGGGGTGCGCAGGGTGACCGTCGTGTCGTCGATGAATGCGGTTCGCTCGCTCGAATTGATCGAGTTGGTCGAGTCGATCGGGTCGGTCGGGTCGTTTTGCTCGCTGTGATTCGTCATGCGCCGACTCTCCCGCGAATGGCCAGGTTCCGGTTTGACCTGTGGATAAGTGCGGTCAGGGGCACGCCAAGAGTTATCCACAGCTCGGCGGACCCGTTCGCCTAATGTCAGACCCATCGGGTTGCATGGGGGCATGAGCAACGAAGATCTGCGCACGGCGGCCGATGCCGTACTCGCCCGCCTCGTCGCCGGCCCCGCGCCCGCAAGCGGCGAGGCACCGCCGTCGGACGGCCCACGGCTGCGTGAGGACCAGTGGCGCGCGATCGAAGCGCTCGTCGCCGACAAACGACGGGCACTGGTCGTGCAGCGCACGGGCTGGGGAAAGTCCGCCGTGTACTTCGTCGCGACCGCGTTGCTGCGGGAGCGGGGCAGTGGCCCCACCGTGATCGTCTCCCCGCTGCTCGCGCTCATGCGCAACCAGGTGGAGTCGGCGGCGCGAGCCGGGATCCGCGCCCGCACGATCAACTCCTCCAACACCGAGGAGTGGGAGACCATCCAGGCCGAGGTCGCCTCCGGCGACGTGGATGTCCTCCTCGTCAGCCCCGAGCGGCTGAACAACCCGGACTTCCGCGACCAGGTCCTGCCCAAGCTCGCCGCCGCGACCGGCCTGCTCGTGGTCGACGAGGCGCACTGCATCTCGGACTGGGGCCACGACTTCCGGCCCGACTACCGACGGTTGCGCACGATGCTCGCCGACCTCCCCCCGGGTGTCCCCGTCCTAGCGACCACCGCGACGGCCAACGCGCGTGTGACGGCTGACGTGGCCGAGCAGCTGGGCACGGGTGGCAGTTCGGATGCGCTCGTGCTGCGCGGCCCTCTCGACCGCGAGAGCCTGAGCCTGAGCGTTCTCCAACTCCCCAATGCGGCACACCGGTTGGCCTGGCTCGCCGACCACCTGAGCGAGCTGCCGGGCTCGGGGATCATCTATACGCTCACCGTCGCCGCGGCCGAGGAGATCACCGCCTTCCTGCGGCAGTGCGGGCACACCGTCACCTCGTACACCGGAAAGACGGAGAACTCGGACCGCCAGCAGGCCGAGGAGGATCTGCTCGCCAACCGCGTGAAGGCCCTCGTCGCCACCTCCGCCCTGGGGATGGGCTTCGACAAGCCCGACCTCGGTTTCGTGGTGCACCTCGGCTCCCCCTCCTCCCCGATCGCGTACTACCAGCAGGTCGGCCGTGCGGGCCGAGGCGTCGATCACGCGGAGGTGCTGCTCCTTCCGGGCAAGGAGGACGAGGCGATCTGGAACTACTTCGCCTCGCTCGCCTTCCCTCCCGAGGAGCAGGTCCGGCGCACGCTGGACGTGCTGGCGCAGGCGGGCAGGCCACTGTCGCTGCCCGCCCTGGAACCGCTGGTCGAGCTGCGCCGCTCACGCCTGGAGACGATGCTCAAGGTCCTCGACGTGGACGGAGCGGTCCGGCGCGTCAAGGGCGGCTGGACCTCCACGGGGATGCCCTGGGCGTACGACGCCGAGCGGTATGCCTGGGTCGCCAAGCAACGACAGACGGAACAGCAGGCGATGCGTGACTACGCAACGACTCCCGGCTGCCGGATGGAGTTCCTTCGACGGCAGCTGGACGACGAGGCCGCCGCTCCCTGTGGCCGCTGCGACAACTGCGCGGGAGCTCGCTTCACCGACGCCGTGTCGGCCGGGGCGCTCGACACGGCGAAGGGCGAACTGGTCCGCGCGGGCGTCGACGTGGAGCCGCGCAGGATGTGGCCCACCGGGCTCGCCGCGATCGGCGTCGACCTGAAGGGACGCATTCCCGCCGGGGAGCAGGCGTCGCAGGGCCGGGCCTTGGGGCGCCTCTCGGACATCGGGTGGGGCAACAGGCTCCGGCCGATGCTCTCGCCGCAGGCCCCTGACGGGCCGGTGCCCGACGACGTGGCGAACGCCGTGGTCGGTGTCCTCGCCGACTGGGCGAAGGGCCCCGGTGGCTGGGCATCGGGCGGCGCCGACGCGCAGCCGCGACCGGCCGGCGTCGTGACCATGTCCTCGCACACCAGGCCCCAGCTGATCCAGTCGCTGGGCGCGCGGATCGCGGAGATCGGCCGCCTGCCCCTCCTCGGCTCCGTCGAGTACGCCGCGGGAGCCGATTCGGCGCACGTTCCGAGGAGCAACAGCGCCCAGCGTCTGCGCGCCCTCGACGGGACGCTGACCGTGCCCCCCGAGCTCGCCGCGGCGCTCGGGGAAGCGGACGGCCCCGTGCTGCTCGTCGACGATCTGACGGACAGCGGCTGGACCCTGGCGGTGGCCGCGCGCATGCTGCGCCGAGCCGGTGCCAAGGGGGTGTTGCCGCTGGTCCTGGCTGTACAGGGCTGACGAAAGCGTCAAGGAGGGGCGCCTTGGGCAGGGATATAGAAGGCGCATCACCAAATACCGGTCGGCGGGCCCAATTGCTCGTTGCCGCAAGGCAGTCCGACGGGAAGAATTGGTAGCGCTCCCCGCGCGGCTCCCCGTGGCCCGGCAGCGCTGTGCCGCGGTGCGCTCCCCCAGTCCGACCCCGCCCTCTGGGCGCGTAGCCGAAGGGAGGACCGTGACCTTCGGATTCGCTCCGTCCGCTGCGGCATCGATGTCGGAGTCTTCGACGTCGGCTGAGATGTCCGCCGATTCCGCCCACCGACTGGCCCGGATGCTGGAGCCCGCGGAGTGGTCAGCCGCGGGGATTCCCCTGCTGCGCAATCCACGTGAGGTCGTCAGCGGCCTGCATGCCCGGCATCGTCCGACGCCCGCGACAGCCGTCGTCGCCGTCCTCGATCCGGAGGAACGGCTGCGGGCGAGCGCCTCGTTCACCCGTCGGCCGAGCGCGGCGGACGGCTGGGTCTTCCGTAACGCCCTGCTCGCGCAGTTGCGCCGGATCATCCCGCACGACCTGCGCCGCCGCACACCGGTGCGTACGGCTGTCCTGCTCTACTGCCGTGACGGGGACGCGCGTTGGACGCAGGAGGACGGGGCGTGGATGTGGGGACTGAGGGATGCCTGCACGCTGCACGGTCTGCGGTGCGGCGCCTACATCACGTTGACCCGTGACGGCTGGCAGGTGCTCGGTGAGGGGCGCGGCGGCCGTCGGCCGAGCACCGGCTCACAGCCCGAGACCTTCGCCGACACCGATCCGCCGCCACCACGCACGGGCGGCGCCGCCTCCGACGTCCTGCGCCGAGCGGCGGCACGCTGAGGCGTCCGCCGTACCACCCGCAGCGGAGCGGGTCACAGGCATGGGCCGGCGCGCGCCCGCCGGCGGCGTCGCGCGAGGCGCGACACGCACGGCCAAGGGCTCACTCCGCCATGCCACCGAAACCGGTCGCCCCACGCCGCGACTTCGTCCACCTGACGACGAACGTCAGGCAGGCGAAGCCGAGGCGCGGATGTCGGACAGCGAGCGTCAGACGCCCGCGCCCAGCATCGCGTTGATCCGCTGCGGGTCACCGCAGACGATCAGCAGGGTTCCGGCCCGGGCGAGCGCCGTCGGCAGTGCGCCGACCGCGGTCTCCTCGCTGCCGCCGTTGATGGCGACGACGACCACGGGGCGGGACGCGGCACGGTCCAGGGCGGCGGCGTCCGCGTAGAAGACGTCGTCACCCGCGTCGTGCTGAGCCCAGTAGGAGGCCTCGCCGAACGACAGCTCGTGCGTGGCCCACGGGTGCGGGTCGCCGGTGGTGATCACCAGCACCTCACCCGGAGCGCGGCCCGAGTCGAGCAGCAGGTCAACGGCTTCCTCGGCGGCGTCGAGCGCCCCCTCGACGGGAGCCGGGATCAGCTGGATCTGCGGAACCGAAGCACCGGCGTCCGTTGCGGGGCCCGCGGGGACACCGGCGGGAGCGACGGAAGGTACGGGAACAGCCGGGGCGGACGGCCCGGGCTTGGCGGCCGGCTCACGCGGCACGCGCTGCGCCGGCGGCGTCGGCCGGGCGGGGCCCGGTCGGCCAGGACGCGGCGCGGCCGCGGGACGCGGGCCGGGTACGGGGCGGGGGGTCGGCGTGACGCGGCCACTGGCCGGGGTCACGCGGGGACCCTGGGCACTCTCGTGAATCTGAGGCTCCTCGGGACTGAGAGGCATGCGTTGTTATTTATCAAACGCCGATGCGGGTGGCATCGGCGGGTGGCACTGGAGTGCGACGGGAACTGCCGGAAGCGTCAGAAATCGAAGCCGAGCTGGCCCTCGATCTCCGGAACGCTTCCATCCGCCCAGGTGCGGGCCTTCTTGAGGTGCCGCCACTGGGGCAGCGCATCAAGATACGCCCACGACATCCGGTGGTACGGGGTGGGCCCCCGCTCCGCCAGCGCGGCCTTGTGCACCGGCGACGGATAGCCGGCGTTGGCCGCAAAACCGAAGTCTGCATGTTCGATACCCAGTTCGGCCATCATTTTGTCGCGCCGAACCTTCGCGATCACCGACGCCGCGGCGACGGCCACACAGGATTGATCGCCCTTGATCACCGTACGAACCTGCCAGGGAATCCCGAGATAGTCGTGCTTCCCGTCGAGGATCACCGCTTCCGGACGCACCGGAAGCCCCTCCAGGGCGCGCACCGCGGCGAGCCGCAGCGCGGCGGTCATCCCCATGTCGTCGATCTCCTCGGGCGAGGAGTGCCCCAGGGCGTAGGCCGTGACCCAGCTCTCCAGCTCCCCCGCGAGCGCAGTGCGCCGCTTGGGAGTGATCAGCTTGGAGTCGGTGAGCCCTTCGGGCGGCCGGCGCAGGCCCGTGATCGCCGCACATACGGTGACCGGTCCCGCCCACGCGCCGCGCCCGACTTCGTCGACTCCGGCAACGATCTTCGCTCCGGTGGTAGCGCGAAGGGAGCGCTCGACGGTGTGGGTGGGTGGTTCGTACGGCATGGCGCCTGACAGCGTACGCCGCCGCATGCCACCGGCGACACCCAGGTCTACCGACGAAGCAGCGGAACCATGACCTGATCGATCAGCTCGGTGAACTCCTCGTCCCCCCATTCGCTCCCGCACACCTTCGACCGGTACATCATCATCGCCGGAATGACATCGCATACGTACGCGTTCGTGGCCTCGGCACGGACCTCTCCGCGCTCGACCCCGCGGCGTACGACCTCTTGGATCAGTCCCACGCTCGGCCCGATGACCCCGTCGACGATCACGCCGTGAAACCGCTCGGCCGTCACGGTGTCGCACTCGTGAAGGACGGCACGGAGAGCGAATCCGGGCCGCGAGAACATCGCCTCACGCATCTGCCTGCACAGCTGGAGGAGATCTTCCCTGACTCCTCCGCAGTCCGGTGCGGAGTCGAGTTTCGGAAGGCCTGCCTGCAGCGCTTCGACGACGAGGTCCTCCTTCGAGGGCCAGCGGCGATAGACGGCGGCCTTGCCGGTCTGCGCGCCCGCGGCCACGCCTTCCATCGTCAGGCCGGCCCAGCCGACGGTGCTGAGCTGTTCGAGCGTGGCCTCGAGGATCGCCCGTTCGAGCACGGGGCCCCGGCGGCGCAGGGAGGCCGTTTGAGCGGCTGCGGCGCTCCAGCGCGAAGTAACCATCGATATCTCTCCGTTGGAGTACGAGGCAGTGTCAGTGAACGGTTGCGTTCACTGATGGGGAGTCACTACCGTGGACGGGACAGTGAACGGGAGCGTTCACTAACGCACTTGTGGGGGACCCATAGTGACAACCTCTCAGTTAGCCAAGGATCAGAAGCCCGGTGCCGCCCGCCGAGAAGGCCGACCCGGTATCGCCCTGACCGTCATCGCGGCCTGCCAACTCATGGTGGTCCTCGACGCGACGATTGTGAACATCGCGCTCCCGCACATTCAGGACGCGCTCAAATTCTCCACCACGGACCTCACTTGGGTCGTCAGCGCGTACACCCTCACGTTCGGCGGCCTGCTGCTTCTCGGCGGCCGGGCCGGCGACATCCTCGGCCGCCGCCGCGTCTTCATGACCGGCATCCTGGTCTTCACCCTCGCCTCGCTCCTGGGCGGATTCGCGCAGGAGCCCTGGCAGTTGCTGGCCGCGCGCGCCCTCCAGGGCGTAGGTGGCGCGATCGCGTCGCCCACCTCCCTGGCCCTCATCACCACGACGTTTCCCGAAGGCCCCGAGCGCAACCGCGCGTTCGGTGTGTTCGCGGCCGTCTCCGCGGGCGGTGGCGCCATCGGCCTGCTGGCCGGCGGCATGCTCACCGAGTGGCTCGACTGGCGCTGGGTGCTGTTCGTGAACGTACCCATCGGCGTCCTGATCGCCTTCCTCACCCCGCTCTACATCAGCGAGTCCGAGCGTCATCCGGGCCGTTTCGACATCGCGGGCGCCCTCACGTCGACCCTCGGCATGGCCTCCCTGGTCTACGGATTCATCCGGGCGGCCGAGGACGGCTGGAGCGACAGCCTCACCATGGGCTCGTTCGGTGCGGCGATCGTGCTGCTCCTCGCCTTCGCCCTGATCGAGAGCCGCGCGAAGGAACCGATCACTCCGCTGAAGATGTTCGCCGACCGCAACCGCTCCGGCTCGTACGTGATCATGCTGAGCCTGGCCGCGGCGATGTTCGGCATGTTCTTCTTCATCGTGCTCTTCGTCCAGAACGTCCTGGGCTACACACCGATCGAGGCGGGCCTCGCCTTCCTGCCGGTCACGGTCGCGATCGTGGCGGGCGCGGGCATCTCCCAACGGCTGCTTCCGACCCTCGGCCCCAAGCCGTTCATGGTGATCGGTTCGGCCCTCGTGGCCATCGGGCTCGGCTGGCAGACCCTCATCAGCCCGGACAGTTCGTACGTGAGCGGAGTGCTCGGCCCGATGCTCCTGTTCGGCTTCGGCATGGGTCTGAACTTCGTGACCCTGACACTGACAGCCGTCTCCGGAGTGGCCCCACACGAGGCGGGCGCGGCATCAGGCCTGCTCAACGCGACGCAGCAGGTGGGCGGTTCGCTCGGCCTCTCCATCCTGACCACGGTGTTCGGCACGGCGAGCCGCGAGGAGGGCAAGGAACAGATGGCGGACTTCATGGCGAACGCCTCGCCGGAACAGAAGGCCGCCTTCGCCAAGACCGGCGAGCTGCCCGCGCCCTGGGGGCACGAGGTGCTGTCCGAGGGGATCTCGACGGCCTTCATACCGGCCGTCGCCATGGCCCTGCTCGCCCTCGTCATCGCGCTGGTGGTGATCCGGGTGCGCAAGAGCGACATGGACGCGTTGTCCGGGACAGCGAGCGCGGCGGGCCCGGCGGGCGGCTGACGGACCGGCGGGCGGCTGACACGCACGCACACGCGTACGTGCCGGGTCGCCCACCGCGGCGGGTCGCCGGTCGTCCACGGCGGCGGGAGAGCGACTCGGCACTCGCCACCGTGGACGACCACTGTCTGCCGTGCTCTCGCCGCCCAAGAGACCAGCGACCCGACGGCGCGCGACCTAGCGGTACAAGGACTCCTCGTCATGTCCCGTGCAACCCGACGAGGGTGCCTTGGGCGGCCGGTCCTCGAGGATCTCGCGGGCTCGGGCCTCCCCCAGGCTGGTGGCGTACCAAGGGCCGCGCTCGGAGCCGAGACTCGTCTCGATGCCCTCAAGGACGCAGGAGCGCAGCGGTTCCGGCAGCCCGTCGAGGGCCGGTGCCGCATCGGCGGACAGCCCCCGCGCGTACTCCAGATCGAACTTCCCGGTGTCTTCGTAGCGCTGCACATTGCGCTCGGCGATGAGTCCGTCAGGTGAGAGGAGACCGAAGGCCAGTACACCAGCGGCCGCGCTCGCGGCAACGGCGCGCGGCAACCAACGCGCGCCCCACACTCCGGCCGCCATGATCAGCACGATGACCAGGCCTAGCCAGAGCTCCACGGCCACGACCGACACCCTCAGCCTGGTCAGGCCGTACGCCTCGACGTACATGTCCATCCGCCGCACCGCCGACGCTACGACGACGAGGGTGAGGGCGCAGAGCGTCCCGAGCACGGCGCGCACCAGGCCCCGGTCCCGCGCCCCGTCCCTCGGCGCCCAGCGCAGGGCGAGGACGATGACGACCAGGGTGAGCAGCGTGGCGAGCAGCAACTGCCAGAAGCCTTGGCGTGCGTACGCGGCGTAGGAGAGGTCGGTCTTCTCCAAGACCGCGTCGTATCCGCCGAAGAGCACGGCGAGCTGCACCACGTTGAACGCCGCGAACAGCAGGTTCAGGACGATCAGCGGCAGCGCCCACTCGACGCGACCGCGCTCCCGTCCGGGACCCACGACGAGCCGGTCCCAGCGCACGGGCGCGGCAGCGGTGTGGGCCGCGGCGAGGGCCCCTACGACGCCGGCCGCGAAGAGCAGCAGACGCCATGGCCCGTCGGCAACGGACGCGTCCGGCATCAGATCGCCGAGCAGCCCCGCGAAGGCGGCGTCGGCCCCGGCGAACAGCGCGCCGAAGACCAGCAGCAGCACGGCGGTCACCGCGACCGCCCGCAGTACGGGACCGCTCCTGGACCCGCTCGCCCGGTCCCGCGCCCCGCGCCAGCCCCAGCCGAGACCGGAGAGCACCGCTTCGAAGAGACCGATCGGGCCGAGCAGCACGCCGGGCCAGGTACGGCAGCCGTGCAGCGCGAGCGAGCCGAGGCCGACGGCGCCGACGATGGCGAGGAACGAGGGCCAGCCCGCGTCCCGCAGCGCGGGCACGGCAAGCAGCGCGAGGCCGCCCACCGCCCAGGCCAGCGTCCAGGGGCGCGGCCTGCGACCGGCCTGTTCGGCGGCGAAGTACGCGGCGAGCGTGGCGGGCACGGCGACGATCAACAGGTTGATCGCGAGCCCGTCACCGAGCAGCAGCATGCTCAGCAGGCCGGTCGCGAGGACCGCGCCGAGCGTGCCCGTGCGCACCGGGGCGGGCGGCTCGGATCGCAGGTCGGCCAGCAACGGCTCGTGCTTGTACGTGCCCTCCGGGTACGCCCAGTCGGGACGAGGCCCCGGATTGCCCTGCGCGGCGCGCGGCCGGGGCACGGCGTCCTGGGGTTCCTCAGTTGCCTCGCCTGCCTCGCCGTGGCTGTCGGCGTTGGCTCGCTGCGCTTTCGGCGGCTCTTCGGCCGGAGCTCCTGCCGAACGTACGGATGAATCATCCACAGCTGACGGCGCAGGATCTGATGGCGCGCGTGATGGCGCGAGTTCTGATGATTCAGGATCTGATGACTCAGGATCTGATGGCTCAGGCGTGGACGGTGAATCGGACACGGGACCCCCTCCCGGCCGGCCCGCACGTGCAGCGGACGGCACGCACGCGTGGCGGGGCCGCCGGGCGACCGGCATCTCGTTGAGGCGCTAGTCATGATCAACTCGCGGCCTGCCGGAAAGAGTAGCCGGGCTGCCGGCGACGGCCCCCGCATCCGCCATGCTGTGGCATGACCGTGACAGTCACGCCGGAACCCCTGAGTCGGGACGCCGTGACCGCCGGAGTCAGTCCGCCGTGACCGGCACCCAGTCGGGCAGCGCCTCGGTCCGCTCCAGCCACGCGTCGGAAGGCTTTCCACCCTCACCGGCAGCGACCACTCCGCCCACGATGGCGCAGGTCGTGTCCATGTCGCCGCCCACCTGAGCAGTGGACCAGATGGCCCGCTCGTAGTCGCCGAGGCCACGGGCGGCCGACCACAGCGCGAACGGCACCGTGTCATGAGCCGTAGTGCGGCGCCCGCAGCCGAGGACTGCGGCGACCGTCGCCGCGTCCCCGTAGTCGAGCATGTCCCGCGCGCGACGGAGCCCCGCCCCCACGGCACTGCGGGGCACGAGGTCGATCACGCCGTCGAGCAACGTCTTGGGTGCGGGCGGCCCTGCGGGATCGGCTGCGAGCGCCGCGGCGGCGGCCACCGCCATGGCCCCCACGACCGCCTCACGGTGCTGGTGCGTGGGGTAGGCGGAGATCTCCGCCTGGTGGGTCGCCTGCTCCGGATCGTCCGCGTACCAGGCGCCGAGCGGGGCGATCCGCATGGCCGCCCCGTTGCCCCAGGAACCCTGCCCCTTGAACAGCGCGGAGGCCAGCTCCCGCCAGTCCCCGCCTTCCCGGACCTGCCTGAGCAGCCGGTTCACGGCAGGGCCGTAGCCGCGGTCGAAGTCGTGGTGCTCGGCGAAGGACAGAGCCAGGGCGTCCTGGTCGATCCGGTCGTGCCGGATCAGGACCGCGACCACGGAGCAGGCCATCTCGGTGTCGTCGGTCCACTGCCAGGGGTCTGGGGGCGTTTCGCGGCGCTTCAGCAGGGGGTAGTTCGCGGGCACGAAGAACTGAGAGCCCAGCGCGTCCCCCACCGCCAGTCCGCGCAGGCTGGCCAGAGCGCGGGCCAGGCGCCGGTCGGGAGAGGAGTCAGCGGTCATCGCCCTGCCACTCTATCCGGTGACGCCGTAGGGCTCGGGTTCGCGCCAGCGTTCGAACGGGCGGTCCAGCGTGTACTTGCCGTCGTCGCCGAGCACCAGCGTCCTCATCTCGCCGTTCCCGGGGTTGGACAGCGACTCGAACTCCGCCACCGACCAGTGGAACCAGCGCATGCAGAAGAGCCGCATGGTCAGGCCATGGGTGACGAGAAGGACGTTCGGCGGATGGTCCGGGGCCTCGAAGCTCCGGTAGAGGCTCTCCAGGAACGCGCCCACCCTGTCGTACACGTCGGCCCCTGACTCGCCCTGGGCGAAGCGGTAGAAGAAGTGCCCGTACGCGTCGCGGTAAGCCTTCTGCAGCCTGACGTCGTCCCTGTCCTGCCAGTTTCCCCAGTCCTGCTCCCGCAGCCGCGGCTCCTCGCGGATTCTCACCAGTTCGGGGTCGAGCCGCAGGGCCCGGAAGGTCTCGTGGGTCCGGCGGTAGGGCGAGACGTACACGCTCACCCGCTCCCGGCCCACGGCCTCCCGTAGCTGCTCACCCGTCTCGTCCGCCTGGCGCCAGCCCTTCTCGGTGAGCGCCAGCGCGTGATCGGGTTCGCGTTCGTACACGGTGTCGTCGGCGTTTCCGGCCGACTCGCCGTGCCGGACAAGGAAGATGCGCTGCGGACGTGCCATACGGAAACCCTAGATCGGCCCCTCCCCCGCGGCTCAACCGGTCGGCCGTCGGGGCTCCATCCGGCGTACGCGGTCGCCACCGACGCCGCCTCCTACAGCGACAACGCCGCAGGTCAGCGCATGCGGGACGTCACACCGTCCACGACGGTTCCAGTTCCACGATGTCACCGGCCAGTGCCGCGACATCGGCCTCCGTCTGGGCCCGCAGCGAGAGGCGCTCCACGCGTTCCCTGCGGTACTTGCCGTGCTCAGCGGCCGAAAGCCACATGGAGAGCACGAGGAACTCATGTCCGGGCGCCTCCCCGAAGAGCCCGCGCACCATCCCCGGAGAGCCCGCCATCGCCGGGTTCCAGACCTTCTCCTGCATGAGCGCGAAGTGCTCCACCCGCGCCTCGCGGACCCGGCAGTGCGCCACCCGCACCACGTCCGCGTCCGTGAAGCGCGGTTCGAAACCCGTCTTCACGTCGAAACGGTGGTCGAAGAGCTTGATCTGGATGTCCTTGAAGGTGCCGGACTGCGTCGCGGCGAGCCGGTCATGGGAACGCGCCATGAAGGAGTCGTAGAAGGCCCGGCTCTCCCAGAAGCCGAAGACGTGCGCCACGCCCGGCCGCTCCCGACTCCACCCCCCGCCCTGTCCCCGGAACCCCGGCTCCCCCAGAAGCCCCGCCCACTTCCGCTGTCCCCGCTCGAACCCCCGTCGGTCCACCACGGTGCAGCGAATCCACTTGACCAGCACCGCGCCATCGTACGGCGCGGAGCGTGGCCCGGGTCACGCTCCGGCGTAGTGCGCCCGGATCAGCCCGGCGCGATCATCGGCGGTCAGTTCAATACCGAACTCACGGGCGAGGACATTCCCCGACTCCTCGGCACACAGTGCATCGCGCGAGCATCATCTCCAGGTTCTCGATCAGCCCCAACAGCCTTACCCATCAGGAAACTTCAGTGATGTCAGTCATAAGCCGTAGCGTGTCTGTAGGACATGCCGTACGGACATGTGCGGTGCGGCAGCGCCGGCCGGGATTTCGAAAGTACGAAGAGGGGGAGCTCCGTGAGCAGTGTCAGCAAGGGGATCAAGAAGGTCGAGGTGGGGCTCAAATGGGACCCGAGCCCTGTCGGTGCGCCTCCCCATGATCTCGACATCATCGCCGCGACCTACGCAGCCCACGCTCCGTACGACAGCCCGGTGTACCTGGTGCACTTCGACAGCCGTGCCCCCGACGGGACGATCACCCTCAACAGGGACAGCAAGACGGGCCAGGGCTTCGGCTTCGACGAGGTCATGACCCTGGAGCTCGACCGGCTCGCCGCTGCCTACGCGCGCGTGGTCGTCGGTGTCGCCATACAGCCCAACGAGGCGCGGAAGGTGTTCGGCGACATCCCGAACACCGGGGTGCGCATCCGCGAGGGGCACACCGACCTCGCGCAGAACGATCTCTCCGCGGTCTCCGAGCACACCGCGGCGACGATCGCCGAGTTCAACCGCGACGAGTCGGGCGCGTGGTCCTTCCGCGAGATGATCCGTGGGTTCGAGGCCGACCCGACGTCGTTCGCCGCGGTGATGGGCACCGAGATCTGAGCACGGCGCCCGGACCGGGAAACGCCAAGGGCGGTGATGCCGATTTCTCGGCATCACCGCCCTGGACGATCAGGCTTCACTCCCGACCGGCGCCGGGAGCTCCCGGTCGGGTCAGCTGCAACCGCTGGTCGAGCCGCAGCCCTCGCAGATGTAGCAGGAACCGGCCCGCTGCATCTTCGTGCCGCAGGAGAAGCACAGCGGCGCGTCGGCCTGGATGCCGAGCTGCATCTCGACGAGCTCGGCGCTGGTGTGCGCCTGCTGCGGAGCGGGCTTCTCGGCCTCGGCCTTCGGTTCGGCGACGGCCTTCAGGACCTCGGGCTGCCGCGGGGCGGACTGGGCCAGACCCTCGACGTCTACGTCCGAATCGTCCATCGACGGCTCGTACGAACCCGTCTCCAGGTGACGCTGACGCTCCTCGGCCGAGTGGATGCCGAGCGCGGAGCGCGTCTCGAAGGGCAGGAAGTCCAGCGCCAGGCGGCGGAAGATGTAGTCGACGATCGACTGCGCCATCCGCACGTCCGGGTCGTCCGTCATGCCGGCCGGCTCGAAGCGCATGTTCGTGAACTTCGAGACGTACGTCTCCAGCGGGACGCCGTACTGCAGGCCCACGGAGACGGCGATCGAGAAGGCGTCCATCATGCCCGCGAGGGTCGAGCCCTGCTTGGACATCTTCAGGAAGACCTCGCCGAGACCGTCGTCCGGGTAGGAGTTGGCGGTCATGTAGCCCTCGGCGCCACCCACGGTGAAGGAGGTGGTGATCCCCGGGCGGCCCTTGGGAAGGCGCTTGCGGACGGGGCGGTACTCGACCACCTTCTCGACCGCGGCACGGATCGTGTCCTCGGCCTTCTCGGTGACCTCGGCCTTCTCCTGCTCCTTCTTCTTGGCGGAGAGGGGCTGGCCGACCTTGCAGTTGTCGCGGTAGATGGCGAGCGCCTTGACGCCCATCTTCCAGGCCTCGTAGTAGACCTCTTCGACGTCCTCGACGGTCGCCGTCTCCGGCAGGTTGACCGTCTTGGAGAGCGCTCCGGAGATCCACGGCTGGATGGCCGCCATCATCCGGACGTGACCCATCGCGGAGATGGAACGCTCACCCATGGCGCAGTCGAAGACCTCGTAGTGCTCGGTCTTCAGGCCGGGGGCGTCGATCACATTGCCGTGGTCGGCGATGTGGGCGACGATCGCCTCGATCTGCTCCTCCTGGTAACCCAGGCGACGCAGGGCCTGCGGCACGGTGCCGTTGACGATCTGCATCGAGCCGCCGCCGACGAGCTTCTTGAACTTCACCAGGGCGAGGTCGGGCTCCAGGCCCGTGGTGTCACAGGACATCGCGAGACCGATGGTGCCGGTCGGGGCGATGACGGACGCCTGGGAGTTACGGAAACCGTTCTTCTCGCCGAGGCGGAGCACGTCCTGCCAGGCCTCCGTGGCGGCGGCCCAGATCGGCGAGTCCAGGTCGTCCACGCGGGGCGCCGTGGCGTTGGCGTCGGCGTGCTGCTTCATGACGCGCTTGTGCGGCGTGGCGTTCTTGGCGTAGCCGTCGTAGGGGCCGACGACCGCGGCGAGCTCGGCGGAACGCTTGTACGACGTACCCGTCATCAGGGAGGTGATGGCGCCGGCCAGGGAGCGGCCGCCGTCGGAGTCGTACGCGTGGCCGGTCGCCATCAGGAGGGCGCCGAGGTTGGCGTAACCGATGCCGAGCTGGCGGAAGGCGCGGGTGTTCTCGCCGATCTTCTGCGTCGGGAAGTCCGCGAAGCAGATGGAGATGTCCATCGCGGTGATGACCAGCTCGACGACCTTGGAGAAGCGCTCGGAGTCGAAGGACTGGTTGCCCTTGCCGTCGTCCTTCAGGAACTTCATCAGGTTCAGCGAGGCGAGGTTGCAGGACGTGTTGTCCAGGTGCATGTACTCGCTGCACGGGTTCGAGCCGTTGATCCGGCCGGACTCCGGGCAGGTGTGCCAGGCGTTGATGGTGTCGTCGTACTGGATGCCGGGGTCGGCGCAGGCCCAGGCGGCCTCGGCCATCTTGCGGAAGAGCGACTTGGCGTCGACCTCCTCGATGACGTCGCCCGTCATACGGGACGTCAGGCCGAACTTGCCGCCCTCCTCGACCGCCTTCATGAACGTGTCGTTCACGCGGACCGAGTTGTTGGCGTTCTGGTACTGGACGGACGTGATGTCGTCGCCGCCCAGGTCCATGTCGAAGCCCGCGTCACGCAGGGCGCGGATCTTCTCCTCTTCCTTCACCTTGGTCTCGATGAAGCCCTCGATGTCGGGGTGGTCGACGTCGAGGATGACCATCTTGGCCGCGCGGCGCGTGGCGCCACCCGACTTGATCGTTCCTGCGGACGCGTCGGCACCGCGCATGAAGGAGACCGGTCCCGAGGCGTTGCCACCGGAGGACAGCAGTTCCTTGGAGGAGCGGATGCGGGAGAGGTTCAGGCCGGCGCCGGAGCCGCCCTTGAAGATCATCCCCTCTTCCTTGTACCAGTCGAGGATGGAGTCCATGGAGTCGTCGACGGCCAGGATGAAGCAGGCGGAGACCTGCTGCGGCTGGGGCGTTCCGACGTTGAACCAGACCGGCGAGTTGAAGCTGAAGATCTGGTGCAGGAGGGCGTACGCCAGCTCGTGCTCGAAGATCTCGGCGTCGGCGGGCGAGGCGAAGTAGCTGTAGTCCTCGCCGGCCTTCCGGTACGTCTTCACGATGCGGTCGATCAGCTGCTTGAGGCCGGTCTCGCGCTGCGGGGTGCCAACGGCCCCGCGGAAGTATTTGCTGGTGACGATGTTGACCGCGTTCACCGACCAGAAGTCGGGGAACTCGACGCCACGCTGCTCGAAGTTGACCGAGCCGTCGCGCCAGTTGGTCATGACGACGTCTCGGCGCTCCCAGACCACCTCGTCGTACGGGTGCACGCCGGGCGTCGTATGGATGCGCTCGATACGCAGACCCTTGCTGGCCTTGGATCCCTTGGCTCGGGAACCTCGTGCCGGGCCGCTCGTCGTCTCGGTCATGCCGCCTCCCTGTATCAGGCTAAAACGCCCTGAAGTGCCACGATGTTCCCGTGACACGGTGTTGTCTGGTGCCGCGAAAGCCGCGAAGGCTCCCGCAACAGGTCTGTGTGTGCCGCCGTCGGCCGTTCAGCCGGTCAGTCGGCGGCAGTGGCGGGCACCGGGACTTCGACAGTCCCTCCGGGCCCGCAGTCGTTCGCGCCGGGCTCCCCGCCGGCGCCCTGCGGCTCTTCGTCGAGCCGCTTCTCCCGCTGGTCCCTCAGCTCCCCGACGGCAGCCTCGAAGTCGTCGAGCGAGTCGAACGCCCGGTACACGGACGCGAAGCGCAGATAGGCCACGAGGTCCAGCTCCTGCAGCGGACCGAGTATGGCCAGACCGACGTCGTGCGTGGTCAGTTCGGCACTCCCGGTGGCCCGCACCGCCTCTTCGACCCGCTGGCCGAGCTGGGCGAGCGCGTCCTCGGTCACCGGCCGCCCCTGGCACGCCTTGCGTACGCCGTTGATCACCTTCGTACGGCTGAACGGTTCGGTCACGCCGCTGCGCTTGACCACCATCAGCGAACACGTCTCCACGGTCGTGAAACGACGGGAGCAGTCGGGGCACTGGCGGCGCCTGCGGATCGACGTGCCGTCATCGGTGGTGCGACTGTCGACCACGCGACTGTCGGGGTGCCTGCAGAAGGGGCAGTGCATGGAACTCCCAACCCTCCTTCACGACACGACTCATAGGCCTCAACAGGCCCGTGAGGCCCTCGAAGCAGCCCCAAGCATAGGCGATGCCCAAGGCCTGAAAAGACCCGGGGACCACAACTTCTGGGCCACGGTCGCAATCCAACCACTAGATCTTGGGTTTGACCGTAAATCCGGCCCCATCGCGTGTCGCGCACCCACAGCCCGCCGGGAAGCGTACGAGTTCGTGTCGCGCGCCGCACGGGAAGGGGGCGGTGCGGGGTTGACCGGGTGCCGAGTGGCAGTATGGGAGCCCCACTGAGGGGGCTGCGGCCCTGGCGGTGAAGCGTACCGTAATGAACCGAAATGCCAGTCGGCTCGAACGTTAGCCATACACCCAGACGCATGATCAGAACAGGCGATCTGCGATTTTTCACTCGAACGTGTGTTTGGCGCAACCTTTCGAAAGCAACTACCGTTGGCTAACTAGGGAGAACATCTCGAGAGGGGCCGACCGACGTGACCACCACCGCAGACAGCGCCACCATCACCGCCCAGGACCGCCAGAGCCGACTCGAGCCGGTGCATGCCATGAATGACGCAGCCACGAACCAGGAGGGCCCCAAGCCCACACGCTCCCTACCGGGCCGACCTCCTGGCATCCGCGCCGACAGTTCAGGGCTCACCGACCGGCAGCGGCGCGTCATCGAGGTCATCAGGGACTCGGTGCAGCGGCGGGGGTACCCGCCGTCCATGCGGGAGATCGGGCAGGCGGTAGGCCTCTCCAGCACCTCATCGGTCGCTCACCAGCTGATGGCCTTGGAGCGCAAGGGCTTCCTGCGCCGCGACCCGCACCGCCCGCGGGCGTACGAGGTGCGTGGCTCGGACCAGCCGAGCAGCCAGCCCACGGACACGGCAGGCAAGCCCGCCGCTTCGTACGTCCCGCTGGTCGGCCGCATCGCGGCCGGTGGCCCGATCCTGGCCGAGGAGTCGGTGGAGGACGTCTTCCCGCTCCCCCGGCAGCTCGTCGGTGACGGTGAGCTCTTCGTCCTCAAGGTCGTCGGTGACTCGATGATCGAGGCCGCCATCTGTGACGGGGACTGGGTGACGGTCCGCCGCCAGCCGGTCGCCGAGAACGGCGACATCGTCGCCGCCATGCTCGACGGCGAAGCCACGGTGAAGCGGTTCAAGCGCGAGGACGGTCACGTGTGGCTGTTGCCTCACAACTCCGCGTACCAGCCCATCCCCGGTGACGAGGCCACGATCCTCGGCAAGGTGGTGGCGGTGCTGCGGCGAGTGTGAGCCTCCGCCCCTGACCGGGCCCCGGAACCAACTGCGCCGGTTCCGGGGCCCTGCTGCGTCCGCAGCCGTCTCACCGGGCCGTCAGGCCGTTGCCTACGCCTCGGCAGCCTCGTCCTCGTCGTCCGTCTGGGGATTGGTCTTGGGGTCGGGCTCGGGGTTCGGCTTCGGGTCTGCCTTGGCTGCCGCATCGATCGCCGCCAACGAGCGGCGGGCCTGATTGCGGTCCGTGGTGTACCAGAAATCGGGCAGCGAAGCCCTCAGATAGCTGCCGTAGCGCGCGGTCGCGAGCCGGGGGTCCAGGACGGCGACGACACCACGGTCCGCGGAGGCCCGCACCAGCCGGCCCGCGCCCTGCGCCATCAGGAGCGCGGCGTGGGTCGCGGCGATGGCCATGAAGCCGTTGCCCCCTGCGTCGTCCACCGCCTTCTGGCGAGCGCTCATGAGGGGGTCGTCAGGGCGCGGGAAGGGGATCTTGTCCATGACCACCAACTGGCAGCTGGCGCCCGGCACATCGACGCCCTGCCACAAGGAGAGCGTCCCGAACAGGCAGGTCTGCGGGTCCGCCGCGAAGTTCTTGATCAGCTCGCCCAGCGTCTCCTCGCCCTGCAGCAGGATGGGCATGTCGAGACGGCCACGGAGCTCCTCGGCGGCCGTCTGAGCGGCGCGCATGGAGGAGAACAGGCCGAGCGTACGACCGCCTGCCGCCTCGATCAGCTCCGCCAACTCCTCGATCATGTCGCTGCGCGTGCCTTCGCGGCCCGGCCGGGCCAGGTGCTGGGCGACGTACAGGATTCCCTGCTTGCGGTAGTCGAAGGGCGAACCGACGTCCAGGCCCTTCCAGGCAGGGGCGTCCTCGGACTCGACACCCTCGGGGGCGAGCCCCAGGGAGGCGCCCACGCCGTTGAAGTCGCCGCCGAGCTTGAGGGTGGCGGACGTGAGGACGACCGAGCGGTCGCTGAAGAGCTTCTCGCGGAGCAGGCCCGACACGGACATGGGAGCCACCCGCAGGGAGGCTCCGAAACGGTCGTGCCGTTCGTACCAGACGACATCCCACTCGGAGCCGTTCGTGATGCGCTCCGCCACGTCGTGGATCGTCTCGACGGAGGCGAGGGCCTGCTTGCGTACGGCGTCCTCGTCCTGGACCGATTTGTCGCGGGTGGAGCCGAGCGCCGAGATGACCGTACGAGCGGCGTCACGCAGAGCCATCAGCGCGTACCCGAGATCCTCCGGGACCTCCTCGAGGCGGCCGGGGAGTGCCAGCTCCATCACCCGCTCGAAGCCCTCGGACGCGGTCTGGAGCTGATCTGCCGCCTTTTCGTTGACGAGCTTGGCGGCTCGGCGCACGGCTCGGTTGACCTGGCCAGGCGTGAGCTCGCCGGTGGCGACACCGGTCACCCGGGACACCAGTTCGTGCGCCTCGTCCACGATCAGCACCTCGTGCTGAGGAAGGACGGGGGCGCCCTCGATGGCGTCGATCGCGAGGAGCGCGTGGTTGGTGACGACGACCTCGGAGAGCTTGGCCCGCTCCCGTGCCGCCTCGGCGAAGCACTCCGCTCCGTACGCACACTTCGACGCGCCCAGGCACTCCCTGGAGGAGACCGAGACCTGGGACCAGGCACGGTCGGAG
Organism: Streptomyces sp. NPDC055099; assembly: GCF_053607685.1. Lineage (NCBI taxonomy): Bacteria > Bacillati > Actinomycetota > Actinomycetes > Kitasatosporales > Streptomycetaceae > Streptomyces > Streptomyces sp. NPDC055099. The sequence continues at coordinate 71,584 of NZ_JBSGUA010000003.1, read as the reverse complement.
ACCCCGGGAGTCAGGTCGTCCCGGTCGCCGGTCTCGGTCTCGTCCGCCCAGTCCCGCATCCGCAGCAGGTCCTGGCCGAGCTTGCTGGTGGGGGCAGCGGCCTCGAACTGGTCGAAGAGGCCCGGCCCGTCCTCCTCTTCCTGCGGCACGCCTTCATGGAGGCGGTGCAGGCACAGGTAGTTCGAGCGGCCCTTCAGCATGGCGAACTGGGGGCGGCGGCGCAGCAGCGGATGCAGGGCGTCCACCGTGCGCGGCAGATCGCGCTCCACGAGCTGGCGCTGCAGCGCGAGGGTGGCCGTCGCGACCACCACCCGCTCGCCGTGCGCGAGCGCGGGCACGAGATAGCCGAGGGACTTGCCCGTGCCGGTGCCAGCCTGGATCAGCAGATGGGAACCGTCGTCGATCGCCTCGGCGACGGTCTCGGCCATCGTCACCTGGCCAGGGCGCTCTGTGCCGCCGACGGCGGTGACGGCGGCGTGCAGGAGCTCGGGAAGGGAGGGCTTTGTCATAGCGCGACCACCCTACGGGTCTCCACTGACAATCCCTCGATCAAGGCTGATGCAGAGGGTTCGAAACGCTCCCGTGCACGGCGGCGTGTGGTCGCTCGGGACGATCCCGGTACCCGTCGAGGTGCAGCCGGTTGCGGTTGAGACACAGGCGCTCGATGCGCGGCGTGAGCAGGTCGAACATCTCGTACCGCTCCTTGAGCTGTGGCGCCCGCGCCTGATGGCGGAGGATCTCGGCGCGGACGAGGGACCAGAAGGCCGCCTCCGGGATGCCCAGCTGTTCATGGCAGAGCGGGGCGAGATAGCGGAAGACACCTACGAAGAGCCCTGAATGGATGAACTGCGTGAGGAAGTCGGGGCGTTCGGTGAGCAGCACCTCACGGACGTCGTCCGGCATCGACGCGTGTTCGGGAAGCGCCTCGGCGCTGACATTTATGTCGTCCACGAAGTCCTTCACCGCGAGTCGGACGGGGACGTCCTTGTCGTCGAAGACGACGATGGCGTTCTCCCCGTGAGGGGAGAACACGGTGCCGTACCGGTAGAGGAACTGCAGCAGCGGAGGAAGCAGAGCACCGAAGAGGTGCCGCAGCCAGACCTCGGGGGTGAGCCCGGAGCGCTCGACCAGCTCGGCGACGAAGGCCCTGCCGTCCGGATCGGTGTGCAACAAGGAGGCGAGCGTCCGGGCACGCTCGTCGGGGGCGAGATACCGGGTGATCGGTTCACGCCAGATCACCCCGAGCAGTTCTTTGTATTGGTAGGGAACCTCAGGAAGGCCGTCGTACAAGGGATGCTCGACGGTCACCGAGGCGACCTCGCCGAGCAGGATCACCCGGCATTCGTCACGCAGGAAGGGGTCTGCGTCACGCAGGGCGTGCATCCACGCGGTGACGGCGGGGGCGGCGAGAGTGCGCTCGGTCGGGAGCCCGCGCCACACCAGGGTGTTCAGGACCGACAGCGGCAGCTTGACGGTGTGCCGATCGGGACGGGACAGATTCAGGAACGTACGGATGGACTGCTGGGGCAGCCGCAGATCACCGTCGGTGGGCAGCGGCACGATCGCGTCCTCGGCCACGGAGGGGGCGAAGAGGGGCAGCACGACGTCGTCCCACTGCCACGGGTGCACCGGCAAGTAGAGGTAGGCCTGCGGGTCGAGCCCGCGTGCCGTGAGAGCGTCCGCGAAGAACTCCCGGGTGGCGGGCGCGAGTTCGCGCGAGTAGAGCTTTTCCGCCGTGTCCAGGCCCGCGACGCCTCGGTAGGCGGCGAGGTCGGCATGGACCGCGATCCACGGGAGCTGCGCGGTGAGGCGGGCCTCGGGCGCCCAGCGGGCGGCGTCAGTGGCGGAGAAGCCGATGCGGCCCTTGTTCAGGACCAGCCAGGGGTGTCCGGTCTGATGCCCCTCCAGTTCGGCGTAGCCGAGGTCGGCGAGCTGCGCCGCGGTGAGGGCGGTCTGGTCGAGCCGGGCGTCGGCGGTGAGCGTGATGGTCAGCTCGCGGATGAGGTGGCCGAGCGTGGCGCCGTCGATGCCCAGGGTGCGGCGGGCGCGGGTGAGGAAGCGGAGGGGGTCGCCGAAGGGGAGCGGCGCTCCGTCGCCCTCGGCCAAGGCGAGGCTGGCCGGGTCGACGTGCCAACTGCCGTACGAGCCGCGGCGGGCGCGGAAGAGGAGGCGGGGTGCCGGCTGTCGCCGGGGTTCGCCGGGCTCGTCGTCGGCGCCGGCTGAGTCGTCGCCATCGCCGTCGAGCCGGAAGCTGTAGTTGTCCAGCCGGAGGTTGTAGCCGTACGGGTCGTCCGGTGCGGCGGGGGCGGGGTTTCGCGGCCTGGCGGGTACCGGCTCGATGATCTCCTCGTAGGCGAACTCACCGACCATTTTGGCGAGGAGGCGGCGCCCGGCCGTCGCCCACCTGTCCGCGGTCAGCTCGGGCGGGTCATAGAGAGCGGACGGCTCTCGGGGTGTCGGGGGGACGGACGGATTCGGCACGGGAACTCCTCAGGGAGGGAACCGGATCAGGTCGAGCGGTGTACCAAGAGTGAGCGGGTCAGAGCACTGCGCGCAGTGCCCGGTCACGGACCATGAGCGCCGCCCGCTTGTCGGGGAGATCCACTTCGGCGGCGTAGCGGAAACCGGCGCTCAGGAATGCGGAGACGGAGGGGGTGTTGCGCAGGTCGGGTTCTGCGATGACGCGTGCGCAGGAGGCGCGGTGGTCGAGCACGAGGTCGGCGACGGCTCTGAGGAGAGAGGTGCCGAGTCCTCGGCCGCGGTCGGCGACACCGCCGATGAGGAGGTGAAGACCGGTGTCGTGCGGGCGGGCCGGGTAGTGCCGGGCCAAGGCGTCGAGGTCCGCACGGTAGACCTCCCAGTAGCTCATCGGCGTGCCGTCAAGGACACCGAGACAGGGGACGCTGCGTCCGTCACCGCCGATCTGGTCGCGCAGATGCGCCTCCGTGACGGCGTCGGGGCCGGCCAGCTCCCAGAATGCCGCCACGGCAGGGTCGTTCATCCACCGGCTGATGAGGGGGAGGTCGCGTTCGATACACACGGGGACGAGTTGGAAGACACCGGCTGAGGTGGTGGCGGGGCCCCAGTCGGCGACGTTGTCGAGCAGGTCCTCGGCTGACGAGCCGGCGGGCGGGGCCGGGGCACGGAATGCCGTGCGCGCGTCGGCGCCGACGCGACCGACGTACGCACCCTGCGCTTCAGCAGCGCCGACCGCGCCGCCCGTGCCGTTCGCGCCGCCCGCACCGAACAGAGCGATGAGTTCGTCCGGGAGGCGCAGGTCCAGGGTGTCCTGGACGTCCGCCCTGTCGGCGGCACAGGACTCGACGGCGGGTTCGGCGGTGGGTTCCGCGACAGGTTCGGCGACGGACTCGGTACCGGCGTCGGCGCTCGCATCAGGGGGAGGCGGAGGCACGGCGTCGCTCCTCTCAGAAAAGGCGGGTCATGTTCCTCAGGAATGAAGGGGGTTGGCGATGGAGACGTAGACGGACTGGGTATCGACCGGGCCCACGAGTTCGTCGAGGCCACGGAGACGGGTCAGCAGGTTGGCCTTGCACCGCAGGACGGGTGAGTCGAGAAGCAGGGCGGGCAGCGGCGTGTTCAGCGCGGCCGGGCCGGAGACGATGTCGCCGAGGAAGCGGCGGAAGGCCGCGAGCAACAACCGCTCTTCGGCCAGGCGTTGGGCGCCGAGGGCTCCGATGAGGCCGAGGACGTTGTTGATGCCGAGGTAGTAGGCGAAGCGCTCGTCCGCCACCTCGTCGGACACGAAGGTGTCGCTGTGTTCGCCGATGCCGGGGAGCCTGCGGTCGAGGTCGGCACGTCGGGACTCGCGGTAGTAGTAGCCCTGGTTGTCGCGGTAGCGCCCGCCCACGGGCCAGCCGTCGGAGTCGAGCAGCAGCAGGGTGTTCTGCTGGTGGGCTTCCAGGGCGACGCCTGCCTCGCTGTCCAGCCAGAGCACTGGGCGCACGACGTTCTGCAGGTAGCGCAGGAACCACTCCGTGGCGACGGCTCCCCGAGGGCGGCCCGTCCGTCCGGCGAGGCGGGTGACGATCTCGCCGAGCCGGGAGCGCATCGGGGGACGGTCGTGCCCCGTGGAGTGCGGTGATGGCCTGGGCGATACGAGACCCGCGATGCAGGTGGCGTCGTCGCCGGGGCCGAAGGGGTTGTGCCGGATCATCACGTCGAGCCCGGTCACGGGCGCGCCGTCAGGGCCGGTCACGGCGAGCCAGGCCGGGTCGCGGATCACGTCGAAGCCCGGGTGGACCGCCTGCCACTGCTCGCCGAGGCCGCTGCGCAGCAGTCGGTGGACCTCGACGCCTCGATGGAGTTCCTTGCGGAGATTCTCACGACGGGAGTTGGTGATGCGCAGGCCGAGCGAGAGCTTCAGCATGGCCGGGGCGCCCGAGCGGTAGAGGGTGCGCACGGAGGAGGTCGGGTACCACGGTGCGCCATGGGGGCCGAGGTCCTGGAGGAGGCCGTCGTCCAGGAGCGCGGCGGTCGTGGGGCGGTGCCTGAGCTCACGCATCTGCCACGGGTGCAGGGGCAGGGCGGCGTGGCCTTCGGGCAGCGGCAGGTCCGGACCGGCGAGGCGGGCGGTGAGCTGCTCTGCCGGGAGGGTGCGGCCACGCTCGGTCCAGGCCGAGTCCGCGGCCAGCACCGACGGGTCGACGGCGAGCCAGTGCAGCGCGAAGGCGCCGCGCAACTCCGGTGAGTAGAGCCGGGATTCGGTGTCGGAGAGCCCCTCGCGGCTCTTCGGGGTGGGGTGCAGGGGGTGGCCGAGCAGCAGGGACTGCTCGGCGGCGAGGAAGAGGTCGGGCTCGTCGCCGGGGTTGTTCCGGCGATCGGCGATGAAGGTGGCGGTGCGCCGCACCGAGTCGGCGACGCGGCCGACGAGGTCCCCGCCGCCTTCTACTCGCTCGCCGTCGTCGCTCCCGGGGTCGATAGGGCAGGCCTCACCCTCCAGACCGGTCTCACCCTCCGGGCCAGCCTCACCCTCCGTGCAGCGCTCACCGTCCGAGTCGTCACCGTCCGAGCCAGGCTCACCCCCCGGGTCCAGGGCTCCGCTGCGCTGGCCCGTTTCGCGGCCCAGCAAGGCGGCCACGGTGACGGCGTCGGCCGGGGGCGCGCTCTGGGGGCCGTCTTCCAGATAGGGGAGGCCGAAGCGGTGCCAGCCGGTGGCCGACCAGTAGTACACGGGGACGAGGAGGGCGGTGCCGCTTGCCGCGAGCGGGATACGCAGGACGCCGTGCTCGGGGGCGGGGAAGTCGTTCTCGCGTACCCAGCAGCGCAGGAGGTTCTCGATGGCCGCCACCTGCGCGGCGGTGTGCGGATCGGGGTGCTCCAGGAGATCGGCGGTCGCGCCTCGCAGCTGCTCGGTCTGCAGGCCTCCCTGCTGCCTGGGGACCGTACCGGGCTCCGCCACCAGTGAGGATTGCTTGCCGCACGTGCCTGGCACGTGGGGGTGGGGTGGACCGTCGGATGCGGGGGTGGCGTTCAAGAGAGCTTCCTTGTGAAGTCGTTCGGGCTCCGGGGCGACGGGCTGGAGCTGTGCTGTTGTCTCTTGGCCGTCCGCGGGACGGCCCGGGTCCGGTGTGGCTATCCGTGGTGCGGACGCGCCGCCGCGGAGATCGCGTCGGAGAGGCGGTCGAGGATCGCGGCCGCCTGCTCGTCCGTGATGGTGAGAGGAGGAAGGAGGCGTACGACGCTGGAGTGCCGTCCGCCCAGTTCGACGATGAGGCCGCGGCGCAGGCATTCGCGTTGCACCACCGCGGCGAGTTCGGGTGCCGGGGGAAGTGGTCGCGAGGCGCGGTTCAAGGCACCGTCCGGGGCGCCGGTGTCAGTCGGAGCGACCGGGTCCGCCGCACCAGGAGCGGTCGGGTCCGCCCCGGTCGCCGCGGCGGGGGCCACGAGTTCGACGCCGATCATCAGGCCTCGGCCGCGTACGTCGCCGATACAGGGGTGCTCGGTGGCGAGCGACCGCAACTGGGTGAGCATGCGGGTGCCCAGGGCGCCCGCGCGTTCCGCGAGGCCGTTCTCCCGGACGTAGGCGAGGGTGGCCGCGCCTGCGGCCATGGCGAGCTGGTTGCCGCGGAAGGTTCCGGCGTGGGCGCCCGGTTGCCAGACGTCGAGGTCGTCGCGGTAGATCACGACGGCCAGTGGCAGGCTGCCGCCGATGGCCTTGGACAGCACCATCACGTCCGGAACCACACCGCTGTGCTCGACGGCCCAGAAGGTGCCGGTGCGCCCGACGCCGGTCTGGACCTCGTCCGCGATGAGCGGGATGGAGCGTGCGGCGGTGATCTCGCGCATCCGGCGCATCCAGCCGTCGGGGGCGGGATTCACACCGCCCTCGCCCTGCACCGGTTCGAGGATCATCCCGGCCGGTCGGGGCACACCCGACTTGGTGTCGTCGAGGAGGTTCTCGGTCCAGCGGGCCGCGAGTTCGGCGCCGTCCGCACCGCCGATGCCGAACGGGCAGCGGTAGTCCTGCGGATAGGGCAGGCGGGCCACGCGTACGTCCGGTGCGCCGCCGGAAGCGGAGAGCGCCCCGGCCGTCATGCCGTGATAGGCGCCGGTGAACGCGAGCATGCCGTCGCGCCCGGTCGCGGTCCGCACGAGTTTGAGCGCGGCTTCCACCGCGTCCGTGCCGGCGGGGCCGCAGAACTGGATCCGCGCGCGGTCGGCGAGTTCGCGGGGCAGCGTGTGGAACAGCTCGGTGGTGAACGCGTCCTTGACCGGTGTGGCCAGGTCGAGGACGTGCAGCGGCGCCCCTGAGTCCAGGACCTTTCTGATCGCCTCGAGCACGACCGGGTGGTTGTGCCCGAGGGCCAAGGTCCCCGCACCCGAGAGGCAGTCGAGGTAGCGCTGTCCGTCGGCGCCCTCGATCGTCAGGCCGCGCGCCCGCACCGGCACGATCGGCAGAGCGCGCGCGTAGGTGCGCGCGGCCGACTCGCGCGCCGACTGGCGTCGCAGGATCCCCTCGTGTGCTGTGGAGTGCCCCACGGAAGCGACGGAAGCGGAGGGTCCCGCGGAAACCGCCGCGGGCGCCGGCTCGGTCACGGCCACGACTGTTGGTCCTCCCGCTGGGAATGGGCGCTTCCCACGCGAACTGGGCCAGCGCGCCGACGAGTTGGCAGGGGAGATGAACACAGGCAGCCACTCCCCCGTACGTACCAACGACGGGGACCGCGGAGGAACACGGGTAATCGGAAGATCCTTGCCGTGACGGAACCGTTGCCGTTCCGTCGGCTGTCCCCTATGGCACCGGCATAGTGTGGGGTGCCGTTCATCCGCGGCAGGGGTGCGCAGCGCCACGCACGTACGGTGCTCGATGCCCCGTACCGCACGCGGTGTCCGGCATGTGAACGATCTCGAAGCCCAGGGGGAATCTCTACTATGCGACCCATACGCCCGCTCAATACCGCTCGTCGTGGGAAGAGCGCGCGCGGCAGGACGTCCCCCGTGGCGGCCGCTGTCGCCATCGGCGCGGCACTCGTCCTGACCGCGACGGCCTGTGGCCCGAGCGAGGACAACGCGGGCGACGATCCGGCCGCCTCCCAGCCCGCCGACGGCGGCAACGACGACGGCAAGGTCGAGCTTCCGCAGGACATCCAGGACCGGCTCAAGGAGCACGGCATCGACCTGGACAAGTGGCGGGACGGGGCCTGGAAGAACTGGGACAAGGACGACTGGCTCCGCGAGGCCGGTGACTACGTCAACCCGATCATCGAAGGTCTGTGGGACTCGGACCGCATGCGGGACGCGGACAAGAACCCCGACCGCGGTGTCGAGGAGAACGACATCTCCGGCGACCAGGGCGTGACCGACCCGACGCCCGAGCCGGTGGAGGCGGCGGCCCTGAAGACGCCGTACGACGCCAGTGCTCCGGCCTCGGGCAAGCTGTTCTTCGACGGACCCGAAGGCTCGATGGTCTGCTCGGCCACCGTCGTCGAGGACCCGGCGAATCCGGGCAAGTCCAACATGGTGTGGACCGCGGGTCACTGCGTGCACGCCGGCGCCAAGGGCGGCTGGTACCGCAACATCGCCTTCGTGCCCTCGTACAACAACAGCGGCAAGTCGGCCGCCGAGCTGCGGAACGCCCCCAAGGAAGAGGTGGCTCCGCACGGCGTCTGGTGGGGTGACTGGGCACAGACCTCCGACCAGTGGATCGAGAAGGGCGGCCCGACGGGCGGCACGGGCGCGCCGTACGACTACGCGGTCATCCACGTCACGCCCGAGAAGGGCAGCGAGGGTCAGTCGCTCGAGGAGCAGGTCGGTTCGGCGCTCCCGGTGGACTTCAACGCTCCGGCCGTGCCGCAGATCGCCGACATGACGGCGACCGGCTACCCGGCGGCACCGCCGTTCGACGGCCAGAAGGCGTTCCAGTGCGCCGACAAGCCGGGCCGGCTTTCGATCAGCAAGCCCGACCCGACCATGTACCGCATCGGCTGCACGATGACCGGTGGTTCGTCCGGCGGCGGCTGGGTGGCCAAGGGCTCGGACGGCAAGCCCGCCCTGGTGTCCAACACCTCCATCGGCCCGGTGACGGCCGGCTGGCTGGCGGGTCCGCGGCTCGACAAGGGTGCCAAGGGCATCTACGACGCGGTGAGCAAGAAGTACGCCGACAAGTAGCCGCCGCGTAAGGGCCGCTTGATGTGACGACGGCGGGGTCGCCGCAAACCTTCACGACCCCGCCGTCATTCGTCCTCAATCGCACAGGCATAGTGAGGTGTCGCGTCGGCGGGGAGCTCTCGGAGCACTCCCGTCCACACATGACAAGTACATGGCAATAGCAGCAATCACGCGTTCAATTCGGGGGTTACCACAGCATGCGTTCCATTCGTGCGCCCTTCGCGCGCAGTCGCGGGCGTCGTCTCGCACTCGCCGCGACCGGGCTCACCGCGACTCTGGCACTCACCGCCACGGCCTGCGGTCCCAGCGACAACAAGGCCGGCGACAAGGCCGGTTCCGACACCGCGCAGGGCGCCGACAAGGGTTCCGACACCGACACGGGCTCCGATGCCAAGCTGCCCGGCGACATCGCCGACAAGCTGAAGGACCACGGCATCGACCCGGACAAGTGGAAGGACGGGGCCTGGAAGAACTGGGACAAGGACGACTGGCTCCGCGAGTCCAAGGACTTCGTCAATCCCGTCATCGAGGGCCTCTGGAAGCCCGAGCGGATGAAGAAGGCCAAGGACCCGAACAAGACGATCGCCGCGAAGGACGCACCTTCGGACCAGGGGGCGACCGATCCCGAGCCGGCGCCGGTCCAGGCCAAGCGCGAGAAGACCCCGTACCACAAGAACGCCGCCCCGGTCGGAAAGATCTTCTTCGACTCCCCCGAGGGCTCGATGGTCTGCTCCGGCACGGTCGTGAAGGACCCGCGCAACCCGGGCAAGTCCAACCTCGTGTGGACCGCGGGCCACTGCGTGCACGCCGGTTCCGCCGGCGGCTGGTACCGCAACATCACCTTCGTGCCGGCCTACAACGACCTCGGCAAGTCCGAGGCCGAGCTGAGCAACGCGGCCCCGCAGGAAGTCGCCCCCTACGGCCAGTACTGGGCCGACTGGGTCTCGACCTCCGCCGAGTGGATCGACCAGGGCGCCTCTTCGGGCGGCGCCGGCGCTCCGTACGACTACGCCGTGATGCACGTGAAGCCGGAGCAGGGCTCGAAGTCCCTCGAGGAGACGGTCGGCAACGCGCTCGCGGTGGACTTCTCGGTGCCGTCGACGCAGAGCGTGAGCTCGATGGGCGCCTGGGGTTACCCCGCCGCTCCCCCGTACAACGGCCAGATCATGCACAAGTGCATCGACAAGCCGGGCCGCCTCTCGCTGAGCTCCGCCCAGCCGACGATGTACCGCATCGGCTGCACCATGACCGGCGGTTCGTCCGGTGGCGGCTGGTTCCGGATGGTGGGCGGCAAGACGCAGCTGGTCTCGAACACCTCGATCGGCCCGGCCGAGAACACCTGGCTGGCCGGACCGCAGCTCGGCAAGGGCGCCGAGCAGGTCTACGACATGATGAGCGAGAAGTACGGCTCCAAGTAGGCGCGCGGCTACGGCTCCAAGTAGCCGCGCGGCGGGCGACGACCGCCGCACCTCGCGTCTGACACGGCGAAGGCCCGCCCCTTACGAGAGGGGGCGGGCCTTCGTTTCGTCATGCGTGCCGCGTGAACGGCGCCTTCACGGGCCTGCGTTCAGCCCGCGACCGGCACGTACGGCGCGAGATCCGCCGCCAGTTCCGGGTGCACCTTCGCCTTGAGCAGCGTGCCGTCGGCGGTGTGCTCCTCGGAGAGCACCTCGCCCTCGGCGTGCGCCCGCGAGATGAGCTGACCCTGCGTGTACGGCACGAGGGCCTCGATCTCGACCTCGGGCCGGGGCAGTTCGGTGTCGATCAGCGCCAGCAGCTCTTCGATGCCCGCGCCCGTGCGCGCGGAGACAGCGATCGCGTGCTTCTCGTTGCGCAGGAGCCGCTGGAGGACCAGCGGATCGGCCGCGTCCGCCTTGTTGACGATCACGATCTCGGGCACGTCCGTCGCGCCCACATCACGGATCACCTCGCGCACGGCGGCGAGCTGCTCCTCCGGCACCGGGTGCGAACCGTCCACCACGTGCAGGATCAGGTCGGACTCGCCGACCTCCTCCATCGTGGAGCGGAACGCCTCGACGAGGTGGTGCGGCAGATGCCGTACAAACCCGACGGTGTCGGCCAGGGTGTAGATCCGGCCGCTCGGCGTCTCGGCCCGGCGCACGGTCGGGTCGAGGGTGGCGAACAGCGAGTTCTCCACCAGGACGCCCGCGCCCGTGAGGCGGTTGAGCAGGGAGGACTTGCCCGCGTTCGTGTAACCGGCGATCGCGACCGACGGCACCTTGTTGCGCTTGCGCTCCTGGCGCTTGATCTCGCGGCCCGTCTTCATGTCCGCGATCTCCCGGCGCATCTTCGCCATCTTCTCGCGGATCCGACGGCGGTCCGTCTCGATCTTGGTCTCACCGGGACCACGTGTCGCCATGCCACCGCCACCGCTGGATCCGCCGCCACCCATCTGACGGGAGAGCGACTGACCCCAGCCACGGAGGCGCGGGAGCATGTACTGCATCTGGGCAAGGGCGACCTGCGCCTTGCCCTCTCGGGACTTGGCGTGCTGGGCGAAGATGTCGAGGATCAGGGCGGTCCTGTCGACCACCTTGACCTTGACGACGTCTTCCAGGTGGATCAGCTGGCCAGGGCTCAGCTCACCGTCACACACGACGGTGTCGGCCCCGGTCTCGAGGACGATGTCGCGCAGCTCCTGTGCCTTGCCCGATCCGATGTACGTGGCCGGGTCGGGCTTGTCGCGGCGCTGGATGACGCCGTCGAGCACGAGCGCGCCCGCCGTCTCGGCGAGTGCGGCCAGCTCGGCGACCGAGTTCTCCGCGTCCTGCACTGTGCCCGAGGTCCACACCCCGACGAGCACCACTCGCTCCAGACGGAGCTGTCGGTACTCGACCTCGGTGACGTCCTCGAGCTCGGTGGAGAGGCCGGCGACGCGGCGCAGGGCCGCGCGCTCGGAGCGGTCGAACTGTTCGCCGTCCCGCTCTCCGTCGATCTCGTGGCTCCAGGCGACGTCCTCTTCCATCAGGGCATCGGCCCGAAGACCTTCGGGGTAGTTCTGCGCGAGGCTCTGCGCGTCCTGGGAAGGGGAAGAAGAGGAGGTCATTGGATCCTTACGTCGATGGGATTCTTCATAGGGGTCAACGCTCGGGGCCGCCCCGAGATTCCCCGGGCCGGCCGGTGCGGTCCCTGAGATCCCCCCGAAGGGTTTTCCCGGAGCCGCAGCGGCGCCGACCTGAAGATGGTTGCACGGAACGGCCCGTCTCGTCACCCAGGTTATTTCCCTGCCGGAGCCGCCTTACGCCAGTCCGGGTGGCCCGGCATCGGCGGAGTCTTCGCACCGTACAGCCAGGCGTCGAAGAAGCCGCTCAGATCACGGCCCGCGGTCGCCGAGGCGAGCCGCACGAAGTCCGCGGTCGTCGCGTTCCCGTCCCGGTACGTGCGCACGAAGTCGCGCTCCAGGCGATTGAAGTCGTCCTGCCCGATCTCCTGCCGCAGGGCGTAGAGCACCAGCGCGCTGCCGTCGTACACAACCGGCCGGAAGATGCTGATCTTCTGGCCCGGCGCGGGACCCTTCGGCGCGGCGGGCGGGCCGCCCGCAGCGCGCCAGCTGTCCGAGTGCCGGTAGGCCTCACGCATGCGCTTCTGGAGGGGCTTCTTCGACTTCTCCTCGGCGAAGAGTGCCTCGTACCAGGTGGCGTGCCCTTCGTTCAGCCAGAGATCGGACCAGGAGCGCGGGCTCACGCTGTCGCCGAACCACTGGTGCGCCAGCTCGTGCACCATGATCGAGTCCACGTACCACTCGGGGAACTCGGGCCGCTTGAACAGGTCGCTCTCGAAGAGGGAGAGGGTCTGCGTCTCGAGTTCGAAGCCGGTCCGTGCCTGTGCCATCAGCACGCCGTACGCCTCGAAGGGGTAGCGGCCGACCTTCTCCTCCATCCAGCGGATCTGGTCGGGCGTCTTCCTCAGCCAGCGCTCCATCGCCTTGCGGTCCTTGGTGGGCACCACATCGCGTACGGGGAGGCCGTGCGGCCCGGAGCGGTGGACCACGGTGGAGCGGCCGATGGACACCTGCGCCAGCTCCGTCGCCATGGGGTGGTGGGTGCGGAACACCCGGGTCGTGGTGGACCCCAGGTGCGCCGTGGCGACGGGCAGGCCGTTGGCGACGGCGGTGAGCCCCTTCGGGGTGGTCACACGGAACGTGAAGTGTGCCTTGTCGGCGGGGTGGTCGTTGCACGGGAACACGCGGTGCCCGGCGTCGGCCTGGTTGGCCATGGCGAGCCCGTCGGCGGTGGGCACCCAGCCACCGTCCTGGTTCTTCGTGGGCGCGGGGTCGCTGGTGTGCCGGACCGTGACCCGCATCCGCTCGCCCTGGCTCAGCGGCCGGGCCGGCGTGACGACCAGGTCCTCACCGGTGGTCTCGAAGCGGGCGGGGGCGCCGTTGACCTCGGCGGAGCGGACCTTGCCGTGCGCGAAGTCGAGGTTGACCCGCTCCAGCGGTTCGCTCACCCGGGCGTCGATGACCGTGACGGCGTCGAGCGGCTTCTTGTTGTCGCCGCGGTAGGTGAAGGCGATGTCGTACGCCAGGACGTCGTACCCGGGGTTGCCCAGGTGCGGGAAGAGGCGGTCGCCGATGCCGAGCGGTTTGGCCGGTGACGGCTCGCCGGCGGCGAGAAGGGTGGCTGAGGTGGCCGCGGCCAGGAGCGCGGTCGCGATGCGGAGGGTCCTCGGCCGCGAGGCCTTGACCCGGGGGGTGAGCAGCATGAACTACCGCTATCAGCGCGAACCTTCCACACCGGTGTCGGCGCGCGTCATGCCACTCGAACGGGTCGCCCGTAGGAGGCCGATACGACGTCGGCGCCCAAGTCGACTCCTACGAAGTCGCTGCCGCAGGGTGCTGGGCACGACTGACGTCGTACACCCCGGGCACCGCACGCATCGCGCGCATCAGTCCCGGAAGGTGCGCCGCGTCCGGCAGTTGCAGCGTGTACGTATGGCGTACGCGCTGCTGGCTCGGCGGCTCGACGGTCGCCGACATGACCTCGACGCCTTCCAGGGCGATGGCTTCGGTGAGGTCGGCCAGGAGATGCGCCCGCCCGAACGATTCGGCGATCAAGGTGACCCGGCACTCGGCGCTGTCTCCCCAGCGCACGCCGACCTCCGCACGCCCCACTCCCTTCATGCGGGCTACGGCCGGACACTCGACGCGGTGCACGGTGACGACCCCGCCGCGCACGGCGAAGGCGGTCACCTCGTCGGGCGGCACCGGCGTACAGCAGCCGGCGAGGCGTACGGTCGCGCCTTCCCTGTCCACCACGGCGTTCGCCGCCGCGGGACGCGGGAAGTCGGCGGCCTGCGGCGGGGGCGCGGGGGTCGACTTCTCCGGGGCCGCGGCCGGGTCCGGAGCCGATGCCGCGGGCGCCGCGGGCGTGGGGTGGGTCGTGAGCCAGCGCCGGATCGCGATGCGCGCGCCGGGCGTGCGCGCGTGCTCAAGCCACTCACGGGAGGGCCCGGACGCCGTGTCCTGCCCCATGAGCAGCTGGACCGTGTCTCCGTCCCGCAGGACCGTGCTGAGCGTCGCCAGGCGTCCGTTGACGCGGGCGCCGATACAGGCGTGGGCGTCCTCGCCGTACTGGGCGTAGGCGGCGTCCACGCAGCTCGCGCCCGCGGGCAGTCCGAGGGTGCCGCCGTCGGGCCGGAAGACGGCGATCTCGCGGTCCTGGGCGAGATCTTCGCGGAGGGTGGACCAGAACGTGTCCGGGTCGGGGGCCGCTTCCTGCCAGTCGAGCAGGCGGGAGAGCCAGCCGGGCCTGGTCGGGTCGGCGCGCTCGCCCTCCACCGCGTCCTCGGAAGGCGCCTCGGCGGCGGCGTCGGACTGCTCCTCCGAAGGAGGAGCGTACGGATTGCGCAGCGCGACGACGCCTGCTTCGGCGACCTTGTGCATCTGGTGCGTACGGATGAGGACTTCGGCGACCTCTCCGTCCGGGCGGGCCACGGCCGTGTGCAGCGATTGGTAGAGGTTGAACTTCGGTACGGCGATGAAGTCCTTGAACTCCGAGACCACCGGCGTGAAGCACGTGTGCAGCTCGCCGAGCACGCCGTAGCAGTCCGCGTCCTCGTTCACCAGGACCAGGAGCCGTCCGAAGTCGGCCGCGCGCATCTCGCCGCGTTTGCGGTGCACCCGGTGGACCGAGACGTAGTGGCGTGGCCTGATGAGGACTTCGGCCGCGATGCCCGCCTCGCGCAGCACCGCGCGGACGTCGTCCGCGGTCCCTTCCAGCGGGTCGCCGCCGTCGGCGGCGTTGGCCGCGATCAGTCTCTCGACCTCGGCGTACTCCTCCGGGTGGAGGATCGCGAACACGAGGTCCTCCAGCTCGGTCTTGAGCGCCTGTACGCCGAGGCGCTCGGCGAGCGGAATCAGCACGTCCCGCGTGACCTTGGCGATCCGTGCCTGTTTCTCGGGGCGCATGACACCGAGCGTGCGCATGTTGTGCAGGCGGTCGGCCAGCTTGATCGACATGACGCGTACGTCGTTGCCGGTGGCCACGAGCATCTTGCGGAAGGTCTCGGGCTCGGCGGCCGCTCCGTAGTCGACCTTTTCGAGTTTCGTGACGCCGTCGACCAGATAGCAGACGTCGTCGCCGAACTCCGTGCGCACCTGATCGAGCGTCACATCGGTGTCCTCGACGGTGTCGTGGAGCAGGGACGCGGTCAAGGTGGTGGTCTCGGCACCCAGTTGGGCGAGGATCAGGGTCACCGCGAGCGGATGTGTGATGTACGGCTCACCGCTCTTGCGCATCTGGCCGCGGTGGGAGGACTCCGCGAGGACCCACGCGCGCCGCAGGGGCTCCAGATCCGCGTCCGGGTAGTGGGCGCGGTGGGCCTCCGCCACATGGCCGATCGCGTCCGGCAGCCGGTCCCGCGTGGCGGGCCCCAGGAGGGCTGCCCGGCCGAGCCTTCGCAGGTCAAGCCGCGGACGACCGCGCCTGCGCTGGGCTCCGGGCGTCACGGGGCCAGACATCGCAGGGTTTGTAGCCTCCGCACTCATGGGCACCTCCGGCTGCTCCGACCGGCGGTGAGCGGACGACGGCGTGCTCCGTCCGGGCCGGTGCTTGATGCTACCGAGCCCATCACGCGCCGCTGACCGCCTCTCGCCGAGCGTGAAACGGATCACCCATTCGAGCGACAGTTCACGGGTTTACAGTTTCGAGCCATTCCGCGTCGATCACGCCTTCGGCGACGATCACCGCGGGCCCCGTCATCTCGATCTCGCCGTCGGGCCGCTCGGTGATCACCAGGCTCCCACCGGGCAGATCGACGGTGTACGTGACCGGCGAACCGGTCGTGACGGGGTCAGCCCCGTCCCTGCGCGCCGCCGCGACGGCCACGGCGCACGCGCCCGTGCCGCACGAGCGGGTCTCGCCCGCGCCGCGCTCGTGCACCCGCATGGCGACGTGACGCGGACCTCGGTCGACGACGAACTCGACGTTCACGCCCTCCGGGTACGCCGACGCGGGGCTGAAGGGTGGCGCGTCGTACAAGTTGCCCGCGTGTGCCAGGTCGTCCACGAAGGCGACCGCGTGCGGGTTGCCCATGTTCACGTTGCGCGCGGGCCAGTGCCGATCGGCCACGGAGACGGTGACGTCCCCTTCGGGGAGGGATGCCTTGCCCATGCCCACGGTGACGTCCCCGCCGGCGGCGGCCTTGGCGATGTGCACGGTCTTCACGCCGCCCCGGGTCGCGACGGCGAGATCGCCCTCGCCCACCAGTCCGGCGTGCTGCAGATAGCGGGCGAAGACGCGCACGCCGTTGCCGCACATCTCGGCGATCGAACCGTCGCCGTTGCGGTAGTCCATGAACCACTCCGCCTCGGCCGCCAAGTGGCGTGCCTCGGGGTGCGCCACGGAACGCACGACGTGCAGCAGACCGTCGCCCCCGATGCCCGCCCGGCGGTCGCACAGGGCGGCGACAGCGGCCGGGGACAGCGCGACGGCGTTGTCGGGGTCCGGGATGATCACGAAGTCGTTCTCGGTCCCGTGCCCCTTGAGGAAGGCGATCCGCGTGCTCATTCCTCGATCGTACGGGGTGGCGAGGACAGTCAGTCGTCAAGGTGCCCGTCAGGGCGCTGACCTGGTGCGACGACGTCAGCGAAGGCGCGCGACCCGCCACACGGCGAGGACGGCTACCGCGAGGAAGACCAGGGCGTACGCGGAGACGATCCGCCAGTCCGGGCGGCGTCCGGAACCGCGCTCCGGCAGTCCCGGCCAGGTGTGCCCCACGCGGCGGGCGGCCATCATGCCCCAGCCCGCGGCACAGCTGCTGATCAGGAGCCCGAGCATGGCGACGACGGCGCCGCCGTCCCCGAACTCGAAGGCCAGCGGGAAGGCGAACATCAGCGATCCGGCGGCGGCGAGGACGACGATCGGCGCGAGCTGCCAGATGCGCAGTCGGCGCTGCGGTCGCAGCTCGACCTCGACCTCCGCCGCGGCCATCGCGTCCGCGACGGGACCGTCGTCGGTCACGCCGCCCGGGACCTCGTCAGGACCGTCCGGGGTCAGCTCGCCGCCGTCATGCGCGGTGTCACGAGGGCCGGCCTCCATCGCCATCCGCCCTCCCACTTCGGACTCCACTGGTCGATCGATGGTCGATGATGGCACGGCGCCAGGGGCCGGGATGACCGCCGGAGCGTCCCGATGCCATCACGTGATCAGGCTGTGACCGCTCGTTCGACCAACGCCATTGCCCGCCCTGGGAGTTCCCCGCGATCAGTCATGGCACCACTGAGCCAGTGCACCCGGGGATCGCGGCGGAACCACGAGTCCTGACGGCGCGCGAAACGCTTGGTCGCCCGCACGGTCTCCGCGCGCGCCTCGTCATCGGTGCACTCCCCCGCGAGCGCCGCGAGCACCTGCTGGTACCCGAGCGCACGCGACGCCGTACGCCCCTCGCGCAGCCCCTCGGCCTCCAGGGACCGCACCTCGTCGACGAGGCCCGCGTCCCACATGCGGTCCACGCGCGTGGCGATCCGTTCGTCGAGTTCGGGGCGGCCGACGTCCACGCCGATCTGGATGGTGTCGTAGACGGAATCGTGGCCGGGGAGGTTGGCGGTGAAGGGCTTGCCGGTGATCTCGATGACCTCCAGGGCACGGACGATCCGGCGGCCGTTGCTGGGAAGGATGGCCTGGCCCGCTCCCGGGTCGGCGGCGGCGAGGCGGGCATGGAGCGCGCCGGAGCCACGGAGGGCGAGCTCGTCCTCCAGGCGGGCCCGGACCTCGGGGTCGGTGCCGGGGAACTCCAGCTGGTCGACGGCGCCCCTGACGTAGAGACCGGAGCCGCCGACCAGGATCGGCCAGCGTCCGTCGGCGAGGAGGCGGTCGATCTCGGCGCGCGCCAGCTTCTGGTACTCGGCGACGCTCGCGGCCTCCGTGACGTCCCAGATGTCGAGGAGGTGGTGCGGCACTCCGTCGCGCTCTTCGAGCGTCAGCTTGGCGGTTCCGATGTCCATCCCTCTGTAGAGCTGCATGGAGTCGGCGTTGACGACTTCGCCGCCGAGGCGCTGCGCCAGAAAAACGCCCAGATCGGACTTTCCTGCCGCGGTCGGCCCGACGACGGCGATGACCCGCGGTGCGGGAGCTGCTCTACTCACCGCCCCAGTCTCGCAAACCCCGCGGCGACTTCCCGAACGAGCTACGTGACGCCACGCCTCCGGGGTCGTTGCCTGTTGCGAGGTTCCGGCCGCCGGTTTTGAGGATCGGCGACCCGGGAGGCGCAACAGGGCGCACCGGGCGGCGCGGGATTTCGCCCACACGAGTACCGTATGGAGTAGATATGGGCGTTTTTGCACGGTTCCGTAGGAAGTCCAAGGAGACGGAAGAGGCGTCCACAACCGAGGCGGCAGCGAGCACCCTCACGGCCGAGGCTGAAGCGGCCGGGGAGTCCACGGAGCCCGAGGCCGGCAAGGGAGAGGCCAAGGCCGCCGAAACCGGTGTCGGGGACGACTCCGAGACCGCGGCCGAAGCGGGCGCCAAGTCCGACGAGAAGGCCGAGCCGAAGGCCGCAGGGAAGGCAGAGGCGGAGGCGGAGGTGGCGGCTGAGGTCAAGACCGAGTCCGAGGCCGAGGCGAAGGCCGGGGACAAGCCGGACGACGCCGAGGCGGCCTCCGGGGAGAACGTGGACATCCCGAAGCAGCAGTCCGCCGAGAAGGCGGCCGACAACGACGAAGCCGACGAGGGCGCCCGCAAGTGACTCCCCCGGTGAGGGAAGGTGACCGATGGGCTTTCTGCAGAATCTGAAGAACAAGCTCGCCCCGGCGAAGGACAAGGTCGCGGGCCTCGCGCAGCAGCACGGGGACAAGATCGACCAGGGTCTCGACAAGGCCGCGAAGGTGGTCGACACCAAGACCAAGGGCAAGTACAGCGACAAGATCCAGACGGGGACGGGCAAGGCGAAGGACGCCGTTGACCGCCTCGCCGGGACGCCCGACGAGGGCAAGGGCACGGGTGGCGGGCCCACCCCTCCGACGCCTCCTCCGGCTTCCTGAGACCACCGGCTGAATCACTCGTCGGCTCATCGGCCGCGTCACTGCGCCGGAGCGCCGACTGAGTACGCCGGCCAGGTCGCCCGTTGAACGACTCCGGCGGACGGCCGTGGAGCGCCACCAGCTCCGCGGCCGTCGCCGTGCGTCGGCTGCTGGGCGCCGCCGAGGCCGCGCGTGCGGCTCGAACCGCGTGGGCCGCTACGACCAGGTGGACACCAGATACCCGACGCCGTACGGAGCGTCGTCGTAGAGCAGCTCGCCGCTCAGGCCCGCGCCCTCGGCCGCGCCCGCGAGCACCTGCCACGGCGCCCGTCCCGCTGCCTTCAGTTCATGCGCCAGCTCCTCGTCCAGCTCCTTGAGCGCCTCGACGTCCGCGGCACCCAGCGCACGGGCGACCTCGGCGTCGAAGCCGGCCGCCCGCTCGTCGAGGTACCCCGGTGCCTTCAGCGTGCGGCACGCGCTGGCGTCGCCCATCACCAGCAGTGCCACGCGGTCGGCCCCCGCCGCGATTTCCCTTCCGACTTGGATACACCGCTCGGCCTCCAGAGGTTCCCCCACCCCAAAACCTTCCAGCGGGGCCGCCGACCATTCCGTACGGTCGAGCAGCCAGGCGGCCACGGCGAGCGAAGGCGGAAGGGCGCGCTCCGTTCGCTCCGTCGCCTCGTGGGCGGAGCGCCCAAGGCGTACGTCCAGGTCCACGCCGAAGCCACGGAAGGACCCTCGTGCGCCCTGCGGATGCGGGCCACGCTCGGGCTCCCCGGCGGGGCCGACCACGACGAGGCGGTCGGCGCGTGAGGCCGCGAGCACCCCGATGGCGTCCGTGCACGCGGCGCGCGCGGCGTCCAGCTCGGGGGCGGCACCCGCGGCCACCTCGGGGACGAGCAGGGGCGGGCAGGGGCAGACGGCTGCGGCGACAAGCATGATCCGCAGCGTAATGCCCGTCGGCCCTCTAGTAGGAGATCGGTCCCGAGTCCCACTCCAGCTCGGAGATCGAGAAGCGGTACGGGAAGGAGCCCCCGGACGAGCCGTCGCCGATCACCATCCAGCCGTCGGCCGTGCGGTAACGCCGCATCCGTACGGGATAGCGCGGGTGCTTGGGGCGGTACAGGCGGACGAACTCCGCGAACCGCTCCACCGCCTCCTCATGCGTGCCGTCCACCGTGGCCATCAGCTCGAACAGATGCCACGCCCCCGGCCCCGGCGGGTTCTCCATCATCAGCGCCCAGCGCGCCATCGGCCCCTCCCCCGTTGTCGGCCGCTCGACCGTCGTGCGCCGATCGACCGTCGTACGCGCTCGCCCAGGTCAGTCGCAGCCGCAGCCGCTCCCGGAGGCCACCGGCAGCGGCTCGGGGGCGCCCACCTTCGGCAGTCCGAGCATCACGCCCGCGGGCTTGACGGCCGCCTCCGTGTTGCGCTTCTCCCAGGCGTCCCCCGCGCGCGTGGGGCGCACGTTCAGGACGGGACCCTCGGCGAGCAGGTGATGCGGTGCCGCGTACGTGATCTCGACCGTCACGACATCACCGGGGCGGACCTCGGTGTCGGGCTTGGTGAAGTGGACCAGGCGGTTGTCCGGGGCGCGGCCGGAGAGGCGGTGGGTGGAGCCGTCCTTGCGGCCCTCGCCCTCGGCCACCATCAGGTCGAGGGTCCTGCCGACCTGCTTCTTGTTCTCGTCCCAGGCGATCTGCTCCTGGAGGGCGGACAGCCGCATGTAGCGCTCCTGCACGACCTCCTTGGGGATCTGCCCCTCCATGGTCGCCGCGGGCGTACCGGGGCGCTTGGAGTACTGGAAGGTGAAGGCGTTGGCGAAGCGGGCCTCACGGACCACGTGCATCGTCTGCTCGAAGTCCTCCTCGGTCTCCCCGGGGAAGCCGACGATGATGTCGGTGGTGATCGCGGCCTCGGGCATGGCGGCGCGGACCTTCTCGATGATGCCGAGGAAGCGGTCCTGGCGGTACGAGCGGCGCATCGCCTTGAGGATCGGGTCCGAGCCGGACTGGAGCGGCATGTGGAGCTGCGGCATCACGTTCGGGGTCTCGGCCATGGCGGCGATCACGTCGTCGGTGAAGTCGCGCGGGTGCGGGGACGTGAAGCGCACGCGCTCCAGGCCCTCGATCTTCCCGCAGGCCCGCAGGAGCTTGCTGAAGGCCTCACGGTCACCGATGTCCGAGCCGTACGCGTTCACGTTCTGGCCGAGCAGGGTGATCTCGGAGACGCCCTCGGCGACGAGCGCCTCGATCTCGGCGAGGATGTCGCCGGTCCTGCGGTCCTTCTCCTTGCCGCGCAGGGCGGGCACGATGCAGAACGTGCAGGTGTTGTTGCAGCCCACGGAGATGGAGACCCAGGCCGCGTACGCGCTCTCGCGGCGCGTGGGCAGCGTCGAGGGGAACGCCTCCAGGGATTCGGCGATCTCGACCTGCGCCTCTTCCTGGACGCGGGCCCGCTCCAGGAGGACGGGCAGCTTGCCGATGTTGTGCGTACCGAAGACGACGTCGACCCAGGGGGCCTTCTTGACGATGGTGTCGCGGTCCTTCTGGGCCAGGCAGCCGCCGACGGCGATCTGCATGCCGGGCCGCTTGGTCTTCATCGGCGCCAGCCGGCCGAGGTTCCCGTACAGACGGTTGTCGGCGTTCTCCCGCACGGCGCACGTGTTGAAGACCACCACATCGGCGTCGCCGTCCGAGCCCTCGGGCGCGCGTTCGTATCCGGCGCCCTCGAGGAGACCGGAGAGACGCTCCGAGTCGTGGACGTTCATCTGGCACCCGTAAGTGCGTACCTCGTACGTTCCTTTAACGCCCACTGCCTGTCCCCGGTCGCCGCTGCTCATGTGACAAGGGTAGGCGGTCGCGGGAGTGTCCCTGCCGGGAGCCAGGCCCTGGCCATTACTGCGCGTGGCCTGGCAGGATCGCGCGCATGCTCACGGCACTCCCCCACATCAGCAGGCGGCGCGCACTCCAGGGTGCGGCGGCCGCCCTTGTGGTCTTCGGACTCCTGATGTGGTGGCTCGTCCCGGTGGGCGACGACTCCCCGAAGGGCCGGATGACGTTCAGCACAGGCGTGAAGAACGCCGTGTACGAGCGCTACGGCAAGCTCCTGAGGACCGCGATCTCCCATGACATGCCCAAGGTGGACGTGGAGCTCCTCAACAGCGAGGGCTCGCAGCAGAACGTCGAGCGGGTGGCCACGGGGAAGGCCGACTTCACCATCGCGGCGGCCGACGCCGTGGAGAAGTACCGCCTTGAGGGGCGCGCGGGCGCGGACGGTCTCCGGGGGTGTGCGCGGCTGTACGACGACTACGTGCAGCTCGTCGTCCGGCGCTCGTCCGACATCGACAAGGCGCAGGACCTGCGGGGCAAGAAGGTGGCCGTGGGGCAGCCGCGCTCGGGTGTGCGGCTGATAGCGGACCGGGTGCTCAAGGCCGCCGACCTCGATCCCGAGAAGGACCTCACGGCGGTGCACGCCGGGATCGACAAAGCGCCCGACCTCCTTAAGAAGGGCGACATCGACGCCTTCTTCTGGTCGGGCGGGCTGCCGACCACCACCGTGCGGCTGCTCTCCGAAGAATTCGACATCCGCCTCGTCGAGCTCGGCACCCTCGTGGACGCGCTGCACCAGCAGGGCGGAGCCTCCCGCTACTACCGGGCCGCTGTGATGCCCGCCGACGCCTACCCCGCCGCCCAGCAGAACGACGCCGTACCCACCCTGGCCGTGGCGAATCTCCTGGTGACGACGGACCGGGCGGACCCGAAGCTGACCGAGGGGCTGACCCGCACGGTGATCGACAGCCGCGACCACATCGGCGGCAAGGTGCACGCGGCCCAGCTGGTGGACCTGCGGACGGCGCTCTACACGGACCCCCTGGCCCTCCACGAGGGTGCGCGCCGCTACTACCAGTCGGTAAAGCCGTAGCCGTGGCAGTAGCCGTTGCCCCAGCCGCTGTCAGGCGTGGTGCCCTGGTTCGTCGCGTGGCACTGCGACGGTCACCCGCAGTCCGTGCGGCTCGTGCTGCTCGTACGTGATGGAGCCGCCGCCCGCGGTGAGCAGGGCGCGCGAGATGGACAGGCCGAGGCCTGATCCCTTGACGTTCTGATGGCGGTTGCTGCGCCAGAAGCGGTCACCGATGCGGGCGAGTTCGTCCTCCGTGAGGCCGGGACCGCCGTCCGTGATCACTACGGTCGTCCGCTCACCGCTCCAGGACACCTCCACCCGCACCTCCTCGCCCTCGGGCGTGAACTTGAGGGCGTTGTCGATCACCGCGTCCAGGGCACTGGACAGCGCGACGGGGTCGGCCCAGCCGGTGGTCGCCGGGCAGTGGTCCGTCAGGCGCACCCCGCGTTCCTCGGCGAGCGGCCGCCAGGCGCCGACCCGTTCGGTCGCGAGCTCCCCGATGTCGGTGAGCCGCAGATCGGCCGCGGCGTGCTCGGCCAGGGCGAGGCCCAGGAGGTCGTCGAGCACCTGGGCGAGGCGTTTGCCCTCGGTGCGCACGGAGGCGATCTCCTCGTTCCCCTCGGGCAGTTCGAGGGCGAGCAGCTCGATGCGGAGCAGCAGGGCGGAGAGCGGGTTGCGCAGTTGGTGCGAGGCGTCGGCGACGAAGGCCCGCTGCTGCTCCAGCACGTCCTCGACGTTGTCGGCCATCTCGTTGAACGACCGGGCGAGGCGTCTCAGTTCCGGCGGCCCGCCCGCGGCCGCCACCCGCGACTTCAGGCGCCCGGTCGCGATGTCGTGCGTCGTCGCGTCCAGGACCCGTACCGGCCGCAGCACCCAGCCGGTGAGGCGCAGTGCGGCACCGACCGCGAGAAGCATCGCCGCCATCTCGCCGGCGCCGATGAGCAGCCACCCCTGCAGTGTCTGCGAACGCATGCGTCCGGTGGGCGAGTCGGTGACGACGACGGCGATGACGTCCCCGTCCCTGATCACCGGGGACGCCACGACGAGCCGGCCGCGCTGCCACGGCCAGACCTGGCGCGGATTGTGGCTTCCACGGGACCTGAGGGCCTCTTCGAAGGCCTCGCGCACCTCGGCGCCCCTGGGAGGCAGGAACCAGTCCCCGGGGGCGTGAGCCATGGGCTCACCGTCCCGGAAGAAGACGCCCGCCTTGATCCCGTAGACCTCGTGGTAGTAGTTGAGTTCGGTCTGGAGGGTCTCGCGCCGTTCGTCCTTGTCCCGCAGACGCGAGCCCGTGGGACGTTTCGTGACGAACTGCGCGAGCGCCGCGAAGCGCGCCGTGTCGTCGATCCGGTCGATGACCACCTTCTGCTGCTGCGCCGCCGCCACGCTCACCGCGAGCGGGAAGCCGAGCGCGAGCAGCACACCCGCCATGAGGACGATGAGCAGCGGGAGGAGGCGAGAGCGCACCTGACCTCGCTACTCGCTACGCGGCCGGGGCCACGAGCCGATAGCCCACGCCCCGGACGGTCTCGATCAGGGCCGGCATGTGCAACTTGGAGCGCAGGGAAGCGACATGCACTTCCAGGGTGCGCCCCGTTCCCTCCCAGCTGGTGCGCCACACCTCGCTGATGATCTGCTCCCGGCGGAACACCACGCCGGGCCGCTGCGCGAGGAGCGCGAGCAGGTCGAACTCCTTGCGGGTCAGCTGGACCGTCGAACCGTCCACACTGACCTGCCGGGTGGGCAGTTCGATGCGTACGGAACCGAGGCGCAGCTCGCTGTCCGCGGGGCCCGCGGCGGCGCCGGACGGGGGCCGGCGGATGACCGCGTGGATACGGGCGATGAGCTCCCCGGTGTCGTACGGCTTCACTACGTAGTCGTCGGCCCCCAGATTCAGGCCGTGGATCCGTGAGCGCACGTCGGCACGCGCCGTCACCATGATCACGGGTGTCGATCCGCGCTTCCGGATCTTTCCGCACACCTCGTAGCCGTCCTGATCGGGCAGACCCAGGTCGAGGAGCACGACTCCGAAGGGTGCCGATTCGCCGGGCAGCAGGGCCTGCAGCGCTTCCTCGCCGCTGCGGGCGTGCACGACGTCGAAGCCGTGCCTGGCCAGGACCGCGGACAGGGCTGCGGCCACATGATCGTCGTCCTCGACGAGGAGCAGTCTCATACGGGCCCCCTCCGGTTCATCGGTCGTTCGGTTCGCGCTCGCCGATGGCCGGTACGCGCGCGTGCACACGCACCATGGCATCCACGCCGATGGATAAGGACCGCGTCAAGAGGGTTCGGGTCACGGGCACGTTCCGTTATGGAGCCGGTACGCTCCCCGGCGTCCCCGTTCACACGGTGTGTCCGGTTGCGGCCGGATCGTTATGCTCAATTTCCCCTCAGATGTAATGACGCTGGTCGCACCGGGTTATTACTGTCCTCCCAACCGAGGAGGATGGAGCAACAAGCCGTGACCGAAGTATCGGTGACCAAGGACGCCATACCGCCCGGGGCGGACGACCTGGTCGTGCTGAAGAACGTCAACAAGCACTTCGGCGCTCTGCACGTCCTCCAGGACATCGACCTGACCATCACCCGCGGTGAGGTCGTCGTCGTGATCGGCCCCTCCGGGTCGGGCAAGTCGACACTGTGCCGCGCCATCAACCGCCTGGAGACGGTCGAGTCGGGAGACATCTCGATCGACGGCAAGCCGCTGCCCCAGGAGGGCAAGGAGCTCGCCCGTCTCCGTGCGGACGTGGGCATGGTCTTCCAGTCCTTCAACCTTTTCGCGCACAAGACCGTGCTCGAGAACGTGATGCTGGGCCAGATCAAGGTGCGCAAGACGTCCAAGGCGGAAGCAGAGACAAAGGCACGCGGCCTCCTGGACCGTGTGGGTGTCGCCACGCAGGCCGACAAGTACCCCGCACAGCTCTCCGGTGGCCAGCAGCAACGTGTCGCGATCGCCCGCGCGTTGGCCATGGACCCCAAGGTGATGCTCTTCGACGAGCCCACGTCGGCGCTCGACCCGGAGATGATCAACGAGGTCCTCGAGGTCATGCAGCAGCTCGCGCGTGACGGCATGACCATGGTCGTGGTCACCCACGAGATGGGCTTCGCACGCTCCGCGGCCAACCGCGTCGTCTTCATGGCGGACGGCCGGATCGTCGAAGAGGCCGTACCGGACCAGTTCTTCAGCAACCCGCGCAGCGACCGGGCCAAGGACTTCCTGTCGAAGATCCTTCACCACTGACGCGTGGCTCTCCCCTGCGTCTCAACCCTCTTCTGCCGAAACAAAGGATGTTCACCATGAAGGCTCGCAAGGTCACCGCGGCAGCCGCCGCCGTACTCGCGCTCTCCGTCACCGCCACGGCCTGTGGCTCGGACGACAAGGACGACAAGGGTTCCGGTGGTGGCAAGAAGATCACCATCGGCATCAAGTTCGACCAGCCCGGTGTCGGCCTGAAGACGCCGGACGGATACACCGGCTTCGACGTCGATGTCGCGACCTACGTCGCCAAGGAGCTCGGTTACAAGGCCGAGGACATCGAGTGGAAGGAAACGCCCAGCGCGGACCGCGAGACCGCCCTGCAGCGCGGTGACGTCAAGTTCATCGCGGCGTCGTACTCCATCAACGAGGAGCGCGAGAAGAAGGTCGACTTCGCGGGGCCGTACCTCCTCGCCCACCAGGACCTGCTCGTGCGGTCCGACGACAACATCACCAAGGGCACGGACCTCAACGGCAAGAAGCTCTGCTCGGTGACCGGCTCCACCTCGGCGCAGAACGTCAAGAAGGAGATCGCGCCGAAGGCCCAGCTGCGCGAGTACAGCACGTACTCCGAGTGCATCGACGGACTGGGCAGCAGCGCCGTCGACGCGCTGACCACGGACGACTCGATCCTCGCGGGTTACGCGGCGCAGGAGCAGTACAAGGGCAAGTACAAGCTCGCCGGCCTGAAGCTGACCAACGAGAACTACGGCATCGGCATCAAGAAGGGCGACACCAAGCTCAAGGACCAGATCAACAAGGCCCTCGAGAAGATGGTTTCGGACAAGTCCTGGGACAAGGCCGTCAAGAAGAACTTCGGCCCTGCCAACTACAAGAACGAGCCCGCCCCGAAGATCGGCGACATCGTCAAGTGACCTCGTGGGAGCGGCTCCAGAAGCCGCTCCACTGACAGGGCACACGCCGGTACGCCGCCGCTCGGACGCGGCGGCGTACCTCGCCATCACCACATGCGAGAGCGCGGGAGATCGTGTTCGACTTTCTTGAAGACTACGACTTGCTCGATGCCTTCTGGATGACGGTGAAGCTCACTGTCTTCGCAGGCCTCGGTTCCTTGGTCTGGGGCACTCTGCTGGCCGCCATGCGCGTCAGCCCGGTTCCGGTCATGCGCTGGTTCGGTACCGCTTACGTCAACATCGTGCGGAACATCCCACTGACCGTCATCATCGTGTTCAGCTCGCTGGGGCTCGCCGATGTCTTCGGCATCACGCTGGGCGCGGGCAACGACTTCGACACGCTGGGCTTCCGTCTCGCGGTGCTCGGCCTCGGCGCCTATACGGCGGCATTCGTGTGCGAGGCGGTGCGGTCCGGCATCAACACGGTGCCGTTGGGCCAGGCGGAGGCCGCACGCGCTCTCGGGCTGAGCTTCAGTCAGGTCCTCGGTCTCATCGTGCTGCCGCAGGCCTTCCGTTCCGTGATCGGCCCTCTCACCAACGTATTGATCGCCCTGACCAAGAACACCACGGTCGCAGCGGCCATCGGTGTGGCGGAAGCGGCTCTGCTGATGAAGGAAATGATCGAAAATGAGGCGCAGTTGTTCCTCATCACCGGGATATTCGCCTTCGGATTCGTGGTGCTGACCTTGCCGACGGGCCTCATACTCGGGTGGCTCGGCAAGCGTCTGGCGGTGAAGCGATGACTTCCGTCCTTTACGACGCACCCGGGCCCCGCGCCAAACGGCGCAATGTGCTTCTCTCGCTGCTCTTTCTCGCGCTCATGCTTCTGGGACTTTGGTGGGCCTGGTCCGCCATGTCCGACAAGGGGCAGCTGGAATGGGCCAAGTGGGAGCCCTGGCTCGCCGACTCCGAGTCATGGACGACATACCTCTTGCCGGGACTCGCGAACACGCTGAAGGCCGCAGGCCTGGCCATGGTGATCGCCCTTCCGCTGGGAGCCCTCTTCGGTATCGCACGGCTCTCCGACCACCGGTGGGTCAGGGTTCCCGCCGCTGTGGTCGTCGAGTTCTTCCGCGCGATCCCGGTGCTGATCCTGATGGTCTTCGCCAACCAGTTCTTCTCGGCGTCCACCGACATCAGCGTCGACGACCGCCCGATGTACGCCGTGGTGACGGGGCTGGTGCTCTACAACGCCTCGGTGCTGGCCGAGATCGTGCGGGCGGGCATCTTGTCGCTGCCCAAGGGGCAGACGGAGGCCGCCAAGGCGATCGGCCTGCGCAAGGGCCAGACGATGAGGAGCGTGCTGCTTCCGCAGTCCGTGACCGCGATGCTCCCGGCGCTCGTCAGTCAGCTCGTCGTGATCGTCAAGGACACCGCGCTCGGCGGTGCGATGCTCAGCTTCGCGGAGCTGCTCAGCGCGCGAAAGACGGCCGCCTCGTACTACGCGAGCGTCATCCCCAGCTTCATCGTCGTCGCGGTTATCTACATCGTGCTGAACCTGCTGCTCACGAGCCTCGCCTCCTGGCTGGAGCGCCGTATGCGGCGGTCCAAGAAGAGCACGGGCGCCGTGGTGGGCCCCGAAGCGCTCGAGAACTTGGAGACGATCGGCCCCAAGACGATCCGTGCGGACCACGGCGAAGGCGGCACGGTCGGCGGAGGCGGAGACGGCTAGCAGCATCTCCCGAACGGCCGACTAAACGACGGAGGCAGTGGCATACGGCCACTGCCTCCGTCGTTTTGCGTGCGCGCATACGGGCCATTGACGCCACCCATACCGCAAACCCCTTTCACGACACGCAAGCTCAAACCTATCTCAATTCACTAGAAACGAAGATCAACTACCCCTACAGTAAACGCAGTTGCTGGTTCCGGCTGGAAATCCAGAGACCACGGAACCCGACCGGCAACGAGGGGATAGTCAAAATGAAGAAGACCTTCAAGGGGATGACCGTCGGCGCGATTGCGCTCGCCTGCATCTTCACATCGGGAACCGGCGCCCACGCCGCGGATTCCGACTACGGCAAGAAGTACAAGGGCTGCAAGAACTACGTGAAGGTCTGGCGCAGCGGCGGCAAGGTCTACGCGTACGCGAAGCAGACCTGCAACAGGCAGGCCCTCGCTCTGCGCCCCACGGTCGCCCTCTCCGCCAATGGCGGCAGGGACGGTTGGACGGATGCGGGGAAGGCCTGCAAGTTCGCCAAGAGCTGCAAGACGAAGAAGGTCTCGCTGAAGGCCAAGCGGGGAAAGATCTACCGAGCGTCGAACAGCGGTACCGCCACACTGGGCAGGCCGAGCGACCAGGACATGTTCTGGCCGGCTTCGACCGTGGCACACGCCACCTACAAGGCCAGGTGACCTCTCCCCGGTGGTGTCTCCTAGGTGATGTCCGCAATTCGCCGGACGGCCGAACGTGAGCGGTCGCGCCGGTGATGCTGCAGCGTCGATGAAGGGCTGTCGTCCCCTACGGGACGGCAGCCCTCGTCACGTTGCGACCACTCCCGGTGTGATCTGTCGACCGCCTCGTCACGCGTTCGCCCAAGCGCCACAGCAGTCGGGCGGCAACTTGACGCGGGCACCAGCGGTGGGTTGCATACGTTCTGTGATCGTGCACCGGGCTCCAACTGCCAGTTCCTGTACGTACGTCCAGCGCTCCCGGGCCCTTGCGGCGGGAGGGTACGCACCGTGGACCCGGTGATCGTCGTCGGCGCGGGTCCCGTGGGGCTCACGGTTGCCCTGGCTCTCGCGCGTCACTCCGTACCCACCGTCGTACTCGACGAAGGGCCCGGCAAGGACGAGCAGCGGCCCGCGCGGACCGTCGTCCTGCGGGATGACACCGCGGCCCTCATGGAGCGGCTCACCGGTCACTCGTTCGGTGACCGGGAGACGGGCGCGCGGTGGGACGGCTGGCGTTCCCTGCGGCGCAAGCAGCTGATGCGGGAGCTCACGTTCAGTGATGAGATGCCGGCCCCCCTCCATGTGCCCCAGCACGCACTGACCGGCGCCCTGCGCGCCGCCATCGCCGAGGAGCGCCTCGTCAAGGTCGCCGTGGAGAGCAAGCTCGACTCGCTCGAACAGGACGCGGACGGGCTGACCGCCCACACCCGTGGCCCCAAGGACACATGGTGGCGCGGGAGTTATCTGGTGGGCTGCGACGGACCACGGTCCACCGTGCGCAAGCTCCTCGACGTCCGCTTCCCGGGGCGTACGGCCGT
This sequence comes from Streptomyces sp. NPDC055099, assembly GCF_053607685.1. Taxonomy (NCBI): domain Bacteria; kingdom Bacillati; phylum Actinomycetota; class Actinomycetes; order Kitasatosporales; family Streptomycetaceae; genus Streptomyces; species Streptomyces sp. NPDC055099. Next base: position 41,191 of record NZ_JBSGUA010000003.1, on the reverse strand, counting down.
CGAGCGACACGCCGTGGCAGCGCTGCGCACGGAACTTCCCGGGCCCGGCCTGGCGTTGCTGCATCGGATGCCTCCGTGGCGCCACGGAGGCGCCGAGGTGACGGGCCGTCCGCTCGCCGACGGGGTGTGGCGGCTCGACTGGCTGCTGCCGCCGCGCGGCGAGCTGGTGACGCCGGACGCGCTCGTGGTGCGTATCCGCGAGACCCTCGCGGGCTGGTGCGGCGGCTCCACACCGCCGTACGAACTGCTCGACACCGGGGTGCACACCGTCCACCACCGGCTGGCCCGCCGCTGGCGGGTCGGCCGTGCCTTCCTCGCGGGCGACGCCGCGCACCTGCTCGGCGCGCTCGGCACGCAAGGGCTCGACGAAGGGCTGCGGGACGCGGACAACCTCGCCTGGAAGCTGGCGCTCGCCTGGCACCACGGCGGGCACGACGCCCTGCTCGACAGCTATCAGGCCGAGCGGCGGGCCGGTGTCGCCGCACGCCTGCGCGCCGCCGACCAGTCGCTGCCGATACTGCGGGGCGGCAAAGGCCTGCGCTCGTACGTACCCGGGTCCGCCCGCGGGCACGACACGCTCCTCACAGACGGTCACGTGGGACGCGGGCCCCTCGGCGCACCCGCCTCGTACGCGGACTCGCCGCTGGCACCTCCGCCCTCCGAGTCCGAGGTAGCCGTGGGTACGGAACCGGGGTCGCCCGTGGTCGATGTGCCGGTGACGGCCCCCGACGGGTCCTTCGTGCGGCTGCGCGACCGGCTCGGCGCGAATCAGCTGCTCGTCGTCCTTGTCGCGCCGGGCACGGTGGTGTGGGAGCGGCGGCACTGGGTGACGGCCGGGATCATGCCCCGGCTCGCGGCCGCCGTCACGGCGCTGCCGCACCCGGCGGAACTGTTGGTCGCGGAGAGTTACCCCGGAGCCCCCCCGCACTCGGTGCTGCTCATCCGCCCCGACGGGCATCTGGTCACGGCGCTCGGCGGGGTGCGCCCCGCCGAGCTGTATACGGCGGCCGAGACGGCTCTCGGCGGACCGTCCCCGAAGCGGCGCGCGGACAGCGCGGACGCCACGGAGAAGGCGGAGAGCGGGGCCCCTGCGGGGCGTCCGACCACACAGTGAGAAGGAGTTGACCGGCACGCAGCGTCATGGTCTACTCCGAAACGTGACCGACACCGATGTGCGCCTGTGGCGGAGGGTCCATATGGACCTCGTCCGCTATGCGGGCTGCGTGTGTCGTCCGTCCTGCTGAATTCGCCGCTTTCCCCTCTGCGCGCCCTCTTGTTGGCGCGCGCTTCCGCGAACCTCCAGGACGGTCCCCGTGTCTGCTTCTGTCTCCACTCCTGTCTCCACCCCTCCTGCTTCCGCCACCCACGCCTCTACGGCGGGGTCCGCGCCCACCGCCGCCGAGCTCCTCGAATTCGTACGCAGGAGCGCCGCCGACGCCGAGCTCATCGCCTCACTGCCGCTGGACCCCGAGGGCCGCACCTGGGTGCGTCTGGAAGGGCCCGGCGGCAGCGAGGCCTGGCTGATCGGCTGGCCGCCCGGCACCGGCACCGGATGGCATGACCACGCGGAGTCGGTGGGTGCTTTTTACACCGCTGCCGGCACCCTCAAGGAGAACTCGCTCGCCGCCCGGCTGCCCACCGACGGCTGGAAGACCCTGGAACTGTCCGGAGGGGTCGACCGCGAGCGGGAGTTGACGGTCGGCAAGGGCAGGGCGTTCGGCCAGAACCACGTGCATGAGGTGCTGAACGAGTCCACGGGCGAGCACGCCATCTCCGTGCACGCCTACTACCCGCCGCTGCCGCGCATCCGCCGCTACAGCCGCACGGGCGCGGTCCTGCGCCTGGAGTCCGTGGAACGCCCGGAGGACTGGCAGTGAGCGAGCACAGCGAGCACCCCACCGACGAAGGGGCCGTCGGGATCGACGAGTTGCTGGAGCGTGTGCGCCTCGACCTCGACCGGGTCACTCCGGAGGAGGCGCGTGACGCCGCGGCCGCGGGCGGACTCCTGGTCGACATCCGGTACGCCGCCCTGCGCGAGCGCGACGGCCTGATCCCCGGAGCCCTCGTCGTCGAGCGCAACGAACTGGAGTGGCGCCTGGACCCGCAGGGCAGCCACCGTGCCGCGGAGGCCACGGGCCATGACCTGCGGGTCGTCGTGATCTGCAACGAGGGCTACGCGTCGAGCCTCGCGGCGGTCTCCTTGCGGCAGTTGGGGCTGCGCCACGCGACCGACCTCATCGGCGGATTCCAGGCGTGGAAGGCCGCCGGGCTTCCGGTCGCGGGCTGAGTGCCGGGCTTCCGGTCGCGGGCTGGGCACCGGGGTTCCGGTCGCGGGCTGGGCACCGGGGTTCCGGTCGCGGGCTGGGCACCGGGGTTCCGTTCGCGGGCTGGGCACGCGCGCGTGGGCGCCCCTCACCGGTTCCGGTAAGGGGCGCCCTCCATTGCGTCTCGCCGCTTACTCCTTGGCCGTCGCCACCGTGACGGGGCGGGGCCTGAGGGCGGCGCGGCCCGGGAGCGCCGTCGCGGTGAGGGCGAGCAGAGCCCCGACGGCCACCACGCAGACGTACACCAAGGGGGCGATCGAGGGCGCGGCGCTGCCGGTCATGCCGACGCTGAAGGCGGTCAGGACGGCGAGCGCGATGCCGCTGCCGAGGGCCGTGCCGATGAGCAGGACGGACAACGCCTCGGTGCGCAGCATGCGCAGGACCTGGCGGCGGCTCGCACCCGCGAGTCGCAGCATCGCGAACTCGCGGACGCGCTCGGAGACCGACATGGCGAGGGTGTTGACGACGGCGATCGCGGTGAAGGCCAGGATGAGCCCCATCGCCAGATAGTTCACCTCGGCGTTCTCCTGCTGCCGCTCCGCCTGAAGGTTGTCGACGGCGGCCGGGGCGAGAACTCGCAGGCCCGGGAACTTCGCGACACTTGCCGCGAGTTGTTCCTGTGTACGGTCGCTCTTGATCAGGACCGTGGCGGCGAGCGGGTTGTCCACGTGGCGGGCGACCAGGTCGTGGGCCATGGTCAGATCCCCGAAGCCGAGCCCGCGCGCGTACACGGCGCTGACCTTGAGCCTGGTCTTCGTGCCGTCGCCGAGCGTGAGCTTCAGGCTGCTGCCTGGCCGCAGGCCGAGCTGGTCGGCAGCCAGTTCACTGACGGCGACGCTGCCCTTGCCGAAGCCCCGCAGGGATCCGGCGGTCACGTCCGGGTCCCAGGTACGGGTGAGGCCGGCCGTGCTGACGCCCTGCGCCGGGTACTTGTCGAGCCCCACGCGCACGGTGGTGCGTACGACCTCGGTGGCGGCCTCGACGCCCTCGGTCGTACGCAGCTTCCGCGCGGCCTCGGCGGGGACGCCCGGCCCTTGCGCCGCCAGGACCCAGTCGGCGCGGATGCCCTCACGGGCCTGAGCACGGGCCGCGTCGCCGAGGGTGGGCTGGACGAACAGGACCGTGCAGGTCATGCCGGTGAGGAGGGCGAGCGGGGTGACGGCCGCCGCCATCCGGGCCGCGTTGCCGCGAAGGTTGGCGTGCGCGAGGCGGCCGCCGGGGCCGGAGAGCCGCAGCGGTCCGCGGAGCACGGCAGCCACCGCCCTGACCAGGAGCGGGCCGAGCAGCGCGACAGCGGTGGAGAGGACCACCACGGCCAGGAACGTCACGGGAGTCGACGCGGGCTCGGTGCGCAGCACGCTGAGCACGGCGACCAGCACGGCTCCCGCGGCGAGGATGAGGACGCCCGCGATGATGCGGCTCCACGGCACCCCGGCGCGCTCGACTCGTGCTTCGGCGAGGGCCTCGGCCGGGCGGATACGGGCGATGCGGCGGGCCGAGAGGCGAGCAGCGGCCCATGCTCCGAGCAGCGTCGCGGCCACGGCGGCAAGGAGCGGAAAGACGCTGACGGTCCGCTCCAGGGTCGCGGGCACGGCGCCCATGTCCACGAACTTGCCGTGCAGCCAGCCGCCGAGCGGGATTCCGGCGAGCGAGCCGATGACGCCCGCGGCCGCACCGACGATCAGGGCCTCTCGGCCGAGAAGCCCCCGGATCTGCTTCGGCGTGGCGGCGATGGCGCGGAGCAGGGCGAGTTCGCGGTGGCGCTGCTGCACGGAGAGGGCGAAGGTGCCGACGACCACGAGGACAGCGACGAGGAGGGAGGTGCCGCCCATCGCACCGCCCATGCTGACCAGCTTGACGCGAGCGCCCGCCGCGTCGAGGAACTCCACGGGGCCACGGTCATCGCCGATGCTGACCTGCGACTTCGTACCGGCGAGGGCGTCTGCGACCGCCTCCTTGAGCTCTCCCGTTCCGGTGCCGTCGGCCGGCATGACGCCGAGCGTGGTGATCTTTCCGGGGTGAGCGGCGAGCCGCTCGGCCTCTCCGGAGGAGAAGAAGAGCGCCGTCTGGTGGGCAAGGGCGCCTTCGGAGGGGGCGGCCACACCGGTGATGCGGTAGGTGCGCGGGGCTTGTGTCGACTGGACGGTGAGGCGGTCGCCGGTCTTGAGGTGGGCACGCCCGGCGAGGCCGCTGTCGATGACGAGGTCCCCTGCGGCGCGCGGCGCCTTGCCCTCGACGAGACGGAAGGGGGTCAGTGCTGCCGACTCCCAGGCGTGGCCGTACGCGGGCTTGTCGGTGAGGTCGCCGGCCGCCGGGGTCAATGGCGTGGCGAGGAAGGTGAGTTCGGGGATCATTCTGCCGACTTCCCGCACCCCCTTGAGCCTGTCCGCGATGTCCTCCGCCAGCCAGGCCCGCTCGGCGATCGGCTTGGCCTTGTGCTTGACCTTGGTCTTGCCCTTCTTGTGCTTGACGGTGGTCTGGTGGACGTTCTGGTCCGCGGAGACGATCACGGGAGTGGCGGCGTAGCGCTCGGTGTGGATGGTGCCGCGCAGGCCTGTCTCCAGGAGCGTGCCGCAGGCCGTGATGAGCGCGGCCGCGCACATCAGTGCCAGGAAGGCGCCGAGGAATCCGCCCTTGCGGTCTCGGACCGTCTGCAGTGCGTAGCGCAGCATCATGTTGTCGCCTCGGGCTCGGAGGAGGAGGAACTGGGAGAGGGGGCGGAGGAGCGGGCCGAACGGGCAGGCTCGGGCGCAGGCGGCACGTCGGCGGTCGCGGGTGCCGGGAAGGCCAGGAGCCGGGTGAGTACCGTGCGGGCCTCGGCCGGGGTCTCGGCGTCGGGGCGCTTGTAGCGGTTGAGCAGGGCGATGTACTCCTCGAAGAACTCGCGGAGCTCGGGAAGCGTCAGCCGGATCGTGCCGCGCGAGTACGGAAACGCGTCGGCCCACTCACCGAGTCCGGCGTCCTCGGTGTCGCAGGCGTCTCGCTGCAACTGCTCGAAGAGCTCCAGGTCGGCGGCATAGGAGAGATGGTTCAGCTCGTCCATGACGAGCCGCGTCTCGGCGTTCTGCTTGCTGCGGGGCGGGAAACGCCGGTCGCCGGGGATCGCGCGCCACCAGCGTTCGCGGCCGTGGCCCGTACCGGCGGTCTCCTCGACGAAGCCGTAGCGGGCGAGTTCGCGCAGGTGGTAGCTGGTGGCGCCGGTGTTGAGGCCGAGCGCCCTGGCGAGCGTCGCCGAGGTGGCCGGGCCGTGCACGGTGAGGTGCTGCAGCATCTGCTGGCGCCGGGGCTGCGCGAGTGCCTTGAGGACGCGGAGGTCGGTCAGCTCCTCGGGGGCGCCGTCGGTCGTGCCGGGTTCCTTTGCCATGCGTACACAGTCGCCTGTGCACAGGTTCCTGTGCAGTGCGGTGGACCGGCGTCTTCGGCGGGGGGTTATCCCCACCCTGCGGGCGCCGACGGGGAGTTGAAGTACGGCGCTACGGAGGCCGCAGGGCGTCGCGCCGCCCCTCGTGATGCCCTCCGCGGAACGCGAAAGGGCCGGGCCACGGTTCGCACCGCGCTGCCCGGCCCTGACCTGGGCCCCACCCCCGCGAGGGCCCTGGTCGGCTCAGTCCCCGTCGAACCCCAAGTCCCCCGCGTCCTCGCCCTCGTCCTCGATGGCCTGCCGGACGATCCGGAGCGCCAGGCCTTCCGAGTAGCCCTTGCGGGCGAGCATGCCCGCGAGGCGGCGCAGCCGCTTGTCGCGGTCGAGACCCCGTGTGGCACGGAGCTTGCGGGCGACCAACTCGCGTGCGGTCGCCTCCTCCTGCTCTGAGTCGAGCTGCCCCACGGCTTCCTCGATCAGCGTGGCGTCCACGCCCTTCGTACGCAGCTCCTGCGCGAGCGCCCGTCGGGCCAGGCCCCGGCCGTGGTGCCGGGACTCCACCCACGCGCCCGCGAAGGCACCGTCGTTGATCAGGCCGACCTCTTCGAAGCGGGTCAGCACTTCCTCCGCCACGTCGTCCGGGATGTCCCGCTTGCGCAGCGCGTCCGCCAGTTGTTTGCGCGTGCGCGGAGTCCCGGTGAGCAGCCGCAGACAGATCGCCCGCGCCTTCTCACCCGGATCCGCTGTCGGCGGCTCCCCCTTCTCGGCCCTCGACGAGGAAGGGGGGCCGCTGTCCTGTGAACCGCCGCCTCGGCCTTCACCGAAGCCGCCACGCCGTCGGCGACCTCGCCGGCCGCCGCCCCCGCGGAAGCCGGTCTCGTCACCCTCCTGGTCGGCGCCACCCTGATCCACACCGTCCGCGAAGCCTCGGCCCGCGGGGTCGGTGTGGTGTTCGGGAGTGACCTGGTCCGCCCAGTCTGTGCGCCGCGTCATGGATCAGCTCTTGGCCGCGGCGGCCTTGGGCTTGGTGGCCTTGGTCGCCGGCGCGGGCACCGTCTTGGCGGCGTCCTCGGTTGCCGCACCCGCCGCGTCCTTGCCCGGCTCGGCGGCCGGCTCCTCCTCCTGCGGCTTCACGCCGACGCCCAGCTTCTCCTTGATCTTCCTCTCGATCTCGTTGGCGAGATCGGGGTTGTCCTTCAGGAAGTTGCGGGCGTTCTCCTTGCCCTGGCCGAGCTGGTCGCCCTCGTACGTGTACCAGGCGCCGGCCTTGCGGACGAAGCCGTTCTCCACGCCCATGTCGATCAGGCCGCCCTCGCGGCTGATGCCCTGGCCGTAGAGGATGTCGAACTCGGCCTGCTTGAAGGGCGGCGCGACCTTGTTCTTGACGACCTTGACGCGGGTGCGGTTGCCGACCGCGTCCGTGCCGTCCTTCAGGGTCTCGATCCGTCGGATGTCGAGCCGCACCGAGGCGTAGAACTTCAGCGCACGACCACCGGTCGTGGTCTCCGGCGAGCCGAACATCACGCCGATCTTCTCGCGGAGCTGGTTGATGAAGATCGCGGTCGTCTTGGACTGGTTGAGCGCGCTGGTGATCTTCCGGAGCGCCTGGCTCATCAGACGGGCCTGCAGACCCACGTGCGAGTCGCCCATCTCACCCTCGATCTCCGCGCGCGGCACCAGGGCCGCGACGGAGTCGATGACGATCAGGTCGAGCGCGCCGGAGCGGACCAGCATGTCGACGATCTCCAGAGCCTGCTCGCCGTTGTCAGGCTGGGACAGGATCAGGTTGTCGATGTCGACGCCCAGCTTCTTCGCGTACTCGGGGTCGAGTGCGTGCTCGGCGTCCACGAAGGCGACGGCGCCGCCCGCGCGCTGTGCGTTCGCCACGGCGTGCAGCGTCAGCGTCGTCTTACCGGAGGACTCCGGTCCGTACACCTCCACCACACGGCCGCGCGGGATGCCGCCGACGCCGAGCGCGACGTCGAGGGCGGTCGATCCGGTGGGGATGACCTCGATGGGGTCGTTCGGCCGCTCGCCCATGCGCATCACTGCGCCCTTGCCGAATTGCCGTTCAATCTGTGCGAGCGCGGCTTCGAGCGCCTTCTCGCGGTCGGTTCCTGCCATGGGTTCCACCCGATTTGCTTGTGTCGATCGCTTCACGTCAATGACGCTAGCGCCTGCCACTGACAATCCGCCCCGACGCCCGTCCGGCCTGTGGATAACTCGAGGCGAACGCCCCGCCGGAATCCGCCGGAGCCCCAGGGATCCCCCCGCGAAAACCCCGGGAAAACGCCGCCAGGCAACCCATAAGAATGGATGTTCGATTTTGGTGTCAAGCGCACCACGCGGGCCCCACCGAGAGTACGGAAGGGGTCCGTCCGCCGGGCGGACGGCGGCACTCGGGCGGTTCCCGGCGCTACCGGCGCTCGTCCGGGCCCGACTCCGGACCCGACCCTGAAGCGGGGTCAGGGCTGGCTCCCGAAGCCTCCTCGGCGGCGACCTCGGCCTCCGAACTCGCCCCCGGATGGTTCGGCCCACGCAGCGCGCGCCTCATGCGCGTGAGGAGGGACGCCCCGCCCTTGCGCCGGTGTCCATGGACGCGCGGGTCGTCCGTGACGTCGTACCGCTTCACGTACGCGCCCAGGAAGGCCTGCAGAGTCGCGATCGCCGGGATGGAGATCAGGGCGCCGACCGCACCGAGGAGTGCCGTGCCCGCGATGACCGACCCGAAGGCGACCGCCGGGTGGATGTCCACGCTCTTTGCGGTGAGCTTGGGCTGCAGGACGTAGTTCTCGAACTGCTGGTAGACCACGACGAAGATCAGCACCCACAGCGCGTACCAGGGATCGACCGTGAAGGCGATCAGCATCGGCAGCGCGCCCGCCAGATACGTACCGATGGTCGGGATGAACTGCGAGACCAGGCCGACCCACACCGCGAGCACGGGAGCGTACGGCACGCTCAGGGCCTGCAGCAGGACGTAGTGCGCGACTCCGGAGATCAGCGCCATCAGACCGCGCGAGTAGAGATAGCCCCCGGTCTTGTTGACCGCGATCTCCCACGCGCGCAGCACCTCGGCCTGGCGGGCGGGCGGCAGCACCGAACAGAGGGCGCGCCGCAGCCGCGGGCCGTCGGCCGCGAAGTAGAACGAGAACAGCAGGACCGTCAGGAGCTGGAAGAGGCCCCCGAGGACCTGCGCCGAGACGTCCAGGACGCCGCTGGCGCTGTTCTGCACGTACTTCTGCAGCCAGTCCGAGTGGACCAGGCTGTCCTGGATCTCGACCCGGGAGAGCTCCGTGTGGAACGTCTGGTTGATCCAGCTGATGACGTCGTCGAGGTACTCGGGGAAGTCCTCGACCATGTCCACGATCTGGCCCGCGAGCATCGACCCCATGAGCGTGATGAAGCCCGCGCTGGCGATCAGGACACCGAGAAAGACCAGGAAGGTGGCGAAGCCCCGGCGCAGCCCGCGCGCGGCCATCCAGCTCACCGCGGGCTCCACCGCGAGCGCGAGGAAGAACGCGATCAGGATGTTGATCAGCAGCCCGGTCAGCTGGTGGAAGGCCCAACTGCCCAGCTGGAAACAGGCGATGAGCGCGAGGGCGAGCACCATGGCGCGCGGCAGCCAGCGCGGCATGCCGGCGGCCCGCCCGGTCTCCGCCCCGTTCGGGGGCTGTGCGGGCGGCGTCGTGCCGAGCGGAGCTACGTCCTGAGTGACCTGCGCGGTCTCGTCTGTCGATGCCACAGAGCCAGTCTCGCCCACGCCGACGACATTCGGCCGCCGCCCCCGCGTCTTCGCGCTCCTCGGCGCGCGCTACGGGCCGCAGAACAACGGGGAAGTGTCCCGCCGTCAGCGCTTTTCGGCCGGTACGTCCATGGCCGAGCACACGGCGCGCCAGACGTCCTTGGCGTCCCAGCCCGCGTCCAGTGCCTGATGCACCGTGCGTCCGCCGAGCTCGGCCATCACGTGGTCGCGGGCGAACGAGTCGGCGTACCCCTGTCCGAAGTGGTCCGCCATCCGCTCCCAGAAAATCGTCAACCGCATGCCCTCAGTATCGCTCCCTTGGGAGTGCAGCCGGACGCAGGGGGATCACCGAAGGCGCTTTCCGGCCTACGGTCTGTGCATGGCCGAAACCGGAGCATCCCCGCACGCCGCGTCCTCGCCGGTCGCACGCGCCGAGCACTTCGTCTGGCTCACCGCGCGCGTCCTCGAGCAGCGGCGGTTCGCGTACCACTTCCTGAGCGGCGCGGGCGGTGCCGGAGCCGGTCCGGCCGACGCGGTCGAGACCGCGCTCGCCGCGTACGGCACCGAGGACGGCGGCTACGGGTACGCGCTCGAACCGGACCTGCGCGGCCCCGTCAGCCAGCCCCTCCACGTCGGGCACGCGCTGCGCGTCCTGGACTCGATCGGGCGCTGCGGCGGGCAACGGGTGGAGCGCGTGTGCCGCTACCTGACGTCGGTGTCGACATCGGACGGTGCCCTCCCGGCGATCCATCCCAGCCAACGCGCTTATCCCTCGGCGCCGTTCGTGCCCGTGGTGGACGATCCGCCGAGCGAACTACTCGCCACCGGCCCCGTAGTGGGCCTGTTGCACCGCAACGAGGTGTGGCATGCCTGGCTGTTCAGAGCCACCGACTTTTGCTGGGCCGCCGTGGAGTCCCTGGAGAAGTCCCATCCGTACGAGATCCAGGCGGCCGTCGCCTTCCTCGACGGGGCACCCGACCGCCCGCGCGCGCAGGCGGCAGCCGACCGGCTCGGCAGGGTCGCGCGGGAGCAACAGCTGGTGGCGCTCGACCCCGAGCGGTTGGAGGCCTACCCCGTCGCCGCGGGCTACGCACCGGGTGAGCACCATTTCGCGCACGACTACGCCAAGACCCCCGAGTCGCTCGCGCGCGCGTGGTTCACCGACGAGGAGATGACGCGCTCCCTGGACCATCTCGCGCGGGAGCAGCAAGAGGACGGCGGCTGGCCGGTCCGATGGCGCCAATGGGCGCCGGGCAGCGCTCTCGAAGCCCGCCCGATCGTCACCGTCGAGGCGCTGCGCACCCTACGGGCGTACGGACGGTCCATCGTCTGACGGAGCCTCCTCGGCCTCCCTCAGGAGCAGCGCCGCGATGGCGAGCGCCGTGCCGCGCGGTGCCGACAGGTCGAGTCCGGTGCGCTCGCCGATCTTCGCGAGGCGGTTGTCGACGGTGTTGGGGTGCAGGCCAAGGGCGGCGGCGGTCGCCCTGCGCTCCTGCTGGTGGCCCAGGTGGGTGCGCAGTGTCTCCAGGAGCTCGGGCCGGTCGGCCACCGGGTCGAGCAGCGCGGAGATGAGGTGGCTGCTCTCGTTGCGCCGGGAGAGGTGGTACTCGAGGAGCACGTCCTCCATGCGGTGCAGTCCCGGAGGCAGGCCGCACGCGCGCGTGACGCGCAGTATCTCCGTCGCGGTGCGCGCCGCGTCGGTCACCGCCTCGGGCCCCGCTGCGTCCACGGCGGCCACGCGTACGGGGAGGTCGCAGGCCTTGCTGAGCCGGCGCGGCAGGTCCTCGGGAGGCCGGCACGCCTGGGGCACGACGACCCGACCGCCATCGGCCTCCAGGAGGGCGAGCACCTCCACCTCGAAGGCGTGGTCCAGGGCGGTCTGCACACGTCGCAGACGCCGCCGTACCGCTACGGGGCCGTCGGCCGGCGTTTCGTCGAAACCGAGCGCGAGGACGAGCACGGGCCCCGCGAGGTTCAGTTGCTCCAGCAGTACGTGGCCGGGCGGCACCATGCCGTCGAGCAGGCCGCGGACCAGGGACCTGCGCTGGGCGCGCTGCTCTGCCTCCAGCGCGGAACGCTCGTCCAGGTAGGTCTCCGCCACGGCCCCGACGATGGAGGGGTGCGACTCCAGGAGGACGTCCACGAGCTCGATCAGGGCCGCTTCCTCGCCGGGCCGGGCCTCGTCGCGCAGGGCCTGCCACAGGACGTACACCCCCAGAGCGTGCGTACGCAGCAAGAGGTGCAGCGGCATGCCCTCTTCCGCACGCTGGGCGGCCCGCTCACGGAAGAGCCGGTGACTGCCGGGCCGGTCGGTGACGCGCCGCAGGAAGAGGCGCACTCCGTGGCGCGCGGTCGCGGCTATCTCCAGGTCCTTCACGTCGTCGGGCAGCTCCGCGTACCCGGGGAGCTCCTCGAACGACTCACGGGCCATCCTGCGGGCCAGTTCATTGACCCGGGGCTCGCAGCGCGCCGCGAGCGATTTCGCCTCGGGGGACAGCGCCACGGGGTCTCCTCTCCGGGTGCGGGCCGCCGTTGTGACGCGTATTACGCGGTCAGCCCATGAGCGCCCGCGCCCCCGCGGTGACGGCCACGGCGGCCCCGATGACGACCAGGAACGGCGCCCGCACGAGCAGCGCCACAGCCGCCGCAGCGAGCCCCAGAGCCTTGGCGTCGAGCTCCAGGGCCCGCCCGTCGGCGAAGGCCTGCTGGGCCGTGAGCGCGGCAAGGAGTGCCACGGGCAACAGGGCGGCCATGCGCTTGACGAGCGGACGCTCCAGGGCGCCCACGGGCACAAGGAGGCCCGCGAGCTTCACGAGGTAGCAGCCGACGAAGGTCACGCCGATCGCGATCCAGATGTTCAACGGTCTTCCTTCTGGGTGTCGTCGGGGCGAGCGTCTTTGTCGGCCGGCTTGGAGGTGGCTCTCCGGCCCTCTACGTAGAGCACCGCCGGTACGGCGAGCGCGGCCATCAGGACCGGCACCCCAGCGGGCAGAACGGGCAGCAGGCCGAGCCCCAGGACGATCGCGACCGCCGCGACCGCCCGCTCCGTGGTCGTACGCAGCATCGGCGCGAGCAGCGCCAGGAAGACCGCCGGTCCCGCGGCGTCGAGCCCCCACGCGTCGGTGTCACCGATGGCCTCGGCACCGAGCGCCCCGAGGAGCGTGGTGAGGTTCCACAGCACGTAGAGGCTCAGTCCGGTGACGGTGAAGCCGATGCGGGCGGCTCGCCGGGTCGGCTGTGCGAGCGACACGGCGGCGGTCTCGTCGATGACCCAGTGGGCGGCGAACGGGCGCACCGCGCGCGGGAGGGCGAGCAACTGCGAGAGCCGCAGCCCGTAGAAGGCGTTGCGTACGCCGAGGAAGAAGGCGCCCGCCGCGGCGGTGAAGGGGTTCCCGCCGCCCGCGAGCGCCCCGACCAGCGCGAACTGCGAGGCGCCCGTGAAGACCAGCAGGCTGAGCACGCAGGTCTGCAGCACGGTGAGGCCGCTGCCCGCGGAGGTCACCCCGAAGGCGAAGCCGGAGAGTCCGACGGCGACCCCGACGCCGAGGGCGTCGCGGACCACCGCGGAATCGGGTTTCTCCGGCGGCCGGTCGGCTGCCAGGTCTTCTGAACGGCCTGCGCCTATGTCTGCGGGTGTCGTCTGTTCTGCCACACGCCGGACGGTACGAGCAGGGCCGATCCCCCGTCTTGTACGTTCTTGCGCTCGCCTGCGAGCTTGCTTTCGCCTGCGTTCTTGCGCTCGCGCTGGTACGCCCCGGGCGGTACCCCGACCGTGCGGGTGAAGTGCCGGTTCAGGTGCGGCTGGTCGGTGAAACCCACGGCGACGGCCGCTTCGGCCGGCGATGTGCCCGTGTCCAGGAGACGCCGTGCGGCGCGCACACGCGCGTCGGTGAGCCATGCGTGCGGCGGCATCCCGTAGGCGTCGCGGAAGGCCCGCAGCAGGGCGAACGGGCCGACCCCGAGATCGGTGGCGAGCCGCTCCAGGCTCGGCGGGTCGGCCAGCCTCTCCTCCAGGACGGCACGCGCGCGTGCCGCGATCCTGGCGCCCGCCGTGCGGGCGGCACGCTGGGGTGCGACACCGCCGTTGTGCCGCAGCAGCCGGGTCACAGCCACTCTGAGCAACGTGTCGGCGGCGAGCGCGTTGCCCTCCTCGGCGGCTCGCAGCACCCGGTGGACGAGCGTCACGGCGTACGGGTCCTCGAGCACCGGACGGACGAAACCGGGGGTTCCCCGAATGGCGGTGGTCTCCGCGGCGATTCCGGCGACCAGGTCAGGCGACGGGTAGACCGCCGCGTAACGCCATCCCTCGGGCGCACCGGCCCGGCCCGTGTGCGGCGTGTCGGGGTTGATCAGGGCCAGGGTCCCCGGGCCCGCGTACTGGTCGGCGCCGCCGTGGTGGAAGACGTCGACGCCCTCGGCGATCGCGGCGATCACGTAGTGCTCGTGGGTGTGCCGAACGAACGTCTTGTCGATGTAGTGGGCACGCAGCAGGTCGACCCCGGGCAGCTCCGCGTACCGCCAGTGCCGCGCCCGCTCCGCCGAACCTGCCATGCCTCCAATTCTGCGACAGCCACGCAAACCCTTTTCCGCAGGTCGGCGCCGTTGTCAGTGGCGGGGTGCACGATGGGGTCATGGTCAGGTCCGCATCCAGTGCTTCCGGCGCCCTTGATGGCTTCTCCCCCGCGACCCGCAGCTGGTTCACGGGGGCCTTCTCCGCGCCCACGTCCGCGCAGGCCGGGGCGTGGAAAGCCATCGGCGAGGGTTCGGACGTGCTGGTCGTCGCGCCCACCGGCTCCGGCAAGACCCTGGCCGCGTTCCTCGCCGCCCTGGACCAGCTGGCCTCGACGCCGCCGCCCGCCGACCCCAAGAAGCGCTGCCGCGTGTTGTACGTGTCTCCGCTGAAGGCCCTCGCGGTCGACGTGGAGCGCAATCTGCGCAGTCCCCTGACCGGCATCCGCCAGGAGTCCGTGCGCCTCGGACTCCCCGAGCCCGAGGTCCGGGTCGGCATCCGTTCGGGCGACACCCCGCCCGCCGAGCGCCGCTCCCTGGCCACGCGCCCGCCGGACATCCTGATCACCACCCCCGAATCGCTCTTCTTGATGCTCACCTCCGCCGCGCGGGACGCGCTGGCGGGCATCGAGACGGTGATCCTGGACGAGGTGCACGCCGTCGCGGGCACCAAGCGCGGCGCGCATCTCGCCCTCTCCCTGGAGCGGCTTGACGAGCTGCTGCCCCGGCCCGCCCGGCGCATCGGCCTGTCGGCGACCGTCCGTCCGGTGGACGAGGTCGCGCGCTATCTGTCGCCGCAGCGCAGGGTGGAGATCGTCCAGCCCCCGTCCGGCAAGGAGTTCGACCTGTCCGTGGTCGTGCCGGTCGAGGATCTAGCGGAGCTGGGCGGTTCCCCGGTCGCCGACTCCGACCAGGGCGCGGAGCGGCCCTCCATCTGGCCGCACGTCGAGGAGCGCATCACCGACCTCGTCCAGGCGCACCGCTCCACCATCGTGTTCGCCAACTCCCGCCGCCTCGCGGAGCGCCTGTGCAACAGGCTGAACGAGATCGCGTACGAACGCGCGACGGGAGAGACCCTCCCCGAGGACCACTCCCCCGCGGAGCTGATGGCCGAGTCGGGGGCGGCCAAGGGCGCGCCTCCGGTCCTCGCCCGCGCCCATCACGGCTCGGTCTCCAAGGAGCAGCGCGCGCTCGTCGAGGAGGACCTGAAAGCCGGCCGTCTGCCGGCCGTCGTCGCCACGTCCAGCCTGGAGCTCGGCATCGACATGGGAGCGGTCGACCTGGTGGTCCAGGTCGAGTCACCGCCCTCCGTGGCCTCCGGTCTGCAGCGCGTCGGCCGGGCGGGACACCAGGTGGGAGCGGTCTCCACCGGCGTCGTCTTCCCCAAGTACCGAGGGGACCTGGTGCAGGCCGCCGTGGTCACCGAGCGGATGCGGACCGGCTCCATCGAGTCGCTGCGCATCCCGGCCAACCCCCTGGACGTGCTCGCCCAGCAGCTCGTCGCGACGGTCTCCCTCGACACCTGGCAGGTCGACGACCTGCTTGCCCTGGTGCGCCGGGCCGCCTCCTTCGCCTCGCTCCCGGAGTCGGCGTTCACGGCCGTCCTGGACATGCTCGCGGGCCGCTATCCGTCGGACGCCTTCGCGGAGTTGCGTCCCCGCGTGGTCTGGGACCGCGTCGCAGGGACCGTCACCGGCCGCCCCGGGGCGCAGCGCCTCGCGGTCACCTCCGGGGGCACGATCCCCGACCGCGGCCTCTTCGGGGTCTTCCTGGCCGGCGCCGACCCCAAGAAGGGCGGGGGCCGCGTCGGAGAGCTCGACGAGGAGATGGTCTACGAGTCCAGGGTCGGCGACGTCTTCACACTCGGCACGAGTTCCTGGCGCATCGAGGACATCACCCGCGACCGCGTACTCGTCTCCCCCGCCCCCGGCGTCCCGGGCCGACTCCCCTTCTGGAAAGGCGACCAACTGGGCCGCCCGCTCGAACTGGGCCGTGCGCTGGGCGCCTTCCTCCGTGAGGTCGGCTCGCTGCCACCCGACGACGCGCGCGTGCGCCTGCAGGCCGCGGGCCTCGACGACTGGGCCGCCGACAACGTCCTGACGTACCTCGCCGAGCAGCGCGAGGCCTGCGGCCACATCCCGGACGACCGCACGATCGTGGTCGAGCGGTTCCGCGACGAGCTGGGTGACTGGCGCGTGGTGGTGCACTCCCCGTTCGGCGCTCAGGTGCACGCCCCCTGGGCCCTGGCCCTCGCCTCCCGGCTGACCGAGCGGTACGGGATGGACGCCCAGGTCATGCACGCCGACGACGGCATCGTGCTCCGCCTGCCGGACGCCGACCTGATGAGCCTGGACCTGTTCGACCAGGAGCCCACCGAGCAGCCCGTGGGGTATGACAGCGAGCAGGCCCCCGTAGGTGCCGGGGACGTCGCCTTCGACAAGGGCGAGGTCAATCAGATCGTCACCGACCAGGTGGGCGGCTCGGCCCTGTTCGCCTCGCGCTTCCGCGAGTGCGCCGCCCGCGCGCTGCTGCTGCCGCGCCGTAGCCCCGGGAAGCGCACGCCTCTGTGGCAGCAGCGCCAGCGCGCGGCACAACTGCTTCAGGTGGCCAGTGAGTTCGGCTCGTTCCCCATCGTCCTGGAAGCGGTCAGGGAGTGCCTCCAGGACGTCTTCGATGTCCCCGGTCTCACGGAACTGATGGGCGACATCGAGTCCCGCAAGGTCCGGCTCGTCGAGGTCACCACCCCCGAACCGTCCCCGTTCGCCCGCTCACTCCTGTTCGGCTATGTGGCGCAGTTCTTGTACGAGGGCGACTCGCCGCTCGCCGAACGGCGCGCGGCAGCCCTCTCCCTGGACTCCCGGCTCCTCTCGGAGCTCCTGGGCCAGGCCGAGCTGCGCGAGCTGCTCGACGCGGACGTCCTCACGGAGCTGGAGCAGGAGCTCCAGTGGCGCACGGAGGACCGCCGCGTCAAGGACGCCGAGGGCGTTGCCGACCTGCTGCGCCTCCTCGGGCCGCTCACCGCCGCCGAGCTCGCCGAGCGCGGAGCCGAGCCGGAGTGGGCGCAGGAGCTGGCCTCCGCCCGCCGCGCGATCAGCGTCCGCATCGCCGGAGCCGACCACTGGGCGGCGATCGAGGACGCGGGCCGGCTGCGCGACGCGTTGGGCACCGCGCTGCCGGTCGGCGTCCCGGAGGCGTTCACCGAACCCGTCAAGGACCCCCTCGGCGACCTCGTCGCGCGGTTCGCGCGCACGCACGGCCCGTTCACCTCGGCGACGGCGGCTGCCCGCTTCGGCCTCGGCGTCGCCGTGACCGAGGGCGCGCTGCAACGCCTCGCTGCCAACCAACGTGTCGTACAAGGAGAGTTCCACCCGGCGGGCATCGGCCAGGAGTGGTGCGACGCGGCCGTCCTGCGCCGTCTGCGACGCCGCTCCCTCGCGGCCCTGCGGCACGAGCTGGAGCCGGTGCCGCCCGCCGCGCTCGCCCAGTTCCTGCCCCAGTGGCAGCACTTGAGCGGTCACGGACTGCGGGGCGTGGACGGCTTGGTGCGCGCCATCGAGCAGTTGCAGGGTGCGACCGTGCCCGCGTCCGCGCTCGAGAAGCTCGTCCTGCCCTCCCGCGTCTCCGGGTACACACCGGCGATGCTGGACGAACTCACCGCCGCCGGAGAGGTGGTGTGGGCCGGGGCAGGCTCCCTCCCCGGCAAGGACGGCTGGGTCTCCCTGTACCTGGCCGACGCCGCGCCCCTGCTGCTGCCTCCGGCCCATCCGCTGGAGCTCACCGCGCTGCACCAGTCGGTCCTCGACACACTCTCCGGGGGGTACGGCCTCTTCTTCCGGCAGATCGCCGACCAGATCCGGGCCACGACCCACCCCGAGGCCTCCGAGCTGCAACTGGCCGACGTGATCTGGGATCTGGCCTGGTCCGGACGGCTCACGAACGACACGCTCACCCCGATGCGCTCGCTCCTGGGCTCGGGCCGCACCGCGGGCTCCACCGCACACCGCGCCAAGCGCAGCATGCCGCGCGGACGCTACGGCTCGCTGACGGGCGCCGCCCGCCCCACGTCGTCGCGTACGGGCCCGCCGACCGTGGCGGGCCGCTGGTCACTGCTCCCCGCCCACGAACCCGACCCCACCCTGCGAGCCCACGCCCTGGCCCGCACCCTCCTGGACCGGCACGGCGTGGTCACCCGCGGGGCTGTCGCGGCCGAGGGCGTCGAGGGCGGCTTCTCGGCGACGTACCGCGTCCTGTCCGCCTTCGAGGACAGCGGCCAGGCGCGGCGCGGCTATGTGGTCGAGGGGCTCGGCGCCGCCCAGTTCGCCATGGACGGCGCGGTGGACCGGCTGCGCGCGGCGGCGAACGCGCGGGAACGCACGGACAGTTCACCAGGCGCCATGAACTACTCCTCCCGCCCCTCGGACGTCCAGGCCCTCGTCCTGGCGGCCGCCGATCCCGCCAACGCCTACGGAGCCGCGCTCCCCTGGCCCGATCCGCCCACCGACGCGGGGCACAAGCCGGGCCGCAAGGCAGGCTCCCTGGTCGTGCTCGTCGACGGCGAACTGACCCTCTACATGGAGCGCGGCGGCAAGACCCTGCTGGCTTGGCCCGCGACCCCGCAGGACGACGCCCCGGCCACCGAGGACGCCCGGCTGCACGCGGCAGCCGAAGCGCTCGCCACCGCAGCCCGCGCGGGCTCACTCGGCACGGTCACGGTCGAGCGCATCAACGGCGTCTCCTCCCTGACCTCCCCCTTCGCCCCTCTCCTGGAAGGAGCAGGCTTCCACGCCACCCCACGGGGCCTACGCCTGCGCGCGTAAAGGCACCACGGCACCACGGCGAACAGCCCCCGCCACGCAACGCACCGGAGGAACTACCACCCGCCGCGGACGGAACTTCACCGCGGCACGGCACCAGCCACCCCGCGCGGGCGCAACCTCCGCGGAACGGCACCAGCGACTGCTCGCGGGCGAGCCCCCACCACGGAACGGCGCCACCCCCTCGCGGACGCCGCCCCACCCTCTCCACCCCACCTCGCCCCCGTCACGCCACCCACCCCCGCCCTGCCCCCACCGCACCCCCACCCCGCCCCCGACATGCAACCCTGGATCTCATGCCCGAAGGCGACACCGTCCACCAGGCCGCCCGGCGACTGCACAGCGCCCTCGCCGGGCACACCGTCACGCGCTCCGACCTCCGCGTCCCGAAGCTCGCGACCGTCGACCTCACCGGGCGCACCGTCCTGGACGTCACCCCGCGCGGGAAGCACCTCCTCACCCGCTTCGAGGGCGGGCTCACCCTGCACTCCCACCTCCGCATGGACGGTTCCTGGAAGGTGTACGCCCCCGGTGAGCGCTGGCGGGGCGGCCCCGGCCACCAGATCAGGGCGATCCTCGGCAACGCCGAGCGCACGGCCGTCGGGTACCGCCTCCCGGTGCTCGAACTCCTCCGCACCGCCGACGAGGACAAGGCCGTGGGCCATCTCGGTCCCGATCTTCTGGGCCCCGACTGGGACCCCGACAAGGCCCTCGCCAACCTCCTCGCGACGCCCGAACGCGCCCTCGGCGAAGCCCTGCTCGACCAGCGCAATCTCGCGGGCATCGGCAACGTCTACAAGTGCGAGATGGGCTTCCTCCTGGGCGTCACGCCCTGGCTCCCTGTAGGCGAGCTACCCGCCGAGACGGCCTCCCGCGTCCCCGCCCTCGCCAAGAAACTCCTGGAAGCCAACCGCAACCGCCCCTCGCGTACCACCACGGGACACGACCGCGCGGGCCAGCGCCTTTACGTGTACGGCCGCGCACCCCGCCCCTGCCTGCGCTGCGGCACCCCCATCCGCCTGGGAGAACAGGGCGACGGCTCCCGCAGCCGCCCCACGTACTGGTGCCCGTCCTGCCAACAGGGCCCAACTTCCTGACCTACCCCCACCAGTTGACGCCCCGTCAGATTCCGCCGTACCGTCCCGTCATGCCCCTCACGGCGTACGACCTCAGCGGACGCACCGCATTCGTCACCGGCGCGGCAAGCGGCATCGGCCGCGCCTCGGCCGTACTCCTCGCGGAAGCGGGCGCCACCGTCCACTGCGCAGACCGCGACATCCAGGGACTCCACGAGACGGCCACGCTCATCAAGGCCGCCGGGGGCACCGCGCACACCCACTCCGTGGACGTCACGGACAGGTCCCAGGTCGACCAGGCCGTCGCGACCGCCGCCGGACCCACCGGCCGCCTGGACGTCATGGCCGCCATCGCCGGGATCATGCACGACAGTCCTGTCCTGGAGACCCGGGACGAGGACCTCGACCGAGTCCTGAACATCAACTTCAAGGGCGTTCTGTACGCCTGCCAGGCCGCGGCCCGCACGATGATCGCGGCGAATGCGGAGATCGCGCCGAAGCACGCGGACAAGCCCGACCACCCCGGCAACTCCCGCAACCCCGACCGCCCCCGCAACCCCGGCAGCATCATCACCATGGCCTCGGGCGCCATCGACACCGGAGGCCCTGGCCTCCTCTGCTACGGCGCGGCGAAAGCCGCCGTGGTCCAGCTCACGAAGACTCTCGCCACCGAGGTGGGCAGATACGGCATCCGCGTGAACGCGGTGGCCCCCGGCTGGATCCGCACCCCTATGACCGACCGCCACGACGCCGACGCCCAGGCACACACCGAGGGGCTCATGATCCGCATGTCCCCCTTGGGCCGCGTGGGCGAGCCGGAGGACATCGCACACGCCGTCCTGCACCTGGCGTCCGATGCCTCCGCCTTCACGACGGGCCAGATCCTCCGCCCGAACGGTGGCGTCGCCATGCCTTGGTGACAGCGTCACCGGCGGACCGGGCAACACCCCCGGCCGTACGCTTCCCAAACCACCCCGCCACACCACCACGCGCCGCACCACCATGCGCCGCACCACCCGCCCCCCGGCCACTCTCCCCGCCCGGAGAGGCCTGCGAGGCGGACCCAGCAGCTCGGGATGCCTGGGGCGCCCGGGACGCCCGAGCAGCCCGAGCCGCAGCTCGCGACGCCCCCACAGCACGGGACTGCGGCACACAGTGCACCGGCAGCAGACTCAGCCCCCACCCACCGGCCGCGACAGCCCCCTCCAGGACGCCCGCCTCAGGGACGAGGGCCAGCCGCAGCACGCCCCACCACCAGAGCGCGCCGAGCACCAGAGCCGGCGCCCACCGCACGACTCTCCATGCCACGGCCACCACCTCCGCACGAGGCCCGACGCCCGAATCCTGAACCTGGCGTCCGACGCTAGATGCCCGGACCCGCTGGACGGGAGGGCGCACCACAGGGCACACGAGGCACGACCACCGCCCCGTTCAGCCACTCCCCGGGCTCAACCGGCTCAGCTCCCCCACGACGACGCACGTACCCGGCCAGTCGCCCACCGCACCCCCCCAGCCCCTCCCCGATCACCCGTTCTCAGCCCGCGCCCCCGCCCCAGCCCCTCCCCGATCAACCGTTCTCAGCCTGGAACATCCAGTGATGCTTCTCCAGGTCGGCCGTGATCCCGATGAAGATGTCCTGGCTCACCGGGTCCGCCTCGCCGGTCGCCTCGACCCGCTCCCGCATCCGCGTGATCACCGCACCAAGCGCGTCCACCAGCGTTCCCACCGCGTCCGCGTCCTTGACCCAGCCGGCGGCGACATCGCCGATGCCGCTGCTCCGCGCCACGGTCGATGCGCGACCGTCGGGCGATACACCGAGCGTGGACGCCCGCTCCGCCACAGTGTCGGAGTGTGTCCGCGCCGTGTCCACGACCTCGTCGAGCTGCAGATGGACGGAGCGGAAGCGCGTGCCCACCACGTTCCAGTGGATCTGCTTGGCCACCAGGGAGAGATCGACCAGGTCCACGAGCGCCCCTTGCAGGGCTTCTGAGACCGTCTTCAGATCCGCTTCGGACAGAGGGCTCTTCACGACGTACATCCAGCCTCCAAAGATCATGGGAACGCGTAAGCGAAAACCCCCACCAACCATGGCATAAATGAGCCAATAGGGACATCGCACAGAGTGCGCGCAGCGTCACCACCCCAGCCAGCCCGCTCCCCAGCTCACCCCTCATTCCGCCCCACCGCCCCACCCCTGGCTGGACAAGCCCCCGAAACGCACAAAAGCCCCAGCCGGTAACCCAGCCAGGGCTTCGTACACATATGAGCGCTCAAACAGCGTGCGCAGTCAACGCAGCATCACGCGGCGACGACGTCCACCGCCTCCGCAGGCGCCTTGATCGTCACCCGTTCCGGCGGCACACCGCTCACCGAGACGGAATTGAGCATCGGGCGAACCGGTGCGCGCACCGGTTCCGTAGCCGCTGCCGACGCAGCCAGTTCGGCGAGGGAGAGCTCATCGCTCACCTCGCGCATCAGCTCGGACATCCGTACGTCAAGCGCGTCGCAGATCGCGGAAAGCAGCTCGGAGGATGCCTCCTTCTGCCCCCGCTCCACCTCGGAAAGATAGCCGAGCGAGACTCGGGCGGACGAGGAGACTTCGCGCAGAGTACGGCCCTGGCGCTGGCGCTGCCGACGCAGCACGTCACCCAGCAGGCGACGGAGCAGAATCATCGGTGGCTCCCTCCTCGGACCGCGTAGCCGCATCCTTCACGCCCCACCGTACCGCCTCGCGCGGCGGCCGTGCGGGGAGCGATGTCGTGTTCACTCAGGGCTGCAAACATCAAGTCCCCCCGTTCTGTTCCGTATCCTGTGCCCGCCCGTTCCCGGCACGTTCGCCGGACAGCCGCTCGACCAGCAGCGTGAGCACGCTCCGTACACTCTCCATACGGATGTCCGAACGCTCACCGTTCAACCGCAGAGCGGCGACTTTCCCCTCAGAGCGAAGAGCGGAATCCACGCCGCCGACCGCCGTCGCAGGCCCGGCATCCGGGGAAACCGGCCCGCCGACGGCCACGACCGGCCCCGCGACCGCCACGAAGACCGTCCCGACCGGCTGCCCGTCCTGCGGCTCCGGCCCGGCGACGCCCGTGGTCGCGATACCCCAGTCCGCGCCCATGACCTTGCGCACACCCGCCGCCATCTGCAGCGCCACCTCGGCGTCCACGACGCCGCGCTCGGCCAACAGAGTGCCGTCGACCCCGAGCAGCTCATGTTTCAGCTCGGTCGCGTAAGCCGTCACGGACCCGCGGAAGACCCGCGAGGCCCCCGGCACGGCTGTCAGCTCGGCGGCCACCAGGCCCCCGGTGAGCGATTCAGCGACGGCGAGCGTCTCGCCCCGCGCCTGAAGCAGCCGCAGCACCTGCGCGGCCGAACCCGTCGACATCACGGAACCCATCGACTTCACGAAGCCGACTCCCGGTTCCCTTCGCCGGAAGCGGAGGCCGACGCCTCTGCGCCTCCTTCGCCGGAAGCGGAGGCCGATGCCTCCGCGGCTGCCGCTGCCGCCTCCGCCGCCGCGGCGGAGGCCAGCGACGCCGCCTGCGCCTCCGCGAGGCCGGAGCGGCGCAGCAGGATCGCCTGGCGCACGTAGTCGAGGCCGGTCACGACGGTCAGGACGACGGCGACCGCCATCACCCAGAACCGCAGCGTGGCGAGCGGCCCGGTCAGCGCGAGGACGTACATCCCGGCGGCCGTGCCCTGCCAGAGGGTCTTCATCTTGCCGCCGCGACTGGCCGGAATGACACCGAAGCGGATCACCCAGAAGCGCAGCAGTGTGATCCCGAGCTCACGCCCGAGAATGACGCCCGTCACCCACCACGGCAGATCGCCGAGGTACGAGAGACAGATCAGCGCGGCGCCCATGATCGCCTTGTCGGCGATGGGGTCGGCGATCTTCCCGAAGTCCGTGACCAGGTTGTACGTACGTGCGAGGTGCCCGTCGAAGAGGTCCGTGATCATGGCGACGGCGAACGCCGCCCACGCCCACGCGCGCCAGGCCGGGTCGTACCCGCCGTCGGCGAGCAGGAGCATCACGAAGCCGGGCACGAGCAGCAGCCGGATCACCGTCAACAAGTTGGCGACGTTCCACACGCTGGCCTGATTGACGGCCGCAGCGCCCAACTTTCCGCCGCGCACCGGCTTGGCGCCCTGCGCGCCGGAGCCGCCCGCGGCGGATGCCGGGACTCCGGTCATCTGCGTGCCTCCTCGGCCGGAATCCGGGGCGAGTCGCCCAGAATTTCGCTGTACTCAGCCACCAGGTCCACACCTTCCGTGCCGACCACCTTTGCCACGACCATACGACCGACCTGCAGGTCCTCCCCACCCGTGGCCCCCGCGAAGCGGATCTGGCCGTCCGTCTCGGGCGCCTGGTGAGCCGCCCGGCCGATCGCGCCGTCCTCCTCGTCCACGGACTCCACGAGCACCTCGACGGTCTCACCGAGACGGTCGTCGGCACGCTGTGAGGTCAGTTCCTCGGCGAGCCGCGAGATGCGCGCGAGCCGCTCGTCGACGACGTCCTGGTCCAGCTTGTGCTCGTACGTCGCCGCTTCGGTGCCCTCCTCGTCGGAGTACCCGAAGACGCCGATGGCGTCCAGCCGCGCACCCGTGAGGAACCGCTCGAGCTCGTCCACGTCGGCCTCGGTCTCGCCGGGGAAGCCCACGATGAAGTTGGACCGCACGCCGGCCTGCGGCGCCTTCGTACGGATGGTGTCCAAGAGCTCCAGGAAGCGGTCGGTGTCCCCGAAGCGCCGCATCGCCCGCAGCACGCCGGGGGCGGAGTGCTGGAAGGACAGGTCGAAGTAGGGGGCGACCTTCTCCGTGGAGGTCAGTACGTCGATGAGCCCGGGGCGCATCTCGGCGGGCTGGAGGTAGCTGACGCGCACCCGCTCGATCCCGTCGACGGCGGCCAGCTCGGGCAGCAGCGTCTCCAGGAGACGGATGTCACCGAGGTCCTTGCCGTACGAGGTGTTGTTCTCGGAGACGAGCATGACCTCCTTGACGCCCTGCTCGGCCAGCCAGCGCGTCTCGCCGAGCACGTCCGAGGGGCGCCGCGAGATGAAGGACCCGCGGAAGGAGGGGATGGCGCAGAACGAGCAGCGCCGGTCGCAGCCGGAGGCCAGCTTCACCGAGGCGACGGGGTTGGTGCCCAGGCGCCGCCGCAGCGGGGCACGCGGCCCCGAGGCGGGCGCGAGCCCTTCGGGCAGGTCCACGGGCGCGTGGCCCGGCAGCGCGACGTCTGAGCCCGCCTCCTGGCGCTCAGCGGGGCTGATCGGCAGGAGCTTGCGCCGGTCACGCGGGGTGTGGGCCTCGACACTGCCGCCGCTGAGGATGGTGTTCAGGCGGGTGGAGATGTCGGAGTAGTCGTCGAAGCCGAGGACACCATCGGCTTCGGGGAGGGCGTCGGCGAGTTCCTTGCCGTAGCGCTCGGCCATGCAGCCGACGGCCACGACGGCCTGGGTCTTGCCATGGCCCTTGAGGTCATTGGCTTCCAGCAGGGCGTCGACGGAGTCCTTCTTGGCGGCTTCGACGAATCCACAGGTGTTGACGACGGCGACATCCGCGTCTTCGGCGGCCTCGACGAGCTGCCAGCCGTCCGCCTCCAAGCGGCCTGCGAGCTCCTCCGAGTCCACCTCGTTACGGGCGCAGCCAAGAGTGACAAGGGCGACGGTACGGCGTTCGGGCATGCTCTCAAGACTACTTCGTCCCTGCCCGGGCCCCCGCCGCGAGGGTCCGGGCCGCCGTCACCCGCCGTCACAAGGGTCAGCCGACCTCGGGGTCGCCCTTGGTGTACGTGAGCCGCTCGACCTGGCCGGGCTCGAACTCGTTGTCGACCGTCTTGCCGTTCACGAACAGGTGGATCGCGCCCGCGTCACCGAGGACGAGGTCGATCTTCTGCTTGTCCTGGAAGGTCTTCGACTTGCCCTGCTCCAGGACGCCGTCGAAGAGCGTGCGGCCGTTGTGGTCCTTGGCCGAGATCCAGCTGCGGCCGTCCGCGGCGTTGACCTTGACCGTGACCTTGTCCTGGGGAGCGCCGGCGATCGCGCTGTCCGACGGGTCCGGCTTGGGGTCTGCGGGCTTGTTCGGCGCGGGCTTGCTGGCGGGCTTGCTGGTGGCCGGTGTGGCGCCCTCGGCGACCTGCGACTTCGATCCGTCCTCTTCGCCGCCGCCGCTGAACGCGGTGAAGCCGACGAAGCCGATGACGGCGACGATCGCAGCGACCATGGCCGCGGTCCAGTTCGGGCGGCCCCGATCGGACCTGATCCGCTCGGCCTCGAAGAGCGGCGCCGCGGGAGTGGGCGCGGGCGGGCGACCGCCGTGCGCCTCGTCGTACTGGGCCAGCAGGAGGGCAGGATCGAGCCCCACGGCACGTGCGAGCGTACGGATGTGTCCGCGGGCGTACACATCTCCGCCACATCGGGAGAAGTCGTCCTGTTCGATCGCGTGCACGATCGGGATACGCACCCGAGTGGACGTACTGATCTCGTCGACGGTCAGGCCCGCGTCGATGCGCGCCTGCTGCAGCGTGCGCCCGATGGAGGGCCGGTCGTCAGCCGGACTCTCGGCTGCCGGACGGTCGTCCGCGGGCAGGTCGTCGTTAGGTCGGTGGTCTGAAGGGCGGTCGTCTTCAGGGGAGTTGCCGATGGACACGGGGGCGCCTTTCGAGCGTGTAGCCACCTGCCGGATGTTCAGTCTAGGGGGGTTCCCGAAGGGTGGGGCAACTGGGCGACGGACTTTGTACGCCATCGGAATGGCGGGACATCCTGATGGTGGGGCACGGTGCTTTCCCTCCCCTCAACTTGACGTATGCCGAGAGGAAACGGTTGCCTGCCGCTCCCTTATGGGTGAGCCTCCCCGCGGATCACGGCCAGCACGCCATCCAGCTCATCGGGTTTCACAAGAACGTCACGAGCCTTTGAGCCCTCGCTGGGACCCACGATGCCGCGCGACTCCATGAGGTCCATGAGCCGTCCGGCCTTGGCGAAGCCGACCCGCAGCTTGCGCTGGAGCATCGACGTGGAGCCGAACTGGGTGGAGACGACCAGCTCGGCGGCCTGGCAGAGCAGATCGAGATCGTCGCCGATGTCCTCGTCGATCTCCTTCTTCTGCTTGGTGGAGACGGTGACGTCGTCCCGGAAGACGGGCGCCATCTGGTCCTTGCAGTGCTGGACGACGGCGTGGATCTCGTCCTCGGTGACGAAAGCGCCCTGCATACGGGTGGGCTTGTTCGCGCCCATCGGCAGGAAGAGCCCGTCACCCTTGCCGATCAGCTTCTCGGCACCCGGCTGGTCGAGGATGACGCGGCTGTCGGCGAGCGACGAGGTCGCGAAGGCGAGCCGCGAGGGCACGTTCGCCTTGATCAGGCCGGTCACGACGTCCACGGACGGCCGCTGCGTGGCGAGCACCAGATGGATGCCCGCCGCCCGGGCGAGCTGCGTGATGCGCACGATCGAGTCCTCGACGTCGCGCGGGGCGACCATCATCAGGTCGGCGAGCTCGTCGACGATCACCAGGAGGTACGGGTAGGGGGTGAGCTCACGCTCACTGCCCTCGGGCGTCTTGAGCTTGCCCTCGCGCACGGCCTGGTTGAAGTCGTCGATGTGCCGGTAGCCGAACGCCGCCAGGTCGTCGTAGCGCAGGTCCATCTCGCGCACGACCCACTGGAGGGCCTCGGCGGCTCGCTTGGGGTTGGTGATGATCGGCGTGATCAGGTGCGGGATGCCCTCGTACGCGGTGAGCTCGACGCGCTTGGGGTCGACGAGGACCATCCGTACGTCCTCGGGGGTCGCCCGCATCATGATCGACGTGATCAGGCAGTTGATGCACGAGGACTTACCGGAGCCGGTGGCTCCGGCGACCAGGATGTGCGGCATCTTCGCCATGTTGGCCATGACGTAGCCGCCCTCGACGTCCTTGCCGAGCGCGACCAGCATGGGGTGGTCGTCCTCGGCCGCGTCCGCCAGACGCAGCACGTCGCCCACGTTGACCATCTCGCGGTCGGTGTTCGGGATCTCGATGCCGACCGCGGACTTGCCGGGGATGGGGCTGATGATGCGGACGTCGGGGCTGGCGACCGCGTAGGCGATGTTCTTGGCCAGAGCCGTGATCTTCTCGACCTTCACGGCCGGGCCGAGCTCGATCTCGTACCGCGTGACGGTCGGGCCGCGCGTGAATCCGGTGACGTCCGCGTCGACCTTGAACTCGCTGAAGACGTTGCTGAGCGAGGCCACGACCGCGTCGTTCGCGGCGCTGCGGGTCTTGCCGGGGCCGCCGCGCTCCAGCAGGTCGAGCGCGGGCAGCGAGTACGTGATGTCGCCGGACAGCTGCAGCTGCTCGGCCCGCGGCGGCAGCTCCCGCTGCCTCTCCGGGGCGGACTTGGTCAGGTCCGGCACTCCGGAGTCCTCGGACTCGCCGGGCTTCTTCCGCCGCACGCCGGGCGGCGGGCTGTCCGTGGCGCGCGCGGTCGGCACCGGCGCGGAACTCTCCGCCGGCTTCTCGGGCGGCTCGGGCTTTTCGTCGCGCTCCCCGGAGACGCCCTGCGTCAGGTCGGCGACCAGCGGCGAGGGCGGCATGCCGTGCAGCACGGCACCGTCCAGCGCGGCTGCCGCGGCGGCCGCCACGTCCACCGCGTCCATCGGACGGTCCAGGGAGGGCTGTGCGGCCCTGCGGGGCCTGCGGCGCCGGGTGAGCGCCTCCTCCTCCGCCTGGTCCGGGGAGTACGCCTCAGGGGCCCCGGCGCGCCTGCGTGAGCGAGCGGGCAGCGCCTCGCGCCACTGCTCCTCGTAACGCTCGTCGTCGTCCGCGTAGTCACCCTGCACCTCGTCGGGTGCCGGCTGGACGATGCCGAGCTTGACGCCGAGCAGCCGCAGCCGCTGCGGGATGGCGTTGACGGGCGTCGCCGTGACCACGAGCAGCCCGAAGACGGTGAGCAGGACGAGCAGGGGTACGGCGAGGACCTCGCCCATGGTGAAGATCAGCGGGGTCGACATGGCCCAGCCGATGAGTCCGCCCGCGTCCCGTATGGCCGCCATGCCGTCCGCGCGGGCGGGCGAACCGCAGGCGATGTGCACCTGGCCGAGCACGCCGATCACGAGAGCGGACAGGCCGATCACGATGCGGCCGTTCGCCTCGGGCTTCTCGGGGTGCCTGATGAGGCGTACGCCGATGACCGCGAGCAGTATCGGAAGGAGCAGGTCGAGGCGGCCGAACGCGCCGGTCACCAGCATCTCGACGAGATCCCCGACGGGACCGCGCAGATTCGACCAGGTGCCGGCGGCGACGATCAGCGCGATGCCGAGCAGCAGCAGCGCGAGGCCGTCCTTGCGGTGCGCGGGGTCGAGTCCCTTCGCGCCGCGCCCTATGCCGCGGAACAGCGCGCCCACGCTGTGCGCGAGACCGAGCCACAGGGCGCGCGCGAGGCGGTACACGCCGCCCGTGGGACTGGGCGCCGGCTTGGGTACGGGCTTCTTCGCCACGGCTTTCTTGGCGGGCGCCTTCTTCGCCGGGGCCTTCTTGGCGGGCGGCTTCTTGGCCACGGCCTTCTTCGCCGGAGCCTTGGTGGGCGCGGCCGCCTTCTTCGCGGGCGTCTTCTTGGCTGCGGACGGACGTGAGGCCATGGGTCTGAGGTTACCGGTGGAGGCCACTGCGGACACGTGTGCCCACCGCTTCACCCGTTTGTGTCGCCCTTGCGGGGGCGGTGAACTGACGGATGTTCACCGCCCCCGCAACGATCAACTCTGGGAGGACACCGAAGTCGCACCGCTTCCGGTGCCCGGCTCCAGGGCGTCAAGAGCCCGCCGGAGGCCGGTGAGTTTGCGTTCGAGATGGGCCGCGGTGGCGACCGCGGCGGCATCCGCCGAGTCGTCGTCCAGCTGCTTCGAGAGCGCCTCGGCCTGTTCCTCGACGGCAGCCAGGCGCGCGGAAAGCTCGGCGAGAAGCCCCGCGGGCTCCTTCGCGTCACCTGCCGTGGACTTGCCGCCGCCCTCCAGCTGGAGACGCAGCAGCGCTGCCTGCTCCCGCAGTTGGCAGTTCTTCATGTACAGCTCGACGAACACCGAGACCTTCGCGCGCAGCACCCACGGATCGAACGGCTTGGAGATGTAGTCCACCGCACCGGCCGCGTACCCGCGGAACGTGTGGTGCGGGCCGTGGTTGATGGCGGTGAGGAAGATGATCGGGATGTCCCGGGTCCGTTCTCGCCGCTTGATGTGCGCGGCGGTTTCGAAACCGTCCATGCCTGGCATCTGGACGTCCAGCAGAATGACCGCGAAGTCGTCCGTGAGTAGTGCTTTGAGCGCTTCCTCCCCGGACGATGCCCGTACCAGGGTCTGATCGAGCGCAGAGAGGATGGCCTCCAGCGCCAGCAGATTCTCCGGCCGGTCATCGACCAGGAGGATCTTGGCCTTCTGCACCATGGCCCGCCCTCCTCGCCCCGGCGGTACACCGGGCGCCGCCCCAGGGGACGACTCCCTTACGCCGTCCGTCCTTGTGCCGGTCATCGTAGCCGCACCCCGCCTGTCGCCACACCCTGTCACCGCGATGTCACTGTGCACGTAGCAGAAACGCAGTGGGAGACCAGAAGGTTCCCCGAATACCGCGCTTCTACACGGCCTCGGCCACACTCTGTCAGCAACTCCGCGTAATGAAGCCGCTTCTCGGTCACTCCCCGCGCATCCACTGCTCCATCACCGAGAGCAGATGATCCGGGTCGACCGGCTTCGTAACGTAATCGGACGCCCCGGAGTCGATGGCCTTCTCCCGGTCGCCCTTCATGGCCTTCGCGGTGAGCGCGATGATCGGCAGCCCGGCGAACTGCGGCATCCTGCGGATCGCCGACGTCGTCGCGTACCCGTCCATCTCCGGCATCATGATGTCCATCAGGACGACCGTCACGTCGTCGTGCTGCTCCAGGACTTCGATGCCCTCACGGCCGTTCTCCGCGTACAGCACCGAGAGGCCGTGCTGCTCCAGGACGCTGGTGAGCGCGAACACGTTGCGGATGTCGTCGTCGACGATGAGCACCTTCTCGCCGCCGAACTGGTAGCCCGGTCGCGCCTCGGCCGCCTCCTGCTGCCCCGGCGTCGGCCACTGCTCCTGCGAGCGCTCCCCCTGGGGCTCCGCGACGCCCTGCCCCGGCAGCACCGGCGGCTGCTCCGAGGAGGCGTGCGCAGCACGACGCCGACGCCTGAAGAGCGTGCCGGAACCCGGCGTCGCGTCCAGCCGCGGCGGCGTGACACCCTCGCTCGGCGCGGGCTGCTCGGCCGTGGACGCGCCCTCCTCCAGGGCGGGCCGCGCGACCGTGCCCGGCAGGGGCGACAGCTGCGAGTAACCCTGGGGCGGCAGTTCGCTCGGGTGCAGGGGCAAATAGAGCGTGAACGTCGATCCGCGGCCCGGTTCGCTCGCCGCGTGGATCTCACCGCCGAGGAGACGCGCGATCTCCCGGCTGATGGAGAGCCCGAGGCCCGTACCGCCGTACTTCCTGCTCGTCGTTCCGTCGGCCTGCTTGAACGCCTCGAAGATGACCCGCATCTTGCTGCCCGCGATACCGATGCCGGTGTCACTCACCGAGAACGCGATCAGGTCCGCGTCCGCGTCGCGCAGCGAACCCGCCTCCAGGAGCTGTTCGCGGATGGCGTTGGGCACATCGGCGTTAGCGTGCCGGATCACCAGCTCGACCGCTCCGGAGTCGGTGAACTTCACCGCGTTGGACAGCAGGTTGCGAAGGACCTGGAGGAGCCGCTGCTCGTCCGTGTGCAGCGTGGCGGGCAGCTCCGGAGACACCCGTACGGAGAAGTCGAGCCCCTTCTCCGCGGTGAGCGGCCGGAAAGTGGCCTCTACGTAGTCCACGAGTTGCACCAGGGCGATGCGCGTCGGGGAGACGTCCATCTTGCCCGCCTCGACCTTCGACAGGTCGAGGATGTCGTTGATGAGCTGCAGCAGGTCCGAGCCCGCGCCGTGGATCGTCTCGGCGAACTCCACCTGCTTGGGGGTGAGGTTCGCGTCGGCGTTGTCGGCGAGCAACTTGGCCAGGATCAGCAGGGAGTTGAGCGGCGTACGCAGCTCGTGCGACATGTTCGCGAGGAACTCGGACTTGTACCGCATGGAGACCGCGAGCTGTTCGGCGCGCTCCTCGAGGACCTGCCTGGCCTCTTCGATCTCGGTGTTCTTGACCTCGATGTCGCGGTTCTGCTGGGCGAGCAGCTCGGCCTTCTCCTCCAGTTCGGCGTTGGAGTCCTGCAGCGCCTTCTGCCGGCTCTCCAACTCCGCGGAGCGCTCGCGCAGTTGCTCGGTGAGCTCCTGCGACTGCTTGAGCAGCACCTCGGTCTTCGTGTTGACGCTGATGGTGTTGACGCTCGTCGCGATCATCTCGGCGATCTGACTGAGGAAGTCCTTCTGGATCTGCGTGAACGGCTGGAAAGCGGCCAGCTCGATCACGCCGAGGACGGTTCCCTCGAAGAGCACCGGAAGGACGATCACCTGCGCGGGCGGCGCCTCGCCGAGGCCGGACGCGATCCGCAGATAGCCGGACGGCGCGTTCTCCACGAGGATCGTGCGCCGCTCCTGCGCCGCCGTGCCGATCAGCGTCTCGCCGGGCCGGAAGGACGTCGGCATGGAGCCCATGGAGTAGCCGTAACTGCCCATCATGCGCAGCTCGTACGCGTCGCCCTGCTCGGCGCCCGGCTCCGGGGCGTCCTCCGTGGGCAGCGCCAGGAAGAACGCGCCGTGCTGCGCGGAGACCACGGGCGTCAGCTCGCTCATGATCAGCGAGGCGACGTCCGCCAGGTCCCGGCGGCCCTGCATCAGACCGGAGATGCGGGCGAGGTTGCCCTTGAGCCAGTCCTGTTCCTTGTTGGCGAGGGTGGTGTCGCGGAGGTTGGCGATCATCGAGTTGATGTTGTCCTGAAGGACCTGGATCTCGCCCGCGGCATCCACGTCGATCTTCAGGTTCAGGTCACCGCGCGTCACCGCGGTGGCGACCTCGGCGATGGCACGCACCTGACGCGTCAGGTTTCCGGCCATCTCGTTCACGGACTCGGTGAGGTCACGCCACGTGCCGTCGACGTCCCGCACCCGGGCCTGGCCGCCCAACTGCCCTTCCGTACCCACCTCGCGGGCCACGCGCGTGACCTGCTCGGCAAAGGACGACAGCTGGTCGACCATCGTGTTGATGGTGGTCTTCAGCTCCAGGATCTCGCCCCGGGCGTCGATGTCGATCTTCTTGGTCAGGTCGCCCTTGGCGATCGCGGTGGTGACCATCGCGATGTTGCGGACCTGGCCGGTGAGGTTGGAGGCCATGCCGTTCACGGACTCCGTCAGGTCCTTCCACGTGCCCGAGACTCCGGGCACCCGGGCCTGACCGCCGAGGATGCCGTCCGTGCCCACCTCGCGGGCCACCCGGGTCACCTCGTCCGCGAACGAACTCAGCGTCTTCACCATCGTGTTGACGGTGTCGGCGAGCTGCGCGACCTCGCCGCGCGCCTCGACGGTGACCTTCTTGGTCAGGTCTCCGTTGGCGACCGCCGCCGCGACCTGGGAGATGTTGCGCACCTGGCCGGTCAGGTTGTTCGCCATCAGGTTGACGTTGTCGCTGAGGTCCTTCCAGGTGCCGGTGACGCCCGGGACCCGCGCCTGACCACCCAGGTTGCCCTCGGTGCCCACCTCGCGGGCCACGCGGTTGACCTGCTCGGCGAAGTTGGAGAGCTGGTCGACCATCGTGTTCACGGTGGTGACGAGCTCGAGGATCTCGCCCTTCGCGTCGACGGTGATCTTCTTGGAAAGGTCACCCATGGCGACGGCCGTGGTGACCTCGGCGATGTTGCGCACCTGGAGAGTCAGGTTGTTCGCCATGCCGTTCACGGACTGCGTGAGGTCCTTCCAGGTGCCGGAGACACCCTGCACCTCCGCCTGGCCGCCCAGGATGCCGTCGGTGCCCACCTCACGGGCCACCCGCGTCACCTGCTCGGCGAAGGCCGAGAGCTGGTCCACCATCGTGTTGAGGGTGTTCTTCAGCTCCAGGATCTCGCCGCGCGCGTCCACGTCGATCTTCTGCGACAGGTCACCGCGGGCCACCGCCGTCGCCACCTGCGCGATGTTGCGCACCTGGGCGGTGAGGTTGCCGGCCATGCCGTTCACGGAGTCGGTCAGATCGCGCCACACACCGGCCACGCCGGGCACCTGCGCCTGCCCGCCCAGGCGGCCCTCCGTGCCCACCTCGCGGGCCACCCGGGTCACCTGGTCGGCGAAGGCGGAGAGCTGGTCGACCATCGTGTTGATGGTGTTCTTCAGCTCCAGGATCTCGCCGCGCGCGTCCACGTCGATCTTCTGCGACAGGTCGCCCCGGGCCACCGCCGTCGTGACCTGAGCGATCTGACGCACCTGCGACGTCAGGTTCCCCGCCATGAAGTTGACGGAGTCGGTCAGTTCCTTCCAGGTTCCGCTGACACCGTCCACGCGGGCCTGGCCGCCGAGGCGGCCCTCCGTGCCCACGTCGCGCGCCATCCGCGTGACCTGGTCGGCGAAGGACGACAGCTGGTCCACCATCGTGTTGACGGTGTTCTTCAGTTGAAGCATCTCGCCGGAGACGTCGACGGTGACCTTCTGCGAGAGATCGCCGTTGGCGACCGCCGTCGTGACCTGCGCGATGTTGCGCACCTGGCCCGTGAGGTTGCGGAAAGCAGTGTTGACGGAGTCCGTCAGGTCCTTCCACGTGCCGGCCGCGCCCTGCACCTGTGCCTGACCGCCGAGTTCACCCTCCACGCCGATCTCGCGCGCCACACGCGTCACTTCGGCACCGAAGGCGGAGAGCTGGTCGACCATCGTGTTCACGGTGTTCTTCAGCTCGAGCATCTCGCCCGCGACATCGACCGTGACCTTCTGCGAGAGATCACCGTTGGCGACCGCCGTCGTCACCGTCGCGATGTCCCGCACCTGCGTGGTGAGGTTCCGGAAGACCGTGTTCACCGAGTCGGTGAGGTCCTTCCACGTCCCCGCCGCGCCCGGCACATTCGCCTGCCCGCCGAGCTGCCCCTCCGCGCCGACCTCGTTCGCCACACGGGTGACCTCGTCCGCGAACGTACGCAGCGTCTCGGTCATCTGGTTGATCGTCTCGGCGAGCTGCGCGACCTCGCCGCGCGCGCTGACCGTCACCTTCTGGGACAGATCGCCGTTCGCGACGGCCGTCGTGACCTGGGCGATCCCACGCACCTGGGCGGTGAGATTGCCGGCCATAAGATTCACCGAATCGGTGAGGTCCTTCCACACTCCCGCCACACCAGGCACCTGCGCCTGGCCGCCGAGCTCGCCTTCCGTGCCGACCTCGCGCGCGACGCGGGTCACCTCGGAGGAGAACGACGAGAGCTGGTCCACCATCGTGTTGACGGTGTTCTTCAGCTCCAGCATCTCGCCGGCGACGTGAACCGTCACCTTCCGCGACAGGTCACCCTTGGCGACCGCCGTCGTGACGAGAGCAATGTCACGCACCTGCGCGGTGAGCCGGTACGCCATGGTGTTCACCGAATCCGTGAGGTCTTTCCACGAACCGGACATACCGCGTACCCGCGCCTGGCCGCCCAGCTTGCCCTCGGTGCCCACCTCGCTGGCCACGCGCGTGACCTCGTCGGTGAACGTCGAGAGCTGGTCGACGAGGTTGTTGACCGTACGGCCGACCTTCAGGAACTCCCCGCGCAGCGGGTGACCGCTCCCCTCGTCGGCCTGCGCCCGCAGCTCCATGCGCTGCTCCAGGTCACCCTCGGCGACCGCCGAGAGCACCCGCCCGACCTCCGAGACGGGGCGCACGAGATCGTCGACCAGCGCGTTCGACGCGTCGATCGCCGCCGCCCACGAGCCCTCGCTCGCGCCGGTCTCCAGGCGCTCCGTGAGTTTGCCCTCACGTCCGACCATCCGCCGGACCCGGGAGATCTCTCCGGTCAGGTGCAGATTGCGGTCGGCCACCTCGTTGAAGACGGCGGCGATCTCGGACATGACGTCGTCACCGGACACCGTGAGCCGCTTGCGGAAGTTTCCGTCCCGCATCGCCACCAGCGCCGCGAGCAACCTGTTCAGGGCCGCTGCGTCCACCGACGTGGTCGCCCCATGGCGCGGTTTGCGCTGTTTGCTCTGGGACTGTCCGTCTTTCGCACGCGTTTTAGTGCCCCGCGTCGCTGCGCCAGACTCCACTGTGTCCCTCCCGCAAGGGTCGACCGTACTGCTCGGGTTACCTGGGCTCTCTCCAAGAAGCTTGCCCAGTGTTTCACCATGGCTGAACCAGGCCATAACAGTTCGGCAGCTTCGCACACCGTCCGCACACCCTCCGGGCGGAAACACCGACGACCGGCATCAGCATGGACGGCGAAGGTAAGTAACCTGGCATCCGGCTGTCCAACCACCCCGGTCCTGCCCGGCCTGGGCGGTGGCACACGTACAAGCGGGCATCGGAGGGGCGGCCGCACCATGGTGGGAGACTTGGGCGTCGATGCTCGTACGAGGAGTTCTGTGATCACCGCGCGCGCGGCTGCGACTTTCGACCCCGTCGGGCGTTCCGTCGCGACGGCCCGCTCCTTTGTCCGCGACACCCTCCAGGGCTGGGGGTTCACGGACATCGTCGACGACGCCGTCGTCCTCACCAGCGAGCTCGTCACCAACGCCGTGGTGCACGCCGGAACCGCCGCCGACGTCCTGTGCCTGCGCACCGAGGACGCCGTACGCATCGAGGTCTCCGACCACTATCCGGAACGCGAGATCCCGCTCCAGCAGGCCGCCGTGAACATGGGCAACCCGGACCGCGAGGGCGGCCGCGGCCTCCAGCTGTGCGCGGCGCTCGCCACCCGCTGGGGCGTCGACTACACCCCCACGCAGAAGCAGGTCTGGTTCCAACTCGACCTCCCCGACCGCTCGGTGGGCACCCGGGCAGCGGGCCCCGCCCTCCCCGCCGACCTGCTCCCGCTCACCGACGGCAGAGTCCGCGTGGCCGTCGTCCAGATCGACCGGGTGGGCGCGATCTCCGCCTGGAACGAAGACGCCGAAGAGCTCTTCGGGTACGTCTCCGAACAGGTCACCGGCAAACCGCTCACCGACTTCGCCGCCTGGCCGCACACCCCCGGTACCAGCACGGGCATCGTGGAAGCGCTCCAACTCTCCCGCTGGGAGGGCAGTTACGGCATCCGCGGCTCCGACGGCCGCGTGACCCCCGTCTACGCCTCGCATCTGCGCGTACGCGACGCCGACGGCGAACCCTCCACGGTCTGCCTGCTCGTCCGCGACGACGAGCGAGCCGTCCTGCAGACCCCGTTGCGCGGCCCCGCCCCCGAGCCTGGAGCGCTCACCGAGTCGCACACCGCCGACCCCTTCGAGGTCTTCATCGGCTCCCCCGCGCCGGACGACCTCGACGGTCTGCTCCAGCGCACGGTCGAGCGCGCCCGCGACATGCTCGACGGCGACGCCGCCTTCCTGCTCCTCGCCACGGACGACGAGACAGAGCTCGAGGTACGCGCCTCCACGGGCCTTCCCTCGGCCCGCCAGCGCTTCGCCCGCGTCCCCGTGGAGGCCGGCCCCGGTCGCTATGGCTCCGCCCGCATGCCGGCCGTCCACGAGGACCTCACGGTCGTCCCCGGCGCCGTACCGCTCCTCAGCGGCACGGGCATGCGCTCGGTGGTCACGGTCCCGCTGAAGGTCGAGGGGCGCCTCACGGGCTCCCTGGGCGTCGCCGCCGAGGCCCCCGACCGGTACTCCAACGAAGAGGCCCTGCGCCTCCAGTTCGCCGCCGACCGCATCGCCCTCGCCGTCGAGTCCGCGCGCCTCGGCGAGCTGGAACGCCTGCGCCGCGGCTCGCTCTCCTTCCTCGTCGAGGCATCGGACCTCCTCGCGGGCACCCTGGACCGCGACCAGACCCTGGCGCTCATGGCACAGATGACGGTCCCGACGCTCGCCACCTGGTGCGCGGTCTACACGATCGCCGACCAGTCCTCCGAGCCCTATCTCTCGTACGTCCTCCACGAGGACGAGGAGCGCATCGACGGCCTGAAGGCGCTCCTCTCCAAGATCGCCCCTCCCGACCCCGTGCCGACCCCGGGAGCCCGCGTCTGGGCCGCCCCCTCGGAGGCCGCCCACCAAGCCGCCCTGCGCACCTCCATGCGCAGCCTCGGCCTCGGTGAGCCCATGAGCCTCGGCTCAGGCATCGGCACGACGCTCTCGACGGCGTCGGCGGTGGGCGGCGAGACGGTCGTCCTGCCCCTGGTCGCCCGCAACCGCGTCATCGGCATGCTCACGCTGGGCAAGCCCTCCGACGAACACTTCCGCCAAGAGATCCTGGAACTGGCCGAAGACCTCTCCCGCCGAGCGGCCCTGGCCCTGGACAACGCCCGCCTGTACTCGGAGCGCATGGCCATCAGCCAGTCCCTCCAGCGCAGCCTGCTGCCGCCGGGGCTCCCGCAGATCCCGGGCGTCGAGGTCGACGTCATCTACCGCGCGGCCGGCGAGGGGAACGAAGTCGGCGGCGACTTCTACGACCTCTTCCCCATCCGCGACGGCGCGTACGGCTTCGCGATCGGCGACGTCTGCGGCACGGGCCCGGAGGCAGCCGCGGTCACCGGCCTGGCCCGCCACGCCCTGCGCCTCCTCGCCCGCGAGGGCTTCGGCGGCCCCGCCGTCCTGGAACGCCTGAACGCCGCGATCCTCGACGAAGGCGCCCGCAGCCGCTTCCTGACTCTCCTCTACGGGGAGTTGTGGCCGCAGGAGGACGGCTCGGCCGTCCTGAAGATCGTCTGCGCCGGCCACCCGCTCCCGCTCCGCCTGCGCCAGGACGGAACGGTCGAGCCGTACGCGGAGCCGCAGCCGCTCCTCGGCGTCATGGACGACCTGGAGCTCTACGAACAGACGATGACGCTCGACCCGGGCGACGTCCTGCTCTGTGTGACGGACGGGGTCACCGAGCGCCGCGAAGGCACCCGCATGCTCGGCGACGACGGCCTCGCGGACGTCCTCACCACCTGCACGGGACTCACCGCGGGCGCGGTCGCGGCCCGCATCATGCGCGCGGTCGAGCGCTTCGCGACGGACGCCCCGTCGGACGACATGGCGATCCTCGCGATGCGCGTCCCCGACGTCCAGAAGGACTGACAGCCTCGCCCGGGGGCCCTTGGGTCCCCGGGAAACAAGAAAGTCCCCGCCCAACTGGGCGGGGACTTTCCCGTCTTGCTCGCTGAGCCCCCATGCGGAATCGAACCGCAGACCTTCTCCTTACCATGGAGACGCTCTACCGACTGAGCTATAGGGGCCTGTTGCGCTTCGCGGTTTCCCGCGCGGCAACGGAATAGATCATACCTGAAATCGAAGGTGCCTCGAACCGGCCGTTCCTCTGGACCGCCCGCACCGCCACTGCCACTCTGCGCCCATGCCGACCCGACGTGGAACATCCATGCGGAACTCCTTGCCC
This sequence comes from Streptomyces sp. NPDC055099, assembly GCF_053607685.1. NCBI lineage: Bacteria > Bacillati > Actinomycetota > Actinomycetes > Kitasatosporales > Streptomycetaceae > Streptomyces > Streptomyces sp. NPDC055099. The sequence continues at coordinate 1,936 of NZ_JBSGUA010000003.1, read as the reverse complement.
GTGGCGCTGTCCGCCTTGCTCCTGCCGCTCGCGGCCTGCGGGTCCGACGACGACAAGGCGGCGGACCAGAAGCCCACCAAGAAGCCGCCGGCAGCGGAGACCCCGCGCCCCGGCGACCAGAAGGTAACGCTCACCTGGAAAGGCAAGAAGCGGGTCTACACGGTGCACGCCCCGCCCGGCTACAACCGCTCGGAAAAGCTCCCGCTGGTCATCGCCATGCACCCCTATCCGGCCGACGGCGCGGCAGCGGCCACGATCAGCGGCCTCAGCGCCAAAGCGGACAAGGAGAACTTCCTCGTCGCCTATCCCGACGGCCTCAACCAAGCCTTCAACGCGTTGATCTGCTGCGGCACCGAGGACGACGTGGGCTTCATCCGTACGATCACGAAAAGGCTGACCAGCACCTGGAACGCCGACCCGGACCGCGTCTACGCGACCGGTATCTCCAACGGCGGCGACATGTCCTACAAGCTGGCGGTCGAACTCCCCGACACCTTCGCGGCCATCGCCCCGGTCAGCGGCGGCTATCTCGGCCCCGAGGCGGCGAAGGACTCGTACATGTCGAAAACCCCGGTCTCCGTGATCACCTTCATCGGCGGCCTCGACAAGTACTACGCCGGGATGGACGAGGGCATCACGGCCTGGCAGAAACGCCTGTCGTGCAAGACGAGCCAACCCGAGAAACTAAAGAAAAAGATCAAAAAAACAACAGCCAAGTGCCGCGACGGCTCGAACGTGGTCGTCTACCGGCTGCCCGACATGGGCCACTCCTGGCCGGGCGGTGCGGGCGGCAGCATGTCCGACCCCACCGCGGGAATCAACGCGACAGACCTGATGTGGAAGTTCTTCAAGTCCCACACCAAGGAGGCGCCTTGAGGAACGCGGCTCTCAGAACGCCGGCTGGAGAAGCCCGCCGAGCGCGTTGCACGCGGACACCACACGCTGCAACTCGCGCCGCGACATAGCCGCGTCGACCGGCAGCGCCAGGGTGTCGTCCGCGGCACGCTCGGTCTCCGGCAGAAAGACGTCCCGCCAGAACTTGGGCGTGCGGTGAACGGGCGTCTTCACGGGCACCCGGCAGTCAATTCCCTTGGCCCGCACAGCACGCGCGAACGCGTCCCGGTCCGGCCGCCCATTCCCGGGCACCCGCACGACGTACTGCTGATAGCTGTGCCCCTCGACGCCGTCCGGGGTGATCACACCGCCGAGCCGCCCACTGAGGTAGGCCGCGTGGGCCCGCCGCTGCGCACGCTCGTCGTACGGCGCCTCGGACTCTCCCTGCTCCAGTACGAGGATGCCGTGCCGCGTCCCGACGTCCCGAAGGCGCCTCACGTCGGCCGGGTGCCCGAAGCGGTGCACGACGACCACAGCGGCCGTACGGGAGGTCACGGCGGCGGTCACCGCATCAGGATCGAGGCAGTACGACGCCCGATCTATGTCCGCGAACACGGGCACGGCCCCTGCCAGGACCACGGCCTCGGCGATCTCGACGTTTCCGTACGCCGGCACGATGACCTCGTCACCGGCACCGACACCTGCGGCTCGCAACATGCCAACTGTCCCCATGACTCTGGATGTTGGCTGCGGAACGTGAACGGCAAGTGACGCAAAACAAAAAAGAGCTGGTCCCTGAACCGAAGTTCAGGGACCAGCTCTATCAATAATAGTTCGGCGGCGTCCTACTCTCCCACAGGGTCCCCCCTGCAGTACCATCGGCGCTGTGAGGCTTAGCTTCCGGGTTCGGAATGTAACCGGGCGTTTCCCTCACGCTATGACCACCGAAACACTATGAAACTGTCAACCGCACCGCAGTCGTGGCCCGACATACGGGGTTGTTCGTGGTTTCAGAACCAACACAGTGGACGCGAGCAACTGAGGACAAGCCCTCGGCCTATTAGTACCAGTCACCTCCACCCGTTACCGGGCTTCCAGATCT
>NZ_JBSGUA010000002.1:798229-836839 GCF_053607685.1 Streptomyces sp. NPDC055099 | reverse complement strand
GGGGCGAAGGTCCGGGCCGCCGCTCAGGCAGATCGGCCGTCGTCGGCGTCCTGTCCCACGTGACCAAGAACGAGCAGGAGCAGCCGGCCCACCACAGGCCGGCGCCACAGGGACCGGGGCAGGAGCGGCTTTCCGCGGGGGAGACCTGGCGGGCGCTGTACCGCTACATCCGCCCGCACCGCTGGGTCGTCGCGCTCGGCGCCCTGTGCACGCTGATCGGTGCCGCGACCGGCCTCGCCCAGCCGCTCGCCGCGAAAGCCCTGGTGGACCGCCTCGGCAGCGACGACTCGATCACCGGGATCATCGTCCTGCTCACCGCCCTCGTGGTCCTGGGAACCGCCATCGAGTCGATCGGCGCGTACGTCCTTGAACGCACCGCCGAATCCGTGGTGCTGGCGGCCCGGCGCACCCTGATCGGACGCCTCCTGCGACTGCGCCTGCCGGAGGTGGAGCGCACCCAGCCCGGCGACCTGATGTCCCGCATCACCTCGGACACGACACTGCTGCGCGCGGTCACCACCCAGTCCGTGGTGTCCGCCGTCGCGGGCGGACTCACCTTCGTCGCGACGATCGTGATGATGGGCCTCATGGACGTCGTCCTGCTCGGCGTCACCCTCGGCGTGATCGTGCTCATCGGCGGCGCGGTGGCCCTGGTGATGCCGAAGATCGCGCGGGCGACCGAGCGGGCCCAGGAAGCGGTCGGCACGATCTCGACCGCGCTGGAGCGGGCGTTCGGCGCGTTTCGCACGCTCAAGGCGTCGGGCGCCGAGGAGCGCGAGACCGCAGCCGTCCGCGCCGCCGCGCAGGAGGCCTGGCGGCACGGGGTGCGTTCCGCCAAGTGGCAGGCGGTGGCGTGGAGTTCGGTCGGCTTCGCGGTGCAGGTCTCCTTCCTCGCCGTCCTGGGCATCGGCGGCGCCCGCGTCGCGTCCGGCGCCATCTCGGTCTCGACGCTCGTGGCCTTCCTGCTCTTCCTCTTCTACCTGATCGACCCGGTCTCCCGGCTCGTCGAGGGCGTCTCGCAGTACCAGGTCGGCTCCGCGGCCATCGCGCGGATCGTCCGTGCCGAGCGCCTGGAGACGGAGGACGTCACCGAGCCCGCCGCGGACGCGGGGCGGCGCGGTCCCGCCGCGGTGGCCTTCGAGGACGTGACCTTCCGCTACCAAGAGACGCTTCCGTACGTCCATCACGGCGTGAGCTTCGACGTCCCGGGCCCCGGCATGACCGCCTTCGTCGGCCCTTCGGGCGCGGGCAAGACCACCGTCTTCGGCCTGCTGGAGCGGTTCTACGACGTCACGGACGGCCGCGTACTGGTCGACGGCCGCGACGTACGGGAGTGGCCGCTCGCCGAACTGCGTTCCGTCATCGGCTATGTGGAGCAGGACGCGCCCGTCCTCGCGGGCACCTTGCGCGAGAACCTCCTCTTCGGGGCGCCCGGCGCGACCGACGACGAGATACGGGAGGTTCTCGTACGGGCGCGGCTCGACGCACTCGTGGACCGGTTGCCGGACGGCCTGGAGACGTTGGTCGGTCACCGCGGCTCCCAGCTCTCCGGTGGCGAACGCCAACGCGTGGCCATCGCGAGGGCCCTCCTGCGCAAGCCGCGCCTCCTGCTGCTCGACGAGGCGACCTCGCAGCTCGACGCGGTGAACGAACTGGCCCTGCGAGACGTGGTCGCCGAGGTGTCGCGTGAGGTGACGGTCCTCGTCGTGGCGCACCGCCTCTCGACGGTGACGCTGGCCGACCGGATCGTGGTGATGGACGCGGGGCGGGTCCGCGCCTCCGGCACCCACGAGGAGCTGGTGGCGGCCGACCCGCTGTACGGGGAGCTGGCGGCGACCCAGTTCCTCGCCACGTCGGCATGACAGCGCGACCACATGGGCGTAAGGCCGCCGAAAATGGCTGGCCCCGGACGTGACACCCGGGATTGGATGGCGGCATGACCAGCGGGCGCAGACGTGCGGAACTGTTCGTGGACGAAGAGCGGGACGGCCGGCTGTCCGGGCCCACCACCGGCGACGAGCGGCGCATGCTCGTCGAGTTCCTCGCGGCCCAGCGCACGACCCTGGAGCTGAAGTGCGCGGGCCTGGAGGCCGAGTTGGCCCTGCGGTCCGTGGCACCCTCCACGCTCTCGCTGCTCGGTCTCGTCCGGCACCTCGCCGACGTGGAGCGTCGGTGGTTCCGGCGCGTGCTCGCCGGCCAAGAAGCGCCGCCCCTCTTCGGCTCCGAGGAAAACCCTGACCAGGACTTCGACGGCGCCGTCCCCGATCCGGCCGTCATCGCCGCCGCGTGGGAGGCCTGGCGTGCCGAGGTGGCGTTCGCCGACCGCCTGGTGGCCGAAGCGCCCGACCTCGACATCGAGGGCGAGGACGGGTGGCGCGGAACGGTGTCGCTGCGCTGGGTGCTCCTCCACATGATCGAGGAGTACGCCCGGCACAACGGCCACGCCGACCTGCTCCGCGAGCGGATCGACGGCGCGATCGGCGTGTAGACGATGATCACTCCATGAATCTGAGCGAGATCACGCTGATGTCCGACCCGAAGGTCGCCGCCGTTCCGGTCCGGGAGTGCGGTGAGCGCCTGGTGGACGTACGCCAAGAGAGCGCGCTCCTGGTCGACACGCGCGCCCAGGACCCAGAGGATGCCTTCGCCCGCCTGCGCGAAGGCGTCCTGATCCGCCTCCTGCACGCCCAGACGCTGCTGCCCGACGGGCTGCGCCTGCTGTTCGTCGAGGGCTACCGGCCGCCGTGGCTGCAACGCGGTTACTTCGAGGAGTACGAGGGCCGGCTCGGGGCCCTGCATCCCGGCTGGCCCGCCGAACGCCTTCGCGCGGCGGCGAGCCGCTATGTCTCCCCGCCGGAGATCGCACCGCACAGCGCGGGTTCCGCCGTGGACCTCACCCTCGCCGAGGTCGACGGTCACGAACTCGACCTCGGCACCCGGATGAACGCGGACCCCGAGGAGAGCGAGGGCGCCTGCTACACCGACGCCGTCGACATCTCCGCCGAGGCCCGTCGCAACCGGGAGATCCTCGGAACGGCCCTGCGGGAGGCGGGCCTGGTCAACTACCCCACCGAGTGGTGGCATTGGTCGTACGGGGACCGCTACTGGGCCCTGGCGACGGGCGCGCCGCACGCCCTCTACGGGGCGGTGGAATCAGGAGTGCGAGGACGGTGACGTCACCAGCCGGGTGACGAGGTCGTGCCACGCGGCGTCCACACGGTCGAGCGGCATGCCGCGCTCGACGGTGAGGTGATGCACGAGGACGCCGTCGACCGATCCGAGCAGGGTGTGCGCGAGGAGTTCGGCGTCGCCCGCGGCGCCCGCCTGGCGCAGCAGCATCGTGACGTGCGTGAGCCGCAGCCGGTTCGCCGGGACCGCGTAGGCCCGCAGGGGGTCGGTCCGTGCTGACAGGATTAGTTCGTGGTGGTCGCGCTCGTGGCGGATCAGGGCGGGCCCGAACGCGTGCAGCCGCTCCAGGGCCGGGGCGTCGGGACCCAGCGGGGCGGGACCGGAGAGGAAGGCGGCCTGGAGCTGCTGCTCGCGGTGGTCGAGCAGGGCGACCAGGAGCCCGGTGCGGTCGCCGAAGCGCCGGAAGACGGTCCCCTTGCCGACCCCTGCCGCCGTGGCCACCGCGTCCATGGTCAGCTGCGCGGCGCCGCACCCCGCCATCAGCTGTGAGGCGGCCTCCAGGAGCCGCGTGCGGTTGCGCGCCGCGTCGGCCCTGAGCGACGGCGGTTCGCCCACCGGAGTGAGGGCGAGCTCGGTCGACCCGCCCGGTCTGTCGGGCGAGGGGAGGGGCGGGAGAACGGAGCCGGTCATGAATCCAGCGTAGCGCCCCGAGCCGCTAAGTGGACCGCGGTCCGGATAGGTGGTACAACTTTAAACGGACCTCGGTCCGCTTGATTCGTTTTTCCGTATGTGAGAGTCCCGCCCCCACTTTTCAGGAGTTCCGCCATGTCTGTACGCATCGTCGCCCTCGTCGGCAGCCTCCGCGCCGGCTCGCACAACCGCCAGCTCGCCGAGGCCGCCGCCAAGCACGCGCCCGCAGGTGTGGACGTCGAGCTGTTCGAGGGTCTCGCGGACGTGCCCTTCTACAACGAGGACGTCGACGTCGAGGGCGGCGTCCCCGCCGCCGCGGCCCGCCTGCGCGAGGCGGCCGGCAGCGCCGACGCCTTCCTCCTCTTCTCGCCGGAGTACAACGGCACCATGCCCGCCGTGCTCAAGAACGCCATCGACTGGCTGTCCCGTCCGTACGGCGCCGGTGCGCTCTCCGGCAAGCCGGTCGCCGTCGTCGGCACCGCCTTCGGCCAGTACGGCGGCGTGTGGGCGCAGGACGACGCCCGCAAGGCCGCGGGCATCGCGGGCGGCGTGGTCGTGGAGGACGTCAAGCTGTCCATCCCCGCCTCCCTGACCCGCTTCGCCGAGACGCACCCGGCCGACGACTCCGAGGTGGTCACCGCCCTCACCGACGTCGTCGCCCGCCTCACCCAGCAGGCCACGCCCGCCGCTGCCTGACATCACGGCGCCGATGACGCACAGCCCCGACCGGCCTTGCCCCGGTCGGGGCTACGCGCAGTCGGCGCGGTGCGTGTTCGGGCGGTCCGGGCAGGTGAGGCACTCGAAGAGGTAGACCCCGCCCATGTCGCCGAACATCATCCCGGCGTGTTCGATGCGCACCCCGCGGTCCTCGACAGGAGCCCAGGCCTCGGCGTCGCCCTCGGTGCTCTCGAACGTCAGCAGGTGCTCCATCGGCCGGCCGCACCGCCTGCAGGTCGCGGGCTGCGGGTCCTGGCCCCAGCCGGGGTACCCGCCCAGCTTCGTGCCGGGCGCGGTGGACAGGTGGTACTGGTAGTCCCAGCCGGTCTCCTGCTCCACCTGCTCGAACCGCCCCTCCAGGGCATCCCAGATCGTGTCCGCCAGGTCCCAGCTCGGGTACTCCGTCACCCGTTCCGGATGTACGACGCAGGGGCGCGGCACGTAGTTCTCGTGCCGCCGCGCGGGAACCGGCGGAGCCTCCAGCACCTGGCGCACTTCGGCCGCCGCCCGCCAGCGGATGTGGGGCACGACCCACGGACCGTGGCTGTGCCGCCGAGGACACCACAGCACCTGGAGCACGTCGCACCCCTGCGGGAAGGCGACGACGTCCGGGACGTCGGCCCGGTAGATCTGCGCGACGGCCACCATCGGCGCCCCGCCGTGCTCGTCGCACACCGGCCATGGTTCCCGCGCGGGCCAGAGCAGCGGACCGCCGACGGAACTCTCGCGGTACGTCGGGTCGCCCGCGCGCGGGTGGAGCCGCACCGCCTCCTTCTTGAAGCGCGCGACCTCGGGGAAGAGTCGCTCCACGTCCACGGGGCGCGGCGGCGTGCGGCGGGTCATGCGCCGAGGGTACGCGGAGCCCCGGGAAAAGCGTTTCCGAGGCCGCGCGGCCGACGGGTAGCCTGCCAACACCACTTACCCCTTGGAGAGTTGAGATGCCCGGTCGCCCAAGCGCGCGTTGACGTCGTGGGCCGTCGTCGGCCCGTCATCGCGTGCTGCCCGTGAGCTGCGGCACCGCGTCACCCTCTCTGCCTCAAGGGGCTCCCTGTGCCGTCCGCTTCTCGTGCCGTTTCCGCGCGCCATCGCTCCAGCCTGTGGCGTGACACCGACTTCCGCAGACTCTGGTCGGGGCAGACGGCCTCGCAGCTCGGGGCGCAGGCCGGTCAAGTGACGCTGCCGCTCGTCGCCGTGCTGGCGCTCGACGTCGGCGCGGGTCAGCTCGGCGCCCTCCGCGCGGTGGAGCAGGCGCCGATCCTGCTCTTCTCGCTCTTCGCCGGGGCGTGGGTGGACCGGCGCCGCGCCCGCGACGTCATGGTCGTCGCGGACCTCGGGCGGGCCCTCGCGCTTGCCGCGATCCCCCTCGCGTATCTGCTCGGAGTGCTCGGGATGCCGGCGCTCCTGGTGGTCGCCTTCCTCGTCGGTGTCCTCGGCGTGTTCTTCGACGTGGCCTATCAGGCGTCGCTGGTACGGCTGTTGAGGCGTGATCAGTTGCTGAGCGGCAACAGCGCGCTCGAAGGCAGCAGATCCGCCGCGCAGATCGGGGGGCCGGCACTCGGCGGCGCCCTGGTGTCGCTGTTCTCCGCGCCGGTCGCCACCCTGGCCGCCGTGTTCTCCTTCGCGGTGTCCTTCGTGTCGATCCGCCGCATCCGCCGCCAGGAGGTGCTGCCGCCGCGGGCTCAGTCCGACAGGCCTCCGCGTGTGCGGCGACAGATCCAGGAAGGTCTCCGCTTCGTCGTCGGCAATCCGTCGCTGCGGTCAGTGGGGCTCGCCTCGGCCCTCTTCCAGTTCTCGTTCGCGGCCGTGATGACCGTCTACCTGCTCTTCCTGCCACGCGAACTGCACCTGTCGGGTTTGGCGGTCGGCCTGACGCTCGCCGCCATGGGACCGGGCGCGGTGGTGGGTTCGCTGCTCGCGGCGAGGCTTCCGGAGAGGTTCGGACACGGCAGGGTCGTGGTGGCCTCGGCGGTACTCGCCGACGGCGTGATGCTCTGCGTGCCGGCCCTGCACGGATCCACGGCCGTCACCATCGGCTCGCTCATGGCGGTCAACTTCGTCTTCGGCGCCTTCGGCCAGCTGGTCAACGTCACGCTCATGGCCGTACGGCAGGCGATCACCCCCGTGCCGATGCAGGGACGCGTCGTCGCGACCATCAACTTCGTCGGCATGGGCCTGACGCCCGTCGGATCGCTCCTCGGAGGATTCCTGGCCGGTGCGTGGGGCCTGCGCACGAGTCTGCTCCTGACGGCCGTCTGTCTGGCCCTGTCCCCCCTGTTCATGGCCCTGTCCCCACTGGCACGCCTGGGGCGCAAACTTCCGCAGGAGGACGACCTCCCGTGCGAGCGGCCGGCATCCTAGATTGGCCCGCATGTACTCGACACAGGTGTCCGGGCATGTGAACGCCCCGCGTGCGGCCGTCTACCGCGCGCTCCTCGACCCGGACGCCATCGCCCGCTGGCGCGTCCCGGACGGCATGAGCAGCCACGTGCACGCCTTCGACGCCCGCGAAGGCGGACGTTTCCGTGTCTCGCTCACCTACGAAGGGCAGTCGGGCACCGGCAAATCGGCCTCGCACACCGACACGTACCACGGCCACTTCGCGCGGCTCGTGCCGGACGAGCGGGTGGTCGAGGTGCTCGCATTCGAGACCGACGACCCCGGCCTGGGCGGCACGATGATGATGACGACCACGCTCACCGACGCGGCCGGCGGCGGAACCGACGTCCAGATCCTGCACGAGGGAATCCCCGACAGCGTCCCCGCCGCCGACAACGAGACCGGGACGCGCATGGCGCTGGCGAACCTCGCCCGGCTCGTCGAGAAGGCGCCGTAGCGCTCAGCCCGCACGCGGTGCCGTCGCGCCGGGCAGGGCCGCCGCCAGGGTCACGGCGGCCAGCAGCGCGAGCGCGGGCGCCAGCGCGGCGACCGTGCCGTGGTGGATCTGCAGCAGCCCGCCCACGAGGGCGCCCGCGAACATCGCGGCGACGGCCACGGCCCTTCGTACGGACGCCGGGCCGAGCCGGTCGGATGCCAGGCCGGTCAGGGTGCGCGTCAGGACGGTGGTGGTCAGGTCGGGTACGGCGAGCTTGCCGACCACGGCGTTCTGCAGCCCCATGCCGAGCGCGAGCAGCACGATCAGGGCATGCCGTGCGTCGGCGGCGAGGTCGAGCAGCAGAGCCGCCGCCACCAGCACGGCGTGCGCGCCGACGAGGAGCGCGAACAGCCGCAGCGGCCGCGCGACCCGCGGCGCGATCCGACCGCCCGCCCACGCCCCCGCAACGAACGCGCCGACCGCGAGCAGCGACGCGGTCGCCGAGAGCTGCACGTCACCGGCGAGCGCGAAGCCCAGGAAGACCACATTGCCGGTCATGTTGGCGACGAAGACCCGGTCGAGGCCCAGATAGCTGACGGCGTCGACAAGGCCCGTGACGAAGGTCAGCACGACGAGGAGCGGGGGCAGCACGCCGTGGTGACCCTCGGTGTCGGGAAAGAGGAAGACGGCGGCCCGGTCGAGCATTGAGTTCATACCGTCTCTTCGGCAGACACGGCCCGCCGCCCGACCCGTGTGCGCCGGCCGCTCACCGCCTCCAGGCCCGGCGGATGTCACCGCGCGGATCCTCGTGAACCGTCCAGCGGCGGTCGATGACCGTCGTGATCCGGCGACGGGTGTCGTACGGAGCCCAGCCGGGATCGCCGTCGCGGGCGAAGCGGATCCAGGCGGCGTGCATGCGGGGAGCCAGATCAGCAGGTGGGAGACCGGGGCCGAACAGCGCGTCGGTACCGCGTAGTTGGGCCAGCCGGTCCGGGGCGAGGCCGAAGACGAAAGGGAGTTCCATCGCGTGGGTGGCCCCGAGCAGTCCGTCGAAGGCACGGGAGCGCCAGTCGAACCGGTAGCAGTACGTGGCGCCGGACGACCGCTCGGCGTGTGCGTCGGCCAGGGCCCAGCTTCCCTTGCCGAACAGCGCGTCGCCCATGACGGCCGAGCGCAGCTGTCCGGGGGAGGCCCCGGGGTGCGCGGCGCGGTAGGTGGCGACGAGCAAGTCCGGGTCCGGGTGGGAGAGTTGGGCTACGGCACGGACGTCTTCCGCCGTCGAGTGGGCATGGGCTCCGGAGGGGACGAGGTAGAGGTTGCCCTCATCCGCGTTGGTGCCGATGAGGAGATCGATGTCGGCGCTCCCGGCTCCGGCGGCGACGGCGTCGGCGGGCTGACGGTCCGCGACCACGCTGAACGGACTGAGCCCGATCAGCGGGTCGTACGCGGTCGGGGTCCGCAGGTCGATCCCGCCGAGGTGAGCCATGGCGTCCACCAAGCGCGCGTCCGGGACGGCCTCGAAGGCGTCGGCACGTGGCGCGATGCCCAGGGCCGCCGCTGCCGCCTCCGTCACGCGGGCGGCCTGTTCGGGCGAGAAGGCGCCGAGGCCACTGCCGCTCTGCACGATGGCGCGGCGCACGAGCCCCCTGCTCTCCGGGGCGGCGATGACGGCCCCGGTGAGGGTGGCACCGGCGGACTGGCCGAATAGTGTCACCTGGCCGGGGTCGCCTCCGAACGCGGCGATGTTCTCCCGCACCCAGCGCAGGGCGGCGAGGACGTCCAGGAGGCCGCGGTTGCGCGGGGCTCCCGGCAGGTCGAGGAAACCGCTGATCCCCAGGCGGTAGTTGACGGTCACCAGGACGACACCGCTGCGCGCGAAGGCGGTGCCGTCGTACAGACCCGCCCGGGTCGAACCCGCCACGAAGCCTCCACCGTGGACGAAGACCATGACCGGCAGGGCGGCCTGGGCGCGGGTGACGGGGTGCTCGGGGGCCCATATGTCGACGGTGAGGTAATCCTCCCCGGGGACCCAGCCGGGGCCGAAGTAGGGCGACATGTCGATGGCGCCCAGGTTCCGCTCGGGTTGCGGCGCGGTGGGCCCCGCTGCCGTCGCATCCCGCACGCCCTCCCACGGGGCGTGCGGCTGAGGTGCGGCGAAGCGGCCGGTGCGGGCCGGGGGAGCGGCGTACGGGATGCCGCGGAAGACCGTGTAGCCGTCGTGCCGGGCGCCGGCCACCGCTCCTTGCGCAGTGACCACGGTGGTGCTGGTGCTGGTGCTGGAGCCGGGACGGGCCCCGGGGCGGTGCTCGGTGGTCATGCCGCCGTCACCCCATCCGTGCGCTCGTGCTCGTACGGTGTGAAGGGCGCCCAGCCCTTGATGGCGAACGTGCTGCCCGAACGTTCCACCTCGGCGGCGCCGTGGCCTCCCAGATGCGCGGGAACGACGAGCGCGTTGTGATCGGCCGCCCAGCCCAGGATCCGACGGCGCGTGGTGCGCGCGCCGACGGGGTCCTCGCAGAAGCAGCTGTTGTGGTCCGGGTCGACGAGCTGGACGGGGCTGTGCAGCAGATCGCCGACGAAGACCGCGCGGTCCGTACCGCTGACGAGGGTGAGAACGCTCGATCCCGGGGTGTGGCCGGGCGCCGTGTCCAGGCGCAGAGCGGCGTCGATCCGGTGGCTTCCTTCCCACAGGCGCACCTGTCCCGCGCGGTGCACGGGGGCGACGCTGTCCTCGAAGACGTTCTGGTTGCCGCGGCCGAGCCGTGCCTTGTGGCCGTTCTCGGGATTCCAGAAGTCGTAGTCGTCCTTGGGCAGCAGATAGGTGGCGTTCGGGAAGGTGGGGACCCAGTCCCTGCCGTCCAGGCGGGTGTTCCAGCCGACGTGGTCGACGTGCAGATGCGTGTTGATCACGATGTCGACGTCCTCGGGCGCGACGCCTGCCCGTGCCAGGCCGGCCAGGAAGTCGGTGCGCAGGTGGCTCCACACCGGGGAGTACGGGCGGGCGCTCCTTGTGATTGCCGACGCCCGTGTCGACGACGATGGTCTTCCCTTCGCTGCGCAGCAGCCAGCTCTGGACCGCGGAGTTGACGATGTTCGTCCGCGGGTCGAGGAAGTGCGGCGGGTGCCAGGCGACGTCGTCGCGCCAGGCGCCCTCCGGGACGGTGGGGAGGAACTGGCCGGGCGTCATGTCGACGGGGCCGTAGTACTCCTTGACGCGGGTGACGGTGACGTTGCCGAGTTCGATCTGATGCGTCTGGTCGATCCCGTCGAACTGGTCGATCTGGTGGTTCTGGTCCATCGGTGCTCCGTGGCCGGGGGTGGATGTCGGAGCACCACCGTCGTCGGGTCCGCGCAGGCGGGCCAGACCCGCCGCTGCCTACCCCGGACAGGGTCAGGCTGCCGTGCGGGAGCCGGTGCAGACTGGGGGACATGAGCGAGCGAGGCCGACTCGGCGACTTCCTGTACGCACGGCGTTCCCAGCTGCGTCCCGCGGACGTCGGTCTCAAGGACTACGGCGACCGGCGGCGCGTGGCGGGCCTGCGCAGGGAAGAGCTGGCGCTGCTCGCCGGGGTCAGCGCCTCGTACTACACGAGGCTGGAGCAGGGACAGTCGGTGGGAGCTTCCCCGGAGATCCTGGACGCCGTGGCGCGGGCCCTCTGCCTCGACGAGTCGGAGCGGCGGCATCTGTACGACCTCGCCGACGCGGGCAGGAGGCGGACCCCGGCCCGTCGGGCGCGGGCGGAGCAGGCGGGGACCACCACGCTCCATCTGCTGAGCACCCTGGAGAGCGTTCCGGCGCTGGTCAGCGGCCGTCGCACCGACGTGCTCGCCTGGAACCGCCTGGGTCACGCACTCTTCGCCTCACACCTGAGCCCCGACAGCCCCCAGCGGCCTGCCGAGCGTCCCAACCTCGCCAGGATGCTCTTCCTCGACCCCCACACCCGCGCGTTGTACGTCGACTGGACGGCGAAGGCCAGGGCCGTCGTCGAGAACCTGCGGATGGTGGCGGGGCGCCATCCCGACGACGCGCTGCTGACCTCGCTCATCGGTGAACTCACCGTCAAATCACCGGAGTTCGCCGCGCTGTGGAGCGGCCACCGGGTGCATCCCTGCGACTTCGCCCGCTACGAGATGCGCCACCCCCTGGTCGGTACCCTCACCGTCACCCAGCAGAGCCTTCACCTCCCTCAGGCGCAGGACCAGCATCTGGTGCTCGCCGTCACCGAGCCGGACTCGCCGTCGAGGGAGGCCGTGACCCTCCTCGGTCAGGGCGCGACCGCCCAGGACGCCCCGCGCGCCTCCCGCGTCCCCGGAAGGCAGTCCTAGGAGGACAGTCCCAGGAGGGCAGTCCTAGGACGGCGTGCGCCCCTGCAACGACGTCTGCCAGCCCGGCAGTTCGGCTTCCCGTGCCGGTGCGGCGCGGCGGCCGCCCCGGGCGAAGAAGTCGGCCAGCGGGAGCGTCGCGGCGCCGACCGTCACCGCGTCCGGGCCGAGGCGGCCCAGGTCGATGGCGACGCGCCCCGCCGGGTAGGACAGCGCGTAGGTCGGGATGTGGCGCTTCACCGCGCTCAGGAAGCGCTGCCCGAGCTGGAGTCCGGCCCAGCCGCCGACGAGGATTCGCTCCGGCTGGAAGAGGTTGATCAGGTCGGCGAGCCCCGCGCCCAGGTACTCAGCGGTTTCTTCGAGCACCGCAAGGGCCGTCGGATCGGCCGCTTCGCTGCCCTCGGGGTAGGCGGCGTTGAGCATGGCGGTGAGCGCGCTCTCCTCGTCGGTGTCCTCGGGCGGGCGCCCGCCCGCCTCCTGCCACCGTTCGAGCAGCGCCTCCGCCCCCGCGTACGCCTCCAGGCATCCCAGGGACCCGCACCGGCACCGTCTGCCCTGTACGCGCACCGTGAGATGCCCCCATTCAAGGGCGCGGCCCTGCTCCAAGTCCTCGGTGACGACGCACGCGCCGACACCCGAACCGAACAGGACCACCACCGCGTTGCGCGTCCCGCGCCCCGCGCCGAACCACATCTCTGCCTGGCCGAGGGTCTTGGCGCCGTTGTCGATGAAGTAGGGCACGGAGTCCGGGAGTTGGGCCTCGCCCCGGCCGGTGTCCCGCAGCAGGGATTCCAGCGGGACCGCGTTCCAGCCGATGGTCTGGCCGTGCACGACGGCACCGAGTTCGCTGTCGCGCGCGACGATTCCGGGCACGCCGATCCCGACGCCCAAAAGACCTTCCTCCGTGACACCCCCGGCGCCGAGCACTTCTCCTATGCCGTCACGGATGAGCTCGGTGATGCCGCCGACGTCGTGGCCCTTCAGCGTCAACGGCCGCTCGGCGCGCGCGAGTTCGGACAGCGAGAGATCGAAGAGCTCGACGCGTACGCGGGTCTCGCCGACGTCCACGCCGATCAGCTGACCCCGGCCGGGTGCGACCCGCAGCAGCGTACGCGGGCGTCCACCGTCGGACTCCACGCTGCCGGCCTCCTCCACCCACCCCTCCGCCACCAGCTCGGCCACGACGTTGCTGATGGAACCTGAACTCAGTCCGGTGGCGGGGCCGAGCGAGAAGCGGCTCATCGGTCCCTCGAAGTACAACCGCTGCAGTACGGCGGCGCGGTTCTCCCGCCGCAGGTCGTGCACCGTACGCCCGTTGCGCTGCCCAGCCATGTGGTTCCTTCCGGCCTGTCCTGCCCCGAAGTTGGTTCTGTGTGACCCCTTGACGGTATCTTCCCTGCCGGTTTAACTCACGTCCTAAATTAAGTCATGAGGTCATTCAGGAGTTGAACGCAGCGCCGGTTCGGTCCGGTGTTGGCCATCCGCCCCATGACTCCCTCCGGAAGGGACACCTGGAGCCATGCGCAGATTCCGAGCCGCCGCCTCCGTCGGCGCCGCCACCCTCTCGCTCGCCCTCACCGCGACCGCCTGCGGAGGCGGTTCGACGACGGGCGGAGAGGGGTCCAACGACTCACCGAAGACGCTGACGTACTGGGCGTCGAACCAAGGGCCCAACATCGAGGCGGACAAGAAGATCCTCAGGCCCGAACTCGACAAGTTCGAGAAGAAGACGGGCATCAAGGTCAAGCTCGAGGTCATCCCCTGGTCGGAGCTGCTCAACAAGATCCTGACCGCGACGACCTCGGGTCAGGGGCCGGACGTCCTGAACATCGGCAACACCTGGAGCGCGTCACTGCAGGCCAGCGGAGCCCTGCTGCCCTGGGACGAGAAGAACTTCGACAAGATCGGTGGCAAGGACCGCTTCGTGGAGTCCGCGCTCGGCTCGGCCGGGGCGCCGGACAAGGACCCGGCAGCCGTGCCGCTGTACTCCATGGCGTACGCCCTCTACTACAACAAAAAGATGTTCAAGGAGGCCGGCATAGACAAGCCGCCCGCCACCTGGGACGAGCTGGTCGAGGACGGCAAGAAGATCTCCAAGGGCGGCAAGTGGGCCCTGGGCGCGGAGGGGGCGAACCTCTCCAACAACATCCACCAGGTCTTCGCGCTCGGCAAGCAGCACGGCGCCGACTTCTTCACCCCGGAGGGAAAGCCCGACTTCACCTCCGACGGCGCGGTCGCGGCCGTGAAGCAGTACGTCGACATGATGGGCAAGGACAAGATCATCGCGCCCGGCAACGCCGAGTACGCGCAGAACCAGTCCCTGAGCGACTTCGCCAAGGACAAGACGGCGATGGTGCTGTGGCAGGCGGCGGCCACCACCTTCAAGTCGCAGGGCATGAGCGACGACGAGTGGGGCGTGGCGCCCGTGCCCGTCGAGTCCGGCACGCCGGGCCAGGGCGAGGCCACCAACTCGATGGTCGCCGGCATCAACATGGCCGTCTTCAAGAACACCAAGAACATCGACGGCTCGCTGAAGTTCGTGAAGTTCATGACGAGCGACGTCGAGCAGAAGATCCTCTGCAAGTCCTACGGCTCCGTGCCGCCGGTCAAGGCGGCCCAGGAGGACCCCGCCTTCAACCGTCCCGAGCTGAAGGTCCTGCGCGACACCCTCGCCAAGAGCGCGGCGCCCCTGCCCCAGGTGGCCAACGAGTCACAGTTCGAGACCGCGGTCGGCACCGCCGTCAAGAACCTCTTCGCGAACGCGGCCGCCGGCCGTGAGGTGACCACCGCGTCGGTGAAGGCCGAACTGGTCAAGGCTCAGCAGCAGATGTCCCAGCAGTGAGCGACACATCCGTGACCACCACGAGCACGACCGTCGTGCAGGGCCCCAAGGAGCCGTCCGCGACCGCCCCGAAGACGGAGCGCGGCCCGCGCCGCCGTCCCGGGCGGCTCCGCCGCATCGGCCTGCCCTACCTCCTGCTGCTTCCCGCCCTCCTGCTCGAACTCCTCGTCCATCTGCTGCCGATCGTCATCGGCATCGTGATGAGCTTCAAGGAGCTCACCCAGTTCTTCATCCGCGACTGGGGCGCCGCGCCCTGGTCCGGCCTGGACAACTACAAGATCGCGGTGGACTTCGACGCGCCGGTCGGCGAGGCGCTGCTGCACTCCTTCCTCGTCACCTGCGCGTTCACGGTGCTCTCGGTCGGCCTGTGCTGGCTGATCGGGACGACCGCCGCGATCTATCTGCAGGAGACGTTCAAGGGGCGCGGCTTCCTCAGGGCGCTCTTCCTCGTCCCGTACGCACTGCCCGTGTACGCCGCCGTGATCACCTGGGGCTTCATGTTCCAGCGCGACAACGGCCTCATCAACCACGTGCTCCACGATCAGCTCGGCCTCACCGACAGCGCACCGTTCTGGCTCATCGGCGACAACAGCTTCGTCGCGCTGCTCACCGTCTCGGTGTGGAAGGGCTGGCCGTTCGCCTTCCTCATCCTGATGGCCGGGCTGCAGAACATCCCCAAGGACATGTACGAGGCGGCGGCACTCGACGGCGCCGGCATGTGGCAGCAGATCCGCCGCATCACGCTGCCGTCCCTGCGCCCCGTCAACCAGGTCCTCGTGCTCGTCCTGTTCCTGTGGACGTTCAACGACTTCAACACGCCGTACGTCCTGTTCGGCAGGTCGGCGCCCGAGGCCGCGGACCTGGTCTCGATCCACATCTACCAGTCCTCGTTCGTCACCTGGAACTTCGGCACCGGCTCCGCCATATCCGTCCTGCTGCTCCTGTTCCTGCTCGTGGTGACGGGCGTCTATCTGCGGGTCACGTCACGCGAGAGGAAGTCCGCTCATGTCTAGCGCCCGCATGGCGGTGCGATCCCGCGGGGCCGCGAAACCCCGGTCGCCGATGGCGGCGCCCCGCTCGTTCCACTGGTCACGGCGGATCTTCCTGACGCTGCTCACGGGCTTCGTGCTGCTGCCGGTGTTCGTGATGGTGTCCAGCTCGCTCAAGCCCCTCGAAGACGTGTCGGGCAAGTTCCGCTGGATGCCGAGCGGGCTCACCATCCGCCCGTACATCGACATCTGGAACACCGTCCCGCTCGCCGACTACTTCATGAACTCGCTGATCGTGGCGGGCGCGGCCACCGTCTGCTCGGTGGTGATCGCCGTCTTCGCCGCCTATGCCGTCAGCCGCCACCAGTTCCGCGGCAAACGCGTCTTCACGGTGACGGTCCTGTCCACCCAGATGTTCCCCGGCATCCTGTTCCTGCTCCCGCTGTTCCTGATGTACGTCAACATCGGCAACGCCACCGGCATCGCCCTGTTCGGCTCGCGGGCCGGGCTCATCCTCACCTATCTGACCTTCTCGCTGCCGTTCTCGATCTGGATGCTGATCGGGTACTTCGACTCGGTGCCGCGCGACCTGGACGAGGCGGCGCTCGTCGACGGCTGCGGTCCCATCGGCGCGCTCTTCAGGGTCGTCGTCCCCGCCGCGATCCCCGGCATCGTCGCGGTCGCCGTCTACGCGTTCATGACCGCGTGGGGAGAAGTGCTCTTCGCCTCCGTCATGACGAACGAGGCCACCCGCACCCTCGCCATCGGTCTGCAGGGCTACTCCACCCAGAACGACGTCTACTGGAACCAGATCATGGCCGCGTCGCTGGTCGTGAGCGTGCCGGTGGTCGCGGGCTTCCTGCTGCTCCAGCGCTATCTGGTCGCCGGTCTCACCGCCGGAGCCGTCAAGTGACCCACCCCCCGGCCACCACTGCCGCCACCCCGTCTGAAAGGACGTCCGTGTCCGAGCTCATCGACCTTGCCGCACTTCCGCACGACTTCGCGTGGGGCACGGCCACATCGGCGTACCAGATCGAGGGGGCCGTCACCCAGGACGGCCGTTCCCCCTCGATCTGGGACACCTTCTCGCACACCCCCGGAAAGATCGACAACGACGACCACGGCGACGTGGCCTGCGACCACTACCACCGCTGGCGCGAGGACATCGCGCTGATGAGACAACTGGGCACCAACGCCTACCGGTTGTCCCTCGCCTGGCCGCGCGTCGTGCCCGGCGGCGACGGACCGGCCAACGCCAAGGGCCTGGACTTCTACGACCAGTTGATCGACGGCCTGCTCGAAGCCGGCATCACCCCGTCGGTGACCCTCTACCACTGGGACCTGCCGCAGGTACTCCAGGACCGCGGCGGCTGGCCCGAGCGGGAGACCGCCGAGCACTTCGCGGCGTACGCGTCCATCGCCGCCGAACGTTTCGGCGACCGCGTCACCCAGTGGGCGACGCTGAACGAACCTCTCTGCTCGGCCTGGATCGGTCACCTCGAAGGGCGGATGGCACCGGGCCTGACCGACCTGACCGCCGCTGTACGCGCCTCGTACCACCTGCTGCTCGGGCACGGCCTGGCCACCCAGGCGATCCGCGCCGCGGCGCCCGGCGCGCAGATCGGCATCGTCAACAACCTCTCCACGGTCGAGCCCGCGAGCGACCGCCCCGAGGACGTGGCCGCCGCCCGCCGGGTGGACGGCCACACCAACCGCTGGTGGCTCGACCCGGCCCACGGCCGCGGCTTCCCCGCCGACATGCGAGAGGTCTACGGGGTCGAACTGCCGGAGAGAGCGGGCGACTTGGCGACCATCGCGCAGCCGCTCGACTGGCTGGGCCTGAACTACTACTTCCCGGCCGTGGTCACCGACGACCCCGCCGGCCCCGCGCCCTACGCCCACCAGGTGCGCCGCGAGGGAGTCCCCCGCACCGGCATGGACTGGGAGATCGACGCGAGCGGCATCGAGACGCTCCTGCTGCGCCTGACGAACGAGTACGGGGCACGCAAGCTGTACGTCACCGAGAACGGCTCGTCCTACCCCGACGTCGTACGCCCCGACGGAACGATCGACGACCAGGAACGCACCGACTACCTGGTGCGCCACCTCGCCGCCTGCGCGAGCGCGGCCCGCAAGGGGGCGCCCCTTGCCGGGTACTACGCGTGGTCGCTGCTCGACAACTTCGAGTGGGCCTACGGCTACGACAAGCGGTTCGGCCTGGTGTACGTCGACTACGAGACGCAGCGCCGCACGGTCAAGGGCAGCGGGCTGCGCTACGCCGACATCATCCGCGGCCACCAGGGGCGCGTGAGCCGCGCCGCCTGACGCGCTCGCACGACCGGCGGCGGCTCCCGGCTCTCCGCCGGTCCGGGGGCCGCCGCGCTTGTGTGGCCGCGCCTTTCCGTGTCAGCTCGTGTTCATCCGGCGGCCCTCCTTCGCCGCCGCGCCGATGCACACGAGGCCGAGCAGGACGGTGAGGCCGCCGATGATGATGTTGGTGAGGATGACGCCCGCGTCAGGGCTCGTGCCGACGACCCACGGCGACACGATCATCCATACGCCCATGGCGCACATGGCCCAGCTCAGGCCGTACATCCTGGCGGGCGCGACGGTGAATCCGAGGCCCAGCAGGCCGATCGCGATGCCCATGATGAGGTTGTGCGTCGTGAGGACCGGCTGGCTGGTGGTGAAGTGGACCACCCAGGGGGAGATGGCACAGAAGAGACCCGTGAGGAACACAGGTCCGTCCACGAGCGCCACATCTTTTCCACCGAGTACGCGGGCGTATCGATCCCGCATTTCGGATACGTCAGGGTGAGCGGCTATGTCTCCCCTGTGTGAGACGTCGGCCATGAGACTCGTCTCCTCTGCTTCGTGCAGGCCTGAACACCTCGCGCGGCGGGATGTCGCGCATATCCATTCTGCTCTTATTTTTTCTTTATGTGTAGTCGAGGGAGATTTGTGGCGGAGTGGGTGATCCAGCGGGCACCGCCCGTACGGGGGACCAGAACGCGCCGTCGCACGCCCCGCCCGCTGGAATGAACGAGTGACCGCGCCCCCGGACGACTGCCTCGCGCGCAACGAGTGGATCTGCGGCGACTATCTGAGCACCCGCCGCCAGATCATCGTCG
This sequence comes from Streptomyces sp. NPDC055099, assembly GCF_053607685.1. Lineage (NCBI taxonomy): Bacteria > Bacillati > Actinomycetota > Actinomycetes > Kitasatosporales > Streptomycetaceae > Streptomyces > Streptomyces sp. NPDC055099. The sequence goes on along the minus strand of NZ_JBSGUA010000002.1, from coordinate 818,206 downwards.
ACGCGGTCCTCCAGCATCTGGAGCTGACCGCCGTCTCCATCCTCATCGCGCTCGTCATCGCCGTCCCGCTGGCCGTCGTCGCCCGCCGCTGGGCCCTCGCTGCCGGACCCGTCCTCGCGCTGACCACGGTCCTCTACACGATCCCCTCGCTCGCGATGTTCTCGCTGCTGCTTCCCGTGTACGGCCTCTCCGCGTCCCTGGTGGTCGCGGGACTCGTCCTGTACTCCCTGACGTTGCTCGTCCGCAACATCCTGGCCGGCCTGCGGGCCGTCCCCGAGGACACCCGGCAGGCCGCCCGCGGCATGGGCTACGGACCGATCCGCCTGCTGCTCACCGTCGAACTGCCGCTCGCGCTGCCCGCCGCCATGGCCGGCCTGCGCATCGCCACCGTCTCCGCGGTCTCCCTCGTCACCGTCGGCGCGATCGTCGGCTTCGGCGGGCTCGGCAACCTGATCTACACGGGCATGAACACCTACTTCAAGGCGCAGGTCCTGACCGCGTCCGTGCTGTGCGTCGTCATCGCCGTACTGGCCGATCTGCTGCTCCTGGGCGTGCAGCGCATCCTCACCCCGTGGACGAGGGCGGTCCGCTCATGAACACCATCAGCGAGGCCTGGCAGTGGCTCACCGACTCGGCACACTGGGCGGGCGACGACGGCATCTGGCACCGGCTCACCCAGCACCTCGTGCTCACCGTGGTGTGCCTGATCCTGAGCTGCCTGATCGCGCTGCCGGTCGCGCTCGTCCTCGGTCACCTCGGCAAGGGCGGCGCGCTCGCGGTCAACATCTCCAACGTGGGCCGCGCGGTGCCGACCTTCGCGGTCCTCGTGCTGCTGCTCCTGACTCCCATCGGACAGTGGGGCGAGGGACCCACCGTGGTGGCGCTCGTCCTGTTCGCCGTGCCGCCGCTGCTCACCAACGCCTACGTCGGGATGCGCGGGGTCGACCGCAGCGTCGTCCAGGCCGCGCGCGGCATGGGGATGACGGGGCGGCAGATGCTGTGGCGGGTCGAACTGCCGCTCGCGATGCCGCTGGTCCTCAGCGGGGTGCGGATCGCGGCCGTGCAGCTCGTGGCCACCGCCACCATCGCGGCCCTCGCGGGAGGCGGGGGACTTGGCCGGATCATCACGGCCGGCTTCAACCTGGCGAGCACCCCGCAGGTGGTGGCCGGAGCGGTACTGGTCGCCCTCTTCGCCCTGATCGTCGAGGGACTCTTCGAGATCGGCGAACGGCTCGCTCCCGGCTGGGCGCGGGGGAGAGGGCGGACGGGATGAGGCGGGGTGCGGTGCGTCGTGCCTCGGCCGGTCTCGGTCTTGCCCTGCTCCTGTCCGGCTGTGCTTCCGGGCCGTCGCTGGAGACCCAGGGCGAGGTGACCGCGCCACCCGGCGACAGCCATCACCTGGTCGTCGGCTCCGCGGGCTTCACCGAGAGCGACCTGCTCGCCCAGATGTACTCCCTGCTCCTGCGGAAGGCCGGATACGGCGCCGAGATCCTCTCCGTGGCCAACCGCGAGCTGTACGAGCCCGCTCTGGAGTCCGGCCAGATCGACGTCGTCCCCGAGTACGCGGCCACGTTCGCCGACTGGCTGAACGCCAAGAAAAACGGCGCGGACGCGAAACCCGTCGGCTCGCCCGACCTGGACGCCACGATGAAGGCCCTGCGCGGGCTCGCCACCCCGCGCGGCCTCACCGTCCTCGATCCCGGGAAAGCCGTCGACCAGAACGCGTTCGCCGTCACGGCGGCCTTCGCGAAGAAGCACCACCTCAAGACCCTCAGCGACCTCGGCAAGTCCGGTCTGAAGATCCGCCTCGCCGCGGGCGACGAATGCGTGCAACGCCCGTACTGCGAACCCGGCCTGAAGAAGGTCTACGGCATCGACATCACCGCCGTCGACCCCAAGGGCGTGGGCACGACACAGGCCAAGAAGGCCGTGCAGAGCGGTCAGGACCAGATGGTCCTGACCACGTCGACGGACGCCACGCTCGACGACTTCGGCCTCGTCCTGCTGAAGGACGACAAGAAGCTCCAGAACGCCGACTACCTCGTCCCGGTCGTCAACCGCTCCCGCGCGGGCAGCGAGGGCGTCGCGAAAGCGCTCGGCCGCCTCAACTCCGTGCTGACGACGGCGGACCTGGCCTCCATGAACGAACAGGTCGACAGCTGGCGCAGGCTGCCGGAGGACGTGGCGCGGACTTACCTGGAGGACAAGGGGCTGCTGTGACACGGGCTGTGCGGTGTGGGAGGCGGGCTGTGCGGTCTCAGGCATCCGCCACCGAGTCGAACTCCACCTGATCCCGGGAGACGCCCTGCGCGTCCGCGTCCACCGAGCGGCGCAGGGCCTCGTGCAGCTTCGCCGGGGTCAGCACGCCCAGGAAGCGGGCCCCGTCGAGGACCGCGACCCAGCCCGCGTCGTGCTGGAGCATCACACCGAACGCCTGCTTGAGCGGGGCGCCCACCGGGACCCACGCTTTCATGCGATGGGCCAGATCTCCGACCCTGCCGCCCTCGCCGGCAAGTGCCACCTCGTCGATGCCGACCCAGCCGTGCAGATCGCCGCCCGCGTCCAGGACGACGCCCCAGCGGGCGTCCTCCTCGCGCAGCCGGGCCGCCGCGTGCGCGGCGGGCTCGTCGAGGCGGACCACCGTCGGCTGCTCCAGGTCGTCCGGCTGGATCTCGGTGACCGACAGCCGCTTCAGGCCCCGGTCGGCGCCCACGAACCCGGCGACATACGGAGTAGCCGGAGTGCCGAGCACCGCACCGGGGGTGTCGTACTGCTCGATGCGCCCCTGCCCGTACACCGCGATCCGGTCACCGAGCCTGACCGCCTCCTCGATGTCGTGCGTGACTAGGAGAACCGTCTTGCGGACCGCCGCCTGCATCCGCAGGAACTCGTCCTGCAACTGCTCGCGCACCACCGGGTCGACGGCCCCGAACGGCTCATCCATGAGAAGTACCGGCGGATCGGCCGCCAGCGCACGCGCCACACCCACGCGCTGGCGCTGCCCGCCCGACAACTGCTCGGGATAGCGGGAGCCGTACGTCTTCGGGTCGAGGCCCACCAGGTCGAGCAGCTCGGCCGCCCGCGCCCGCGCCTTCGCCTTCTTCCAGCCGACCAGCGCGGGCACGGTCGCCGTGTTGTCGAGGATCGTCCGGTGCGGGAAGAGCCCCACCTGCTGGATGACATAGCCGATGCGGCGGCGCAGCCGGACCGGGTCGACGTCCGCGATGTTCTCGCCGTTCACGAAGATGCGGCCCGCGGTCGGCTCGATGAGCCGGTTCACCATCATCATCGTGGTCGTCTTGCCGCAGCCGGACGGTCCGACGAGGGTGACCAGTTCCCCCTCGGCGACCTCGAAGGACAGATCGTCCACAGCCATCGTGCCGTCCGGATAGCGCTTGCTCACCTGCTCGAACCGGATCATGCACTCACGCTAACCGCGGCCCTCGGACTCCGCTCACCAGCACCACCTCCAGGGTGCGCGGGCCGTGCACGCCCTCCACCCGGTCCAGTTCGATGTCGCTGGTGGCGGACGGTCCCGAGATCCAGGTCAGCGGGCGGGCGGGGTCGAGCCGTTCGAGTGCCTGCGGTACGGAGGAGACCACCTGGTCAGGGACCCGAACGACACAGATGTGGTGGTCGGGGACGAGCGTGATGCGGCGGCGGCCCTGGTCGGGGCCGCCGTCCAGGACGATCGTGCCCGTCTCGGCGACGGCGACCGCGCAGCCGGTGACGACGCTGTCGACCGCGTCGAGCTCGTGCGCAGTGCTCGCGGCACGGTCCTCGACACGGGTCGCGTCGGAGGCCTGAAGCCAGTCCGGCGGGAGACCGGGCGGTACGAGCACGGTCCGCGCACCGCGATCCGCGAGCAGCCGCCCGAGCAGCTCCGGAAGCTCTTCGGATGCGCAGCGGTGCACGAGCGCGCGATAGTCGGCGAGGTTCTCCGCGAGCAGCCCGACGGTCTGCTCGGTGCCGCGGTGGCCGTGCTCGCGCAGGTAGTCGCGGGGGACAGGTGCGTTGTCGGCATCGCGTACGTCGGCCAGTGCCCGACGTACGCGGCCCAGGATCTGGTCCCTGCTGCTCACTCCTCGCCGCCCTTCTGCGTCCGGTCGCCGGACGTACGCCGCCACCAGTCGCGGAACGGCTCCGCGGGCACCTTCGGCAGATCCCGTGTCCCGCTCCAGGCCCGCCCTGGTCCGGGAAGCGTGCGCGGATGGACGCGCCGGGTCCCGGACGCAAGACGCTGTCCGGCCCGCAGCGCCCCGGGACGGCCGAACGCCCAGCCCGCCGCGCGCATCGCCGCCCGTTCGGCGGCGTGCCCCTTCGCGGGCCGCAGCGTCACCTTCGAACCGTGCCGGGTCACTTCGCCGCCCTGGACCACCCGCTCCCGCAGATGGACGAGGACTTCGGGGATGTCGATGGCCACCGGGCACACCTCGTAGCAGGCGCCGCAGAGCGACGACGCGTACGGCAGTGAGGCGTCGATCTCGCTCTGGGTGCCGCGCAGTTGAGGGCTGAGGATCGCTCCGATGGGGCCGGGGTAGACCGAGCCGTACGCGTGGCCCCCCGCGCGTTCGTACACCGGGCAGACGTTGAGACAGGCCGAGCAGCGGATGCAGCGCAGTGCCTGGCGGCCCACCTCGTCGGCGAGCGTGTCGGTGCGGCCGTTGTCGAGGAGCACGAGGTGGAAGGTGCTCGGGCCGTCCTCCTCGGACGTGCCGGTCCACATCGACGTGTACGGATTCATCCGCTCGGCCGTCGAGGAGCGGGGGAGGGTCTGCAGGAAGACCTCCAGGTCCCGCCAGCTCGGCACGATCTTCTCGATGCCGACGACCGAGATCAGCGTCTCGGGGAGCGTCAGGCACATGCGGCCGTTGCCCTCCGACTCGACGACGACCAGGGTGCCCGTCTCGGCGACCATGAAGTTCGCCCCGGAGACGCCGACCTTGGCGCGCAGGAACTTCTCCCGGAGGTGGAGACGGGCGGCCTCGGCGAGTTCGGCGGGGGTGTCGGTGAGGCCGTCCGGGGCGGGGCGGCCCCACTCGCTCATCTCGCGCGCGAAGATCTCGCGGATCTCACCGCGGTTGCGGTGGATGGCGGGCACCAGGATGTGCGAGGGGCGGTCCTTGCCCAACTGCACGATGAGTTCGGCGAGGTCGGTCTCGTACGCGTGGATGCCCGCCTCTTCGAGCGCTTCGTTCAGGCCGATCTCCTGCGTGGCCATCGACTTGACCTTGACGACCTCGGTCTCGCCGGTCTCCTGGACGAGGCGGGTCACGATGCGGTTGGCCTCGTCGGCGTCGGCCGCCCAGTGCACGATGCCGCCCGCCGCCGTGACCGACTCCTCCAACTGGACCAGATAGTGGTCGAGACGGGAGAGAGTGTGGTCCTTGATCTGCTTTCCGGCCTCGCGCAGCTGCGCCCAGTCGTCCAACTCCGCGACGGCGCGTGCCCGTTTGTCGCGGATGGTGTGCGTGGCGTGCCGGAGATTGGCGCGCAGGGTCGTGTCGCCCACGGCCGCGCGGGCCGCGACGGGAAAGGCGGGCATGCCCACGAACGTGCCGCTCGGTCCGCTCGTGCCGCTCATGACAGGGGCTCCTCTTCCGTGCTCGCCAGGATCTCCGCGATGTGGACCGGGCGCAGGCCGCTCTTCAGGCGGGTCATGGTGCCCCCGATGTGCATCAGGCAGGAGTTGTCGGCCGCGCACAGGGCGTCGGCGCCCGTCGACTCGGCGTTGCGCACCTTGTCCGTGCCCATCGCCGACGAGACATCGGAGTTCTTCATGGCGAAGGTGCCGCCGAATCCGCAGCACTCGTCGGCGCCCGGGAGCGCGCGCAGCTCCAGGCCCTTGACCGCCTGGAGCAGTCGTGTGGGGCGATCGCCGAGGCCCAGGCTGCGCAGCCCGTGGCAGGTCGGGTGGTACGTCACCGTGTGCGGGTAGTACGCCCCGACGTCCGTGACACCGAGGACGTCCACCAGGAACTCGGTCAGTTCGTACGTCTTGGGTACGACGGGCGCCAGTGTCGCCGCCAGACCTCCACCCCGGCCCTCCGAACGCGCCCGTTCTCCCATGCGGGGGTACAGCTCGCGGACCATCGCCCCGCACGAGCCCGACGGCGTCACGATCGCGTCGTACTCATCCGAGCCGAAGACATCGGAGAAATGACGGGCGAGCGGCTCTGCCTGGTGGCGGTAACCCGTGTTGTAGTGCGCTTGCCCGCAGCAGGTCTGCGCCATCGGGAAGTCGACCTCAACTCCCAGCCTGGTCAGCAGTTTCACCACCGCTCGGCCTGTGTCCGGATAGAGCGTGTCGTTGACACAGGTCAGGAACAGAGCGACACGCATCGCGGGTTCCTCCTCGTCGATCATCGGATGGATGCAGCGTAAGCGCTACGCGCGCTGTGCGGGAGTCATGACGCCGGGACGTGTCATGAGACCGGGACGCGTCGTGCCGCCGCATCCCAGGCCGCTCGGCTCGCCGGGTCACTGGTCGGCTCGTAGCGCGTCAGGTGCTGGGTGCGGGCCAGCAGGGCGCGCATCTCGTGGCGGTCATCGCCCACCAGGCCGTGCGCCCTGGCCTGTACGAGTACGTTGCCGAGCGCTGCCGCCTCCGCCGGACCCGCGACGACGGGCAGCCCGCAGGCGTCCGCGGTCAGTTGGCACAGCAGAGCGTTGCGTGCGCCGCCGCCGACCATGTGGACCACATTTACGGCGCGGTCCGCGAGGCGCCGGGCGTCCTCGATGGCCCGGCGGTGGGCCAGGGCCAGCGAGTCGACGATGCAGCGGGTCGTCTCGGCGGGGGTGCCGGGAGCGGGCTGTCCGGTGGCCCGGCAGGCGTCGGCTATACGGAGCGGCATGTTGCCGGGAGGCAGGAAGGCGGGGTCCGCCGCGTCGACGAGTGAGCGCAGGGCGGGAACGGCGGCGGCTTCGAGCAGCAGCGCATCCAGGCCGGGGGCGCTGGGGCCCGTGTTCCAGGTGCGCAGGCACTCCTGGAGCAGCCACAGGCCCATGATGTTGCGCAGGTAGCGGACCGTGCCGTCTATGCCCAGTTCATTGGTGAAGTTGGCCTCGCGGCTCTCCTCGGTGCGGATGGGTGCCGTCAGCTCCAGGCCCGCGAGAGACCAGGTGCCGGTGCAGATGTAGGCGAAGTCGTCGGTCGTGGCGGGTACGGCGGCGACGGCTGAGGCGGTGTCGTGCGAGGCGACGGTGGTCACCGGGACGGGGGAGGTGAGTCCGGTGTCTTCGAGCACGTGAGGGAGCAGTTGGCCTGCCGGGGAGCCCGGGTGCCGCAGTGGGGGGAACAGCGCCAGGTCGATGCCGAGACGCGTCGCCACCTCACGGGACCAGTTGCCTGTGCCGGGGTCCATGAGCTGTGTGGTGGAGGCGTTGGTCAGCTCGGTGCCGAGCTCGCCCGTCAGCCAGTACGTGAGCAGATCCGGGATCAGCAACAGGTTTTCGGCCGCTGCCAGTTGGGCCGTCTTCCGGGCGGCGATCAGTTGATACAGGGTGTTGAAGGGTGCGTACTGGATGCCTGTGGTGGCGTAGAGCTCGGTGGGTGGGACGGTCGCCCATGCTGTGGCCGCGATGCCCTCGGTGCGGGTGTCGCGGTAGTGCACAGGGTTGCCCAGGAGGGTGCGGTCCGCGTCGAGAAGGCCGTAGTCGACTGCCCAGCTGTCGATGCCGATGGACGTCAGGGGCGCGGCGGACCCCGCGGCGCGGAGACCGTCGAGGATTCCCGCGTACAGGGACAGGACGTCCCAGTGCAGGGTGCCGGCGGTACGGACGGGGCGGTTGGGGAAGCGGTGTGCCTCCTGGAGGGTGAGGGTGTCGGGGCCCGCCTCGGCCACCATGACGCGTCCGCTGGAGGCACCGAGGTCGACGGCGGCGAAGTGGTGGGGTGAGTGGGTGCGGGGACGCGGGCGGGAGTGGGGCATGGTGGCTCGCAGGGTTGAGGGTCGGGTCCAGGTGTGCGTCGGCCGCTGGTGCTCTTGCGGGCGGGGCCGCGCCGGCATTCCGGTGGCGCACCCCCTCCGGCCGTGGCGCAGGCCGCGGCGCGGGCCGGAGGGGGCGAGGGCTGCCTGAGGACGGGGGCTACCTGAGGAATGCCGCCGCGACGCCCGCGTCCACCGGTATGTGCAGGCCCGTCGTGTGGGTCAGGTCGCCCGCCGTCAGGGCGAAGACCGCGTTGGCCACGTGCTCGGGGAGCACCTCGCGCTTGAGGAGGGTGCGCTGGGCGTAGAACTCGCCCAGGTTCTCCTCCTCGATCCCGTACGTCGCCGCGCGCTGCGCGCCCCAGCCGCCCGCGAAGATCCCCGAGCCGCGGACCACGCCGTCCGGGTTGATGCCGTTCACGCGGATGCCGTGCTCACCCAACTCGGCTGCCAGGAGCCGTACTTGGTGGGCCTGGTCCGCTTTGGTGGCGGAGTATGCGATGTTGTTCGGGCCCGCGAACACCGCGTTCTTGGAGGTGATGTAGATGATGTCGCCGCCCAGCGCCTGGTCCCGCATGACGCGGGCCGCCTCGCGGGAGACGAGGAAGGAGCCGCGGGCCATGATGTCGTGCTGGAGGTCCCAGTCCCGGGCCGTGGTGTCGAGCAGCGGCTTGGAGATGGAGATGCCCGCGTTGTTCACCACCAGGTCGACTCCGCCGAAGGCCAGGATCGCCGACTTGAAGGCGGCCTTGATCTGCTCCTCGGACGTGACGTCCATGGGGATGGCCACGGCCTTGTCCGGGCCGCCCAGTTCGTCCGCCACGGCGGCCGCGTTCTCCGCGTTGAGGTCCGCCACCGCGACGCAGGCGCCCTCCGCCACCAGGCGGTGCGCGATCGCCTTGCCGATGCCGCTGCCCGCCCCGGTCACCAGGGCGACGCGGGTGGCCAGGGGCTTGGGCTTCGGGAGGCGTCGCAGCTTGGCCTCCTCCAGCGGCCAGTACTCGATGCGAAACTTCTCCGACTCGTCGATGGGGGCGTACGTGGAGACCGCTTCCGCGCCGCGCATGACGTTGATGGCGTTCACGTAGAACTCGCCCGCCACGCGGGCCGTCTGCTTGTCCTTGCCGAAGGAGAACATGCCCACGCCCGGGACGAGGACGATGGCCGGGTCGGCGCCGCGCATGGCGGGGGAGGACGGGTCGGCGTGGCGGGTGTAGTAGGCCGCGTACTCCTCTCGGTAGGTGGTGTGCAGTTCCTTGAGGCGGGTGACGGCCTCCTGGAGTGGGACGGTCGGCGGCAGGTCCAGGACCAGCGGCCTGATCTTCGTGCGGAGGAAGTGGTCGGGGCAGGAGGTGCCCAGGGCCGCCAATCGCGGGTGCTCCGTGGCGGAAAGGAAGTCCAGGACGACGTCCGTGTCCGTGAAATGGCCGACCTGGGGGCGGTCCCGCGAGGCCAGCGCGCGGATGTGCGGGGCCAGTTCGGCCGCGCGGTCGCGACGTGCGGCGGTGGGGAGCGGGCCGTACCCCTCCAGGGCCGGGCCGAACGGCATGGGCCTGCCACGGTCGGCGAGAAACGCCTCCGCCGTGCGGATGATGTGCAGCGAGTTGCGCTCGCACTCGTCCGCCGTGGCCCCCCAGGCCGTGATGCCGTGCCCGCCCAGGACGCAGCCGATGGCGTCGGGGTTGGCCGCCTGGACCGCCGCGATGTCCAGTCCGAGCTGGAATCCGGGGCGCCGCCAGGGCACCCAGGCCACCGTGGGGCCGAAGCACTCGGCCGTCAGCTTCTCTCCGTCCGCCGCGCAGGCCAGGGCAATGCCCGAGTCCGGGTGCAGATGGTCCACGTGCGGCGCGTCGACCAAGGCGTGCATCGCGGTGTCGATGGAGGGTGCCGCGCCGCCCTTGCCGTGCAGGCAGTAGTCGAAGGCACCGACCATCTCGTCCTCACGGTCCGGCCCCGCGTACACCTCCTTCAAGGCGTGCAGGCGGTCGAGACGCAGGACCGCCAGGCCCTCCTCGGTGAGCGTGCCCAGGTCGCCGCCCGAGCCCTTGACCCACATCAGGTCCGTGTCCGCGCCCGTGACCGGGTCGGGGGCCGTGCCCTTCGCCGACGCGTTGCCGCCCGCGTAATTGGTGTTGCGCGGGTCGGCGCCCAAGCGGTGCGCGCGGTCGAGAAGTTCGGTGATCCGTGCGTGCTGTGTCATGTCGCTCATGCCCCCCATCCGGCCTGCTCGCCGCCCACGCGGTCCTTGACGATCTGCTCCTGCCAGCCTGACTCCCGATAGGCCCTCATGGGATCAGGGTCGAGCCCCGACTCCTCCCTGACTTCTGCCAGTAGGGGGCGGACGTCGGTGTTGAACGCGTCCATCAGGGCCGCGTTGGCGGCGAGCACGTCGCCGGTCCGCTGCGCCTCGGCCAGCGCGTCCGCGTCGACGAGGAGGGCCTTCGCCGTGGCCTCCTGCACGTTCATCACCGAGCGGATGATCGCGGGGATCTTCGCCTCGATGTTGTGGCACTGGTCGAGCATGAACGCGATGTCCGAGTCCAGGCCGCCGCCCCGGACGACCTCGTACATGATCCGGAAGAGCTGGAAGGGGTCCGCGGCGCCCGCCATCAGGTCGTCGTCCGCGTAGAAGCGCGAGTTGAAGTCGAAGCCGCCCAGGCGGCCCTCGCGCAGGAGGGTCGCGACGATGAACTCGATGTTGGTGCCGGGCGCGTGGTGGCCGGTGTCCACGACCACCTGCGCCTTCGGGCCGAGCTTCAGGCAGTGCGCGTAGGCAGTGCCCCAGTCCGGGATGTCCGTCGCGTAGAAGGCGGGCTCGAAGAGCTTGTACTCGATGAGCATGCGCTGGTCGTCGCCGAGCCGGTCATAGGTGGTCCGCAGCGCCTCCGACAGCCGGTCCTGGCGGCTGCGGAGGTCGTCCTGCCCGGGGTAGTTGGTGCCGTCGGAGAACCACAGCTTCAGGTCGCGCGAGCCTGTCGCGTCCATGATGTCCACGCACTCGAGAAGGTGGTCGAGTGCCTTGCGCCGGACCGTCGGGTCCGGGTTGGTGACCGAGCCGAGTTTGTAGTCGTCGTCCTGGAAGACGTTGGCGTTGATCGCGCCGAGCCGTACGCCGCGCTCGGCGGCGTAGTCCGCCAGCGCCGCGTAGTCGTCGACTTTGTCCCAGGGGATGTGCAGGGCGACCCTGGGCGCCACGCCCGTGTGGGCGTGCACGCGGGCGGCGTCGTCCAGCTTCTCCCGGGTCGTGCGGGGGACGCCTGGCTGCGCGAAGACCTTGAAGCGCGTACCGGAGTTGCCGTACGCCCAGGACGGGGTCTCCAGGGCCTGGGTGGTGAGTGCCGCTTTCACGGCGTCCTTGCTGGTTCCGGCGGTCATCGCGCAGCCTTCCGAAAGAGCGGTAGAGGTGGGTCAGTTGGAGAATCGGTGCGTGCCGGAGGCGGCGGCGAAGACGGCGCAGCCGTCCTCCATCCGCAGGAACTCCGCCGCGTCATGCGTCACCTGGGTGCGCTTGTCGGCGGGAATCCACACCTCCGCCGTCGTGTTGGCGGGCAGGGTGAGGGTGAGACGGAGCGCTTCGGCGTCCGTCTTCCAGTGGGTGCTGACAGGTCCGTAGAGCGCGTCGAAGCTGCTCCGGGCCTCGGTCACGCCGCCGCCGGGCCGCGGACGGACGAGGATCTTGCGGAAGCCCGGGTCGGCCGGTGCGATGCCCGCGATGTTGGCGTACATCCACTCGCCCACCGAGCCGTAGGCGTAGTGGTTGAAGGAGTTCATGCCCGCGTCCTGGAAGCTCCCGTCAGGCTTGATGGAGTCCCAGCGCTCCCACATCGTCGTGGCGCCCTTGTCGATCTGGTAGCCCCAACTGGGGAAGGACTTCTGGACCAGGAGGCGGTAGGCGACGTCCGTGTGGCCGGTGGCCGTCAGGACGGGGAGCAGGCGCGGGGTGCCGAGGAAGCCCGTCGACAGGTGCCACTCCTTGGACTTGATGAGCTCCACCAGGCGGGCGGCCGCCGACGCCCGGTCGCTGTCGGTGAGCAGGTCCATGGACAGGGCGAGGACGTAGGCGGTCTGCGTGTCGCCCTTCACGCGCCCGCCGCCGGTCACGTACGCCGCGCGGAAGGCGTCACGGACGCTCTCGAAGAGCTTCTTGTACGGGGCGGGGTCCTTGCCCAGTGCTTCGGCCACCCGCGCCACGAGATCGGCGCTGTGGGCGAAGTAGGCGGTGCCTATGACGTCCTTGGGGGTCTCGTCCTGGATGTTCAGCCAGTCTCCGTAGCCCTCGGCGGGACGCAGATATCCGGAGCTGTGCTTCTCCAGGTAGTCGAGCCACTTCAGCATCGAGGACCAGGACTGCTCCAGGACGCGCTTGTCCCCGTAGGCCTGGTACAGCGCCCAGGGCACGGTCACTCCCGCGTCGCCCCAGCCGGCCACGCCCTTGCCGAGCGTGCCGACGGCCGGGGCCACGTCGGGGAACGCGCCGTCCTCGGGCTGCCCGTCACGCAGGTCGTCGAGCCACTTCGTGAGGAAGCGCGCCGACTCCATCGTGTAGGCGGCGGTCGGCGCGAAGACGTTGATGTCGCCCGTCCAGCCGAGCCGCTCGTCGCGCGCGGGGGTGTCGGTCGGGACGGAGAGGAAGTTGCCGCGCTGGCCCCAGGTGATGTTGCTGTGCAACTGGTTGAGCATGGGGACGTTCGTCTCGAAGTCCATGGTGAAGGGCGCCGAGGTGTGGATGACGCGACCCGTCACCGCGTCGAGCGGTGGTGTGCCCGGGTAGCCCGTCACCTCCACGTAGCGGAAGCCGTGGAACGTGAACCGCGGTTCGTACGTCTCCTTGCCGCCGCCCTTGAGCGTGTACGTGTCGGTGGCGCGGGCGGACCGCAGATTGGCGGTGTAGAGCGTGCCGTCGGGGTTGAGGACCTCCGCGTGGCGCAACCGGACCTTCGTACCGGCCTTCCCGGACACGTTCAGCCTGACCGCGCCGACCATGTTCTGACCGAGGTCGAAGACGAAGACCCCGGGCTTCGGCTCGCTCATCTTGCGGGCGGACATCTCGCTCTCCACGCGCGTGTGCCCGTCGATCTGGGCCACGACGGCGGCCTTGACCTTGTCGACGGCGTCAGCGGCGACCCACTTGGAGTCGTCGAAACCGGCACGCGTCCAGCCCGGGGTCTCCAGGCGGGCGTCGTAGTCCTCGCCCGACAGGAGGTCCGCGGCGGTGACCGGGCCCGTGGCGGCGCGCCAGTCGGTGCCGGACAGCACACGGTCGGTGGAGCCGTCGGTGTACGTGACCTCCAACTGGGCCAGGAGAGCCGGTCGTTCGCCGTACTGGTGCGGGCCGAACATGCCGACGTTGCCCGCGTACCAGCCGACCGCGACCGTCACACCGAGCGCGTTGGCACCGGACTTGAGCTGCTTGGTGACGTCGTACGTCTGGTACTGGACCCGCTTGTTGTAGTCGGTCCAGCCGGGCGCCAGACGGTCGTCGCCGACCCGCTCGCCGTTCAGCCAGGCGTCGTAGAGGCCGAGGGCCGTGGAGTACAGCCGGGCCCGGGCGACCTTCTTGCCCGCCCGCAGGCGGAACTCGTGGCGCAGCTGGGCGGCGGGGCAGTGGTTGGGGGCGACCTTCCCCCAGGGGCCCGAACCCCAGGCAGCGGCGACCTTGGCCGCCGACCATGAGGCGTCGTCGTATCCGGAAGACTGCCAGTCGCCGGTCGGCTCCTTGTCGGTGCTCTTCCAGGTGGCGTCGGTGCTGAGGGTGCGTACGCCGTCGGCGGTCGTCAGTTCCAGCACGCCGAGCAGTCCGGCGGGCCCAGTGGTGGCGTTCGTGGCGGACACGGCGATGACCGTGGCGCCCGCGCGGAGTCGGTCGGTGACGTCGACGACCGTGGGGCGGCGCCAGTTGTCGGCGGCGCTGTCCGCTTCGGTGTGCGCCACGCGCGTGCCGTCCACATACGCGGTGTAGCCGTCGTCGGCCGTCATGACCAGCCGCGCGCGGGTCACCCCTTCGGGGACATCGACGCGGCCACGGAACCAGCGGGTGGCGGCCGGAGCGCTGGTCGCGGGGTCGCCCTCGGGGAACCAGATCCAGGAGGCGCCGTCCAGGGCGGGCGCGCCGACGAGGGAGGCGGGTGCGGCGATCCACCGGGCAGTCCAGTCCTTCGCCGCCACGAGCCCGGTCTCCCACCAGGAGGCCTCGCTCCAGCCGGAGGCCTTTCCCGCGGTGTCCCACACGCGAACTGACCAGTAGTAGCGCGTACGGGACTTGAGGTCGGGGCCCGCGTAAGGGACCAGGACGGAGTCACCGGACATGACCTTGCCGCTGTCCCAGACGTCGGGCTCGGACAGGCGGTTCGCGGCGGTGGCCACGCGCACCTGGTAGGCGCTCTGCGCCTGGCCCTCCTCGGATGACGTCAGAGGCCAACTCAGCCTCGGGCGCGGCACGTCGAGACCGAGCGGGTGTCTCACGTACTCCACGGTCGGTCTGGTCACGCGCAAGGTCCGGCCGCCCGCGGAGGGGGCGGCGTGGGCCGTCGGAACGGGCCCGGCGGCCATCGCCGTTCCCAGGGCGGCCGTGGCGGTGGTGCTGAGCAGTCGTCTTCTGCTGATCACAACTCGACTCCGTAACGACTCGACGATGAATCGTTTCACGAGAGGCGAAGCTAAGGAGCGCGCCGCCGCCTGTCAAGAGCCCTGAGCTACTTGCCCCTTGGCGCACCAAGTCGCATCAGGATTTTCAAGTCCCGCCCATTGACGCCGTAGTTGGCGCGGGTTTAGCTTCCTCGAAAATTGATTGAAACCTTTCACGTCAAGTGTCCGGCGGGTGACTCCCGATGACCGTCGGCGACGTCCGATGCCGCCCGACGCCTGAGCCCCCAAGCCTCCAAGCCCCCAAGCCCCCAAGCCCCCAAGCCCCAAGCCCCAAGCCCCAAGCCCCAAGCCTCCACGCCAGAAGCCGCATGCCCTTCGTGACCGATCGGTGCTACCTATGAGAGAGCCCCCCGTCCTTGCCGTGCAGGGCCTGAGCAAGTCCTTCGGGGCCGTGCGCGCCCTCCACGACGTCTCCCTGGAGCTGTACGCCGGTGAGGCGCACGCCCTCGCTGGCGAGAACGGCGCAGGGAAATCCACCCTCATCAAGACCCTCGCCGGGGTCCACCGGCCGGACGCGGGAGAGCTGTCGCTCGACGGGTCCCCGGTCTTCTTCCACGGACCGGGAGACGCCAGGGACGCGGGCGTCGCCGTCATCTACCAGGAGCCGACGCTCTTCCCCGACCTCTCCGTCGCCGAGAACATCTTCATGGGGCGCCAGCCGCGCCGGTCCTTCGGCCGCGTCGACCACAAGGCCGTGCACGCCGCGGCCGACGCGCTCTTCAAGCGCCTGGCCGTGGACCTGGACCCCGAACAGCCCGCGCGCGGCCTGTCCATCGCCGACCAGCAGATCGTCGAGATCGCCAAGGCGCTCTCCTTCGACGCCCGGGTCCTGATCATGGACGAGCCGACCGCCGCGCTCACCGGCAGCGAAGTGGCCCGCCTCTTCGGCGTCGTCCGCACCCTGCGCGAACAGGGCGCCGCGGTCCTCTTCATCTCGCACCGCCTGGAGGAGATCTTCGAGCTGTGCCAGCGCGTCACCACCCTGCGCGACGGCGGCCTGATCGCGAGCGAACCGCTTGAAGGCCTCACCGAGGACGACCTCGTACGCCGCATGGTGGGCCGCGACCTCGACGAGCTCTACCCGAAGCAGGACACACAAGTGGGAGACGTCGCGCTCAGTGTCCGCCGGCTGACCCGCGAGGGCGTCTTCACCGACGTCTCGTTCGACGTGCGGCGCGGAGAGATCGTCGGGCTCGCGGGGCTCGTGGGAGCCGGGCGCAGCGAGGTCGCGCGGGCCGTGTTCGGCGTCGACCGGTGGGACGCCGGCACGGTCGAGGTGCAGGGCAAGGAGCTGATCAACGGAGCCCCCAGCATCGCCATGGCGGCCGGGCTCGCGCTCGTCCCCGAGGACCGGCGCGCCCAGGGCCTGGTGATGGACATGTCGATCGAGCGCAACATCGGGCTCACCGGGCTGCGTACGACGGTGCGCGCGGGTCTGATGGACCGCGGCGCCGAGCGCAGCCGCTCGCTCGACTGGGCGGTGCGGCTCCAGGTGAAGTACGCGCGCATCGCCGACGCCGTCGGCACCCTGTCCGGCGGCAACCAGCAGAAAGTCGTCCTCGCCAAGTGGCTCGCCACCCGGCCCCAGGTGCTCATCGTGGACGAACCGACCCGCGGCATCGACGTCGGCACCAAGGCCGAAGTGCACCGCCTGCTGTCCGGACTCGCCGCCGACGGGGTCGCCGTCCTGATGATCTCCTCCGACCTGCCCGAGATCCTCGGCATGGCCGACCGGGTCCTCGTCATGCACGAGGGCCGGCTCACGGCCGAGATCCCGCGCGCGCGGGCGACCGAGGAGTCCGTGATGGCGGCGGCCACCGGGAGGACGGCATGAGCGTCACCACCCAGAGTCCGGCGCCCGCCGTGGACCCCGACAAGGCCGCGGGCGCGCGCCTGGTGGACCGCGTCTTCAAGATGCGCGAACTCGCCATCCTCCTCGTCTTCCTGGTGATGATCGGCATCACCCAGGCGGGCAACAGCGAGTTCCTCTCCGAGCAGGGCATCAAGGACCTGCTCCTGAACGCGACCATCCTCGTCCTGGTCGCCACCGGCCAGGCCCTCGTCGTCATCACCCGCAACGTCGACCTGTCGGTCGGCTCCACGCTCGGGATCAGCGCCTTCGCCGCGGGCAACTACCTGCAAGGCGGCGGCAACTCCACGCTCGCGATCCTGCTCGCCGTCGCGCTCGGCGTCGGCTGCGGACTGCTCAACGGGGCGCTCGTCAGCCTCGGCCAGGTGCCCGCGCTCGTCGTGACCCTCGGCACCCTCTACATCATCCGGGGCATCGACTCCATCTGGGTCGGCTCCCGGCAGATCACCGCGTCCGACCTGCCGGACGGCTTCGTCGACTTCGGCTCCGGCGGGATCTCGGCGGTGCCCTACCTGGGGCTGATCGCGCTCGCCGTCCTCGTCGTGGTCGCGTACTACCTGCGGCACTTCGGAGGCGGTCGTGAGCTCTACGCCCTCGGCTCCAACCCCGAGGCCGCCCGGCTCGCCGGCATCCCGGTGCGCAAGCGCATCCTCGCCGCCTACACCGCGTGCGGGGCGCTCGCCGGGCTCGCGGGCGCGCTCTATCTGGCCCGCTTCGGCAACGTCGACTCCGCCACCGGCAACGGCTACGAACTCACCGTCGTCAGCGCCGTCGTGGTCGGCGGCGTCGTCTTCACCGGAGGCTCGGGCAGCGTCTACGGAGCGGCGCTCGGCGCCCTGCTCCTGACGTCCATCAACAGCGTGCTCCCCGCGCTCGGCGTCAGCTCCGTGTGGGTGCTCGCCATCAACGGTGTGCTGCTCGTCCTGGCCATCGCCGTCGACCGGATCGTCGCCCTGCGCGTCGCCAAGGCCCTGAAGAAGAGGGCCGCATCAGACAGAAGGGCTGGCCGCCATGGCTGACTCCAACAGGCTCACCGTCATGCGGGCCGTCCGCTGGGACACCGTTGTCGGCGCTCTCCTTGTCGTTCTGCTCCTGATGTCGTTCTCCTTTGTCGACGGTTTCGGGAACGCCCTCAACCTGTCGTTCCTCATCGGCAACACGCTGCCCATCGCGCTGGTCGCCCTGCCGATGACGCTTCTCGTCGTCTCCGGAGAGATCGATCTGTCGGTGGCCTCCACGGCGGGCCTCTCCGGAGCCGTGATGGGCGCGCTGTGGAACGCCGGTATGGCCATCGAGACGATCATTCCGCTGGTGCTCCTCATCGGAGTCCTATGCGGCCTGGTCAACGGCCTCCTGGTGACCCGCCTCGGGCTGCCCTCGCTCGCCGTGACCATCGGCACCATGGCGGCCTACCGGGGCATCGCGCAGATCGTCCTGGGGTCGGACGCCGTGACCGACTTCCCCACGCAGTACCTGGACTTCGCGGCCGGACGCATCGGCGACACCTTCCTGCCGTACGCGTTCCTGCCCTTCCTCGCGCTGCTCGCGATCGCCGTCCTCGTCCTGCACGCCACACCCTTCGGGCGCTCGCTGTTCGCCATCGGAGCCAACGAGGAGGCGGCGCGTTTCGCCGGGGTGCGCGTCAAGCGGCACAAGCTGTGGCTGTTCGTCGCCACCGGGTTCATGGCCTCGCTCACGGGCATCTTCTGGGCCCTGCACTACGCGAGCGCCCGCTACGACAACGCCACCGGTCTCGAACTGTCCGTCGTCGCCGCCGTCCTGCTCGGTGGCATCGACTTCGACGGCGGCAAGGGAACGCTCGGCGGGGCCATCGCCGGAGTCTTCCTGCTCGGCGCGCTGCAGAACGCGATGAGCCTGCTGAACGTCTCCGCGCAGTCGCAGATCGTCGTCACCGGAGTGCTGCTCGTGGTCTCCGTGCTCGGGCCACGCGTGGCCCGCCAGATCGCCGTCGCCAGAGCGGGCCGCCGCGCCGCCGCCGCTCCCGCCCGCTGACCCCTCGTACCGTCCGCACGTCCGAAAGGGACCAACGATGCTCTCTCCCCGCCGATCTCCCCGCCGCTCCGCCCTCACCCGCGCCTGCGTGACCCTGGCAGCCGTCACCTCGCTCGCCCTCACCGCCACCGCCTGCGGCGGCACCACCAAGGAGTCCTCGAAGGACGACGACGCGGCCAAGGCATCGAACGCCAAGGCCGACCCGAACGCGCCGACCAAGAAGGGCCTCACGGTCGCCTTCCTGCCCAAGCAGGTCAACAACCCGTACTTCACGGTCGCCGACAAGGGCGGCGAGAAGGCACTCAAGGACCTCGGCTCCTCGTACAAGGAGACCGGCCCCAACAGCGCCACCGACACCAGCGGGCAGGTCTCCTACGTCAACACGCTCACCCAGCAGCAGGTCGACGCCATGGCAGTCTCCGCACAGGACCCCGGCGCCCTGTGCACCGCTCTCAAGCAGGCCATGAGGAACGACATCAAGGTCGTCACGTACGACTCCGACACCAACCCGGGGTGCCGTGACGTCTTCGTCTCGCAGTCCAGCGCCGAGGCGCTCGGCCGCACCCAGGTGGAGCTGCTCGGCAAGCAACTCGGCTACAAGGGCGACATCGCGATCCTCTCCGCCGCGCAGACCGCGACGAACCAGAACACCTGGATCCGCTTCATGAAGGACGAGCTGAAGAAGCCCAAGTACAAGAACATGAAGCTGGTCAAGACCGCCTACGGCAACGACGACGCCCAGCAGTCCTTTCAGCAGACCCAGGGACTCCTCCAGGAGCACCCGAAGCTGGCCGGGATCATCTCCCCGACGACCGTCGGCATCAAGGCGGCCGCCCAGTACCTCTCGGGATCGAAATACAAGGGCAAGGTGAAGCTCACCGGCCTCGGCACACCCAACGACATGCGCCAGTACGTGAAGAACGGCACCGTCGAGGGCTTCGAGCTGTGGGACCCGGCCAAGCTCGGCGCGCTCGCCGCGCACACCGCCGTGGCCCTGAAGTCCGGCCAGATCACCGGCAAGAAGGGCGAGACGTTCGAGGCCGGCGACCTCGGCAGCTTCACCATCGGTGACAAGGGAGTCGTCGATCTCGGCGAACCGACCGTTTTCGACAAGAAGAACATCGACCAGTACAAATTCTGAGGGGATCGCAGGCGGCGGTGCACAATGCACCGCACGCGCAACAGAACAAGGGGACGCATGGTCGGCATCAAAGACGTGGCGAAGCACGCCGGCGTGTCGGTGGGCACCGTGTCGAACGTGATCAACCGTCCGGACGTCGTCTCCGAAGAGACACGCCACCGGGTGCAGTCCGTGATCGACCGCCTCGGCTACGTCCGCAGCGAGTCCGCGCGGCAGCTGCGGGCGGGCCAGAGCCGCATCATGGCGCTGCTCGTGCTCGACATGGGCAACCCCTTCTTCGTGGACGTCGCGCGCGGCGCCGAGCGCTCCGTCTCCGTGGACGACGTCCTGGGCGGGGCGCTCGCGGTGCGTCATCTCCTCGACACCGGCCATCGCAGCAT